>JBAXSE010000024.1:0-18049 GCA_037130845.1 Candidatus Falkowiibacteriota bacterium | reverse complement strand
TCAGCAAAAGAAAAAAGTGGACACTAGCGTGTCCACTTTTTGGGGTACAGTTCAGTACATCGGGGTGATTTATTTATTGGCGTTTATATCAATTTTGAAATGCTTGGCGATGTCTTTGAAGCGGGCGACGTTTTTGTCTTTCATGGTCGCGATGTCGCGCAGCAATCTTTCTCGATCTCGCCGTTGCTGCTCGGTTTCGGATTTCTTGTCGTGATGCAGTAATTGTTGCAGTTTCTTGTGGGCCGATTCGATATTTTGCTGTTCGGTTTCTCCAAGCTCTTTGAGCGCGATAATAGGCTTGTTGATTTTTTCGTAGGGCGCCTTGCCTTCGTGCAGATTTTTGCGGGTGTGGGCGTGCTCGGTGGCGTGCTTATTGATGAATTCTTTTTTGGCTCGGCTGTCAGTAATTCCCTTGAGTTGCTCTAAGACGCGGCCGATGGTATTTTCATTATCTTGTTCGTAATTCAGCCCGCCGGCATCTTTGCTTTGGCTGATATGACGTCGGTCGCCGGCTTCTTTGATTGCTTCGACGGCGGACTCTAAAACAGACTCCTTTTGGGTGGTTTCTGAGGCCTTAGACGGCCCGTTACGTTTAGAATTTGATTCCACTTTGAACATAAGCGATAATGCCCTCTTATTTTATCGCGTTTAAAATAAATAGCAATAGCAGCCTTGACTTGCTTGAGTTTAGGTGTTATGATGCCAACCGTATTTGGTCCCGGGATGAACCTGGGATTAGGTAGTTGTTTTGTGCACAAGGATTTATGTTTACAATCTGGAGCGGTAGTTCAGCTGGTTACCTCCCTCGCGGGAGACAGGGAACTATTGCCTGTCACGCAGGAGGTCGTCCCGATTGCTATCGGGATCCGCTCACGCAACTGAGTGTCAAAAAAAATTATCATGTGTCGTTAAAAAAATGGAGCGGTAGTTCAGCTGGTTAGAACGCTTGCCTGTCACGCAGGAGGTCGCGGGTTCGAGTCCCGTCCGCTCCGCATAATAAAATATGCCCTCAGACTTTATGTCTTGGGGCATATTTTATTATGCGGAGCGGAAGTAGGCAAACTGCTTTGTCTACGTCGGGACGAGAATGTCGGAAGCATGTGTCTTCAGGCACGGCTGAGACCGGGCTGGCGCGCTTAGTGAGCGACGTCCCGATGGACATCGGGGCTAGCGACACTTAGCGACGGGAGCCGAGTCCCGCCTGCCCGTCCGTAGTGTACTCACGAAGGCGGATCCGCTCCGCTTAGAAATCTTTACTCTTACCACCTGTCACGCAGGGGGTCGTCCCGATTCCAATCGGGATCCGCTCCGCCATATAAAAAAGACTGCCTTCGGGTAGTCTTTTTTATATGGCGGAGGGAGCTAATAGCGCCGAAATTCAAATTGGAATATAATATAGTCAAGGCCGATAAACGATGATGATTCTATGCCTGCGAGGCTGTTAAAAAAATAAGATAAAAATATGAAGAAGCAATTCTTGATTGTTTTGCTAGCGCTGCTAATCGGCGGCTATTTCGCCAAGGCTTATCCTGTGAACAAGAATCAAATTGCAGCGGCCAAAAAGGAGACGGCTGCCGTTGTTGTCCAGTCAAGCTCAGATATTTCATATAGCGATTATGAAAATCTGGATCGAAAGTTCTGCGGTCTGAAGACAAAAGCAGAAATACAAAAATTAAAATTAAATGGCGAAAGCGATAAATATTCCATCAAGAATTATCATGACTTTCCCCAATACGCTGGCTATTATGTCCCTAAAAATCTTGTTGACTTGGTTGATAAGATTGATATCGATAATGACAAAAAGGCGGAGACTATTGTTTATTATTCTTGCCGTGGCTGCAATGCTCCGTCGAGAAATATGGATATTATCAAAGATGGCAGAGTAATCTTTAGCGCCAAAGGCGGCAATATGAGCATTAAGCAAATCAAGGGAGAAGTCGGCTTTGTCTTGAGCACTATTAGCGCCACACTATCTCGACAAGAAGGCTATACCAAAGTCACATTCAAGTTGAACGAATACAATGAGTATAATCCGGTTTCACAAGAAGATGTGAGGTATTAAAAAACAAACTGTATATAAAAATGCCCGTCTGTTATCAGAGGGGCATTTGGAAGCTGCCGCGATAGATGTTGAGTTCTATTCAGAATTGTCTTCGTTGTGGCTATTTACAATCGCCTTTCCAATGATGACTAAGATTATTAGAATAATCGAATAAGAAAGAACTGCCGCCAGCCAAATAGGCATATACTGTTCTAGGAATTTGGTAGCCCAGATTGAAGACCCTTGCCAGACTATAGCTAATCCAATAAACACAAACCAACCTCCACTATCGTGATGCTCAATTCCATGCATACTCATTTTTTCACCCGCAATTAATAATGAACAATTTGTTAATATGGCTACAACATAGCATTAATATCTACAAAGTCAATCGGTGAATATTTGACTTGATTTAAGTAAAAAACCCGCTCCGATTTTGCATCAGAACGGGTTTGGTTTTTAGGTATCACTGGCCATTAAATTGTCCAAAATCTTTTGGATTTTTTCTTGCAATGCAAGAACGGTATTGTTGTTGGGCAGGACATAGCTGGCCTCAATTTGGTCGTAAGACTCGACCGATGACTGGTAATCAAAGGGCGTTAGGTCGCCTCTACTCTGGCGGCGGCGGTTCAGGATGTCCGGAAAAACGTCTACTTTGATAAATTGGAAGCCTTCGTCCTTGAGAGCCTGGTAGGCATTGTTGCGGCAATCGGTATTGATAAAGGCGACCAGGTCGTTGTCTCCGATTTGCGGGCGGATAGTGCTAAAGAATTTGCGCACCGTTTTCCCTAACTGCGGTTCGAAATGCTTGGCCAAGAAGCCGAGCAGTTGTCCGTCTTGCTGGAAGCCGTCGCCTAGCGGATCTTGTGTATTTAATCCAAATATTTCGTAGGTATAGGCCTGGATGCAGCGCAGCGGATAGGCGACATCGATGTTGTGAGTGATGTAGCCTTGGTCACGCAGATAAGCCTCGGCGATATGGCGGCAAGTGCTCTTGCCCGAGCCAGAAGGCCCGAAAAAAGAAATCATTAATGCTTGTTTCATGCTAATCGTTCCAATCTAATATTATTTTTGAAGGTAAAGCGATATTGCTGCCTTGGCTGTATTTGCCTTGGTAGAGTTGGCATTCGCCGATGCTGTCAAACCAGAAGATCTGGCCAAAGCGCATACCCGGAAAGATGAGGGTGGGCAGCTTGGCGGTGATCTCCAGCGTGATGTGGTTGTAGAAGCCTTGGTCGATCAGGCCGGCGCAGGCATGGTTCTTGATGAAGAGGCGGCCGATGCTGCTCTTGCCCGTCACTAGGCTGGCATAATGCTCGCTGCCGAATTTCTCCATGGTATGGCCCAGATAGGCGCATTCGGTAACCAGTAGATAACCGTCGTCGGGGATGGTAATCTCTTCATATTCCATATCTTTGCGTGGATCGATGCAGGGGATGCCCTGGTGCGTGGAATTGGTAACAATGCGTCGCAGCATGCGCCCCAAGCGATAGTCGTAGGAATTGGGATTGACCTGCTTCTCATCGAAGGGCTCGATTTGTATCCGGCCCAGCTCGCGCTGTCGTATTACTTCTTGTCCTGTTAACCAGCTCATAATTTTTCTTCCTTTCTGCGATCGTGCCACGGGGTGTTGCTCCAGCCCAGATAGATCTGTCCGTTGCCACGCAGGGCGGGGGATGATATCTCGCAGGCGCAAGAGCGGTATTCCACCTCGACTTCCAGATCTTTCCATCGAAAGATCGGATTGCCTTGGCTGTCTAATTGATATTCCTTGATATGCATGTCCCAAAAGATGCTTTCGGATGATACATATTCCATTGCCAACAACTGCTCGTATTCTTCTTTGGTTGTGATCGGGTCATAGTCGAACATTTGGCGGATGACCACCTTTTTGGCATGGCAGGCATCGGCCCAGGCTAGATATTTGAATACTTCCGAGACGGTGCTGATGCCGGAGCGTTGCAAGACTAGCGATAGCTTGACCGAGATGCCCATGGCTGTCAGCAGGTGCAGGGCCACGCCCTGGTTGACGCCCATCAATTTGAGGTTCTGGGCATTGTCGTAGTGCATGCGCGACAGGCAGAGATATGATAATCGCTGCAAGATGCCCGAATCCAGGTGATCGGCCAGATAAAAGCCATTGGTATAGATCTGGGTCGGCGCCTTGTGCAGGCAGACGTCCATAATCCGGTCGATCTGCGGATGCAACAAGGGATCGCCGCCGCCGGTAATCTCTATTTTGTCGATGTCCAGGTCTTGGATCTGCGACAGCCGGGCAATGTTCAGTGTTTGGCCGAAGCGTTGGTCCTTCTTGAATCGCGTGATGCACACCTGGCAACTGCCACAGCAGGCGTTTTCGATCGGGATAACATATAATTTCATTATTTCTCCAAATTGTTAAAGATCTTATTTGGGAAATATTCTAGTATAAATACGGCTTTTTTGCAAGGTTTCTTAGGACCTCGTCCGCCCAGGGAGGATTGATTTTCTCCAGTCATTCTGCTAGGGTGGGGGTAATATTTGTTCATTAATCAGGAGGTGCCGTCTTGGATATCAAGAAGGAAGTATATAGTTTGTGCGACAATCTGCTCAATTTGGTTGGCGTTATCTGGATTGTATTCTGGAATATGCTGGCTGGCAGCTTGATTACTGCGGTCATCTTGGTGGTGCCCGGGTCGGTGGTCGGCAGCGTCTATGATGTCGGCTATGAGTATTTTGCGGCTGTGGCGGTAGCGCTTGGGTCGGCCTGCGGCCTATTATTCTTTGTCCGCAAACATGCAGGCGGTGTCTAGTGTAAATAGATCATTAACAATTTTTCAATATTTATAGGTGTTATCATGGCAGAAGAAATGCAATACGAAGTCGGCAATTGGATTTATATCGACGATTATGCCGAGGGCGGCGAACGAGTGATGGGCGGACTGGTGCAGATATCCTCGATGTGCGAGGACGAAACGAGCAAAGCAACGATGGTCCAGCTGGAATTCTTCCCGCTGTCGCGCAGCTACGACCTAGCCTCGCCCTGCTTCGCCAACCAAGACGACCTGGCCAAAAAGTTCGACGGCCAATTGGCCGAGTATATGGAAAATGGCTAAAACAGCCATTTCTGACCTAAAACCAAAGCCGCTTCGCGCAACGCAAAGCGGCTTTTTTGTAAGTAATTTACTGTATTTTGCAGTGATAGGTATAGTATAGGTATAGTTTAGGTATAACTATACCTATATGTGTGACGATGCTTAAAATGTGGTATAATTTATAGATATACACCTTCTGTCGCCTTGGTGGCAGAATGCGAAGCCGCAGCGATGCGGCTTTTGCCTTATATTCAATCACACCTGAGCATGGACTCTTGACAAATCATATATAATCATATATAATCATATATAGTTAAAATATATGATATTAATATGACAAATTATAATAAAAGACTAGCAAATATCACGCCGGAAATATTGTCCCGTATTGCTCGGATAGATGAGATAAAAGGGCATTGGACGTCGGGAGTCAATCTGTCGCCCCAGCTTTTGGGCCGGCTAAAGCAATCAGTCCTAGTGACGTCTTCTGCCGCCTCGACCCGGATCGAGGGCTCGCTGATGAGCGATGAGGACGTGGAAAATGCCATCAAGGGGCTGAAAATAACCAAGTTTCGCGACCGCGACAGGCAAGAGGCCCAAAGCTATTATGAGTTGTTGAAAAATATTTTTGATGCTTGGCCGACAATTCCCTTCAACGAAAGTTCAATCAAACACTTGCACAAAGAGATGCTGAAATACGTAGAGAAAGATGCACGGCATCGCGGGGATTATAAGAAATTGGAAAATAATGTCTCCATGGTAGACGCCGACGGCAAAGAAGTCGGCATAGTTTTCAAGACCACGCCGGCATATCTTGCGCCCAAGCAAATGCAGGAATTAATGGATTGGATAGTGCCGGCTCTAAGAGAGAAAAAGAACCATCCACTTTTACTGATTGGCGGATTTTTGATCGAGTTTTTGAAGATCCACCCATTCCAAGACGGTAATGGCCGCTTGTCGCGGACTTTGACCAATCTACTCTTGCTCAAATCAGGCTATGCCTTCGTTCCGTATGTGTCGCAAGAAAAAATAGTGGAGGATACTAAGATGGATTATTATTTGGCATTGCGCAAAAGTCAAAAGTCTTTTGGCACGGCCAAAGAAAATGTCGGCCCTTGGTTGGAATATTTTTTGCGGATTGTGGAATTGCAGGCCGAACAAGCCGTCGCCTTGCTGTCCACGGAAAACATAGAGATCTTGCTGTCCGCCAAACAGCTGGCGGTTTGGAATTGCATTGCTTCTGCTGAGTACGCCAGCACCGGTGAGATTGTGAAAAAGACCAAAGTGGCACGGCCAACCGTCAATCAGGCACTGGAGAAATTATTATCCATGAACAAAATTGAGAAAATCGGCCTGGGCCGGGCGACCCGCTATCGGGCTATTAATTAAAAAATATGGAACAAAAAAAATGCCAAAAATGCGGCAGTGCTCATATTGTCGGCCTGGAATATGCTTGGCCCAGCCCGGAGAGTTATGATGGCGTCAGCGAATGGGATTGCCGAGATTGCAAAGCGCGATTTGGCCGCTGGTCGGGCAAGGAGCTGGCGGAAGGGGAGATTGAAAAGAGATATGGGAGAAAATAAGTAATACAAGATAGTGTAACGTTGGGGTCAGTTCTGGAATTATGATTTTGTATAATAAAGTCATAATTCCAGAACTGACCCTATTTTTCGCCTAGGCTCAAAAAGGACTATCCGAAGGGGAAGGCAAGGAAAATCTATTGGATTGGGAGGCGATAATAATGGGGCGAGCAGATGCTGATTTGAGGAATATGGGATAATTTGCGAATAAATAGCTAATTAAAAAGGAAAAATATTGAGGAAATAGATTGATTATTTGGGTGAAAAGTGGTAGGGTTCAGATAGAAATTAACGAAAATATGCATATGGCAAAACAATCAAATAAATCCAATAGCGCCAATGTCGGTTTTGAAGAAACGCTTTGGGCGGCGGCGGACAAGATGCGCAATAACATGGACCCGGCGGAATACAAGCACGTGGTGCTGGGTTTGATTTTTCTCAAATACATTTCCGATTCTTTTTCTGAACAGCGCAAAAAAATCATGGACGATCCGGAATATTACGACGGCTTGGACGAGGACAAAGACGCCTATACCCAAGACGGCGTTTTTTGGGTGCCGGCCATGGCGCGTTGGGGCTTTTTGCAAAACAATGCCAAGAAGCCGGAAATCGGCAAAATGTTGGATGATGCCATGATTGCCATAGAAAAAGACAATCCACGACTCAAAGGCGTCTTGGCGAAAAATTATGCCCGCCCTGATTTGGACAAAGTGCGCTTAGGCGAATTGATTGATCTAGTTAGCACGATTGGCCTGGGCGACAAAGAAAGTAAGAGCAAAGATGTGCTCGGCCGGGTCTATGAATATTTCCTCGGTCGTTTTGCCAGCGCCGAAGGCAAGGGTGGCGGTGAATTTTTTACTCCGCAATGCGTGGTCAAACTTTTGGTAGAAATGATTGAGCCCTACAAAGGCCGGGTCTATGATCCTTGTTGCGGATCGGGCGGAATGTTTGTGCAAAGCGAAAAATTCGTGGAAGCGCACGGCGGCAGTACCCAAGACTTGGCCATCTATGGTCAGGAATCCAACCCGACCACGTGGCGCCTCTGCCAAATGAACTTGGCCATTCGCGGGATTGAAGGTAACCTCGGCGACCACAATGCCGACACTTTTCATAACGACTTGCACAAAGACCTCAAAGCGGATTTTATCTTGGCTAATCCGCCTTTTAACATTAGCGATTGGGGCGGGGAGCGACTCAAAGACGATGTGCGCTGGAAATACGGCGTGCCACCGGCCGGCAATGCCAACTACGGCTGGATTGAACACATGATTCATCATCTCTCGCCCACCGGTATCGCCGGTTTTGTCCTGGCCAACGGTTCGCTCTCGTCCAACACCTCGGGCGAAGGCGACATTAGGCAAAATTTAATCAAGTCCGGTTTAGTGGATTGCATTGTCGCTATGCCCCCGCAACTTTTCTATTCCGTGCAAATCCCATGTTGCCTGTGGTTTATCTCCCGCGACCGCTACGACCACAAATTCCGCAATCGCCATGACGAAATCCTATTCATTGATGCGCGCAAGCTGGGCACGATGATCAGTCGCAAAAATCGCGAACTAACCGACGAAGACATCGCGAAAATTTCCGCGACCTATCATGCCTGGCGGACAATTGACGGAACGTACGAGGATATCAAAGGTTATTGCAAAGCCTCCAAGATTGAAGAAGTGGAAAAAAACGGCTATGTCCTGACTCCCGGCCGTTACGTCGGCTCGGATTATGTGGAAGAAGATGACGAAGTGTTTGAGGAAAAAATGAAAAATATTACTGCTGAACTGTCGGAACAATTCAAGCAGTCTAAGGAATTGGAAGAAAGGATAAAAAATAATTTAAAAAATATTGGTTTTAAAATTTAATTAAAAATTTATGTCAACACCTGGTAATCCCACGCACATTTCGGACAAAAATTGACCCCGTATAAGGTCAAAAATAGAAAAGAGTAGTAAAATAGTAATTGGACTAACAATTAACTAAATTAACTACTCAATTCTATGTTAAAGTATAACATTTTGTCGGATTTTGCAAAGCAAAAGAAATTAAAAGAAGTGGAAGTTGAAAGTAAACGTTTGAATAAATCTAAGTACTGGATATTAATGCAAATGGGCATGCCTAAAAGTACTTACTACGATTGGCTGGCAGTTGGAGGCATAAGCAAATCTAAAGCGCCTATTAATGTTTGGAATAAAACACCGGAGGTAGTGGAAAAATTAATTGTGCAGTATCGCGAAGATATTTCCCGCAAACAATCAGAACGTTCGTTTGTGGGCATAGCGCACCAATTAGAAACGGTTGGAGTGTATATGACCGAAAAGGGCGTTTGGAGTGTTTTAAAAAGAAAAGGCAAAAGTAATCAATTTAAAGAGCGTAAAAAAATATTCATAATATTTCCGAAAGGTCAGAAATTCTTGGAAGTTGTTTGCATTGATGACATTGGTCTAACTAACAAAAAACCCCGTGAATTGAGCATTTTTAACGCCATAGACGAATATTCCGGACGAAGTGTCGCGATATCATTTGTTAAGCATCGGATTAATCGTTGGGATGTAATTGACCTGTTAGAACGGATTGAAAACAAGTATGGACGATTTCCAAAAATTGTCAGACTAGACAATGCCAAGGCGCACATCAGCAAAGCGGTAAAAAAATTCTGTTTGGAAAATAATATTAAACTGCAATTCATCGATCCGGGAACACCGCAACAAAATTGGCCGGTCGAAGCATTTAATGGAGTAATCCAAAAAGATTTACTGTATACGGTATTTTGGGGTGATTGGATCGACCTAGCAAACAAACAAAAAATATTAGAAGAGTATGCGGAATATTACAACAACGTTAAACCTTTAAAATCCGACCCTTTAGAACGAACGCCAAATGAAATTGCAACAGCCATCACTTCGCCTGCCACCCAACAGCGACTTAAAATCAGGTTAATCAGAAAACATTACGGTCAAGTAGCAGCAACGAGAGAGGCTTTTAAAAATATCACTAAAAATCAATTACTTTTACCGCTTGTCATTTGTCCGAAATGTGCGTAGACTAACCATATTTTGACTATCTCTACTTTAATCTGGTATGGATTAAATGATTATTTGCTTAATAATTCATTACCGAATATCTTAACATATATACTCTTGGTAGGGGAGGGCTATTTGCTGACGATGATTAGCATTTTTTTGTTTTCTTTGATGGGGAGGTGTTTGCCGGTGGGGTATTCGCGGAGGGCGGTGAATAATACTTTTTCCGGGTAACGATAATCGCGGCCGTTGCGGGTGCCGGAGTCGTTGGTGATGAATTCTTTGGTGGCGTAGTCGTAGCCTTTGATGACCAGAAAATGTTGGAGCGGGCCGGGGGCTTTGTAGTTGGGATTTTTGAGAAGGCGGCCGGTTTGCAATCGCCGAATGTGGCCGTCTTGTCTGATGAATTTTTGCACGAGGTGCAAGGCTTGGAACGCAAGAACGTGGCTTTGGAAGTTTTAAAAAAGTTATTAAACGACGAAATCCGCACCATGCAGAAAAAATTCCTGGTCAAATCGCGCGCCTTTTCCAAGATGCTGGAAGACACCATCAAGAAATATCAAAACCAAACCATCGAAGCGGCGCAAGTGATTGCCGAGCTGGTAGAATTGGCCAAGAAATTGCGCGAGGAGAAAAATCGTGGAGCCGACCTGCATTTAAGCGAAGATGAAGTGGCTTTTTACGATGCGATTTGCGCCAATGACAGTGCGGTGATGGAAATTGGCGACGATACCCTGAAACAAATCGCCCAAGAGCTAGTGGCATTACTGCGCAAGAATACCTCTATTGATTGGACACTTAAGCAAAGCGTGCAAGCCAAGTTGCGGGTGTTGGTCAAAAAGCTGTTGAATAAACACGGTTATCCGCCGGACAAGCAGGAAGGTGCGACCAAGATTGTTTTGGAACAGGCCGAGATGCTGTGTCGGGATTGGAGCGGGGAATAAACTTAATAATTAAAAAATAAAAAGAACGAGTTGTGGTCTCGTTCTTAGTTTCTTTAAGCTTCGTCTACTAAACTAGCATTTTTGGCGTTTGCTCGAGTCCATTCGACGGAATCTTTCGCACCAGTTTTTGTTTCGTATGATTCGCTGCTTTTTGCGACAATCTTTCCGTTGTTAGTAGATTTTAGTATCCAGTAGTAGTCACCTTGCGAATCTTTTTTCAGTATGAATTTGGCCATAGAATTTTGTGCCTAATAAATACCCTTATTTATTTAATAATCAAAATCTGTTAAAATAAAGTTGCAGTTTATTTTGGATCTTGTTTGAATGTCCCAAAGGGCAAAAAAGACGTCCAAATTGAATAGGGGGTAGTTGTTGCCACAAACAATAATTACTCTCTATTTTTTATTATAGTGCTTGGTTTAGGTTTGTCAAGAGATAAGTTTTGTTAATAAAAACTTGACAGGACTAAATCGGCTGTATATACTGTGATATATATCAAAATATGCATAATATCCAACAAAAAATCTTAAATCTGGCCAAAGAGCAAGGTTTGGCCGGATTGACTTTGCGCAAGATTGGCGAACTTATTGGCGAGGCCGGCAGTCCGCAGAAGATCAAGCATCATCTGGATCGGTTGATCGCCAAAGGCTTGCTTTTGGTTGGCACGGATGGCAAGACTTTGCGTCCAGCCTCGAGCGGCTTGGATGATAAGTCCAAGATTGCGTCCTTGCCGATTGTCGGTTCGGCCAACTGCGGAGAGGCCTTGACCTGCGCGGATCAAAAAGTCGAGGAGTATCTGAAAATTTCCGTAAAGCTTCTGGGGAATGGCTTGGCGAATAAGCTCGGCGATTTGTATGTCTTGCGAGCGATTGGCAATTCCATGAATCGGGCCCAAATCAATGGCAAGAGCGTTGATGAAGGTGACTATTTGGTCGTGGACAAGACCCGGGTTGCTCCTGCAAATGGTGAGTATGTGGTGTCGATTATCGGCGGTATGGCCAATGTCAAAAAATTTTTAATAGACAGAGCCAATCACCAAGTCATCCTTTTGTCAGAGTCAAGCCAAAATATTGCCCCGATCTATATCCACGAGGACGATTGTGCGGATTATTTGGTTTGTGGACGGGTGGTTGATGTGATTAAACAACCAGATGAGCTGGAATCTTTTCGACGAGCTTCTTATAGCGATATTCTCAAAGATTTGGGTCCGATATCCAAAGAGGAGGTCGATTATTATGAAAACTTATGAGCAAAATATATGGCACAAGTAATTTTTGAATCAATTAAACATGTTAATGAGTTTGGTTCTGATTATTGGACTGCTCGTGAATTAGCCAATGCTCTGGAGTATGTAGATTACCGCAACTTTATTAAGGTGGTGTCCAAGGCTAAAGAAGCTTGTAAAAACAGTGGTCAAGATATCCACAACCATTTCGTTGACATCAACGATATGGTCGAAGTTGGTTCCGGGGCGAAAAGAGAGGTTGAAGACGTGCTTTTATCGCGTTATGCTTGTTATCTGATAATCCAAAATTCCGACCCGGCCAAAGAGATTGTCGCACTTGGCCAAGCTTATTTTGCAATACAAACCAGACGACAGGAAATGTCGGATCAATTAGCCGAAGACCAGATGCGTTTGAAACTGCGGGACGAGGTCAAGAAGCACAATGTTTCTTTGGCGGAAGCGGCTGATAACGCCGGAGTAAAAAGTTTTGCGGTGTTTCAGAATTTTGGTTATATGGGTTTGTATGGCGGTTTGAAGGCTCAGGATATCCATGACCGTAAAAAATTAAAAAAATCCCAAAAAATTCTTGACCATATGGGCAGTGAGGAATTAGCTGCCAATCTCTTTCGTGCTACGCAAGCCGACGCCAAGTTAAGGCGTGAAAACATACATGGTGAATATCTGGCCAATATAACTCATCATGAAGTAGGTAAAAGAGTTAGAAAAACCATTGCCGATTTGGGCGGAACTATGCCGGAAGATTTACCCATTCCGGACGCCATTACAAAAGCCAAAAAAAGAATAGAAAACAGTGAGAGTAAGAAAAAAATTGATTCTTAAATTGTAGTATGAAAAAAAGTAGAACTTTCGTGATTGGTGACATTCACGGTGGTTACAAATCGTTAATGCAATGCCTGGAGCGCAGTAAGTTCGATTATGATAGTGACACTCTGATTTCCCTGGGCGATGAAAACGACGGCTGGCCGGAAACGGTGGAAGTTTATGAAGAGTTGTTCAAGATCAAGAATTTAATCTGCGTCATGGGCAATCACACCTATTGGCTAATGCAATGGCTGATGTTTGGCGCTACGCCGACCATATGGACCACACAAGGCGGGCGGGCGACTATTGATTCCTATCTACAACACGACCATAAAATTTGGATTAAGCACCGTGAGAAAATTAACAAGTTTCCTTATTATTATGTTGATGATAAAAATAGATGTTTTGTCCACGGCGGAGTGTCGGCGACTATATCCGAAAGAGAAGCTGATTTTAATTTCCTCATGTGGGATCGCGCCTTATGGGATAATAGACCTGTAACGGTCAAAAGATTTAAAGAAGTTTATATAGGCCACACTTCAATTTATCGCAGCAGTCTAGTGCCGGTGAAGTTTGGTAATGTTTGGATTATGGACACAGGGGGAGGGTACGAAGGGGTTTTGAGTTTAATGGATGTTGAGAGTAAGGAAATTTTTCAATCGGATAAAGTTTCTGAATTGTATGGTGAGGATTATTACCAGAAAATGTAGAATATAATTTAAATTATTGAAATATATAGTATGTCTCCTAAGTTTGATCTAAATACAATAAAATATAGCGTGGATCAAGTGACTTTTGACAAGGCGGTTGGATTATATGAGCGGGGTAAAGTCGGCGAATTTAGAGAAGATGAATATTTTTATCATGCCGTGGTCCAAGGCACAGAGAAGTACAATGTTACTGTTTCTCGCAAAGGTATTAGCCGCGGTGAATGTGATTGCTATCTAGGACAACGGGAAATTTTATGCAAGCATGTGATAGCCGTTGCGTTGATGGCGGTTCTAAGCGGGCGAGCTATGGAGAATGAAGAAAAAATCGTGCCCGGAGCGGAAATTAAATTCAATGGCCGTCTCGGTGAATTATCAATCACGGAGCTAACGGAATTCAAGCAGACGATTACGGAGGCGCTGCGTTATATTAAATCTTATAACGGGCCATCGCGGACCTGGTTCGATTATCAAGATTCTCTGAACCAGGGCTGTCGTCGTATGTCCGCGTTGGTGAGTGAACTGCCAACCAGTCCGCAGACTACCGATCTCTTAGTTAAGCTGCTACTGCGTTTGGATAGGAAACTGAGCAATGCTGTTGATGATTCCGATGGCGTTGTTGGAGGGTTTATGACGGAACTAGTAGAACTGCTGGAAAAATTTACCGATGTGGATCAGAATTGCATCAAATCTTTTAAGATACTTTGCGGTATATCGTCGATGTTTGGCTGGGAAGAACCGTTAGTAGAAATTTATAGTCAGAAGATTGCTAGTAAATGAGGCAAATCATAGCTCAAGGAGTATAATTCGTTGAGCAAGCTTGGATTATAAGATGTTCGAGGTATTAGGGGGTATTGTATTGGGGTCAAGTCTTGAATTATAAGGTTTTTGTCTAGCTTTTAGACATTAGATTACATATTTATCATAAAAAAGGCGCCAACTGGCGCTTTTTTTTGTTTGCACCTTTTATTTTAAGGGGATATACTTAAATATATAGGGAATTAATGGTAATGCTATGAAATCTAGCAAATTTTGGCTCGTCTTGGGGGTGGCTGTTTTGTCAGCCGCTTTTTTATATTTGCTAGTTGTACAAACTCGAAGTTCTGATGATAATCAGTCTAAGAAAGCGGTGGAGGGAGAAAAAATTAATGCTACTACGAGCCAAGCTGCTGATGTTTTTAAGACTATTGATTGCACCTATGATCCGGAGATTCATTATTGGTCTTGGTGGGAGGGTGAAAACGGTTCGAAGCCAGCGGATTTAAGTACTGATGAAATTAAAACTAAACGTCAAAGCAATCTTTATGTCAGCTGTAGTGATATCGGCACTGGTGCAATTATGACGGCCTATATATTTAAAGATGGAAAATTGATATTTGAACAGGATTTGTACCGTGGTTATTTCTTTAGAGATTATAAAGCCGATGAGTTCTATGCTATAAGTGGCATATTGAATGATGATGCTAATGGCTACCCTATTGGCTATGTATCAGCAAGATATAAATTAAATCAAAATACCAATAATATGGATTTGATTGAAACTAAAGAATATAAGACTAGAGACCAATTGAATACCTTGCTTGGTTTTATAAAAAATAGAAATTTACACTATAGATTTGACCCTAATTTTGCCAATGCAACATTACAATCTGAAGTTGCAGAGGCAAAGAAGAAGGAAAAAGAATGGCTGAGCAAAGATATTGATTGCAGTTGTGAAAAGCAATTGATTAAGCCTAAAAAGGTAACCCTGGAAGGAGAAGTAATGGCCACGTTTGTAAGTGGTGAGCATTTTGGTCTGAGAACTGATAAAAAAATAGATGGTCATCAGCAATTCTATGTTATTCCACCGGAAGGTTCTGATTTTACAGGCTGGAACAGCGCCTGGGTTAAGGTAGCTGGGACTATCACTGGTCTGACCTGTGCCTACGCAAATACTGTTTATGGGGAATGTGCGGCCGAAATTGTGGCAGATGCGGTGAAAGTGATTAGTTTTTAAATGATTAGATTGTCTTGAAGCGTAAATGCACATTTATGAATGAAGAAGATTACAAAAAAAGACGCCAAAAATATACACCTAAAAAAATCAAAGACATTAAAGTTATTTTTGTATTGGAATCACCACCTCAAGATAACACCTATTTTTATGACCCAGAGCATGGTGAAACAAAAAATCTATACAAAGCAATGATGAAATTGATTAAGTATGTTCCGAAGAATAAGCATGACGGATTAAAAAGGTTTGTGGATTTAGGGTTTTTAATAGTTGACGTATGCTATACGCCAGTTAATGGTTTAAATAACCGTCTTCGCAATGAGATGCTGATGTCTTGCGAGTCTTCATTGAAGAAAGATTTACGAAGCTTAATTAAAGATAATTCTACTCCTTTAATTTTGGTTAAGGCTCCTGTGTGCCGTTTTTTTGAACCATGCCTCAGTAAATGCGGTTTTAATGTTATCAATGATGGGCTAATAATTCCGTTTCCCTCGACTGGGCATCAAATAGAATTTTATAATCTTGCATCTGAATTGTTAAAACGGCACAAATTGTTGCCCGAATAATCTATGGAAATGGGGTCAGATCCCTTCCGAGGCGGGTAAACTTTGTATTTCAACATTTCTCCTGAGCACTTTGAGAAGTGGTAAAACTCTAAACAATTATGCTTGACGCAAAATACACCAAATATCTGTGGTTCGTGTTGCTGGGATTTTTTCTTTATATTTTCAGTAAACAATTGTTTTTTATGGCCGTGATGTATCTGCTGATTTTCAGATTGGCACCATGGCTAAAAAGTCTTAAATTAAACAAGCTTAAATACGCCAAAGTAATTAATGAAAACAATATGCCAAATTTCGATGCGAGTAATCCTCTGGGTTTCCTAGCTGGGAAGTTCAAAAAAACAATCGTGATTGTTATTGTCGTGCTTTTAGCGATGATGTCGGTTCGAGTTATCCAGGCCGGCGAGGTCGGCGTCATCAGTCTTTTCGGCAGTGTCAGTGAACGGGTCTTGAAGTCGGGCCTGAATGTCGTCATTCCCTTCTCGGTCGTGCATCGTTTGCCGACTCGTACCACCGAATATACCATGAGCAGCGCGGCCACCGAAGGCAAAAAGGTCGGTGACGATTCGATCAATACCATGACCAAAGAAGGCTTGAACGTCGGCATGGACATTACCGTGTTGTACAGGGCTAATGAACAAACGGCCGTAGCGATCTTCAAAACCATCGGTGCCGATTACGAAGAAAAAATCATCCGCCCGACGGTCCGGAGCGCTATCCGAGAAGTGGTGGCCATGTATGATGCCAAGGAGGTATATTCTTCCAAGCGCACGGAAGTTAATGAGAAGGTCTTGGAGGCTATCAAAGCGCAAGTCGAGCCGCGAGGCTTTATTATTGAAAATGTTTTGTTGCGAGATGTAAAATTGCCGGACAATCTGACTAAGTCCATCCAGGAGAAACTACAAGCCGAACAAGAAGCGCAAAAATATGATTTCATTTTGGCTAAGGAGAAAAAAGAAGCGGAAAGAAAAATTATCGAAGCCGCCGGCCAGCGCGATGCCCAAAAGATTATCAACGAAAGCCTGACTACCAATTATCTCTATTACCAATACATCAAAGAATTGAAAGATCGCCCGGGTACTATCTATATTCCGGTCAGCTCCACGACCGGTATGCCCGTCTTCAAGGGCATCCAATAGATACTGCTGAATTACCGAATATTTCTCATTAGGCAAACAAGAGAGGTGTTGGACAAACGCCTCTTTTTGATGGATAATTAGGGGGTATTAAATATAATTCGGCTCAAAATCGTATCAAATCTTAGGTCTGACAAATTCGACTTCATTAGCACCTTTATTATCGATTAAATATAAGCATATGCCTTATCATTTTAATTTTGTAAATAATCATATCATTGCCGATATTGGCGGCAAGATGTGTCTGATAGACACAGGAGCGCCTACCAGCATGGGTGAAGGGGAGATAAGCATTGATAATCAGGGGCATTTGCTGGGCGGCGGCACTGCTAACGGAGTGAGCCTGCGGGAGATTGCTGATCATGTCGGGACTCCCTTGGATGCGTTGATCGGCGGAGATATCCTGTCCAAGCACGGAGAAATGGACATCTGGCTGTATAAAGATCTGATCCTTTTTTCCGATGGCCAAGAAAAGTTTGACGGTATTCCATTTGAGTTGTATATGGATATCCCTGTCACGTCTTTGAATATCAAGGGCAAGTCTGTCCGTGCATTCGTGGATACAGGCGCCAAACAATCGTACGTGTCCGAGGCGCTGGCAACAGGATTGCCGCATGTCGGCGAAGCGGAAGATTTCTATCCCGGGTTGGGAGCATTCAAGGTGCCTCTGGTGTCATTTGAGTACAGTGTCAAGTACAGGGCGGGTAATCTGAAATTTGCCATTGTGCCGCCGGCGCTGTCGCAATTACTGGCCGCGGCGGATTGCCAAGTGATATTGGGAGTCGATTATATGCTGAGTACAGGATTGGAGCTGTTCAAATTCAACTATGTCCACAAGATGATAGGACATTAGAGATTGATGATTTGTAAATTTTTTAAGTTAGGGTTTGTATTGTATGTTAGCGACTAGAATCTAACGCAACACTTTTGCCATTTTGGCCAAAGATGCT
>JBAXSE010000023.1:0-20945 GCA_037130845.1 Candidatus Falkowiibacteriota bacterium | reverse complement strand
ATTGTAACCGAACAAAAAACGAAAGTAAAGCCTTATAAAAAGCCCTGAAATCAGGGCTTAGAATAGTTATCCACAATCTAATGGCGAATACAGCGTAAATAATTGAAAGAGTCCTTGGTCTTATTGGATAAACTGCCTCCCATATCATTAAAATCCTGAACGCTAACTTGGGAAGCGGAAATCTGAGTGCTGGACCAATAATAGCCAGGCGCAAAATAACCGGCAGACGGTGTAGCTAATTTAGTCGCCTTGTACAGCTCATCCAGCTCCTTCTCGGACGGTAAGTACCAATCGGCGAATTGATTCTTTCCTAGATTGAATTCCAAGTCGGAACAATATTTTGCCGCTGGATATTTATCGGCGCTGCGATCGCCGCCTTGATTGAGCAATTGATTGGTATTAGCCAGACCGTCATAAAGCTCGCTGGCAGGGTCGACTATAACAATGCCGTCTGACCAATTTTTTCTGCCGCTATCCACGCCGGAGCAACTAGGATCGCTCGTCTTATCAAAGTTACAGCCAGAAGGCATTACAACTAAATCATAATAAGCCTTCTCGGACTGGGCATAATTTTTCTTGAATAGTTGTCCGCCGCCGCAAATAGAGCCGACATCACAATAACCGCAGCAATATTTTTGCTTATCGGTACAGCTGCAAACTTTATTCTGCACGCATTGCAAACCAGGCATTGCGTGGCAATCGCCTTTGGCAAACTGTGCATTGCCGCTAATCAAACAATAGGTCATCAGATAGGAATGCCCGTTAGAAGTTGGCACATATGTATAATCACGATCAGGACAAGAACCGATTGCCCGCGGACTCGGGCTGGAAGGGACCTTTTGCATGTAAGTCGTAGAACCGTTTGGCGAAACTAACGGCTTGCCTATTTCTAGTTTATTAGGATAGACGCCGCCGCTATCACTGGCATAACGGTCAAGACTGGTCTGAATCTGCCGAATATCATGCAAACGCTGTAAATCCAAGGACTGATTGCGCATGCTCGAAAAACCAGCCATAGCTACGGCAGCCAAAAGACCGATGACGAAAATCGCCACCAAAATCTCTACCAGCGAAAAAGCACCTCCTCTCTTTTTCATAAATTATTGCCTTTTTTTATCAACCAGCTTTTCTTTATACTTCACGATCATTTCTTTTAGATGGTCTTTTACCTTATCAATCGCTTTGTACATGTCTTTCTCGGTCTTCTCGATACGCAACATATCGTGCGGCAAGTTTAAATTAGCTTCTGCCCTGAAGATTTCTCCTTTGACGTGGTGTTTGGTAGTCAACTCGACCTCAAAATGAGCATGGATTAGCGGAGTATCTCCCAGGTATTTATCCAGCATATCCATCTTCTCTTGGATATAGTTCTTTAGCGCCGGAGTCAGCTCCAGATTTGTCGCCTTGATATCGATATTCATATGATTAAATTATAAACTTATTTAAAGAAACTACCCAGCTTGCAAGTCAAGCAGCCCAGGTTCACTACATCTTTATAAGTAATAAACACTACCAATAATAACAGCAGCAAAAAGAAAACATTATTAAGCGAGGCTTCTAATTTTTCGTTCATCGGTTTGCCGCGCAACTTTTCGATTAGCAAAAATAACAATCGACCGCCATCCAAAGCCGGAATAGGCAAAATGTTTATAACCGCTAAATTGAGCGACAACATTGCCGTAAACTGCACTAAATATACCCAGCCCATATTAGCCATTTGTCCGGTCATAGTGGCAATGCCTACCGGTCCGGCTACCTGCGCGCCTATTGAAACCCCCTTAAGAATGCTATGCAACAATCCATACAACCCGACCAAGATAGCCCACAACAATATAAAAGTCGCCTTAAAGCCTTCTACCAATGCTTTGTACCAAGGATATTTAACCGTACCGACATCAGCAATCGTAATGCCGATGCCGCCCTTACCGGTTGCGGCCAGTACGGTCGGTGTAATTTTTATAACCAACTTATCTTTGCCGCGGAGAATATTATATGTTAATTCTTTGCCCGACTTATCAGCGACATAATCCTGCAGTTCTCCGGTATTGCTAAAGGTTTTGCCGTCAATATTTTGAATGACATCCCCTAGCAGGATTTTGCTTTTCTCCGCAGTCGAACCGGCGCTAACTTCCAGAATCTGGATGCGATGATCGGTAAAAGGCATGCCCTGTCCGTTTTCTACCTGCTGAGGCATGCCAGAAATCATACTGCCGGTAAGCAACACGTAGGCCAAAACGATATTCATTAAGACTCCGGCCGCCAAGACAACCGCTCTTTTCCAGGCGGGACGGCTGCCAAAACTATCCTGCTGGTCCTTATCATTGCCTTGTTCGCCCTTGATTTTGACAAAACCACCCAAAGGAATCCAATTCAAAGAATATACCGTATTGAATTTTTTGTCTTCATCGGTCAATTCCCGGCTGCCCCAAATAATGCGCCAACCCGGCTTGATGTTCAGCTTATCTATTTCGGCGGCAACTGCAACAACAGTATGTTCTTTGATTGGCTCGCCTTCATCGGTTACGGCTTGGTCGGTATTTTCACCAACTTCTTTTTCTCCAACTATTTTTTGCAATTGCCCTTTTTTGATGCGCTGAAAGCCAACGATCCGAGGCGGAAAGCCAAAACCGAACTCATCGCAAAAAATGCCAAATTTTCTGGCTGATAAAAAATGCCCGGCTTCGTGGACAAAGACCAACAAACCCAAAACAATCAAAAATATTATTAATGTGAACATAATATATTACTTCGGCCCCCTGCTATCATCACACAAACGGCCATACGCCTTAAATTAAATCGTCATGATATCTTTCTCTTTTTTATCGCGCATCTCTTTAATCTCATCATTCTTCTTAGATACGACATCTTCCAGTTCTTTTAGAAATCGGAACTTATCATCCTCGCTGACTTCCTTGTCGGCAAAGGCTGCTTCGATAATATTCTTGACTTGGTCGCGCACCTGTCGCAGCTCCACCCGGGCTGCTTCCATTTTGACATTCAGTTTTTTAACCAATTCTTTGCGATTTTCCTCGGTCAATTGCGGCACAGACAAACGAAGCTTGTCGCCTTCATTGACAACGCTCAAGCCTAAGTCGGCTGCCACAATCGCCTTTTCGATATCTTTCGCCACAGACTTGTCCCAAGGAGCGATAATCAAGCTAGAGGCATCAGACACGCTGATGTTGCCAAGAGCATTAAGCGGATTCCAGGTGCCATACGCCTCGACTTGCACGCTATCCAGAATAGCCGGATTAGCCCGCCCGGTGCGCAAAGTAGCGATATCCTTATGAAAAAAATCCAAAGTCTTTGTAAAGGCCTCCTGATGATCAATGATATACTTATTCATACACTTAAGTTCGTAAAGTTTATAAAGTTCTTAAAGTTTGCTTGCCCGAACGATTGCGGAGTAATACGGGCGGGTAAAGTTATAGGTACCGGGCATTATAACTAGACTTTCTTTTTTGGTCCCAGGTAAATTATGCCGTCGATCTTAGGGTCGGTAACCAGCAAGTAGCCTCGGCGCGGGGTCGGCAAGGTTCGGCTTTTCCAATTATCTCCACCATCTATGGTGGTATAAAAAGTGGTATCAGTCAAGTAATAAATCTTACGGCTATCCACGGGGCTGATAGCCACCGAATTTATCAAGGCATTTCTTTCCGGCGTCAATAATTTGAGTTCAACCCAATTATCCCCGTCATTAACGGTACGATATAAGCCATTGGTAGTCGCGGCAATCCACAAGCCTTTGTCCTTCGGACTGACCGTCAGATCACGGAAGTCGCCCATGCTTTGAAAATATGACATTTTAGGCTTAAGATCGGCCCAGGTCAATCCGCTATCAATAGTTCGAAAAATACGATTACCGTCAGATATAGCAATCAGAATACGGCTGTCAAAAGGGCTCATAACCACCTTCCTAAAACGGACGTTAGCCATGTGTATAACAGTGCGCCAACTAACCCCCTGATCTTCGCTCTTCATTACATCACCTCTCGAGTTGGCCATGTAAATAATTTTGTTATTATAATAATCGATTGCCATGTTATAGATCAATAAATTCTGATCATTATCAGCATATAGCTGCTTCCAAGCGCGGCCGCAATCATCAGAGCTCATTATCCTATTTTTGCTGGCAAAATAAATCCGACAATGCTGAGCCGGGTCAATAGCAATCGAGGCGACTGCCATCTGGCTCGTACCGTCTGCCAATTGCCAAGATTCGCCGGCATCATAACTGTAAAACAAGCCGGAATCAAGCGTGCCAAAATATAAAGCCTTTGCATCCGTCGGGTCAACCGCGAATGAGAGCACATCTAAGCTAAAAATACCTTGAGCCTGGCCGGTAGTGCGTAAAAGCAAGCCCTTCTGCTGCCAAGTCTGGCCAAAATCAGAAGACTTGAATAAACCGCCGGTGCGCGTATCGTCGGCCGGCTTGCTGCCGAAGTTAAGAGTACAGCCGCTGAGCGTTAGCGCTAAGATGGCTATCAAACCAGCGATTTTAAAATTAGACATAAACATTGGCATTAAGTAAAATATTTTCCAAGACTAATTTGGGACTAACGTTAGCAGCCAATTGGCCATAACCCTGGCCGATCAAACGGCAAAGAGCCAAGATTTGTTGAGCCGAAAGACCGCGGCCTTTGGCTGCCAGCTTTTCACTCAACGACTGATGGATCTGCAAATCATCTGCACCGATAATATTAAGCAGCCAATCGCGAGCCACTAATTGCCAAATATTCAAAATCTCTCGACTTTGGCGAGCCGCTTCTTGGCCGGTAGCCGAACCCAGCAGGCTAGCTACTGACGCCAATTGCCTGGTAGCAGCCGCGCCATAACCATCAACCAAAGCAGCGGCAATAGCCAGACGTTTTTCATAAAGCGAACGGTCGTCTGCCATAATGCGAGCTAACCGCGGACGGCCCAGAGCCATCCGAGCAATTTCTTGCGCCTCGCGCCGTTTTAAACCGGATTCGGTCTCAAGCTCCTTAGATAAAGCCGCTTGAGAGGCCGGACGAAAAAAGAATTGCTGGCTGCGCGACATAATAGTGCGTAACATCTTATCCGGCTCTTCTACCAAAAGGATAATCACCGTACCGCTAGTCGGTTCTTCCAAAGTCTTTAGCAAAGAATTAGCGCTTTTTTCGTTCAGATCATCAGCGCCTTCGATTACCGCAACTTGCTGCCCTCCCACAAAAGAACCGCGCGATAACCGGCCGATCAGCTCAGTTGCATCCTCGATGATAATTTGCGTTTTATCCTCTTGGCGTTTGAGCCACATCAAATCAGGATGCGCGCCTGTTAAAACCTGCCGGCAATGCTGGCAGATAGCGCAAGGCCTTCCATCACGGCTAGCAGAGCACAGCAAGGCCTGGGCAAACCACAAGGCAGCTTCTTTTTTGCCGCTGAAGCTCGGGCCGGCAAATACATAGCTCAGAGCCAATGGCGAAGCAGCCAATCGAGCATTGCGAGCCTGCTGAGACAATTGGCTGATTAATTTTTCATTACCTAAAAACCTCCCAGAGTCTTGCTGTTCCATAGAGCTATTTTAACATAACTAAAACAAAGATTCAACACGATTTAGCTCCTAGGCCAAAAAACGCCCCGAGAAGAACCAGGACGTTTGAAGAGCTACTTATTACTTAATATAGGCTATTCTTTGATACCGTCCAAATTGACGTCATAAAGGATTTGTTCCGCCACCAAACGATAATCCAATAATTCCGCTGGGCTGAACCAGATCTTCATCTCACGCTCCGCTTCGTCCACCATGTCGGAACAATGGATCAGATTACGGACGCAGCGGCCGTCCAGATTGGCCAAATCATAAGAATCAATAGTGTAGTCGCCGCGTATCGTACCGACATCGCTAGTTAGCGGTTCGGTACCGCCTACTATTTTTTTAACAATGCCAACCGCCTTATTACCCTCCCACACCATCGGGATAAGCGGACCGCAAGTCATAAAAGCAACATTGGCACGCATAATATCCTTGCCATATTCAATGGCCGGCTTGTCCACACTCATGCCCTTTAGCTGCAGATTGGCCACCATTTTTTGGCCCTTGTCCTCATACCAAGCATCATCCTTATTGTAATGAGCCCAGCACTGGTCTTCGGTCGCCAGCATCATTTTCATACCAACCAGCTTCAAGCCGGTGCGCTCAATGCGGCTGATCAAGTCACCAATCAATGACCGTTGCACGCCATCAGGCTTAACAATCACAAACGTTCGCTCTTTTTTTCCTTCCATAGGGATTATAGTTTACTTTAAAATATTAATAGTCATGATTATAGTCTCCGATTAAAAACAGCTGCTCCTACAAATACAAATAAGAACAAAACGGTTCGGTACGGATTTGTACATTTGTAATAATTTGTATTTGTAGGAGTAAGGCCGTATATAGATTTGATTCTATCCAAAATATAAAAAATACACAAGCTGCGCGTTTATACTTACCTTAGCCAAATCCTGCCGCCATCGCTTACCACTCTGATAGTACCCTGCTGGTCGGTACGATACACCTGGACGCCATAGCGAGTCAGCCGAGTTATGACACGGCTCGAAGGATGGCCGAAATTATTTTTACCAACCGAAATAACAGCCATTTCCGGGCCGACGGCCGTGATAAAATCTTGGCTGGTAGCCAAATCCGAACCGTGATGCGCTACCTTCAACACGCGGGCCGACAATTGGCCCTTTAGTTCTGCCAGCATCTTGCGTTCTTCTTTTTCTTCCAAATCACCCATCAATAAGACGCTAAACTCACCGCAGGTATATTTAAGAACCGCCGAAGAATTATTTGCCGACTGGCCATCATCGGCCCATAATACTTGCAGGTTGCATTTCGGTCCCAAAGGTATATTCTGCCCCTTCACCAATCTAACCACTTGCTGCTGGCTGGCATTCACTATGCGCAGCCAGGACAAAAAAGCCGGGCTAGTGCTGGTAGCCGAGGCGGATGCCGCTTGCAATACACGATAATCAGAAACTATCTTAATCAAACCGGCGACATGATCATCATGCGGATGAGTCAGGATTAACAAGTCGATTGTTCGGGCATACCAAGGCAACACTTCGCCCAATCTGGCCTGCGACGAACTATCAGGACCGCCATCAATCAAAATACGCTGGCCATAAGGCGTCTGAATCAAGATAGCATCTCCCTGGCCGACATTCAGAAAATCAACCTCGGTCTGCCAGGGCCGAGGCCAATAAGCCAGGCACAAAAAAACCGCCGCAACTATAAAAAGTGACAACGCCACAATCTTTAGCTTGCGAGGGTTTAAAGGAAGCATAAAATATTTCTTCTGCCTTATGCTTATGCCAATTTCTGCAAAGCGGCAACTAAATCATCATGCATCTGCACGCCGACAAAAGTCTGCGCCGCTTTGCCGTCTTTGAAAATAATGATAGTCGGGATGCTCATAACGCCGAATTGGCCGGCGGCCTGCGGCGCTTCGTCCACGTTGACTTTGCCTACAACGGCCTTATCGCCGATAGTTTGCGCCACGTTCTCGATAATCGGAGCCTGCATCTGGCAAGGTCCGCACCACACAGCAAAGAAGTCCACCAAGACCGGCTTGGTTTTTGATGCTTCGATTACCGCCGTAGCGAAATCAGCATCGGTAAAATGTTGGGTCATATTATTTTGTTCTAATTTATTATAACTCCTACAAATACAAATTATTACAAATATACAAATCCGCACCTAAACGTTTTGTATTATTTGTAGATTTGTAACAATTTGTATTTGTAGGAGCAGGTATCAAAAAACTACATCTTAGTTAGCTCTGCCAATAGAACATCGAGCTGTTTGCGATCCTTAGGCTTGGTCGAAACCAGGCAATGGTGCATATTTTGCGACAAGATGTGGGTAGTAGCGTTATTAAGGGCTGATTTAGCTGCCTTAAGCTGCACCAGTACCTTAAGACAGTCCTTCTCTCCGGCTAGCATCTTCTTGACGCCTTCCAGCTGGCCGATGACTATATTGAGCAATTGCTCGGGCGTGCGTTCTATTTTTGGCATAATTTAAATTAAGATAGCTTTATTATTTCCATAATATCATATACCCCCTAGGGGTGTCAAGTCAATTAACAATATTCAATTTAAAAACTATGCATTCATTGTTAATTGATAATTGTTAATTGATTTAAAAGCCACCCCGGATTAGCGGGGTGGCGGTTGTTTACAAAATAATCTCATCATTCAATTTTGGAATAATGATATTTTTCAACGGATACTTCCGGTCGGCCAAAGCCTCCAGCAGTTCCAATTTCAAAAAAGCAGAGCTATTTTCTTCACCATGAACGATAAATATTTTTCGCAGACTATCTTCCGCGCTATGATTGTCAACCAACGCCTTGGCGTATGAAACTAAGAATGGACTGTCGGAATGAGCCGAGAAACTATCAAAGCATTTAATCCTAGCCTTGACAACTATCTCTTTTTTGTTCATATTTACTATCGGTAGGCCATCTTTCAATTTGCGACCCAAACTATTTTTGGCCATATAGCCAACCAGGCAAACAATGATATTAGGATTGCCCAAACCGGCCCGCAAATGATCTCTGACGCGTCCGGCATCACACATGCCAGACCCGGCGATAACGATATACGGCCCGGGGGCCTTAACCAACGCCAATGAATCGAGCTGAGTGGGAATAATATGCAAAAATTTATTTTCATCCGGATTGAATGGATTAAATTTTAGCCTTTCCTGTCCGGCAAACATGCCTTCATCCCAGCTATCGGCAAAGATATTGGTAATTGTCGAAGCCATGGGAGCATCCAGATATATCGGTATCTCGGGAATATCGCCTATCTGCATATAGTATGACAGCAAATAAATTATTTCTTGCGCTCTTTCTAGCGCAAAAGACGGAATAATGATTTTCTTTTTTTGAACCACCGCTTCTTTAATGAGGGCGATCAACTGTTTGATTTCATCTTCACGCTCGGGATGTACTTTGCCGCCGTAGGTCGATTCGGTAAACCAATAATCAATCTTCTCTTCAATCGTAGCCGGAGGCGGCAAGATAATGCCATCATGCCTGCCTAGATCGCCGCTAAAGCCAAGATAAATATCTTTGGTTTTGGTTTTGACTCTAATAACACAAATAGCGCCGCCGAGAACATGGCCCGACTGGTAGAACTTGAGGCTGACGCCATGATTAAACAGCTTGATCCACTCTTGATAGGGAAAACCGCCGTTTTTAATCAGCGAACAAGTTTTTTCCACATCCTCCATGGTATACAACGGCTCTTCGGCAGCCACAATCGGCTGGCCGTTTTTTTTATTTTTCAGTTTTTCTCTTTTGCCTAAAGCCTGCTGATCCCGAGAGATTTTTCTCTTAGCGCCGACTTTTACATTCGCCTTAGCGCTAGCCTTGATTGCATAGCAGGTCTCTGCCTGAATCTTGGCGCTATCCGCCAGCATCACGCCGATTATTCTTGCAGTCGATTCGGTGCAGATAATTCTCATTGCATCTCCGGATCCATGATTAACTACCAACGGCAAGCCTCCCACATGATCGGTATGAGGATGCGTAACTATTATGCCGTCTAATAGGCTTGGGTTCAATTCCTTCAAAATTGCCCGATTTCTGGTAAAAAATTCTTTTGGGCTGCATTGAATCAGCCCGGCATCAATCAACAACCGCGTAATATTTTTCCCTGATTTAATCGTTAACAGAATACATGATCCGGTTAAATTATCGCCATCCGCCGTGCCACCTAAAAATTTCACACGAATTTGCGTATCCATAGCTACTCCTACTTGGTGAAAAAATTGTTAATGTTCTATATTTAGCTTAACGATACTGTTCTATTGCCATGCCTGTCAATAGAGCAAAAAGTCCTAAAATAACCTCTTTTGGCACTCCCCCGTTGACAATTCCGTCTTTCTTTGCTATATTGAAGTTCATCACTAATATTTATCTAAAATAAGCTAAATTTGGCTAGTTTTTGTTAGCCATTTTCAGAAATCCCCATATGGCACATAAGAAAGCAGGCGGTTCCTCTAGATTGGGCCGCGACAGCGCCGGACAACGTTTAGGCGTCAAAGTTAACCACGGTGAGGCCCTCAATGCCGGCGCTATCATCATTCGCCAGCACGGTACCAAATACCACCCAGGCGTCAATGTCTCCAAAGGCAGAGATGACACACTTTATGCCATGACCGAAGGCACCGTATCCTTCCAGACCAAAAAATTGACCAAATTCACCGGCAAACTAAAAACCGCCAAAATCGTCAACGTTATCGCAAAATAAAAAACAGCCCTCCGATGTACATCGGAGGGCTGTTTTTTATATCCATTTTAGTTTTAATCTCAGGCCAGGAGTTTCTCTAATTGGATCTTCAAATCCGGTAAATCATTTTGAATCGCCTCCCACACTTTCTCTATTCTAATATTATCGTAATCATGTATCAATAAATTTCGCATGCTGACGGCCATCTTAATAGGTAGCCCAGGATTGGCTTCGAGGAATTCGTGAGATAGCCGATTAGCCGCTTCACCTAAAACTTCGAAACGTCTCATGACGGCATCCCGTAACATTCCATCGTTAGCCAAATCAACCTCAGTCTTATCCGCAGTATATCTCTGGATAGCCTCAACCGACTCCAGCATATCATCCACATATACCAGATTATCTTTTTTCATACAACTCGATTAAATCTTTTTGAACATACGGTATCAATCTAGGCTTAAGACAATTCCTCTGTGCAAGGTCTACCTTGCGCCCCAGACTATCTTCCAGTTTTATCTTTAAACCAGCCAAATCAAATAAAGAAAACTTTAAGTCCTTGTCATGATCATAGAGAAAATCCACATCACTCTCTGCCGTTGCTTCTCCGCGCGCGAACGAGCCGAAAAGGCCGACATAAGTAAAGCCAGCCTCCTTGAATATAGGCAAAACGATCTCTTGAATTTTCTTTATTTCTTCGGTCATATAGGTAATAATATAACCTTTTTAACCACAAAAGTCAAAATTACGCCTTCAGTTCCAGACAAACTTTCACGAATTCCACGAACAGCGGATGCGGATCCAAGGGACGAGAGATATACTCAGGGTGGAACTGAGTGCCGATAAAGAAAGGATGGTCGGTGATTTCTATCGCCTCCACAATACTGCCGTCAGGACTGGTACCGGCTACTTTGAGTCCGGCTGTTTCTAACTGCTGGCGGAAATCGCTGTTATATTCATAGCGATGGCGATGGCGTTCAGACACGACTGCCTCATTTTTAAATTTAATTTCGTAAGCCTTGGCCATATGAGTGCCGGCAATAATTTGGCAAGGCCAACCGCCTAGGCGAATCGTGCCGCCATAACCCTTTTCGGCCAACAACTCCTTCTGCCCTGGCATGATATGGATAACCGGATAAGGCGTAGCCGGATCTGCTTCTTCGGTATTAGCCCCGGCCAAGCCCAAGACATTGCGGGCAAATTCGATCACTGCCATCTGCATACCGTAACACAATCCAAAATACGGTATTTTGTTCTCACGGCAATACTGGATAGCCTTAATTTTGCCCTCAGAGCCTCGTGAGCCCCAGCCTTGAGGGATAATAAGGCCGTCATACTCCTTGAGCATGTCTACACCTTGGCGCTCCACCTCCTCGGCCGATAACCAGGCCAACTCGGCTTTGCAGTCATTGGCCGCGGCCCCATGCTTAACGGCTTCAATCACCGAAATATAGGAATCTGATAAAGTGAAGTCCCCGGTCTCGAAATATTTGCCTACTACGCCGATTTTTACCCGTTTTTCAGCATTCTTATAGCGATCAAACATCGCCTGCCAGGCGGTCAGGTCGGTAGGACTGGGCGGCAACTTGAATTTCTCCAAGATACGGTCACCCAGATTATCCTTCTCAAAATTAATAGGTACTTCGTAGATAGAATCAATATCAGGCGCGCCGATCACATCAGCCGGACGCACATTGCAATGAATAGCTATCTTGCGGCGGCGCGGTTCATCAATATCGGCGCTGGAACGAGCGATAATAAAATCTGGCTGGATGCCGGCCGAATTTAAGGCGCGCACGGCATGCTGGGTAGGCTTAGTCTTCATTTCGCCGATCTTACCCGGGATAGGCAAATAGCTGACAATCACAAACAAGACATCATCCGGATTGTCCAAATGCAGATAACGGGCCGCCTCTAAGAATAGCAAGTTTTCATATTCGCCCACCGTGCCGCCGATTTCAATCACCATCATATCGGCGCCCGACTTCTGTTGAGCCCGCTTGATGCGATCGATAACTTCATTGGGGATATCAGGCACCACCTGGACGCACTTGCCTTTGTATTCCAGATTGCGCTCGCGCTGGATGACCGTCTGATAGATGCGGCCGGTAGTCATGTAATTATCCTTGAGGATATTCACATTCAAAAAACGTTCGTAATTACCCAGATCCTGATCGGTCTCATCGCCGTCTTCCGTCACAAACACTTCACCATGCTCGATTGGATTCATGGTGCCGGCATCCACATTGATATAAGGGTCAATCTTGATAGCGCTAACCTTATAGCCCTTACCCTCCATAATACGGCCGATACTGGCCGCCGTAATACCCTTGCCGACGCCGGACATAACGCCGCCGACTACAAAAATATACTTGGTGTGCTTGCCATTGATGTTTGTTTCGTACATAAAGACTATTTTAATTTTTGATATTTACGATAAATTTTAGCCAGCTCCCAAGGCACCGACAGGAAATCAAATATACGCAATTTACTGGCGCCTTCATCGTACCACTCAGACAACAAATATTCCAGAGCCTGATTACTTGTCTCTAATCCTAGCTCTTTTTTGGCACGGATGAATATTTCCAGGTCAAAAAACCAGCGGCTGGCGAACCTTTGCTCAAATAATAAACGAGCCAAATCGGCTCGAAAAAATTTAGCCCCGCATTGCGTGTCATAAACAGGCAAACCGATCAGCCAAGCAGCGATTGAAGCGAAAACGCGGCCCAAAGCATGCCGCCAAAAGTAACGTCTGATGTGCGTATTCAATGTACGGATGCGTGAAGCAAAAACCATCTGCCAACGCCCAGAGTCCGCTAGCTCAACCATCGCTTCAATCTCAGTCAAAGGCGTGCTTAAATCGGCATCCATAAAACCGACAATCTCAGCGCCATCATCCAACGCTCGCATAATACCCTGCCGCACCGCCTCTGCCTTGCCCTCGTTTATAGCCAGACTAAGCACTTCGACATTCGAATACTCCTCCGCCAATCTATTCAAGACTGCCGGCGTCTGATCACTGCTGCCATCATTGACGAATATCAACCGCCAATCAACATGATTCATTGCAAAATCAGCCAGCACATCACTTTTCAGCCGGAGAGCTTCATTATAGCAAGGGATAACTATGGCAATCCGCATGTATTAAAAAGTTAAAAAGCTTAAATACCAAACCAAGACAGCTGAGCCGTAATAAAAAGCCAGCAAAGTCCCAACAGTCAAAAAGGGCCCGAACGGCAAAGCGCTCTCCTTGATCTCGTTATCAGTCGGTTCCCCTTTTTGCCATAGCCTCTGCCATTGGAACTTTTTCTTGCCCGCCAATACCAAACCGATGCCCCACAAAGCCGCTATGATAACGCCCATAAACAAGGCAACCACAATGCCGGGCCACCCTAAAGCTACGCCCATTAATAGCCCAATCAAGATGTCGCCCGAACCCATCCAGGCGCCCTCGGACAAGACATGGAAGAGCAAGAAAAAGCCGGCCCCAGCCAAAGCGCCCAGCACCAACGTCGGCCATGGCACGCCCAATAGCAAATTTAAAACAAATACCGCCCCCGCTCCGCCCAAGCTTACTACATCGGCCACCACGAACCATTTTAAATCCATCAAAAAAATAATAAACAGGAATGATATCAACGTCCAATCGCGCAAGATCGATAAGATCAAATGCCAATCGATGGGACCCAGGCCGATCATCAACACAAAATGCTCCGGCGCGAAATCCAAACGAAACAAAAATGAAAACAAAAATAAGCAAGCCACCGCCAACTCAGCCCAAAAATAGTGGCTAGGAATAGCAGCCTGGCAATGGCGGCACTTGCCGCGCAAACGCAGCCAAGAGAAAAGAGGCACATTGTCAAACCAAGCGATCATCTTGTTGCAGGACGGACACTGCGAACGCCCCCACAGGCCTTGTCCGTGATAAATGCGCCAGGCCATGCAATTTAAAAAAGAACCGATAGCGGCGCCGAAAACAAAAACCAACAAGAGAAAGTAAATAGACATGAAATTATTTTAACAAATTAAACTTAATAATATACCAAAAAGCCGCTACGCCATCGCGCCAATTGATTTTTTTGCCTTCTTTATAAGTCCTGCCGGCATAGCTGATGCCGACTTCATAAATCCGCCAGCCGCCACGAGCGAACAAGGCCGTCAATTCCGGCTCGATGCCAAAGCGCTGGCAAGTCAAGCGATTTTTAATGCTATCCGCCACCTCGCGCGTAAACATCTTGTAGCAGGTTTCCATATCCGTCAGATTCAGATTGGTCAGCATATTGGAAAAGACAGTCAGTAGCTTGTTGCCGATCGAATGCCAGAAAAACAAGATACGGTGCGGCTCGCCGCCGACAAATCGTGAGCCATAGACAACATCAGCAGAGCCCGCCATAATCGGTTTTAACAATCTGGGATAATCATGTGGGTCATACTCCAAATCGGCATCCTGAATAATGATAATATCGCCCGTCGATTCTTTGATACCGCGGATGACCGCCGACCCCTTGCCCTCATTCTTGTCCTTGTAAAATATTTTAATCCTCGGGTCAGACATAGAGCCTAAAACGTCTCGAGTCCGATCACTGGAACAATCCTCTACCACCACCAACTCAACAACCACTTCGTCCGGCAAATGCACAGCCAAAACACGCTCAATCATTTTCTTGATTGTCTTCTCTTCATTATATACAGGCATGACGACTGATAACAACATAACTTAAACCCTACAAATACAAATTATTACAAATATACAAATCCGCACCTAATTACCTCAACATTATTTGTAGATTTGTAATAATTTGTATTTGTAGGAGCATTATAAAATTATAATATTCTGATTATTTTTTTGATATTTTTTGCCAGCTCAAAGCAGTAACGATGACTAGTGCTGGAAAAATAGTGATCAGGTTTCGTGAAATAGTAGTATCATAAACAGCATCTTGATAAGAAGTGGTACTGATATATACATACAAAAAGGCCGAGAATAACAATGCGACATATACCCAAGCTACCAACAGTTTTTTGTCAGCATAGATCTTTATGGCGGCAAAGGCCAGTACCGCCAAGACAACCCAAGCAAAGATATTAAAGCTGGCATTAAGCCAAAAAGTCCGCCAAAACTGATAAATCGCGTCCCAGTGCCAAGCAGTCACCGCTGTCGAATTGGCAATACCCAGATGATTAACCATGCGAAAAATCTGCCAAGGCGCTAGCAGCAGTCCGGTTAAGCCGACAAACCAAGCCAGCTGCCGCCATTTCTTCTGTCTTGTTAAAAATACTAACAAGAAAAAGGAAGCAGCTAGCAAGGCAAAAATGCCCTCATTTTTCGTAGTGTAGGCTGCCACCAAACTCATGCTCAAACCGATAAAGGCGTATTTGCTGCCCAGCCAGGCGCGCCACAAAAAGATTAACGCCAAGGCCGCATAACAGCCCAACATTAAATCTGAATAACTATTAAAACTATGGAAATAAAAGATCGGCGCGCTAGCCAACATCAAAGTGAAGGCGGCAGCCCCCCGACGATCGATACGGATAGCCAAAAAACCATAGACCAGAATAATAATACTTACATAGTAAAACCAATTGATAACATTATTAACGGCATCGCTATAACTGCCGTTTAGCTCATTGCCCCACACATAAAGCAAAGAGCCATGCCAAGGATACTGCAGATAAGCTCGTGACTGCCAACTTGCCGGATTATTAGAATCAAAAATGACTCGTCCGCTATAATATATCTGCTTTGCTTTAATCGACCAAATATTCAAGCTGTCCCAACCGATATTGCCGCGGCCGCAAGCATTAACAAAGGACAGCATAATAACCAAAGCCAGGATACAAAGTAGAATCTTATCCAACAAGCCGGGCTTAGCGCCGGATGCTGCTCGAAAATCACGCCAATTTATTTTAGCCTTCAAAAACAGCCACAAAATAATCGCTTCGGCCAAAAAAATCAAATTGAACCACCAAAAAGTACCGGCCTTCAACCAAAAAAGGAAGATAAACAATTGCCATGTGATAACAAACGCCCCTAACAGCCAAGCCAAGGCTAGTTTTTCCGGCTGGCTTCTTTCTTTAAACAAAACACCGGCCAACGGCCAACCTAATGCAACAGCAATTAATAACAACGGCAAGGCTCCCATATTATTTGCGTTTAAGGATAAAGCTGCCTAGCTTTTCGTCGACTACTGTAATTTCGAAACGGCCGATATCAGTTGGTTGGCCCGAGCTATCATAGATCAACAAATGGTCCGCCCTTGTTCCTATCTTTTTATCAGATTTACTAACAAAAGCATAATCAGCTTTTGCGCAATCCTCCTGCCTATAGTAGCCATAAAATTCATAGTTCATATAAAGTTGAGCAGTTGGGTTTGCCAGCAAGCAATAGCTTACCCCCTTTGACACCTCTTTACGGACAGCCTGCTCGGTGGCGGCGATACTACACAAGAGGCCCTGCAGTCTTTGATTGCTATCAATCTCACACATCAAAGACTGCCAACGCACGTCAACCGTACCGCCAGCTAGATGCTTGATAGCATTAAGCGCGTTAGTCCAGATAAATCCTACAGAAAAAGGCAACCACAAAAGAAGTACGATGCCTAAAAAAATGATTTTGACGTCTTTTTTAAAAAACTCTACCGAGTCATCAAAGATGAAGAAAATCAAAAAAAACACACCCATACAAAGTACGCCCAAAAGAGGCACCAAAGAAAAGCCTCCCATTAACGGCGACTGGACTATATTGATAGTAAATAATTTTTCTGCAAAAAACTGGAGAAACATTATATTTAATTAACTATTATGTTCTATTTTTTATTTTCAAGAGAAGTAGTACCTAAACACCTTTTACAGACATCTTGGCTAAAAACATTACTTTCCAACTCTTTCCTGATTTTCTTATAGACCGAGCTATCCCAAATATCTATCAACTTAGATTCGTTTACATTGCCCAACTTAACTTCGCGAAAATAATCATTACAACATAACCTGACTTCTCCATCAGCTCTAATATACATCTTCCGCAAAGGGCAACGAACTATCTGTTGCAAAGTCTTGACTTCAACTGTGCCACCGCGATTGACCAGCGGCGAGTCTTCTTTTATCACGCTAAAATCAATATGCTTCCGTTCGGCAGAAGAAATTTCCGCAAACAACTTCTGAATAATTTCTGGCAACACTTCGTCGTGCTGACTCATATAAAATAAGTCTACACCAGCAGATAGCAATTCTCTGAATTTTTCGACTGTCAAAAAGTCACCATTTGTAAAAACAACAACTTTTGAACCTATTTCTGTCTTAATTTTTTTGGCAAATCCGGCCAGTCTTTTGTCCAACAAGGGTTCTCCGTAACTACTCAAACACACCTCGCCTTTAAAATGTCTTTCTTTCAGCTCATTAACAATTTTGTCAAAAAGATCTTCACTCATCAACTCGATGATGGGATGCTTATCTAAAGTAATCGGGCAAAAAGAACATCTTCTATTGCAAATCGGGTTGGTTTCTATCTCAATTGATCTGAAATTTTTAAAACACTTTAAGTAGGTATTTATAAAAAATAGTCTTGTTCTCCACAAAGATATATATAGTTTTTGATTTGATTTTATAGCACGTTTAATGCGTTTAAGTAACAATTTTGGACCCGACACTTCATAGTTGTTTACGTTTTCCATTTTTTTAGAGTTATTTATATCTGTCTAGTTTTTATTACCTACATTCTATCAATATTTAATAAACTAAAATACAATAATTTGACAAAAATATCAATAAATATTTTGATTAACGTCTGCCCTAAATTACGCTCAGTATATACCTTAATTAAAACATTTCAACAGCCAAAAAGCAATTAGTCTATTGGACTAAAAACTGCTACTTATTAGCCACAATTATTAGATTACTAGCCAATACGGGGCAAATCCGGCCAACTAATCGATTTAAACGCCGCAGCCAAATATTTATATCAGGATAATCAATGTGGGCATAACCAACACTAATCTTAGTAAAACCAGCTGAGTTAAGTAAAAAAACCACTTCTTTGGCAGTATACTCACGAGCATGAGTCATTGGCCCAAACACATCCTCAATATTCCAGTTTATACTGAGACCCAACAACAGCTTTATACGATTATTAAATCTAGTTAAGTTAGGTGTTGTAATTAACAATCGGCCACTTGGACACAGGACTCTATAGAACTCCTTAAGCACCGGCACAGGATAAAAATTAAAATGCTCAAGGACTTCACTGAAATTAACAAAATCAAAGAAATTGTCTTCAAAAGGAATAGCCTGCTTTGATAAATCACAAGGCTTAATATCTAAATCAAATTCAATTTCCTGAGCTTTAAATTGCTCAATAAACTCGGGTAAGTCTATCCCAAAAGACTTATAGCCAATCTTTTGCGCCAACAAAGGAACAAAATAATTATAAGATCCGACTTCTAGAAACCTTTGAGATTGAGTTGACCTAAAATCCAAAAACCTTTTTGCCAAAAGGGCATAACGATCTCGGTGAAATAATCCATAGCCCTTTTCCCCTTGGCTCAAGACTTCTTGACCCAAACTATTGCCAACATCTTCAATTAGCTTGTCAATATTTAAATGAGAGTCTTGTTGATTCATATTCTATTTTAATACTCTTTTGTATAATTCTTGATAAGAATCTACCATTATTTTTTTACTAAATTTTGCCAGCACTTTCTCCCGATTAGCAGTTTTCATTGCCTCTAGATCATTGGCCGGCATCGTCATAATATATTTAACGCCCTCTATTAAACTTGGCACATTTTGATAATCGGCCACAAAACCATTTGTTTTATGTTCAATCGCTTCCGGCACTATACCAACAGGAAAAGCTACAACAGGAACTCCGCAACTCATTGCCTCTGTAACAACCAACCCAAAGCTTTCGGCTAGCGAACAAAATATTAATGCATCAGCCGCAGAATAATAACTACTCAAAACAGAGCCATCATCTACAAAATCAACAAACCTAATATTTGACCTATTTTGATCTGAACCACTACCAATACAAATAAACAAGACCTCTTTTTGATCAGAAAAGTAATCAGCTAATTGATTAAAATATTGCCAACCCTTCCAACTATTTGACTTACCCTTATTAGCAACGAATATAAATATCTTCTTATCCGCTGGCAAATTTAATTGTATTCTTGTCTTTGTTTTATCCTTAGGCTTAAATATATCGGTATCTATACCATTATAAATCATATCTTGCGGCATCCGTCTGACAACCGTTGAGTCCAACATCCTCCTCATATACAGCGAAGGAGTCACTATATTAAATTTTATCCTTCGATATAAAACTCTTTTCCTAAAAATAAGATACAACTGATTTATTTTCTTGAATAATGATCTAGTAGAAAACGTGGGGCAAAGATAAAAACCCCAAAAGACTGATTTACTTATCGGATGTGGACAATAGGAAGTAACTGGCCACAAATCATGAAAAGTCCATACCACAGGTTTGGCCGCACACATTTTACCAAACGTTTTTAGATTAAAATAATGACTATGTATATTATTAACATGCACAATATCTGCTTTTTTAAATTCATTAGACTGTAAAATAAAGTCGGTCTTAAAAAAATCCAAGTCTGTACCAAAAAGATGTGATAGAAAATATCGCCATCTTGAAAAAGGTATTATTTTTACAATATCACTAGTGGTTTTCTTGTCTTGCACAAACATATTTACAGTGTGCCCCAATCCAACCAATTCTGTCGCTAAATCCCAAACCACCTTATAACCACCGCCTCCAGTGTCACCTTTATTTATAAATAAGATGTTCATGATTTTAGCTTTCCTTTAATTTTCTTTATAAACGCCAACTTCGTAAGATTACGATATACATAATGCAGCCGTGGTTTAGTCCTTAATTTGGTGGCTACCACTCTTAACAACAATTTATACCAAGGCCGATGGTCTTTGTAGACATTCCAATCAAACCAAATAAAGGCTTTTTGCACTTGTCGCTTATCAAACTGGGTCATATTCAAAACCGACTCCACTCGCTCAGTCGAATCTGCCGTAGTGGCTGGCAGTAGATTCATATCCTTGCACAAAGTATAAAGATCTGTGCCTGGATAAGGGTAAAAAATGGAGGTCATGTGCCAATCCGGCTGACACTCTCGATTAACATCGATTGTCTGTTGGAAGTCCGCCGGCGTCTCGGTTGGCAGCCCCACCATATTAAACAAAGCAACTTGCAAACCGTAACTACGCGCCAATTTGACCGTCCTGATAATGTCTTCATTGGCATAATAGCGTTTCAAAACTTCGCGTCTGACCCGGTCGCTACCGGACTCCAGCCCAATATTAATAAAACGAAAATTGGCATCACGGCAAGCAGCAAACAATTCATTGAAGTCTACCCCCGGCGTTACTCTGATATTTGCGCCATAAGCTATCGGCATCGGCAACTCCTGATTCAAGTTTTTCAGTCCGGCAAATAATTCACGCGCCCAAGATTGATCCGCGCCAAAGGTCTCGACTTCCAGATAAATCTCTTTTTTAGCCGTCATACTTTCGGCTATGTCCCTAATTTCGGCGATAATGTTGGCAGGCGACCGAAAACGGACATAACGGCCATCAGTCAATTTGCGCAAGGCATGATTGGAACAATAAGTGCAAATGAATTACCCCGCAGCAAGCTGACGGGGTATCAGATGAGAGATAATTGCTGT
>JBAXSE010000022.1:0-22011 GCA_037130845.1 Candidatus Falkowiibacteriota bacterium | reverse complement strand
TGGCTTAATAATTAAATATAATTTATGAAAAAGTATCTACTTTCTAGTATTACTTTAGCAATGATGGCGGCAGTTGCGGTATTGGCCGGAGCTGGCGCGCTAGCCCAAAGTGTGCGCCAGGCGTCCGGCGTATCTATTTCTGCGGTCGGTCCGAGCACGGCTACCGGGTTTATTAGGCTTGATGTTACGGTCAATACGGATCCTTTTACCCCGATTAATAAAATAGTGGTCTATACGCCTCAAAAATATATCCTCGGCACGTATCGAGACGGTTCGGCTTTTATAGATGGCAACGTCTGGCATGTGGGTTTTGATACAATTGGCTTAAATAACGGCAATAATAAGCTGACTATCGATGCCTTTACTTGCAGGGGTCTGGATAGGACAATGAATTGCGTTAAGGTCGCTTCTACTGCCTACACATTGCAAGCCGCCAATGGTTATACTTTTAATGCTCCTTGGATCAAGATTGCTACGCCCGAGGACGGCGTAACTGTTACCGGTAACGGAGGCATGAACACGATAAACGCCGTCGTAGCAATTAAGAACTTTGATTTGCGTTATCCGCCTAAGGTGTATTTAACCGCGATGGCTGGTGCTGGCGTAAGTAGTATTGTTTCTGATAATGGCAGTCCGACAACTCTCTGCACCTTTAACGGTATTAGGGTTATGACCTATAATTGCAAAGTGATGAATTTGGTTAATGGTTTGTATGTCTTGACGGCCAAAGCTGTCCCAACTCCTGAGTATTTAAAACAAATCCCGCTAGCGGACACTAAGGTCTATACCAGTCCTTCTGTTAGCGTGACAATCAAGCAGCCGATAACGGCCACGGTCAGTATGGGCGGCAGCTCGCTTCTAAAAAGCGTCAGAGCTACTGTCAGCGCGCCTAGCAGTCTAAATGGACAATCTTACGTCCTAGTCTTCAATAAATTTGACAATGACTACGATGATATGGGTCCTTCCAGCGCTGTGCATAATATCGGTTATTATACTTCCGTTACTTGTAAGACTCCGGTGTTTTCTAATAATTATAAGCAGGCGAGCTTTAGCTGTGACTTTAAGCCGAAAGATCTGACTCCTGGTGAGTACACCTTAAGCATAAATAATGCTAACGGGACGGTTGTGACCGTTAATCCAATGTATTACAGCGTAAGGTAGTAAAAATTTTAACTGAATACTTTAAGCGAATAGGGCTAATAATACTGAATCCTATTCGCTTTTTGCTATATTTATAATCTTTTTGCCGAACGCCACAATTTTTGTTATATTGAAAAATCATCAAATATAGGCAGCCATTGTGGCTTTTTCTTGATTTATTGGGCACTTTCTGCTATGCTGGTTGAGAAAAATAAAGAAAATCTATGAGTATACTAACTAAAATTTTTGGTGATTCGAATGAAAAGTTTGTCGAAGATATCCGCCAGTCGATTATTGCAAAGGTTAATGCCTTTGAGCCAGCTATTAAAGCCTTGTCTGATGAACAGCTAGCAGGTAAAACGGCCGAATTTCGAGAAAAATTAGGCTTGCAAAAGCAAGAAAATGGCAGCTGGCTGGCTAGCAAGACTTTGGAAGAGGAGGAAGCGCAGTTATTGGAATTGCAGCCTGAGGCTTTTGCTTGTGTGCGCGAGGCGGCGCGGCGAGTTTTAGGCCAACGCCATTTTGATGTCCAGCTGATCGGCGGGGCGGTTCTTCATAAAGGACAGATTGCCGAAATGAAAACCGGTGAAGGCAAGACCTTAGTGGCTACTTTGCCGCTCTATTTAAACGCCTTGCTGGGACGCGGCGCCCATTTGGTGACTGTTAATGATTATTTGTCTCAAGTTGGTGCTGGCTGGATGGCCGCCGTTTATCACGCTCTGGGCCTGACTACCTCGGTTATCGTCCATGAAACAGCCTATCAATATGATCCGGAATATTTTGACGACAATCAATACGATGAGCGCTTGGCTCATTTCCGGAAAATCAATCGCCAGCAGGCATATGCTTGCGATATTACCTATGGTACCAATAATGAATTCGGTTTTGATTATTTGCGCGATAATATGGCACCCACAATGGAAATGCGCGTCCAACGCGATTTGCATTTCGCCATTGTCGACGAAGTCGACTCTATCTTGATTGATGAAGCGCGCACGCCTTTGATTATTTCCGGCAATTTGGATGAATCATCGGATAAATATTTTAAATTCGCCGAACTGGTGCGCCGTTTGGTGGAAAACGAAGATTATAATGTAGACGAAAAATTGCGTGCCGCCACTTTGAGCGAAGCGGGCATCTCCAAGATGGAGCAATGGTTGGGCGTAGAAAATATCTATGTGACCGGCGGTATAAAAGACGTCCATCATATCGAGCAAGCTCTTAAGGCGCATGCTTTGTTTAAGATTGACAAGGATTACGTAGTAAAGGACGGCGAGGTAATTATTGTTGATGAATTTACCGGGCGTTTGATGCAAGGCCGCCGTTATTCCGAGGGTCTGCATCAGGCAATCGAAGCTAAAGAAGGCGTTGTGGTCCAGAAGGAGTCACAGACTTTGGCGACCGTCACTTTCCAGAATTATTTCCGTATGTACCACAAGCTGGCCGGTATGACCGGTACGGCCATGACCGAGGCGGAAGAATTCCATAAGATTTATAATTTGGACACTACGGCTATCCCTACTAATAAACCGGTGCAGCGCAAGGATTTGAATGATCTTATTTATACCAGCGAGAATGGAAAATATAACGCCTTGGTGGCTGATGTGCGTGAACGCAGCCAGAAAGGGCAGCCTGTTTTGATCGGTACGATTTCGATTGAAAAAAATGAAGAGCTGGCGCATCTCTTGGAGTTGGAGGGCGTTAAGGCGCAGGTCTTGAACGCCAAGCAGCACGAGAAGGAAGCGCAAGTAATCGCCCAGGCCGGTAAGGCCGGTTCGGTTACGATCGCTACCAATATGGCTGGCCGCGGCGTTGATATTATCTTGGGCGGTACTCCGTATAATGAAGATGAGCATCGCAAGGTTTGCGAAGCCGGCGGTTTGCATGTCGTCGGTACCGAGCGCCATGAATCCCGCCGCATTGACAACCAGTTGCGCGGCCGCGCCGGACGCCAAGGCGATCCCGGCTCCAGCCAATTTTTCCTGTCGATGGACGATGATTTGATGCGCATCTTTGGCGGCGACCGTCTCAAGGGCATGATGAAGACGCTCAAGATGCCTGAGGATATGCCGATTGAGAACAAGATGATCAGCCGTTCTATCGAGCAGGCGCAGAAGCGGGTAGAGGGCAACAACTTTGATATCCGCAAGCACTTAGTTGAATACGATGATGTTATTAATAAGCACCGCGAAGCGATTTATCGCAAGCGTTTGAATATTCTAAAGATTGCCGCCGGCCTCAAGCCGACGGAAGATAGCGCCAAAACGCTGCGTGAAATGATTTTGGAGATGATTGATTTGGAGATCGAGTCGGTGGTTTCCTTCCATGCCGGCGGCGAAGACAGCACCGAATGGAGTATTAAGGAAATCGCCGAGACTATGAATACGATCTTCAAGGTGCCGGCCAATTTGCAAGATGAGTTGGAAAAAATGGTCGGGGATTCTTCTAAGCCAGACAAGATAATGGCGCGCCATCACATGGTGGAATATCTGACCGGTATGGCGCATAGCGCCTACGAAGGCCTGGCTAGCTTTAGTGATAATCAAGGTATTGCCTGGACTGATATCGAAAAGATGATCCTTTTGCGCGTCATTGATGAGCTGTGGGTAGAGCATCTGGAAACGATAGACTATTTGCGCAAAGGCATCGGCTTGCGCGGCTATGGCCAGCGTGATCCTTTGGTGGAATACAAGAAAGAAGCTTTTCGCTTGTACAGCGAGCTTAATGGCTTGATTACCAAAGAAGTGGTCTATTCTATTTACAAGGTGGGCGGCATCCAAGATGCTATGGGCCCGTCAATTTTCCAGCAAGCCACTATCTATTCCGCTCCGGCTAAAGTCGCAACCGATAACTCCTCTGATTTAGAGAGATTGGCAGGCGTTAATCCGATGTCCGGGGCCATGGGTGGCGCCGCTATCATGATGAGCGAGCCAAAGGCCAAGGACAAGGACGCCAGCGGCCACAAGATTGGCCGCAATAATCCTTGTTACTGTGGTAGTGGCAAAAAATATAAGAATTGCCACGGCAAGTAATTATGAAGATTATTATTTGCGGCAGTATGGCTTTTTCCGAGCAGATGCTGCAATTAAAGAGTGATCTGGAAGCCATGGGACACGAGGCGACGGTACCACACAATGCCGAGAAATATGTTACGCGTGAGTTATCTGCCGAAAACCGTCAAGAGTCAACTGCCAATAAGATTGCTGGCAACTTAATACAGGAGTATTATTGGGCAATCCGTGACGCCGATGCGGTCATCATCGCTGATTACGACAAGAACGGCATCAAGGATTATGTGGGCGGCAATTCCTTTTTGGAGGCCGGCTACGCCCATGCTCTGGAGAAGAAGCTATATTTTATCAACGGCATTCCTGAGATGCCTTATAGCGACGAGCTGCGCGCTTTGCAACCAATGGTTTTAATGGGCGACTTGTCGAGAATCTTATGATAAATTTTGAAAAGCTTATCGCCCAACCAAAGCCGAATGAACGACAGGTCAAATGGGACCAACTCACTCGTGACATCGAAAAGACAGTAGACAGCTTAGGTTATCAGATGGACGCTGGGATAAAGTATCCGGTTATAGCCTTAAAGGCTAATGATTTTGATACTACAGCCTCTTGTGAAGGGCATAGTGATCATTCTTTGCCGTGGCCTTGGGTCGATGTGCAAGCTCGCGCTTCAGCTATCTTGGATCAAGACCCGGCTTTTACGGAATTGAAAAAGAAGGCCGACGCAGCCCGCCAAAACGAGGTTGTACTGGCTCCTGAGGAGCAATTGTTGGTTGATCAGATGATGACGAAAATTAAATCAGAGAATGAAAAGGAGTATCAACGATTAAGTAAATATCTGGATGAATTCTATCAAGCAGAATACAAGGTCGATCCCCAAACTAAGCTGTATGTCCATAAAATGGGTGCGAACAGGGGCCGACTTGAGCCTACTGGCGCGCACCATAGGATAAAAGCAAACGAGGCTCAATTGTTATGGGCGACAGAAGAAAAGGAACGTAATTTAAAGGCTTACCGCCAAGAAATGGATCGTTTCGCGGAATTTCTGAAGCATAAGTTTCTGTCGGGTGATTTATAGCATACTAATTAAGCGCAAAAATAGAGGGCGTAATAAAAATTATGAAAATAGGACGAAGGAATGTCAATCTGGGCTTCATCTTTGATTATCGCCATTACGTGTCTTTGCTTAATATCTTTAAATATTGCAAGCAGCCGGTAAGTTTTTTCCGCAGATACTTTCTGGGCAAAGGCGATTATCCATGCCAGGTGGTTATCAAGACGCCGATCGGACCTATTTCTCCGACCATATATTTTTATGATGACTCGCTGACGATTAATGAGATTTTCTTTAGGCTGGATTACGAGGTGGGCAACCGGATTAAAGTCTTTGTTGATGTCGGCGCTAATATCGGTATTTCGGCTTTGTATTTTTTGACCAGGAACAGTTTTTCCAAGGGCTATTTGTACGAGCCCGTACCGAGCAATTTGTATAAATTGAGCGATAACCTGAAAGCATTTATCGACCGGGTCCATGTCGAGCCGGCGGCCGTCTATATTGATAATGAAACAAGGCAATTCGGCATCGAGGATACCGGCAGATTAGGTGGCATTAACCGGACTTACGAGCAGAAAATAGAAGTCAAATGCATTTCGGTTAATGATATGTTGGAAAATATCCTGCAAAAAGAAGGCTTCATCGATGTCTTAAAGGTGGACATCGAAGGCGATGAAGTGATCGTGGTCCAGGCAATTGATCATAAATATTTGGACCGTATCGGACTCATTTGCTTTGATATCGACTGTACGCTGAAGCTTGATGAAAATTTTTCCTTATTTCCCGATTACTTTAATGAACATCGCTATGGCAATACCTATGTGATGGTAAATAAGAATTATGACGCAAAACAAGGTTTTAAAAAGGCTTAAATTTAGCGCTCATTTGGTCGCGCCAATCCTGGATGGCAGCAAGACTGTCACCTGGCGGCTGTTTGATGATAAGGATCTGCAGGTTGGAGATGAATTGGAACTGATCGAGTCTGCCGGCAGCCAACTGATTGCTCGCGCGTCAATAACTGCCGTAGCGGAAAAGCCACTCGGTGAAGTGACTGAAGACGAAATGGCGGAAAACGGCTATCGCGACCATGCCCATGTGTTGGAATTCAATCGCCAATTGTATGGGGCGAGCGTCACTGAGGATACGCTAGTTAAGATTATCACTTTTGAAATTAAAAAATAATTTAATCAACAAGTTAAACAAAACGTATGTGGTATTCAATCTTGATTCTGGCGGCTGTGATCGTGTTTTCCTCGTTGCGAGTGCTTAAGGAATATGAGCGCGGCGTGATTTTCTTCTTGGGCCGCAGCCGCGGCGTGCGCGGACCGGGCTTAATCTTCTTGATTCCGATTTTTGAAACGATGAGTAAGGTTACTTTGCGCACCATTACTATGAATATCCCGTCGCAGAAGATTATTACCAAGGACAATGTCTCAATCGATATTGCTGCTGTCGCCTATTACCATATTGTTGATCCGCAGAAGTCGGTGGTCGCCATCGAGAACGTCTACGATGCCGTCAATCAGATCAGCCAGACCACGGTGCGCAACGTGGTCGGCCAGTTTATGTTGGACGAATTGTTGTCCGAAACATCCCAGATCAATGAAAAGATCAAGGATGTGATCGATACCCATACCGAACCGTGGGGCGCCCAGGTGACCGCGGTGGAGATCAAGGATATTACCTTGCCCGAGAATATGCAGCGCGCCATGGCCAAAGAAGCCGAGGCCGAACGCGAGCGCCGCGCCAAGATCGTAGCAGCCGAAGGTGAGTTCCAGGCGGCGGTCAAGCTGGGCGAAGCGGCCGACATTATCATGGCTCATCCGATCGCTTTGCAACTGCGCACTCTGCAGACCTTAGCCGAGATCAGTGTCGAGAAGAATTCCACCATCATCTTCCCGGCCCAATTAATGACCAATGTCCAGGATGTCTTGAACACTGTCAAACTGGACTCCATTAACATACCTAAGATTTTAGGTTAATTAGAAGTTGGTATTTGGCTTAAATATTATGATTACTAAATTGTTGGAATTTAACAATCAAAGCGAGGCTTTGCTACGCGGTATTCTGGCGACCGAGCAGGAATTCCGCAAAGATTATGCCGTCGTGATGCTGGGCGGCTTTGAGCGAGCGGGGACGACTGACCCGAAGTTCAAGTCCCTGGCTGATAGGCTGGCCGAGGCCGGTATTGCCTCTTTTCGTTTCGATGTCAGCGGCTGTGGCTTGTCTGATGGCGATTTCTATCATCAGACGACCGAAAGCCTGTCGGCTGAATTGCAGAATGCCGTTGAGCTGTTGAAGGGCCAAGGCTATCAGAAATTTGTCTTGGTCGGCCATAGCCAAGCTGGTTGCGCTATTGCGCTAGCCTGGATTAAGATCCGGCCGGCTAAAATCGTCTTGATTGCGCCGGCCTTGAACCAACAAGACTTGTTGAGGCTTTGGTTTGCCCAAAAAAATAATAAAGAAATAAAAATCGGTTGGGCTAATTACAAAAATTATTTCCAAGAAGAAGAATTTTTAGCCAATGTGCAGCAGGACATGGTGGCCAAATCGCATAAATTAAATTATTTATATCGCTTCGAAAATAAGGATCGCGATTACAGCCAGAATTTGGCAGATTTTCCCACTGACAATCTATTGTGCATCCATGGCGATAATGACCAAGTCGTGCCGCTTGAGAGTTTGAAATTGGATTTCAAAAACAAGATTATTGTCGCACAAGGTGATCATGATTTGGTGAAGCCGGGCGCAATCGAGCAGTGGATTGACAAGGCGGTTGATTTTATAGAATTATAAAAATTATACCAATTGATAAGCTTAAAGGCTTTCTAATTAAGAAGGCCTTTTTGTTTGCAAATCTTAAACAAATTGGACAAAGTATCACTAATATAGCGTGATAAATAAAGTAAATTATTTTAGCTCGAGCAAGTACTTTGTGACAAGCGTCAATATTTATTGTTATTTACTTAAAATTAGCCAAATATATAACACGATGGTTGATTCTTGTAAAGACTTGATTTTTTCTTGATTTCTAGTTTAAAATAAAGAAAGTGTAAATAAAGTGTAAATATAAAACATCGCCTTAGTTCACGATAGTGGATTTTTTTATTCACGCCGGTTTCAGTCGGCCTTAGGCGATAACAATCTTATGCCCGAAAACATGTTTACGAAGATCTTTCAACCCAAAGGCAAGGGTAAACTCTGGTGGATTTTTGCCTTGGTGATGGCTATCGCTCTAGGCGCAATGCTGGTAGATTTCGGCGGCGCTTATAATAAGGCTGTCAAAAATTACGGTTTGAAACTGCCCCTAGTCAAGGACGTGCCGTTTAAGCTGGGACTCGATTTGATGGGGGGTTCACAGTTGACCTACAAGGCTGATATTTCCAAAGTGGCTACTGCCGATGTGGCTTCAGCCGTGGAGGGCGCGCGCGATGTTATCGAACGCCGCGTTAACGCTGACGGCGTGTCTGAGCCGTTGGTGCAGGTTAATCGTGCGGCTAATGGCGAGTATCGTATCTTGGTAGAATTGCCGGGCGTCAAAGATATTAGCAGCGCTATCAAAAAAATTGGCGAAACTCCTTTGCTTGAATTCAAAGAGCAGTCTGCTAATGCCGCTCAAAATGCCGAAGCGCAGAAAGCGGTTGACGATTATAATAAGAAAGCACAGACCAAGGCGACTGATAATCTGGGCAAGCTCATCAAGGGCGGTGATTTTGCCGCCATTGCCAAGGTTGTATCTGAAGATAAGGCTACTGCCGCTAAAGGCGGTAACTTGGGCTGGCTTAACGTTGACGACAAATCTGTTAATCAACCGATTGCGGAAGCGGTCGTTAATTTGACAAAGGGCCAATTGGCCAGCGACCTGGTTGAGACCGCTCAGGGTTATAATATTGTAAAATTGATCGATAAGCGAGAGAAGCAGGCGGGTGATAAAAAGATTACCGAGTATAATGTCAGCCGCATTTTGGTGGCAGTTAAAACCAGCTCCGCGGCCGATGAATGGCAGAATACCAAATTGACCGGCAGCAACCTGAAGAGAGCATCGGTGCAATTCGATCCAAACAACAACATGCCGCAGGTAAGTTTGGAATTTGACGCCGATGGAGCGAAATTATTTGAAGAGGTTACCGCTCGCAATGTCGGCAAGCCGGTGGCTATCTTCTTGGACGGCTTTCCGATTAGCGTGCCGAATGTCAATGAGAAAATCAGCGGCGGCAAAGCCGTTATTTCCGGTAAATTTAATGTGACTGAGGCCAAGGACTTAGCTAAGCGTTTGAACGCCGGAGCTTTGCCTTTGCCGATCGAATTGATCAATCAGCAGACTATCGGCGCTACTTTGGGCGACAGCGCAGTCCACAGCAGTCTGGTGGCCGGCTTGATTGGCTTGCTCTTGGTCGCATTATTCATGATTGTTTATTACCGCTTGCCTGGTTTATTGAGCGTAGCTAGCTTGTTTATTTATGGCTTGATTGTTATGGCCATCTTTAAGCTTTGGCCGGTAACCTTGACCTTGCCTGGCATTGCCGGGTTTATTATGTCGATCGGTATAGCGGTCGACGCTAATATTTTGATTTTTGAGAGAATGAAGGAAGAATTACGGGCCGGCCGTACCTTGACTCGAGGGATCGAAGAAGGCTTCTTGCGCGCCTGGCCTTCAATTCGCGACGGTAATATCAGTACGATTATTACTACTATCATTTTGATGATTTTCTCTACGAGCATTATCAAGGGTTTTGCCGTGACCTTATTCTTGGGTGTTCTGGTCTCCCTCTTTACGGCAGTAGTGGTAACGCGCAATTTCTTGCGCTTGCTGGATGAGCGGATGCTGGAAAAGCATTCTTGGCTGATCGCTAAGATTAAGAAGTAAACATATGATGAAAATTATCCAAAAAAGAAAGCTTTGGTATACTATTTCCAGTACTTTGGTGGCCGCGTCCATAATCGCCTATATGATGTGGGGGCTTAACCTAGGTATTGATTTCACTGGCGGCGCTTTGTTGGAAGTAAAATTCCATGGCCAGGTTCCGACCGTTGCTCAAGTGCAACCGGAGCTTGCTAAGCTTGGCTTAGAAAGCTTGACCGTCCAGCCAACTGACCAGAGCGGCATGGTAGTGCGTTTTAAGAACGGTACCGAAGATAAGCATCAGCAAACCTTAAAGGCTTTGAGGCAGCTAGCTGGCGACAAGGACGGTAAGCAGATGGAAGAGTTGCGTTTTGAGTCGGTCGGCCCGTCTATCGGCAAAGAACTGGCTGGCAATGCTCGTAATTCTCTGCTAGCTGTTGCTATCTGTATTATTTTGTATATTGCTTGGTCTTTCCGCGGGGTATCTCGCCCGGTCTCAAGTTGGAAGTATGGCGTTGCTGCCGTGGTAGCCATGGCTCATGATGTTGTTATTGTTATCGGTGTCTTTGCTGTCTTGGGCAAATTCTTGAACGTTGAGGTGAATAGCGCTTTTGTGGCGGCTTTGCTGACCGTACTTGGTTACTCGGTTAACGATACAATCGTTGTGTTCGATCGTATCCGTGAACGTTTGCCAAAGTCGAGTGAGAACTTTGAAAACACAATTAATACCAGCATCAATCAAACAATGGTTCGTTCGTTAAACACCTCCTTGACCGTTTTAATGACTTTGTTGGCCATTGTCATCTTTGGCGGTGATTCGATCCGATATTTTGCCTTAGCCTTGTTTGTCGGTATCTTCTTCGGTACTTATAGCTCTATCTTTTTGGCCTCTCCGATATTGATTTGGTTTGAGAAGATGAAAAAATAATAAGATTAGCCAATTTAAGCAGCTCTTTCCGGATCGGACAGAGCTGCTTTTGTTTTTGACATTTGCCTAGTCTTAGAGTAAGATAAAAAGGCTTAAAGAGCCTATTTTGGCTGGTTTTTTAAGTTTGATTAATCTTTCAAACTATATGAAGCTTAGTAAATTATTTACCAGGACGCTTAAAGAAAATCCACGTGAAGAAACCAGCTTGAATGCTCAACTGCTGATGCGAGCCGGTTTTATCGATAAATTGGCTGCCGGTATCTATACCTTCTTGCCGCTAGGCTTGCGCGTGCATAATAAGATATGCCAAGTGGTACGTCAGGAAATCGATGATATTGATGGCCAAGAGTTGTTGATGCCGGCGCTGACTCCTCGGGAGGTTTGGGATACTACCGGACGCTGGGAATCTTTTGACGCATTGTTTAAATTAAAAGGCAACGACGGTAAAGAATATGCTCTCGGCGCGACTCACGAAGAAATCGTGACGCCGACGGTGGCCAAACACGTTTTTTCTTATAAAGACTTGCCTTGCGCTGTTTATCAGATCCAGACCAAATTTCGCAACGAGTTGCGCGCTAAGGCCGGTTTGATGCGCGGTCGTGAATTTTCGATGAAAGATTTATATTCTTTCCATGCTAACGAAGAAGACTTGAATGAATATTATAAGCTGGCGCAAAAAGCTTATTTCCGTATTTTTGAGCGTCTAGGTTTGCTGGATGTCACTTATCTGACCTATTCTTCCGGCGGTGCTTTCAGTAAATATAGCCATGAATTTCAGGCGGTCACTCCGGCCGGCGAAGACACTATTCATATTTGCGATGCTTGCAAGATTGCTGTCAATCAGGAAATCGTGGTGGAGGTGGGAGGATGTCCGTCTTGCGGCAACAAGGATTTGCATTCAGAAAAGGCAGTTGAGATTGGCAATATTTTTAAGCTGGGTACGCGTTTTACAAAGCCATTCGAATTCACTTATCTTGATGCTAATGGCCAAGACCAGCCGGTTATCATGGGTTGTTACGGCCTTGGCCCTAGCCGCTTAATGGGCACGATCGTCGAAATATCGCATGACGATAAAGGCATGATCTGGCCTCGAGAAGTCGCTCCGTATTTGGTGCATTTGATCTCGCTTAAGCAAAATGAGGCAGTCGAGAAGCTTTATCAGTCGCTTGCGAAAGCCGGTATTGAAGCATTGTATGATGACCGCGAGTTGTCAGCCGGCGAGAAGTTCGCCGAAGCCGATCTGATGGGCATGCCTTACCGCGTTTTGGTCAGCGAAAAGACTCTGGCCCAAGGCTCCGCCGAAGTAAAAACCCGCGCCACCGGCCAAGTAGAAATAATAAAACTAGATAAATTAGTTGAGTATTTAGTAAAACAATAACGTCCGCCCCGGGCGGACACAAAATATTTTATATTTGATATTTAATCTTTGATTTTGCAATATGTTCGGACGCTTCATGGGTAAATTTTCTAAGGATTTGGGTATTGACCTTGGTACGGCCAATACTTTGGTGTGCACCTTAGACAAAGGCATTGTTATTAATGAGCCGAGCGTAGTGGCTATCGATACTCGCACTGATGAAGTTTTGGCGGTGGGTGAAGAAGCGCGCAAGATGGTCGGCAAGACGCCTTCGTATATCCAAGCGGTGCGGCCATTGACTGATGGCGTAGTCTCTGATTTTGAAGTAACCGAAAAGATGCTTAAGTATTTTATCGATAAGGTGCATTCGGAAAACTTTACCCTGGTGCCGATGCCGCGTGTAGTAATCGGCATTCCTTTGGATATTACCGAGGTAGAGAAAAAAGCGGTAGAAGACGCGGCTAAATCTGCCGGTGCTCGCCAGGTGCATTTGGTGGAGGAGACTATGGCCGCTGCTATCGGCGTGCGTCTGCCGGTGACTGAAGCGACGGCTAGCATGATTGTTGATATTGGCGGCGGAACGACTGATATCGCAGTAATCGCCTTGTCGGGCTGCGTTAATTGGAAGAATTTGCGCGTTGCCGGCAATGTATTGACCAATGATATTATGGATTATGTGCGGGAGGAATTTAATGTTTTGATTGGCGAGCAGCAAGCCGAGCGTATTAAGAATACTATCGGCTCGGTGGTGCCGCAACGCGAGACTATGGAGATGTTGGTACGCGGCCGTGATTTGCTCTCTGGTCTGCCCAAGGAAATTAGAGTGACTGACGGGCAAGTGCGTGAAGCCATGGCTCGCAGCATCCATCATATTGTTGATAATATCAAATTGATCTTGGAGACTACGCCTCCTGAGTTGATTACCGATATTTATGAAACAGGCATTGTCTTGACCGGCGGCGGCGCCTTATTGCGCGGCTTAGACCGTGAGATCAGCATTGCTACCCGGATCCCGGTCAAGGTAGCTGATGATCCGCTGACTTGCGTAGTGCGCGGCACCGGCATTCTGTTGGCTGACGCGGAATTGCTGTCGAGAGTCGCGGTACCTAGCACGAAGGAATTATAAGTCTTTTTTATGGCAAAAATTCTAGGTCGATCAACTGACCGCAAAATAGTGATCGTTGTATCTGCGGCTGCCGGGCTGCTTTTTTTTCATTGGCTTGGGTGGTTAGCGCCGGTGGAAAACAACGTAGCGCGCGTGCTGGCCCCGGCCATGGATTTTTTTTATAACAGCAATGCCAATTTACGCGCCGGTTATGATCGAGCGACAGATAAGCGAAACTTGGCGCAAGAAGTTGATCATTTGAATCAGGAAAACAAGCAGTTGTTAAACGAGAATGCTCAACTTCAGTATTTGCGTGAAGAAAACAAGGTTTTGCGTAAATACGTGGCCCTGTTTGATGAATCTAAATATAAATATTTATTGGTGCGTGTAATTACTCGTGAGGCGGTAGTCCGCTCTGTCTCCGAAAATAACCGTCTCGTTATCAACCGAGGGTCCAAAGATGGTTTGGTGCCGGGATTGTTAATTACCGATCAGGACGGCATGGCAGTGGCCAAGATTACCAGCGTTAAGGATTATCTGTCCGAAGCAGCTCTTATCACTAGCCCGGAATGCCGCTTGTCAGTAGCGCTTAATCAGACTCAAAAGACGATGGGCGTGGCGATGGGGGATGCCGGCTTAACTGTTAAAGTCGATTACATTCCTCAGGCCGAAAAAGTAATCGTGGGAGATTTGTTGGTTACTTCCGGGCTGGAAACAGATATCCCCCATGGCTTGGTAGTGGGCCGAGTGGTTGAGGTTAATAAGTCCAATAATGAAATTTGGCAAACGGCAGTCGTGGAGCCTAAGAGTGATTTGGATAATCTGCGCATCTTGAGTGTAATCATGCCGGCCGAGGGAGTTAAATAGAAATTAAAGATAAGAAGAATTAAGCCCTTAGTTGGATAAAGTCCACCCAAGGCGGACGCAATATTTTTTATATTTGATAGGGAAAAAAGTTGAAGTTTAATAAAAATTGGTTCTTTGAGATCCGGCTTTGCCGGTCGAAAAGAACTCCTTGGAAAGGGGAGTATTGAGGGGGAAACTCCTCTTTAGAAGGGTTTACCTTTAAAACATTATATGTTCTGGCGCTTTTTACTTAATATATTATTGCTTGTCGGGTTGGTTATCGGCCAGCTGTCTTTGGTTAATCGCCTGCCTTTAGGCATTGGCTACGTCAATTTATTGTTGGTTATCTTGGTTTATCTGATGGTCTTGTTCGGCCCGCAATTGGCGCTTTATTGGTTTATCGGAGCCGGTTGGCTGCTGGATGTATTGTCCTTTAATTATTGGGGCCTGCATATGATTGCCGCATTGCTTGTCTATGTGCTCTCTTTCTTTTTACTGACTAGCGTGTTCACTAACCGTTCGTTGTATGCCTTGATGATGATTGTAGCTGCGGCGACTATTGTTTTTGACGTTGTAACGGCGCCTATTGTTTTGCATAGTTGGTCTAGCGTACTGACGAGCGATATTTGGTTGGTTGAAGCAAAAAAGATAGCCGCAAATCTGGTGGCTACTATCGGGCTGTTTTATGTCTTTAATATCTTAATCAAACGCGTTCAGCCGGTTTTTTTGCGGGATTTAAAACGTTATTAGCGGTTTGATATGAAAATCAAAGCATTCCAAAAACATTTGCGGCCGGGCGATCCCTTTGCTATCGGCTCAGAGCGCCATAAGCTGTATAAACCGTCCGATCGCAAATATTTGGCCGAAATCAGCGAGGGCGCTAAATTTTTAAATTTAACCAAGGAGCATTTGGGGCGTAATTTTAATTTCAACAAAGTCTTTTATCTTAAGATAATCGTTTTTGCCTTATTGGCTTTGCTTGTCGGGCGCGGCTGGTGGCTGCAAGGCGCTAAAGGAAAATATTTTTTGGATCTGGCCGAAGGCAATCGTCTGCGTATACGTAAAGTAGAAGCGAAGCGCGGCATTATTTATGATCGTAATCATCAGCCGTTAGTGCATAATGTGGCAAATTTTGTTTTATATTTTGTGCCGGCCGACTTGCCCACCGGCTTGGCGCGTCAAGAAATTGTCAATAAGCTAGCGGGGATTTTGGAAACGGTTAAGTCTCAGGATATCAATGGCCAGTTGGAAAAGATTGAGCCAAAATCCTACGAAGCTTATCAGCCGCTATTCGTAGCTGATAATATTGATTATGAAAAAGCATTAAAGATCTATCTGGAATCGTCTAAGATGCCGGGAGTTTTCCTGGACTCTAAGAGCCGCCGCGAGTATGATCAGTCGTCCCAATCTTTGGCGCATGTAATGGGTTATACCGGCAAGATTAATGCTAAAGAAATGTCTCAATACGGCGACGATTACTCGATGTTGGACTATGTAGGCAAAATCGGACTAGAAGACTTTTATGAAAATGAACTCAAGGGCATTTCGGGCCGGAAGCAAGTGGAAGTGGACGCCTTAGGCAAGGAATCGCGTGTTATTAGCCAGACGCCGATTGAGGATGGCCACAATTTATTGCTGTCCATTGATTTGCCGTCTCAAATAAAGCTGGAGCAGCTTTTGTCCGACGAATTAAAAATAGCGGGCAAGACCAAGGGGGTTGCCATTGCTAGTGATCCGCGCAACGGTGAAATTATTGCCATGGTCAGCTTGCCGGCATATTCTAATAATATATTCGCTCGAGGCATTACGAGTGCGGAGTATAGATATTTGGCCGATCAGCCCGACCAACCTTTGTTTAACCGCGCGATTTCGGGGGAGTATCCAGCGGGTTCGACGGTTAAGCCGGTGGTAGCGGCCGGCGCCTTGGATGCGGGCGTTGTCGATGAGCACAGCCAATTCTTGAGCAACGGCGGCTTACGGATTAATCAATGGACTTTTCCTGATTGGAAAGCGGGCGGCCATGGCTTAACTGACGTGCGCAAGGCGTTAGCTGATTCGGTTAATACTTATTTTTATATTGTTGGCGGCGGCTATCAAGATGTGGTTGGCTTGGGTTTTGACCGCTTGCTTAATTATTTTAAGCTGTTTGGTTTAGGCGCTCAGACTGGCATTGATTTGCCCAGTGAAGCAAAAGGATTTTTGCCTACCAAAGAATGGAAATTCAAGACGACCGGCGAGCGTTGGTATATCGGCGATACTTATCATTTATCGATCGGGCAAGGCTATTTATTGGCTACGCCGCTGCAAATAAACTATTATACTAATTATTTTGCCAATGGCGGCAGCTTTTATCGGCCGCATCTGGTTAGATCTTTTTTGACTGGCGATGATCAAGTATTTAGAATCGAAGAGATATTGCCTGTTAAAAGCGGCGTAGTGTCTGATGGGATTGTCCAGATTGTCCGCGAGGGCATGCGGCAGGGCGTTACGGAAGGTAGCTCGAAGCGCCTGTCGATTTTGCCGGTGACAGTGGCCGGCAAAACCGGTACGGCCCAATTTAGCTCGAACAAGGAGCCCCATGCCTGGTGGACGGGCTTTGCTCCTTACGAAGAGCCTACTGTCAGTTTGACTGTCTTAGTCGAAGAAGGGGTAGAGGGCAGCCGTACTTCAATCGCGGTGGCTGACGGCTTCTTGCGCTGGTATTTTGGCGAAAGATTGCACCCAGCTACTGGTACGGTGCCTATTTTTAATGCAGGAGTAACCTCTACAACCAGTACGGACGGCTATTAAAATTCATATTTAGCACTCTCTTGACATGACTGCTAACGGGCGATATAATGGTTATATCGCCCGTTTATTTTTATATGAACATCAGAAAAGACCTAATATTAAAGACAATTATTCAAGAATTTATCAAGACCGGCGTACCGGTTTCTTCGGGCGTTTTGGTGGATAAATATTGTTTGGATTGTTCTTCGGCTACTGTTCGAAACGAGATGGCTGAATTGGAAGCTCAGGGTTTTATTTTGCAGCCGCATACTTCGGCTGGCCGCGTACCGACCGAAGCAGCCTATCGCCTCTATGTGGATAGCTTGGAAGAGTTTGTTTTACCGGAAGGGGAAATCGCTCAATTAGAGCAACTATTAATCGGTAAAGAAGAAAGCTCTTTTAAGCAAGCAGCCAAAGAGCTGGCGAGCGTATCCGGCTTAGCGGTCTTCTGGGCCTTTCATCGCAATAATGTCTATTATACCGGCTTAACCAATCTGTTGACTCAGCCTGAATTCAGCCAGCCTGGCATGATTTATGATATGTCGGCAATTATTGATCACATGGAAGAAATTGTCGATGAATTGTTTGAAAGTTTGCCTCAAGAGCCGGCGGTATACCTGGGAAGCAACAGCCCTTTTGGCGCGTTTTCCAGCTCGGTGCTTTGCCGCTATAAACAAGCTGGCCAGCGCGGGGTGTTGGGGATTATCGGGCCGCTGCGGATGGATTTCGGCCGTAATTTGGCGCTAGTGAAAAAAATTAAAACATTAATAAGTTAACGTATGCCTGAAGAGCAATTAGACCAAGATGTGCTAGAAAACGATGATTCCGCGGCGCTGCCTGTCGATGATTCCGGTGCCGAACTTGAGCAAAAATATTTACGCGCCTTAGCTGATTATCAGAATTTGCTTAGACAGACCGCTAAGGAGAAGCAAGAAACCATCAAATTCGGCAATCAGCGGTTGTTGGAAGAGCTTTTGCCGGTTTATAGCAATCTAAAAACAGCCTTGCAGCACATCCCCCAGACGGATGATAATTGGTTGGAGGGGTTGCGTATCGTTATTAAGCAATTTAAGGATGTATTGGCGGCTGCCGGTGTAATGGAAATAGTTTGTGAAGGCCAGGCTTTTGACCATAATTCCATGGATGCCTTGTCTGAACAGGCTACAGTCGAAGAAGCATTGGATGGCACAGTGGCCAAAGAGGCTGTGAGCGGCTATCTTTTGAACGGCCGAGTAATTATGCCAGCTAAGGTGATTGTATATAAATTTAAAAATAAAGAGTAATCCTTAATTTAATAATTAAACCTAAGCTCCGAGATTGACTCGGAGACAGGCGTGCGTTTATGTCTATGATCAAGTGGACTCCGTTCATCGACACCTTTGAGGAGATGGACAAAAATTTCAACGCTTTCCTGCCGTCTTTGCATGGCAGCGAATCACTGGTGCCGGCCGTTGATGTCTATGAGGACAAGGATAATGTAATCGTCGAGGCGCAATTGGCCGGTATTGATCCGGATAAAGTGGACATTTCGATTGAGCATGACACTTTGCTGATCCGCGGCGAGAGCGAAAAGAAAAGCGAGGTGGATGAAAAGAATTATTATCGCAAGGAAATCAGGCGCGGCTCTTTTTACCGCAGCATCCTATTGCCGACCCATGTATCAGGCGATAAGGCGGAAGCGGTGGCCACTGACGGCGTTTTAAAGATTACTATTCCTAAGACTACTAATCAATCCAAGCAGATTAAGGTTAAAACGGTTAAAAAATAATACTCGGTGAGGGTGCGTCACATAACGCTCCCGACTCCGCGCGTTATGTGACGCCGGGTTAAGCCAAACACTATGTGCAAAGCAAACGGTTACGTCGGCCTGATTATCTTGATTGTCACTCTGGCAATTATGGCGTATCTGATGACCATGAAAAATTCTCCACTGACGTCTTGGTTCGGCGGCGACAAAGTTGAGACCGCTCCTTTGAAGACGCAGGTTAAGCAGCTGCAGCAAGATATGAACGCGAATGTTAAGCAAGAAACAAAAGATATTAATGAAATAAAATAATTTATTATCAGACAAAACCGGATAGTATAAAGCCTGGAGGGTGCTGAGATATTTGGTTTTTGTTGTAAAAAATATATGGGAAAAATATTAGGAATCGATTTAGGGACTACTAACAGCGCCATGGCTATTATCCAGGGCGGCGTGCCAAAAATTATCGAAAATGCCGAGGGAGCGCGCACTACGCCAAGCGTCGTCGCCATCTCCAAGTCCGGCGAACGCCTGGTTGGCGCTGCCGCCAAGCGCCAAGCGGTAACTAATCCGGAGAACACGGTCTATGCCGTCAAACGCTTGATCGGCCGCAGTTTCGATGATGTGGAAGTGAAGCGTGATATCGAGATTTCGCCGTACAAGATTGTCCAGGCAGGCAATGCCGTCAAGGTCAAGATGCAGGACAAGGAATATAGCCCCGAAGAGATTTCGGCTATGATCTTATCCAAGCTCAAGGCTGATGCCGAGGCTCGTTTGGGCGAAAAGATCACCGAAGCGATTATCACTGTCCCGGCTTACTTTAGCGATTCTCAGCGCCAAGCGACCAAGGATGCCGGCGCTATTGCCGGCTTGGAAGTCAAGCGTATTATTAACGAGCCGACCGCGGCTGCTTTGGCTTATGGCTTCGAAAAGAAAACCGGCCAAAAGATCGTAGTCTATGATTTGGGCGGAGGGACCTTTGATGTTTCGGTGTTGGAAATCAGCGCCGATACGATTGAGGTCAAGGCGACTAACGGCGATACCCATCTGGGCGGAGAAGATTTTGATCAATTGATTATCAGATATATTATTGACGAGTTTAAGAAAGATACCGGCCTGGACTTATCCAAGGATACTCTGGCTTTGCAGCGCATCAAGGATGCTGCCGAAAAGGCTAAGATTGAGTTATCAACAGCCCAGGAAACAGAAATTAACCAGCCGTTTATCTCAGTCAGCGCCGACGGACCTCAGCATTTGGTTAAGAGGATTACTCGCTCTCAATTGGAGTCTTTGGTCTCTGCTTTAGTTGATAAGACCATTGAGCCTTGCAAAAAAGCTATGGCCGATGCCGGTTTAACTATCAATGACATTAATGAAATTGTGATGGTTGGCGGTATGACTCGCATGCCTTTGGTCCAGGCTAAGGTTAAGGCGTTTTTTGGCAAGGAGCCGAACCTCAGCGTTAATCCTGACGAAGTGGTAGCCATGGGCGCGGCAGTGCAAGCTGGTGTTTTCCAAGGCGATGTCAAAGATATCCTGCTGTTGGATGTTACTCCGCTTACTCTGGGCATCGAAACGATGGGCCGGGTAGCTACGCCAATTATCGAACGCAACACAACTATTCCTGCTAGCCGCAGCCAGGTCTTTTCGACCGCTTCGGATAATCAGCCGAGCGTGGAAATCCATATCGTGCAGGGCGATCGCCCGATGGCTTCGGACAACAAGACTTTGGGCCATTTTATTTTGGATGGTATCCCGCCGGCGCCGCGCGGCGTGCCTCAGGTCGAGGTGACTTTTGATTTGGATGCCAATGGCATTCTGAACGTCAAGGCCAAGGACAAAGGCACGGGCAAAGAACAGAAGATTACTATTACTGCCAGCTCGTCTCTAAATAAGGAAGAAGTGGAGCGTATGCGCCATGAAGCAGAGCTGCATGCCGAAGAAGATGTCAAGCGCAAAGAAGCGGTGGAGCTGCGCAATCAGGCCGAAGGCATGGCTTTCCAACTGGAAAAGTTGATCAAAGAATCCGGTGATAAGATGAAACCGGAAGATAAGGCTGAATTGGAAACTAAGATTAATGAACTTAAGACTCTTAAGGATTCTGGTGATGCCGAAGATATCAAAAAGAAGCTGGAAGAGGTGAATGTAGTCGCTCAGCGCATCGGCACCGCCATGTATGCAGCACCCGATGCTGCCCAAGCCGAACCCAACGCTGGCGAAGCGCCTACTGGCAATACCCAAGAGACAAAAAATGAGGGGACGGTTGAAGGAGAAGTCGAGAAATAATTTATCCGCAGAAACGACAAAGCCACGTCAATTATTGACGTGGCTTGGATGTTGGACGGCTTGGCTAGGCAAGATCATGATAGATGCTGCTAGAATGATCGATATTAACCAAAGGACTAAGCTTGATAAATTCTTCGATTTGATCGAAGTTGGCCTGAAGACCTTCGATCTCAGTCTCTATTAAATCGGACTTGTCGAAGTCTCTAGTATCTATCGCCTGTATGTATTCGGCTAGCAGCTTCTCCTGCAAGTCGATGATTCTTGTCTGGAGATTGAGTAATTCTCTTTCTACTTGGATAAGTTTGTTAATCGTATTCTTGATATCCGTTTTTTTTGGTGTTATCCATTCAAAGCTCCTGATATAATAAATTGTAAAATACTTACTGTATTATAGCATAAATCTAAATATATGTCAAATGAACAGCCTCAAGAGATTAAGATTGCCGATAATATACCCGGAGCCGAATATACTAATGCGGCTTATATTAGCCATAATTCGGAGGAATTTCAGCTGGTCTTTACTAATATTATGGCTCCGTCGGGCCGGGTTGTTTCTAAGCTGATTACTACTCCCGGTCATTTCAAGCGCATGATTAATGCGATGAATGACAATCTGCAGAAATATGAAGCGCAATTCGGCAAGATCAATGAAGCCGAGCCGGTGAATGATAAAGAGATTGGGTTTAGGGAGTGAAATTGGGTATAAATTTTTAATTTTATAATTTTTAATTTTATAAATAATTTTTAATTTTTAATCTCAGCTATTGTATTGATATTAAAAATTATTTAAGAGAATAAATATTGTGTATTTATTAAAATTTTTTAAATCACACTCTCCAAAAATTAAAAATTATTTAAAAATTCAAAAATTCAAAAAATGAATTACCCCGCAGCAAGCTGACGGGGTATCAGATGAGAGATAATTGCT
>JBAXSE010000021.1:0-23884 GCA_037130845.1 Candidatus Falkowiibacteriota bacterium | reverse complement strand
AATTAATTAACACCCACAGCTAACGCTGTTGCGTTAGATTCTAGGGACTACCTATAATTATTAAATAATTTTTTTGTTCATTTTATAAAAAAGGAGACTGTTATGCCAGACGTATTTGAAGATTATCTAGGATATCATAAGTCTAGGCTCTATAAAGGCGAGATATCTGCATCCGAATATAGCAGAATAGAGAAGCAACATAACGATTATCAGATTCAAAAGAAGATTGATGAAGAAATTGCACGCCAACAAGCGATAACTGACAGATTTACAAAAAAATCTACAATGGGCGACCCTCGTTGGCGAATGGGTTCATGCTAAGATCTTTTCAGATCTCGATGAAGAAAGTAACTGCCAATATAATGTTGGCAGTTTTTATTTGCATAGGGCTAAGTCATGAACGAGGCTTTTGTTAAAATAACAACTGTACAAAGAGATTGAAATTCAGCTTTCAGTCTTTTTTGTAATAATACTAAGTTTGTACTCCTTTCGCTTTTTGTTCGTATTTGCTATAATGGTATTAAATGGTATTTGCGGCTGTGGATAATTTCAAATATAAAAACATATGACTAAAAACATCTTGCCTGACCAATTTACGGAGTTTTTGCTCTATACTACGCCCAACGGCCAAGTAAGAGTGGAAATCCTTTTGCGTGATGAAAATATCTGGATGACACAAGATAAAATTGCTCTTTTGTTTGGCGTGCAAAGACCGGCGATTACCAAACATCTTAAAAATATCTTTAGCACCGGGGAATTGGATGAAAAAGTGGTAAGTTCCATTTTGGAACATACCACTCAGCATGGAGCTATGGAGGGAAAAACACAAAAGCAATCTATAAAATTTTATAATCTTGATGCAATTTTATCTGTTGGTTATAGAGTTAATAGCTCGCAGGCGACGCAATTTCGCATTTGGGCGACAGCCAGGCTCAAGGAATATATTATCAAGGGTTTTGCAATGGACGACGAACGGCTCAAAAACCCTAATTATCTTTTTGGCCAAGATTATTTTGAGGAACAATTGGCGCGCGTGCGGGATATCCGCAGCAGCGAACGTCGGTTTTATCAAAAAATTACCGATATATACGCGCAATGCAGCGTTGATTATAATCCTCAGGCGGAAACGACCGTGTTATTTTTCGCCACAGTGCAAAATAAGTTGCATTGGGCGATTTCACAGCAGACCGCAGCAGAAATTATTCATTCACGAGTAAGTAGTAATAAACCGAATCTCGGCCTTATTAGTTGGAAAAATTCTCCCCAAGGCGCGATTAGAAAAAATGACGTGGTTATTGCTAAAAATTATTTGGATGAGCGAGAATTGGATCAGTTAAACCGAATTGTGACTATGTATTTGGATTACGCAGAGATGCAAGCGCAAAGAGGTGTATTGATGAAAATGAAGGATTGGGTGGAGAAGCTGGATGCTTTTTTGCAATTCAATGAAAAAGATATCTTGATGGATAGTGGCAAAATATCGCACGAAGTAGCGATTGCGTTGGCGGAAAAGGAGTACGAAAAATATCAAGCAGTGCAAGATCAGAATTATATTTCCGATTTTGATAGGGAAATGAAAAAGTTGGTGGATAAAGGTGATGGGAAAGAAAAATAATATGTTTTACGCCAGTCAGTGAAAAGAGGCGTTGGACAAACGCCTCTTTTTGATGGATAATTAGGGGATGTGGAAATATCTTTCGGCTCAATACTATATCAAATCTATGTCCAATAAATTTAAGATTATCTTGGCTATTCTTATCCTTGTTTGCACTCTTGGCGGGCTTGGTTGGTTTATTTCTCAAATGGCCTCCAAGAAAATAGCAAGACCGGCGGTCAATTTTTCATATGACGGTATAGCCAGCATCAATGGCGTTGATATTAAGCTAAAGGATATCGGCGGCGGATATTTCAAGAGCGACCAGGCGGTTTATGTCGGGTATTTCTGCTGCCCGGTGATGGGCAGCGCCGGTCTGTATAAAAACGGCTGGGTCTTTCGGCTGTTGCCCGAGGCAGACTACGGCACTTTTGCAGTCGTTGATAAGGAAAAAGGCATAGCCGGCGACAGGAATAATGAATACAAGCTGCTGTCCAAGAGCCTGATATATCTGCATCAATTAAACGGCCAAAAGCTGTATGACTATGCCACCATCAGCCAGGTTGGCGATAAGCCTGTCTACTTTGTCGACAAAAACGAGGCTTTTTATCAGGATACTCCTACCTCGACGCCGGAGATAATCAGCAATGATCCGGGCAGCTTTGTTATATTCAAGGGAGATACTTCCGGCCGAGCAAGCGATAATATCGGCATGGATCGTGAGTATGTTTATTTTTACGGTACACCCGTCTTGGGGTTGATAAAGTATAATGTCAAAAAACTGCCTTTGTTTGACCAGAATCTGTTTACGGTTTTCCCTTATTTTGAAAAGCAAGGCTATCGCTTTTCTCGCTTCTTTAGCAACCATGGGCAGATATATTTTATCCCGCTTTATAGGACCGAGCCGATCTTGATCGGCGAAGCAGACAACGACAGCTTTGAGGCGGTATCAGAGAACCAGGCGCAAGATTATAATATGGTCTTTACTTATAACTCGACTACCAACAAGATAATAATTAGAGACAGGCTGGATTTAACGCAGACTGACAATAGCAGCCTGCTGCAGAAGGCTAAGCAAGATTTTATCATCGAAACATTATTGGATGGCTCTATTTGCCTGAGCCCGAGCGTGGACTTGAGTAGAAATTGTAGCGCTTTGGGCGGGTCAATCAGGAGGGAGACTATCTTGATTTCAACTATTACTAAGAAAGAGGTCTCCTGTTGGTCGATTGCCAGGACTGCAGATGCCGCCAAAAATTGCAGGATCAACTCGGAATGCGATGGCCAATGCCAGTGGCTGGCGGGCAAAGGCATTTGGCCCAACACTAGCGCCACCTGCAGCACTTACAAAAAGCTAATCTATGGCCTGGGCCCTGAGGCGGCGATTCTTAAGTTTCCGCTGTGCGAGAATAAATAATAAGGAGGTTGATATTTTGGTTATCCTTTAATATAAATTATATGAAAAACGGCAATGCCGGCATGTCCGGCGGTTTCTATGGCCTGGCGATGATCGGAGCGGCTGTCTATTTTGTCCAGCAGGCTTCCGGCACAACCGCCATTATCCTGGCCATTCTCAAGGCCTTTGTCTGGCCGGCCTTCCTGATTTATCAGTTGTTCGGTTTTCTGCATATGTAAGATGCTTTATGCCTCCTAATCAATATTAGGGGGTATTTTTATACGCAAGCTGCCAAGGTTCCATGTACTCATGGAATGGCGGACCGTATAATCACGCCTTCATGGCGGGATATAACACCGTTAATTGTCGTCTTGTCAGTTTTAGATGTGTGTCGTTCACGTACCGGAGTACCGAGTATAAACTCCGGCGGGAATCTTGCCTGTGACCAACTGCCAACGATTAGATTCCCGCCTTCGCGGGAATGACGCGGAGAAGAAATCCGTCATTAAATGGGGTCAAGTCTTGAATTCTACCGCTCTTTGTGTTAGGGTTTAGAAAAATTGTTATTTGATAATCAAATCGGGGGTAAAATGATTCCTTGTTATTTTGACATGCGTTGGGATGATGCCGATGGCAGTCTGGTTTTTGATGTCTCGACCGTCTATGTTGATTTTTATCGGTCTTTGACTGAAGAGCAATTGGCCAATGTTGCTAGGCGTTACAGCGCATCGTATAAGTTTTTTGCTCGACTGGCAGAAACCGGACAGGAGGCGCGCAATGTCTTTGGCGACTATTTCGGCTATGGCCAGACAGTGGTTACAGAAGATAAAGGCTTAGAATTCTGGCGGCTGAGAGCTAAAATTCCGGATGGTATTGTCTACGACCATAAGGCGGTTTGCCAGAGTTGCGGAGGCAGTAAGATTGACCAAGACCATCTGGCGAATTTCGGCCGTGACTATCCATGCAATATCTGCGCCGGCAGCGGAGTGAAGGCGACCAAGCAATATGATCTGGTCAATGAATTGGACGATAATATCTGCCTGTTGTTTAAGTTGGTTATGATGTTGAGCTATAATTGCGAACAGATTAGTGACAGCAAGCGGCCGATGTTGATGTTTTTGCAATTAGGCAACGAGGGCTACGGCCGGCAGGGCATTGGCGGTTATTACACCAAAGAGGTTGAGAACTGCTTACTGGATCTATTGGCAAAGGATGCTCAAGGCGCTGTGGAAGATGCGATTACCGAACGGATGTTCAAGACCTACAATCTGATGCGCCACGGCCAAAATACAGCTCGGCTTGATCGCCGTTGCGAATTCCAGACGTCAATCGTCAAGGGCCACGGCAGCTACGAAAAAGACGCCTCAATCTATCTGCAGGTTCCGGGCGTCAATAGCTGCAGCGTCTATAGCGATTCATTGCCCGCGGTCTATCCGCCCAAGAATCACGAAAAGATATATTCCCTGACCTGCCATAACATCGACCATGACGATCAGCAATTGGCTCTTGTGGTCGGATTGGCCTACCTGACTACTTTGGTTAGGACTTGGTTGGAGCAATGATATATACTTATAGCCACAATGACAAAATGTGGCTATTTTTTTAACCACGCTTGACATTTGGCTAATATTATAGTATTTTGTAGCCAATTGTTCATTTAATTAAAGAGGTCTATTGTGGATACTAGAGATTATATTGCCCATTACGCTGATTATCATCAGGCGGCTATCGAGAGCGCCAAGGCAATACTTATTGACTGCGATTGTATGGCTATTCCTAATAATACCGAGAATATGGTATTTTTGAAGCCTGATTTTGTAATACGGGCCTTCAATGACAAGCCCAAAAAAGCGGTGTATTCGGTCAAGGTGATTTATCGGCCCAATAGCAAGGCAATAGTTCGAGACAAAAAAGTATTGCCGTCCGAGATGTCTTTGATAACTGCGGCGCATAATTCCAATTTTATTTTGTTTATCTACTCCGATATGAAAACGGCCGACGATTTGCCGGCCTTATCTATCCGCTATTCGCAGGAACCGATTTGTATAAAAAAAGCGGATGATGATTTGGAGCTGGGAGCGATTGTTAATTGCAAAACTTTGGAGAATGCCAATGATCGAATTGTCAGACTGGCTCCGGACAGAGCAAAGCACTATTGGCAGGATTGGCTGGATAAATTGCAAGCCATCGAAGACAAATATGCCAGGAAATAGGCAAACAAAAAGATACTGAAAAGTATCTTTTTTTTAATACGCAAGCTGCCAAGGTTCCATGTACCCATGGAATGGCAGACCGTATTAATCCCGCTTACTAGCGGGGAATACCACCATTGCCAAGGTTCCATGTACCCAAGGCAATGGCAGGCCGTGGAGAAATAATTTTTGCCGAACTATATTAAGGCGTAACAAAAAACAAACCTGGTCGGTTTGTTTTTTGTTTTAGAATTTAAGCAACTTCTTCGGTATCGGTTTCGGCATCCTTCATTTCGTCGGCTGCTTCCTCGGTAGGAGTTTCTTCGGCTGGAGTTTCTTCAGGAGTTTCAACTTCAGGCATTGTCTCTTCTGGGGTGACCGGGGTCACGTCGTTGGTCTCTTCCATAGTTTTATTTTTAAACTGCCTTTTGGGCAGATGAATAAATCAGGTAGTCGCGCGGAATCAATCAGACTCGGCGGCTGCCTTTGTTATAGCTTGTATCAGAAATAATAGCAAGCTAATTTTTATTATACCACATTTGGAGTAATAGTGAAATATTTTTGCCCCGGCAGTAGCCGGGATAATACGGTCTGCCATTCCATGGGTACATGGAACCTTGGCAGCTTGCGTATTAAAAAAAGCAGCGTCTGTTGTAGACACTGCTTGAGATAAAACTAATTATAGATCTTAGTCCTGTATAACTTCGCTTCTGGCGACCCAGGGGCACATGCCGTTGACGAAGTAATCGCCCAGGCGCCAGAGAGTGACAATCCAGGTCCAGACTTTGACCAATGGAGTAGCTAGCCATCTGATAACGCGCCAGATGCGGTTGAGCTGTTTGTTGAACCAGGCTTTGATAGCCAGTTTGTTTTTATTTTCTTGTTCGTATTCTTTTTTCACAGTCGCCATAGCTTCAACCGGAGTCGAGCCTGCCAGTACTAGGCTTAAGGCTCTGACATAGTTGTGAAACCAACTGACATTGGCGAGCAGATAATTGAGCTTGTCGAGCAGATCGCGATTTAAGACTGGCGCTATCTTGCTGGCATAGATGGCTATGTCTCCATCGGAGTTGAGATAATCCCTGATGAAGCGTGAGAATTCGCCTAAGGCCAATTTCTTGTCTACATCATCCAGGCTAAGAAGCCAACTGTTTTCGGACAGTAATTTGAATAACCTCATGGACGACCAACCGGCATTATTCAACTCATCATAGACTAGGCTGGTCTTGGGATTATCGTGATAGATAGAATCTTTGGTGCTATAGGCCAGCTCAAGAGCGATTCCGCCGATGGCAGCCATCAGGCACAAAGGAACGATCATTATAGCTGTCATGTGATAGTCGATAATCAGGTAAATGGCAGTAATGAATATGGCAGCTACCACGACGGCCATCGTCCACATCACAATGCGGTCGAGGCGGTCATAGAACAGCTCAAGCGTCTTCTTGTCCATTTTGGACGGATCTTTGTACTTGTAATAGAAGTAGGCGATCAGCAAGGGCAAGAAGAGTATGGAAATTATCAGCAAGGGCCAGCCGGCATATATGACAGCGTCATAGATAAAGGTGGCGATAATGGTAATGACCTGCCATATTTGAATATAGAATTTGCCGATCAAATTGCCTACTCCGATGAGCGGGACTAATTCGAAAAGATTTTTACAACCTTTGAAGGTCTGTTCCTTAAAGTTGACATAGCCGTGTTCCGCTTTTAAGTAGATGGTGGTTGATAAGAAGGCAATCAGCCAGGTCAGCAAGATCGGTCCGCCAATAGAGGTGTAGAGATAGAGCCAGGCATAGACCTTGATTAATCCTATTATGATTAACCAAGCGACTCCTGCCATCGCGGCAAAGCCAATAGGTATTATGACGTATTTCCCAAAGCGTTTGAGTAATAGGGCCATCTTTCTGCCTTGCTCGTCGGTTATATCGATAGATCGGAAAGCCTTCTTGATACCGGCGGCAATACTCCAGAGCGGTAACATTAATCCGGGCACGGCAGCCAGCCAGAAGTAAGGATTATGGATGAACCAATAATTGACGAACATCTGTTGGACGGCAGAGACGAACAAGAGCGGCGAAGCGATCCAGAAGATGATGTTGGCAATCAGGGTATACCAGAACCCCGGACAGAAGTGGTTTTTGAGTTCCACTGTCTTGTAGGGCTTGTAAACATAATTACTGCGTGCAAAGCGGTATAACCACCAGTACAAGCCATCTTCTTGGTTTACCACGAAGTCTTTGACATGGTTCTTTTTGGACAAGAATCTCATCGGGCTGATCTCGACTACCTTGTAGTCATTGTTCTCTCCCTCGGGATAAGCATTAAAGCCGAAGTCCATATCAAGAAAGTTGTAGCTCATGGTGCATTTGGTGCTGTAACGGAGATTAAAATTAATCCGCGACATCATCAAATCCTGATAGCTGACTTTGCGGAAAGTGTGGTCAATCCACGAGAAGACTCTGGGTGTCTTGCTTGCGAATAAATCGCCGGCATTGTCAGCTAGAGCTTCTCTTTCGTCTTGGCTCATGCGACGGAGGCAAGCTTCGTTGCTCTCGAAATTGATGTTGTTCTTCCAGAGGAACTTGCGCCAGACCGGAGTCGGCAGAGATTCAATATTGATAACCGTTAGCATGTGGCTATTGGCTTGGTCGATAGCGATAGAGTTGATGAAGGCGATATATGCTTCATTGCGTTTTTGCCAAATATCAAATTTGTAATCACCGTGTTTAGAGAAATTCATTTTGATGAATTTCCAGAGTAAGAGGGCGGTAGCCATGTCTTTTTTGTACTTGGCTATCTGCTTGCTTAGTTCCTCGTCACTGATGTCGTTTAAAGGAAAGTTGTAGATCTTCATTTGTCGTATGGCGTAATCGTGATGCAGGGCGGCGATTTCCGATTCCAGATTGGACTGGAGATATTTGGACCATTGCTGGTTCAAAGACAGCTCGTTTGCTTCGTCTATCTTTTTGAAGTGGCTTCTGGTCGAATTATCCTTAGTGCTGTTTTGCTGATGAAGCGGGGTGCCTGTCTTATTCTGATAAAACGAAGCGCCTGACTTTTTCTGCTTCCTGTTGAACTTACCCATGAAAAATCTCCTCAAATTAGTGAAGGTGAAAAAATATTCTAATAATCTATAATTAACTTTATTTTTAAAGTACGAATTTCCGCTATATTATTGCATATAATTATCAAAATGTCAATAGTAGGCCAGTTGAAGCTAAATTCAGCCATTATAAGTTGTTTGGCTAATATTAAATATAAACGTGTCATTCCCGCGCAGGCGGGAATCTATATCGTCACATAGCACCAACATTAAGATTCCCGCCTGCGCGCCTGCCTCCCGCTAGGGATGGGGAATGACACAAGAAAGACGCTGGTTTGAAAGAGTTTATATGGTTTAATAACACAAAATACAATATAGAATAGGGCAGTTAGTATACCAGACTAATTGAAAACCACTCCGAAATACATCAGAGTGGTTGATTGTTATTGATTTTGCTAGTTATTTCGGCAAATCGTAGACATAGACCTCTATGCCGTCTGCCACTAGAGTCCATTGGATGATGGGCTCGATTTTGTCCCAGCTGCCGCCGGCTAGGCCGCAGCCGATGCGGGGCATATGCACCGAGGCTTTGCGGGCTTTGGCAAACCTAGCCACCTGGAGTAGGCACATTTCAAGCGCTTGGTAGCGTATCGGGGGTATGCCGTCGATAGGCTTGATATGCCTTTGGGCGATCATGTTGGCTACCCATAATTTCTCCTTGAGGTACACAAATTGGACATTGCCCAATTCAAAAGTGGTTAAACCGCCCTTGATGTGCCAATCACGATATTTGGCTTCCGGCTTTATGCCTCTGGCCGAAAGCGCCAGGACAAAGCCCTTGCCCCAAGCACCGATATCATTGCAGATATGGGCGATAATTCTGGGATCCTTAGTTAAAGGGCTGTTCGGCCCGCCTTGTCGCTCAATTTTCGTGATAGGCAGCGTAGCATCGCCGATAATATAATTAATCATTTCATCTCCTGAAATTGTGATAAAAAGGAACAAATTAGTATTTAGCTCGGTTAATCTAAGATTATTCTGGGGAATTGTCAAATTTTTTTTCAGGTTGATTAATAATATGCTATCAATTATAATTAGAGATATACTAATAAAACATTATGAGCAGAGAAGAAACAATTATTGCCCCGGAGGATGGGTCAAAGGTAGAAAAAAAAGGAGAGCAGGCGCCGGTTAATCCGGAAGAGTTGTCTGATCAGAAGCTGGACGACATCAAGAAGGACCTTAAGATTAGCGGCCAGGCTGAAAAAGTTCTCGAAAAGTTCGAGAAGACTAAGGAAATGGTCAAGGATTTAGAAACTTCGGCTGACAAGGCTGGGTTGCCTAATATGGATGCTCGCGATATGGAAGCCTTCAAGGCTCTAAAGAGCAAAGTGGACACCATGAAGGGTAAGATTGCCAAGGAGGAGAAGGGTTATCTTCTGGGAGAGAAGGCTCCTTTGTTCGAAGGCAAGGATGTCGATCCGGAACTGGTGGATGACCTCGAAGACGAATCTGATCCTTATGATGAAGACCTTGAAGAAGGCATTGATGCGGCAGAGCTTGAGATGATGCAAAAAGAGTTTAGAAAACAATATATTGAAAAGAGGAAAAAATTTGTTCTCGAAAGCCTAGAGAAACATAAATTCCCCGAAGGTAAGGATGTTGTTAATGGAGAGAAGGCCAATAAATTGGCGGGGGTGAAGATGAAAAATGCGCTTGAAAATTCCGAGGCTATCAAGAAATTCATTGAGACTGGCGACAATGGCAAGGGCGGGGCATTGTTTGATATTGATACGGAATTTTATCTGGATTATCTGCCCAGCGACGAGAAGGATAGTAAAGGTAAAGACAAAGAAATGTGCGTGGTTAACGTCAAAGTAAAGGTAGAGGCTGTTGAAGAGAGTACGGTTAGATGGCGGCCGATAGAAGAAGAATAAAATATAATATAAAAAATCCAGGATTATCTCCTGGATTTTTATTTAGTTGATTTTGAGCAGTTCGACTTCGAAGATGAGAGTGGACTTGGGCGGAATCGGGCCGACGCCGTTATCGCCGTAGCCAAGCGAGGCGGGGATATAGAGTTTGCGCTTTTCGCCGACTTTCATGCCGAGCAAGCCTTGATCCCAGCCGGCTATAACTTGTCCGGCGCCTAGATTAAAGACAAAGGGTTGGCCGCGGTCCAGGCTGGAATCAAACTTGCTGCCGTCAGTCAATGTGCCGGTATAGTGGACCGTGACTTTGTCGCCAGTCTTGGCGCCGGCACCTTTGCCTGCTTTGAGCGTGATAATGTTTAGTTTGCCATTAATTAGTTGTTTCTGCAGAGCTGCAATCTGCGGCTGGTATTTGAGTTGGAGGGCTTTGATTTCGGCGGCCATCTTCTGTTGCAGTACCGTAATCTGCTTATCGATTTCGGCTGGCGTCAGCGCCTTCTTGGGTACGGCCCGTTCGACGCGCTCAGGGCCTGCGGGCTTGGTAACGGCTTGGACCGAAGCGGCGAGCGCTAGGCCGAGCAGGGTGATTGTAATAATTTTCTTCATATGTTTAGTATTTATCCGCGTCCGCCAGCTGGCGGACGCGGATCTCCCCATGGAGAACGAGAGTTAATTATAGTATTTAAAAATATCAAAACTGCCTCAGTATTTATCTCCGGTACTCCCGGAGATAAACTCATGCGACATTTATTTTTTCGCGACCCTATTTTGAATTGTGGAATTATTCATTTTGGTCCTTGTGGGGAGATCTCCGGGAGTACCGGAGATAAATGCGTGCAATCCTAAGATTATCATAATCAATGTTGCCGTCCAGGAGTTCGAAGACCGGTTTGAGTTTTTCGTCGCCGCATTCTTCGAAGGCGGTTTTTATTTTGGCGTAGATATCGGCTTTCGGCTTGAGATAGTCCAGATCGATATGGGCGCCCGAGGCCAGCAGGCGATCGATGTGGTTGGCGATGGTGATCTGGGTCAGCTTTAGCTTCTTGGCCATCGCCTCGATGGTCGCTTTCTTGTTAATCAGTCCCAATACCAGGGCGGTCGTCTTGAGGTCCGGCGCTTTGGCTGTTGCGGCTTTGGCGGTGCTGGCGCCAATTTCTTTGGCTGTCAGATTGTTGGTTTTAGCGTAGTCGGCGATTACGGGCAAAAAGCTGTCAGCGTATTTGTCCAGTTTGCTTGCGCCCACGCCGCTGATCTTGCCGAAGCTTTCGCGGTCGGCGGGCAGATAGTAGGCCATTTCTTGCAGACTGGTATCGCTAAAGATGACAAAGGGCGGCACGTTGGCCTCGTCGGCCAATTGTTTGCGCAGCTGGCGCAGCAGCTCGAACAGGCCTTGGTCGAATTCCAGATCGCCTTTTTTGCGCGGCTTTGGTTCGGTTGGTTCCGGCTCGACGCGGTTCAATTCTATTTGCTCCTTGTTGTTCAAAAAGCTGATGGCGGCTGGCGTCAGTGCCAGCACACCATAGGCATCGTCTGATTTCCTGAGCAGATTTTTGTTAATTAGCTGGATGATAATGTCTTTTAGCTGGTCGTCTGTCTGGTCTTTGCATAATCCATGCACTGATAGTTTGTCGTGGCCGTAGCTAGTGACCTTGTCTGTCTTGCGGCCGCGCAATACGGCAATGATATGGTTCTCGCCAAAGCGGCTATTGGTGCGCAGGATGGCGGACATGATCTTTTGGGTGACGATAGTGGCGTCGAAGTTGTGGCGTTCGGTGGTGCAATTGTCGCAGGATTCGCAGCCGAGGCCCGGAAAATCTTCGCCGAAATACTTGAGGATATGTTTGCGGCGGCAGAGTTTGGTCTCGGCGAAGTCGACCACCTCCTGCAGTTTCTTTTCGGCCTGGCGGCGCAAATCGTCATCGTCGATATCACGGATGAAGTATTGATGCTTGTTGGCGTCGGCATAGGTATAGAACATGACGCAGTCGCTCTTGAGTCCGTCGCGGCCGGCGCGGCCGATTTCTTGGTAATAGCCTTCCAGCGATTTAGGAAAAGTGTAGTGGACGACCAGACGCACGTCGGGCTTGTCGATACCCATGCCGAAGGCGATGGTAGCGATCATAATATGCACTTCGTCGCGGATGAATAGCTCCTGGTTCTTCTTGCGCTTTGCTGCGTCCAGCCCGGCATGATAGGCCAAGGCTTTGTAGCCTTCTTTTTTGAGTTCGCTGGCCAATTTCTCGGTGTCCTTGCGCGAGAAGCAATAGATAATGACCGATTCGCCTTTATATTTTTTAAGCAGATTGAGTAGTTTGGCGCGGGCTTCCTTTTTGGCGATCACTTTGAGATGCAGGTTGGGGCGGTTGAAGCCGGTGACAAAAATTTTGGCGTCGTTGATATTTAATTGATTGATAATATCGCTGCGCACTTTGGCGGTGGCGGTGGCGGTTAGTGCCACAATTGGCACACCCGGGAAAAGGGTTTTGAGCTGTTGCAGATTGCGATAGTCGGGGCGGAAGTCGTGGCCCCATTCGGAGATGCAATGCGCCTCGTCGATAGCCACCAGGCTGATAGTCAGCGACTGCAGGTATTCGCGGAAGTCGCGGCTGGCCATCCGTTCGGGCGCGATGTAGAGGATTTTGAGCTTGCCGTTTTTGGCATTATCTTGGATTCGGTATATTTCGGCTGGCAGCAAAGAGGAATTGATAAATTCGGCTGGCACGCCGTTGGCCTGCAGCGCGTCGACCTGGTCTTTCATCAAGGCGATCAGCGGCGAGACGACCAGGGTCAGGTCTGGTAATTCCAAAGCGGGCAATTGGAAGCACAGCGATTTACCGCCACCGGTCGGCATTAGCACAAAATTGTCGCGGCCGCTGAGGACGCTATTGATAATGTCTTCTTGTTCCGGCCGGAACTGGTCGTAACCGAAGTATTTCTTGAGTGTAGGCAGTAAAGACATTGGAATTAATTAAAAGTGTAAATATCAAAAATCAAAATGAATGAGCTGGCTCTCGCCAGTTTTTATTAATAACATCCGCCTCGGGCGGATACCAAAATTTTACATTTTGATTTTTACATTTTACATTAAGCTCATTGTACATTTTTGTTTAAAAAAAGAACAGTAAAATTAGTAACAATCATTGACAAAATCGCTATATTTTGCTTTGATTAGCCTAAATTCGAAAAACAGTTATTTGAAAATTTAATAAAGGAGTTAATATGTGTGGAATTATCGGGTATATAGGACCCAAACAGGATGTCGTGCCAATTATTATCCAGGCGCTGCGCAATATGGAATATCGCGGCTACGATTCGGCCGGCTTTTGCTCGGTCGGAGGCTATGATACAGCCGTCGCAGATTACGAAGACGAGAATGTCCTCAGTAAATCCTTTGTTTCGGGGCTTACCCGGACGAACCTAATTAAGGCGAAAGGTAAAATCAAGTATCTGGAGGCTACCCTAGGCACGCATCAGATTCCCAGCTCGCTGGCGATCGGACACACCCGTTGGGCGACCCACGGCGATCCGACACCGGTCAACGCCCACCCTCATTATAACGGCACCGGCAAGATTTTCTTGGCGCATAACGGCATTATCGAGAATTTTATCAAGCTTAAAGATAAGCTGATGCATGCCGGCTACGATTTTGTATCGGAAACCGATACCGAAGTAATCGCTCAATTGATCCAATACCACTATCATCAGGCGGGTCAGCTGACAGAACAAAGTTATATCGATGCCTTTGTAACTACGCTCAACGAATTGCGCGGTACCTACGGCATCGTGGCGGTACACGCGGATTATCCCGAGTTATTATTGGCGGCCAAGCATGGTTCGCCGGTTTTGATCGGCCTGACAGACGAGGGGACTTATGTCGCTTCGGACGCCTTGGCCCTCATCAGCTATACCAAAGATGTCATCTATTTGGATGATTCCGAAGTGGCGGTCTTGCGCCGCAATAGCCGCAAGATTATCAATCTGCAGAGCCAACAATTGGAAAAAGATGTTCAACAGTTGGAAATCGACGGGACTACGGTAGACATGGAAGGCTATGATACTTTTATGCTCAAGGAAATTTGCCAGCAGCCTAGCTCGATTTATGAAACATACCGCGGCCGCTTTGCGGAAGATGATTCCGATGTAGTGTTGGGCGGGCTTAAGGATAAGGAAATAGAGCTGGCTTTAATCCGCGCTGAGCGTGTTGTATTGGTTGGTTGCGGTACGGCCTTCTATGCCGCCAAGTTGGGCGAAAAGTTTATCGAAGAACTCTGTGATCTTCCGGCCAAGACCGAGAAGGCGACCGAGTTCGGCTACAGCGACCCCGTCTTTGATCAGAAAAGCGTCTATATCTTTGTCAGCCAATCGGGCGAAACTAGGGATACGATTATGGCTCTGGAAAAGGTCAAGGCCAAGAAGATACCGACTATCGGCATCGTTAATGTGGTCGGTTCGACTATTGCTCGCCAGACTGACGCCGGTATCTATACCAGGGTCGGCCCTGAAGTGGCGGTCGCCTCAACCAAGGCCTTTACCGGCCAAGTACTGTCGTTGCTGCTGTTGGCCATTAAGATGGGGCGTCAACGTAATATGAAAGAAGTCGAAGCTCGCCAACTGATTAAAGAAATCAAACGCCTGCCAGCCAAGATACAATCAATCGTTGACCGCTGTTCGGAAATCGAAGATATAGCGGATGCTTATCTCAAGCGTGAGCATGAAATGTTGATGGCAAAGTTGCCTAAGAGATTGTCAGAAAAGACAAAGCAAGAGATTCTCAAGAACTTAGACGTTGAGCGCAGCATCACTTATCTGGGCAGGAAATATAATTATCCCGTGGCATTGGAAGGAGCTTTGAAAATCAAAGAAATCGCTTATGTGGCGACCGAAGGCTTTCCGTCCGGAGAATTGAAGCATGGCCCTATCGCCATGATCGATATCGAACATTTTTCGGTCTCTGTCATTCCTGATGATTCTACGTATGCTCATAACTTTAGCAACCTCAAGGAAATTCAGGCTCGCAAGGGCCCGATCTTTGCTATTGTCAGCGAAGGCAATGTCGAAGTGGCTAAGATAGCCGACTTTACCTTTGCTGTGCCAACCACGCTCGAACCGCTAACTCCGATTCTGACAACAATTCCCTTACAACTTTTTGCCTATTATATGGCGCTCAAAAAAGGCAAGGATGTCGACAAGCCAAGAAATTTGGCGAAGTCAGTGACTGTCGGCTAAAAAAATACCACCTCATGCAATATGAGGTGGTTTTCTTTTTGCTGTATTAGCGGAGGAAGATCCAGGCGGCTAGGGCGAGGCCGGCGATGATGCGATACCAGCCGAAGCCGATAAAGTTGTGATGTCGGATATAGCCGATAAACCATTTGATGATGATTATCGCTACGATAAAGCAGCTGATAAAGCCGACCGCGAGCAGTAAATATTGTTGTTGGCTGAAGTCGTGCGCCGATTTGATGAGGTCCAGTCCGGTAGCGGCTGCCATCGTCGGGATAGCCAGCATAAAGGAAAACTCTACAATCTGTTCGCGGGAAATGCCCAAGGCTAGGCCGCCGATTATGGTGGCGGCGGAGCGTGAGACGCCTGGCACCATGGCCACCGATTGGGCGCAACCGACCAAAAAGGCTTGTTTGTAGCTGATGCTGTCCAAAATGGGGGCGGTGCTGGCGGCCGTTTTCTTGGCGTGCCATTTTTCAAAGATAATCAAACCGACGCCGCCCAAAACCAACATGCAAATCATCAGCCAGTCGTTGCCTAGCAGATAGTATTTGATAATTTTATAAAAGATGAGGCCCAGGATAGCGGTCGGCGCAAAGGCGACGGCCAGCTTGGGCACCGAAATCTTGAGATTGCTGGTTATCTTTTTCCAATAGATAACCGCCACAGCCAAGATAGCGCCCAGCTGGATGATAATCTCAAAAGATTTGGTAAAGTCGTTGCTGAGTATGCCTAGCATCTGCCGTGCAAAATCAAGATGCGCCGTAGAGGAGATGGGCAAAAATTCGCTTAGTCCCTCGACGATGCCGAGGATGATAGCATGAAGTAGATTCATAAGATTAAATTTGTGAGTATTGGTCGATTATAGTATAATCATACTATGCCAAAAATCAAAGACAAGCAAGCCAAAGAATTTCCCGCCAGCCTGCCGCTCAAGCAGCTGTTGGGGCCGAGTTTTATTATCCTGGCTTTAGGTTTGGGCTCTGGCGAGATTATCTTGTGGCCTTATCTGGTTTCTAATTACGGTTTGGGCATTATCTGGGGCGCTTTTTTGGGACTGACGTTCCAATTTTTTGTTAATATGGAGATCGAACGCTATGCTTTGGTTAAGGGCGAAAGCGTTTTTGTCGGTTTGCGCCGCCGCCATGCTTGGGCGCCTTATTGGTTTATCGTTTCCACTTTCTTAGGCTTCGGCTTGCCCGGTATTATCGCCGCCAGCGCGCAGATCTTGGCCTCTGTCTGGGGCGTAACCAATTTTAAATGGCTAGCTATCATTCTTTTGTTGCTAGTCGGTCTTATTTTGAGTATCGGCAAGACAGTTTATGAGTCGATGGAGAAAATTACCCAAGTGGTGATTATCTTGGGTGTGCCGTTTATCCTGATGCTGGTTTATTATCTAACCAAGGCGCCGCATGTCGGCAATTTGTTCCTTGGTTTGGCGGGTGTCGGCCAGGGCTATTTTCTGTTGCCTGCCGGTATCAGCTTGGCAACCTTCTTGGCCGCTTTTGCTTTCTCTGGCGCCGGAGGTAATCTGAACTTGAGCCAATCGATTTATATCAAGGAAAAAGGCTATGGCATGGGCAAGTATACGCAAAAGATGTCCGGCTTTTTTCGTGCATCCAAGGGCGAACATGCTATCCGTCTGGATGGTCACGATTTCGCTCAAACTCCGGAGAACTTTGCCCGCTTCCAGGATTGGTGGAGACTGACGAACAAAGAACACGCCATTGTCTTTTGGGGCGTGGGGCTGGTGACTATCTTGTTGTTGGCTTTGCTATCGTATTCCACAGTCTATGGCCAGAGCGGTAATCTGCAGGGTATTTCCTTTGTTATTAGAGAGGGCGCAGTCATCGGAGGTAATCTTTTGCCTTGGATCGGCTCACTATTTTTACTGGTAATCGGCTTGATGTTATTTCAGACGCAATTGGGCGTGATGGACTCCACTAGCCGCATCATGTCGGAGAACAAGGCGCTGTTAAAACTGCCGGCTAAAGGCGGACAAGTAAAGGCTGACTTGTCGCGTATTTATTATATCTTTTTGTGGGCGCAGATTGCTTTTGGCATTATCTTGTTCCTCTTTAATATTTATGAACCCAAGACGCTATTAATTTTGCAGGCGGTGGCGAATGCAGTAGCGATGTTTGTGCACGTCGGGCTAGTCTACCGCTTGAATCGCACTTTGCCTGTGCCTTGCCAGCCGGTGGCTTGGAGGCGCTGGGTGATTGGCATAATTTTTGGCTTCTTGGGCGTCTTTAGCTTGGTGACCTTAGTGAATGAGGCGATGAAGTTTTTCTAGTTCTTTTTTTATCCCTGCGAAGGCAGGGATCTGAGATTTGTACAGCTTTAAATACTGTGATAAAGAACTAAATCTAAGTAATCTACACCTTCTTGATTTTTAAATAATTACTTAATATTCACAAGACTGCATTCTGCAGATCCCTCCTTGGCGGGAGGCAGGCTTGCCGGAGTCTACCCAACGGCTGGCGGGCATGGATAAATTAAATAGTTGACATAGTTTTGCGGCAGTGATAATATACCCCCCGGGGGTATATTTTTTTGATTCATCCGCGCGAACGCGTGGATCTCCCCACGAAGACAAGAACGTGTAACTCGGTAATTTTTAGATAGAGTCGCTACGCAGTAAATGTCGATATTCATATTCTTGAAATGTTTGTAGAAATTTATCAAAAATAAATACTAGTACTTGTGTATTATAGTTACACCTTGCCTTTTATATGAAGATTTATGTATTTGTTGGTATTGAGGGGGGCAGGTAATTCAGAGATAAATAGGGGACGAGTTTCTCGCAACGGCAGTTTTGATTTTCTAAAGTTAAATAATTAACTTATGTCCTTCGTGGGGAGATCCCCTGGAGTACAGGGGATAAAATGCAAATATATGAAAAATGATCCATTCGCCAGCGTGCTTGCGCAGCTGGATACGGTCGCCGATATTATCGGCATGACCCAAGCAGAGAAGGCGTCCTTGTCCGCGCCTAAGAAATTTACCGAGGTCAATTTCCCGGTCAGACTAGACGATGGCTCGATCCGCTACTTCAAGGGTTGGCGTTCGCAGTTTAATGACGCACGCGGCCCCTTTAAGGGCGGCATCCGTTTCCATCCCGAGGCCAATGAATCCGAGGTCAAAGCGCTGTCTGCCTGGATGACCTGGAAAACTGCCGTGCTCGATCTGCCCTTGGGCGGCGGCAAAGGCGGTGTGCAAGTCAATCATCGCGAGCTGTCCAAGACCGAACTTGAAAGACTGTCCCGCGGCTATGTCCGCGCCTTGTACGAAGTTTTCGGCGCCGAGAAGGATGTGCCCGCTCCTGATATGTATACCGACGGCCAGATTATGAGCTGGATGCTAGACGAATACGAAACGATCGCCCGCCGCCACATGCCCGGCTGGATAACCGGCAAGCCTTTGGCCTTGGGCGGTTCCCTGGGTCGTATGTATTCCACCTCTTCGGGCGGTTTGCAGGTGCTCAAATTAGCCGCTGCCAAACTGGGCTTGGCCCAGGACGCCACCATCGCCATCCAAGGCTATGGCAATGTCGGCGGTTTTATGGCGCGTCTGGCTAGTGAGGCAGGCTATAAGATTGTGGCCGTCTCTGATTCTAAGGGCGCGATCTATGATGCTCAAGGCTTGGATATCAAGAAGCTGGATGCTTACCGAGAAGAAAAGGGGACGATGGCCGGATTTGCCCCTGCGCTCGACGGCGATATCCTGGAATTAACAGTCGATATCCTGGTGCCGGCCGCGCTGGAGAATAGTATCACCAGTGATAATGCGCATAGTATAAAAGCCAAGCTGATAGTCGAAATGGCCAACGGCCCGATCACGCCCGAGGCTGACGATATTTTGAATGGCATGGGCATTGTCATTATTCCGGACATCCTGGCCAATGCCGGCGGCGTAGCTGTCAGCTATTTGGAGCAGGTACAGAATGCCAATAATTATTATTGGACCGAAGACGAGGTCAATGCCAAGCTGGCTGTGATGATGAGCAAGGGCTTTGCCGATGTCTGGGCCATCCGCGAAGACAAGAAGATCACGGTGCGTCAAGCTGCCCTGGTACTGGCCGTACGCCGAGTCCTGGAGGCGATGAGATTGCGAGGTGTCCTATAAATAGATTAGAAACGACACAAAGGCCTTCTTCTGTTTTACTGAAGAGGGTCTTTGTGTTATTCTTAAATTAAATTTAAAATTATGAATAAAATAGTTTTAGCATTAATCTTTTCGGTATTGTTTACTGCCTCAAGTGCGTTAGCAGCGAATGTTAATTTTAGCATTGGCTCTAATAAATTGCAGCTAAAGCCTGTGGCCGCAGAAAACTGCGACGATAATTGTGGCGCCGCCGCTTATACAACGACAATTAATGGCAAGCAATTACTGTATACAAAGAGTTATGTTGAGGCCAACAGTTTGACTGATAATAAATACATTTTTACGGGTGACAAGGGCAGTTTCCGTGTTTATAAAACCAGTCAGCCGAATATTGTTGCAATTAACTATAGCTATTCAGAAATGGATACTAGGTTTGTGTGGAAATATATTAACATTAAAACCCAGGAAGTTAAAACATATTTTGTGCTGCGTAATAGTTATCTTTGCAGCAAGGATAATAATTTACTAGGTTTGGGTGATGAGTATGGGCTGGATAGTCCGATATTTTATGTTACTGATGCGATTGATGCTAAAAATTGTGTTGATGGAGAAGTCATGAGCCAGAAAACCGCAAGCGCCGCTACTCCTATATTTTTGGGCTTTGATTTGGTTAGTGCTGATGGTGCAAGCCTGCCTTTATATAAAGCTGTGAATAATAGCCCGTTGCGTTGCGTATATGGCTATGATCGTATGGGAGCTGTATATCATCAAGCCGCCTGTGAAACAGTCAAAAAACTATTAGGAATTGGCCAAGACTTGTATACTGTTTATTTTTCAGCCACCGGCAAGGGTTGGACCGCCTATTACGCTTATGACATCAAAGCAAAAAAGATTGCAAAGGTGACATTGGCGGCAGTGAACAAGAATATAATACATTTAACCCAGGTTAAAAAGTTTTAACCAACATAATAATCAAAAATACCTCGGAGCAGTATACTAGTATACTGCTCCGAGGTATTTTTGATTCTTTATGGGTATATATTATAAAATAGATTTAGTATGCTCACTCCCGTAAACTGGTTTACGGGAGTGAGCATTTTTCATGTAAATAGTTTCTTGCCAAGTTTAAAGCCCTCGCGACGTGGTGTCGGAGGGCTTTAGATTTCGTTGTTTAATATTTGCTATCGTTGTGATAGAGGTTTAGCCTTTGAGTTTTTCTTGAATACTCTTTTTGAGGTGTTCGTATTCATCAAGGGCTTTGTTGCCGACTTTGATAGCCAGGTTTTCCAGAGCAGGCATGTTTTCTTTGTAGGTATCACTCTGGGCTTTGTCAATGATGCTAAGCCTGCGAGCGTTGCGTTCGGCATCGATTTCGTGAGGAAACTTGCCCCAGTTTTCGATTTCTTCGTCTGTAGCGACTTTGCTTGGCTTAGCTGCTTCGACGGGATTAGAGTTGTCAGATAGCTTTTTATGCATCTGATTAACGGTGTCAAAGATGAGTTCCATGGGATTGGCTGTTACCGCGGTATCATCTATAAAAGGTACATGAGCTTGCGTGCCCTTGGCTTGATGTTCAAAGCCTTTGCTGTCCGCATTGGACAGCGTAGATTGAATATTGCCTGTACCGCTGTTATTGCCTTCGTTGGCAGCTTCCAGGTCATGCTCAGCAAGATGGTTGCTCATTACAAGCAGTTCGGCTTGCAATAGAGCAATCTCTGCACGATTAGCAACGGAATCGGCCATTGCTTCAGTCATGTCTTTTATAAATTGATCATGCTCTTCCTGTTGCCTGATCATGAATTGCATGCCTCTTTTTTCGGCTTCGGTCAGCTTGGCGGTAGCCAAGAAGTGCTTCATGTCAGACAAAGTCTGGCTTTCGTCGGAACGAGTGATGTGTTTGGCGACCATTTTCTGCGCCTGTTTTTCCTGCTCAATCTGCGATTCAATGCAGAGCTGTAACCCCCTTTTTTCATATTCATTGAGGTTGGCAGTAGCCAGGATGTGCTTTAATTCAAGTACGGCTGCGCTGTCGGTGGTGTTGGAATTCTGATTCATGGTAAATCCTTCTGATATATTAAACAAATTGTAATGAACATATTAAGATTAAAGTATAGCATATTTATGGATATTTGTCAACATAGTCATTGATTTTAGCCAATATTAGTCTAAAATATAGTTTTTTAGGAGTTTAACTCTTGACAATGTAAATATTTCGTGCTATTACCTAAATATCATTAGTAATTTGAAAATTAAGTATTTATCAATAAATAGAGGAAATCTGTAATGAGCAAGTGTAAAGGAAATTTTTTTCCAACCTGGCAGGAGGCTAGTGAAGCTTGCCGTAAGGCGGGACTTCGGAAAAGCGGCGACTATGAAAAAAAGCGGTCCGAAATTGATCCACATTTGCCGAGCAATCCCTATAAGTATTATCCGGACTGGCCTGGCTGGAGAGCTTTTCTCTATCCGGACGGACTCAGTAAATTCGCTACATGGCAGCAGGCCAGTGAGGTTGCTCGCCTTGCAGGCATCGGCAATGAGATAGCCTATAAACGGCGTTATAAATCGATTGATAGTCGACTGCCAAGCTGTCCAAACTGTGTTTATGCGGATTGGCCGGGTTGGAGTGTTTTTTTTGGACGTTTTAAAAAAGACATTTATCCCACATGGCAAGAGGCCGCGGAAGTTTGCCGTAAGGCGAATATCAAAAACGGCCTTCATTATTATGAAGTTAGCCGTGAGTTGGATGCTAGGCTGCCAAGCCGCCTCGATAATGTATATTCTGATTGGCCGGGCTGGAAAGTATTTTTGCAGTCTGATGGCAAGCGGGCATTGCGCAGCAAAGTCCATCTGCGGGCTAAGCATGTCGCTTTTCAACTACCTGATATAGATGAGCCTAATCCTGATGAATGCGTTCTGAGTGTCGGTAAATTCTACGAAACTTGGCAACAGGCCAGTTTGGTCTGCATGCGCGCCGGCATCCAATCGCAAAGACAGTACTTTATGCAACGCCGACAGTTAGACTGCAGGCTGCCCGGCCGTCCGGAAAGCCGTTATGTAGGTTGGCCCGGTTGGAAAATATTTTTGAATGGCGAAGGCTTTAGGGTTTATGCCACTTGGCAGGAAGCTAGCGTGGTTTGCCTATCGTCCGGAATCAAGAGCCAGACTGATTATCATTTTCGCTATGCTCAATTGGATCCTCGTTTGCCCAGTTCTCCAAATCATTATTACAAGGACGATTGGCCCGGTTGGGGCGTATTTCTTGGACGAAAAAAGGCGGACTGGAGCTATATTGCATCTTGGCAGGAGGCGGCTGCAATGGTGCGGCCGGCAGGTTTCAAAAATCAATATCAATATTGCGCTCGCTACAAAGATGTCAGCGATCGTCTACCGGGCCGTCCCGATCAGTTTTATGACAATTGGCCCGGGTGGAAAGTATTCTTGGGTACCGATGTAAAAAGTTACTATGCTACTTGGCAAGAGGCGAGCGATGCTTGTGAAAAATTAGGAATCAAAAGCAAAGCGCAGTATAGCGCCAGAGACAAAAGCTGGGACCCGCGATTGCCTAATTACCCCAACATTAAGTACAAAGATTGGCCAGGCTCTGCCGTTTTCTTTAAACAAAAGAAAAAGGAATTGTATCCAACGTGGCAACAGGCAGGACTTGTTTGCCAGTCCTTCGGCATCAAAAGCCAGGTTGAATATTACAGCCGCTATAAAGAGCTGGACTGTCGTTTGCCTGGCAATCCGCCAGAACATTATAAGGATTGGCCCGGCTGGATGGATTTTTTGGGTAAAAAAAGAAGAAGCTTCTACCCCACCTGGCAAGAGGCGGCGGAGGCCGTCAAAGCGTTAAATATTAGGAGTAACTTTAAATATAGAACGCTGTATAAGAATGACCCGAGGCTGTCAAGCAATCCATATGGCTTATATAGTGACTGGCCTGGCTGGAAACGTTACTTAGGTCGCGGTTAAGGATGATAAAAGCGCAATAGGCTAAAACTTGACATTTATTGATATTTGTGTCAGCGTGTCAGTCAAGCCTAAAAAGATTGTACATTAAATAAATATTATTTCATTAATACAAGGAATTTGCCGAGATGAGCACTCACAAAGATGACGAATATTACGCTACTTGGCCTGAGGCCAGTGCTGTCTGTATCGAGAATAAAGTTCTTCATGCTTATGACTATGGAGTTCGCAGGAAGAAGATTGATTCCAAGTTGCCGGATCGCCCTAGCGCCCACTATGAAAAATGGCCAGGCTGGAGAAGGTTTCTGGGATACGATCCGATTGTTAGCGGAAAATAGAAAATAAACCGTTTCGATGTCATAGCGAAGCGGTTTTTATTAAAGGAAAAACCGCCGGCTTTAGCCGGCGTGTGCGTTTGATGGCGTA
>JBAXSE010000020.1:0-24143 GCA_037130845.1 Candidatus Falkowiibacteriota bacterium | reverse complement strand
TTGATTAAATGATTTCAATATATCATTTTTGTCAACGAATTAGCTAACATCTACAGGAATGACACAACAACACAAAGTGATAAACAATACTTAAATATCTTTTATTCTACTTTTTCCCATCCTTTAAATACGCAACTTTCAACATAGCAACCAGGGCGAAAAGTGTCCAGAATAGCACCGCCAGGTCGTTCTTGAAATAGGGCACATCCACCAGGCCGTGAACGACCAGTGCAATCATGGCGGCGAATAGGCCGACGGCTAACAATCGGTCAGCCTTGGCTGCAGGCAGTCTAGCGATTTTGTAGCTAATCGTCAAATACTTGGCCGCCAGCCAGACAAAAAGCAGGACGCCGGCCAAGCCCAATTCGCTCCAGAAATTGAGCAGGATATTGTGCGGATAGAGATAAATCTCGGTCGGCTGCCAATGAGCTGCTTTGTATTTATTATCAAAAATAAAAATCTTGCGGCGGAAATCAGAATCATGCTCGGCATTAAAATATATCCCCTCCTGATGATAGGGCGCTACAGCCGTCTGATAGTTTGCCAGTCCCGCACCAGTCCAGAAACGAGTACCCGACAGCATAGCCCAGGTCTCTCGCCATTGCTGTTTGCGGATCTCGCCCGACAGATTGCTGAGCGTGGCCGCTTCCCAGACTTTCTGTCGGATCGGCGTCCAAGATAAGGCTAAAATACAGACAACAATCAACACCAGTAAAACTCGACGTGTCTGTCTGTTCCAGAGCAAAGCTAGTACTGCCAAACCCGCCAAAAGGCCAATTATAGACCCCACAGAACGGGCAAAAATGATACCGCCAAGAGCCAATACTGTGCTAGTGCTAACCATAGCCAAATCTGCCCAAAATCGCTTACTACGGCCATCCTGCTGCCAGCGAAGGCCAATCCAGCCTAGACCCAGCACCACGATTGGCACTACAAACAGGCCCAGGGCATTGGGGTTGTCATACCAGGAGATTGGACGGCTAAAAGGTGCCGCACCCCAGACGGGATTGGCAAAAGTGAGATCAAAAAAGTACTGATACCAGGCTAGAATCGACGCTAGACCAGCCGAGATAACTAGAGGCCTAATAACCCCCGACCAGTCCTTATTCACCCCAAAAATATTAAAGACGACAATCCACAACAACAAAGGCTCCAAGAAATAGGCTTTCAGTAGCCCTAATCCGGCTATAGTCCAGCCGCCGACCGCAAAGGCCAGCACTGCCAGCAACAACCAAGACACAATTTCCCAATCAAAGGGATAGCGACGACTCTGCGCTGCCTTGTTTAGTTTATTTTTCAAATTATTTACCAATATTAGCTTATTTTGCCAAAACCAGACTGCAAAAGAGATAATTATCATCACTTCCAAAAAAGTGGTGGGCACGCCCAACAGTCTAAAGCGCCATAAATAGGCGAACAACAGCCCGAGCAGGATTTGCACGGCTAACTTGAGCCTTTTAATGGCCAAAAGTAGATAGGCCAAGGCAGCAATAATAAATATAGTTAAAGCCATATTAGCTTAATATAACCACAAAAAATCGGATTTGGCTAGCTTGACTCGCATTTTAGCCGAATAATAGGCATTTTCTTGACTAATGAGGAATATTGTGATAATAATTAATTGCAAAAAATGTTTAATAATTAATACAAATTCCTATGGTTCAGATGAAACGACACACTAGCTCTGCTAGAAACAGCCGACGTTCCCACCATGCTTTGGATAGCAAGACTTTGAATAAATGTCCGAAGTGCGCCAAAGCCGTCGAGCCCCACAAAGCCTGCGCTTTCTGCGGTACCTATCGCTTTGTAAAGACAACCGAAGTTAAAAAGGCAACTGTCAAATAATTAGTACATTAATACTATGGCTAACCGTCATCTTTCGAGAACTATCGCAATGCAGGCACTCTTTGCCTGGGATTTTAACAACAAACAAATCGACGATATTGACGAATTAATCACCGAGAACTTCGAGCAATTCGCTCCTGGCTTCGATGATCATGGTTTTGTGAAAGATTTGGTAGCCGGAGTACAGACGAACCTGACAGACATCGATAGTTATATCATCAAGTATGCTACCGAATGGCCCTTGGACCAGATCAATACCGTCGATCGCCAAATCTTGCGCATCGGCGTTTATGAACTGGTTTTCGATCTTAAGATTCCGGCCAAAGTAGCTATCAATGAGGCTATCGAAATTGCCAAAGCCTTTGGCGGCGATTCTTCCGGCAAATTTGTCAACGGCGTCTTGGGCGCCATCTTCAAAGAGATGGAACCTAAGCAAATTGACATCGACAACGAAAATAAGGCTGCTAGCCCTGAGCGCGTCGAAGGGCCGGAGAAAAAAGACGAATCTGCTATTCTTACTAACACAGACACTGTCCACCCCGAACCGGAAAATCAAGTACAACCACTGGAGGAAAATGTGGACGAAACCAAAGAAGTAGAATAGGTTGGACTTCTAATAAAATAATATGGGTTGTTTAATGATTATTATTGGCATATGCCTATTATGGCTAGCCATTATATTTCCACCACTTTGGCTAGTGTATATCGTGGTAGGATGTGTATGGGTAATAAATCAGTATTATTAACATTGAAACAGAAGTATTAACAAACATTTGTCTTAAGCAAGTTGAATAAAAGATTTATAACTAACAAATTAACCTGGTTAATTATTAGTTGATGGCTATCAGGACTCTGGCAGCCAGTAACTAATGATCAACCGTAGTTTATTATGGCTGATTTTGCTAAGCTGCAAAAGCGCCTAGACTGCGAATTCAAAAACCTCAGTCTGCTGCAGCAGGCGCTAGTACACCGCTCATACATCAACGAACATCCCGAGTTTCCCTTGGGACACAACGAACGCCTCGAATTCCTGGGCGACGCTGTGCTGGAAATCGTGGTCACCGAGCATCTCTATCACAAATTCCCTAACACTCCCGAAGGCGAGCTAACTGATTGGCGCGCCAGCTTGGTGAATGCCAAGATGTTGGCCCAAGTTGCCGACAGTCTGGGTCTGGAAGAATATCTTTTCTTATCCAAGGGCGAAGCCAAAGACAAGAATACTAAGGCCCGCCAATATATCCTGGCCAATGCCGTGGAGGCCGTTATCGGCGCCATGTATCTGGACCAGGGCATCGAACCGCCCAAGAAATTGATCATCGCCGAAATCATTAAACACCTGGAATACATAGTCAAAAACCAATTGCACCTAGACCCTAAATCATTATTCCAAGAGAAGTCCCAAGAGATATTCAACATCACGCCACATTATGAAATCTTGGAGCAGACCGGCCCCGACCATGACAAGAAATTCCGCGTCGGACTTTATATCAAGAATGAATTGATCGCCACCGGCTTCGGCACTTCCAAGCACGAGGCGCAAGTCGACGCCGCCACTATCGGCCTGGAAAAAAAGGGCTGGTAAGCGATTGCCAAAGGTACGGCTATCCTCTATAATGAATATGTACCTAACACCTAAATCATCTATATGGACCAAAAAATAATCGACAGAATCAAAAGCGACCTGTTGGACAGAAAGAAGCAACTCGAAACCGAATTGGACGACTTTACTTCCCATGATCCTCAGAACAAAGACGAACATATCACCGAGTTCCCTAACTACGGCGATCAATACGACGAGAATGCCCAGGAAGTCAGCCAATACACCACCGACCTGGAAACAGAACGCGTCTTGGACGGCACTCTCAAGGATATTAATTCTGCGCTTAAGGCCATCGAAACCGGCACTTATGGCATCTGCAAATATTGCAACAAAGAAATCGAAGAAAAGCGTTTGCTAATCCGACCTTTCTCCTCCGCCTGCGTTAGCTGCAAAACCAAGCTTCAACAAAGCTAGCTATGAGCACTAAGGCCCTTACTACTTTCAAGATTGCCATAGTTTATGCTATGGCAATTTTATTACTGGCGGCCGACCGCGCCTTCAAGATGCTGTCGCGCAAGTTTGGCGACCTCAATCTTGATATTTGGCCTTGGCTCGGTTTTCGTTATCAACTAAACCGCGGCATCGCCTTTTCCTTGCCTTTGGGCGGCTGGCTTTTGATTATTATCTCTATCATCGTCATCTATTATATCGGCCGCTATACCATCAAATTGTATCAAAAAAAACAGGCCGTCATGGCGCTGCTTTTGTCTTTGATCGGCCTTGGAGCCATTGGCAATCTGGTCGATCGATTGATCTATGGAGCGGTGATTGATTATTTGGATGTCCGGCTGTTTGTCTGCAATCTATCTGACGCGCTCATCTCTGTCGGCACTATTTTACTTTTGTTAGCCTTGCTGTTTGAAAAAAAGCGAGAACTCTAATCCTTGAAAGTGATATAGCGCCCCTTGGGGCTGTGCTGGAATCTGACCATACGGCTGCCGCGCGGCAAGAGCGCCTTGATGCGATCGGCCCATTCGATAATCGTTACCGTATCAGAGTGGCCCCAATAATCTTTGACGCCCAAATGCTCCAGACTTTCGGTATTATCCAAACGATAGGCATCGATATGCACCAGATGCTTAATTTGGCCCTTGCGCGCAGGGTAGAGCTTGAGCAAGACAAAAGTCGGGCTGGTAACCCGGACCTTGACCCCCAGCGCCTTTGCCAAGGCTTTGGCAAAAGTGGTCTTGCCGGCGCCCAAATCACCTACCAGGCCGATAGTTTCTCCGCCTTTTAGGCCGGCGGCCAGTTTTTTGGCCAGTTTTTCTGTTTCTTGTGCTGATATTGCTAGATATTTCATGTGTGTTTTCGGGTTTATCCGCGCGGACGCGTGGATCTCCCTACAAAGGACAAAAGACAATCATTCTTTTGGCAGAAAATCAAAACTGCCGGTGCGTAAAATTTGTCCCCATGTATTTATAAATACTAATTAAATTCCGATATTTCCTTGTTTGCGACTCTGACTATCCTTAAATTATTACACATTTTAGCCCTTGTGGGGAGATCCCCGTGTTCACGGGGATAAATGCGGATAAATTATACCATAAGGCTAAAATGAGGCAAAGCCTTTACAAATTTAAAGTCTTGTGTTAGATTAATTTGGTTATCATACCCTAAATAAATTTATGCCTAATAAGAAATCAGCTAAAAAAGAGCTAAGAAAGAGCACAAAAAAAGAAATTGCCAATACCTTTGTCACCAAGCAGATCAAGGAATTAAGCAAAGAGTCCCGCAAAGCCTTGCTGGCCAAGGATGAAAAAGCTAAGGAAGTGGTTGCTAAGACCATGAAGGCCTTAGACAAAGCCGCTGCCAAAGGAATCATCAAGAAGACCACAGCAGCCCGCAAGAAATCAAGATTACACAAAAAACTCAACTCGGTTAAGTAACCCGTATTTATCCGCGTCCGCCAGCTGGCGGACGTGGATCTCCCCACGGAAACCAGAATGCGTAATTCAATGAGCCAAGAACAGAGTCGCTAAAAATGAAATGTTGTTATATAAAAAACAACTCTCCGATAAGTCGGAGAGTTGTTTTTTATTCAAATTCACTAACACATAATTAACCATGTCATTCCCGCGAAGGCGGGAATCTACATTGTGACACTCCGGCAATGATTAGATTCCCGCCTTCGCGCCTGCCTCCCGCAAGGGACGGGGAATGACACAATATCGATATTTGTTTATTTGCGACTCTGTTTGCATTTTGCTCTATTATTCAATCAGCCCTCGTGGGGAGATCCACGTCCGCCAGCTGGCGGACGCGGATAAATTCGCTACATCTCAATTATCAATCGATCAACCAGCAGACGAAAATCTTTGGCGCCTGTCTTGTATTGCCGATCTATTTCTACTAATTGCTTAATAATGCGAGCCAGGGTTTCGCGGTTAAAGGACCGCGCCTGGTTTATCGCCTTTTGCGCAGCGAAAGGGTGCAGCTTTATTTCGCTAGCCACGGCTCGCTGATCCAAACCCTCATCCAGACAAGCGCGCGCCTGAGCCAAGATCTTAAACTGGCGAGCCAACATAGTAATCAAATAAGCTTCGGCCGCGCCGCCGGCTAATTGTTCCTCGATCAGGCCTAGAGCCGCCGGCTTGTTGCGGTTAGAAATAGCATCCATCAGTGTAAAGATATTTTCGTCCAACGATGCATTGGTTAATTCTTTTATTTCCGGGCTGCCCAAGGTTTGATCTACGCCCAGGCCGCCGCCTTTAGCAAAAGCGGCAATGCGGTCGATCTCATTAACCAGCGGCCACAGATCGCCGCCCGATTGCGCCGCCAGCAGTTGCACCGCCTGCGTGCTGACACTCACGCCCAAGTCACTAAAACGATTAGCAATCCAAGCATTGAGATTATTGCCGGACAAGCGCTCATAAAACTGCTGATATTCCGCCTTGGCCAAAATTGTTTTCAGCTTCTCTTGGACTATGGTCAAGGCTTTCTCTTTCTCTTCGCTATCCAAGATAAAAAATTTGTCTTTTTTGGCATTATAAACCAGCGCCGGTTCATAGATAATCAATATATTATCAGTGGAGTCAGCTAGAGTCTCAAGCATCTGCTCGAGCAACGCTTTGTCACGCTTGAATAGGCCATTAACCACCACTAGGCGGCGGCGAGCGAACAAAGAGTCGGCCGCTGTCATATCGTGCCAGTCGGCAAAGCTCCATTTATCACCGGACAACTCAACCAAGCCCGACCCGGTCAAATCGACATCGTGGCGGAATTTCTCCTTTAGCTCCCGAATTTTATGCTTAGCCCGATAATCATCCGGCCCGTAAAAAAAGAAAATCATATAATATAAACAGAAGTCCGCGAAGCGGACACTATCATTGGTAATTGTTAATTGAAAATTGTTAATTGGTATTTAGCTTTGCTAAATACCTCTAGCTTCCCCCTGATCTCCCGGCTTAATTTTCTTGAAAGGCAGTCGGTTTACCAAAGAGCGAGAAAAATCCATCATCTCTTCACTCTTAAATAGCCAGCAGAATAATAGGTAAACTACCAGGCCGGCCAAACCGGCGATGCCGCCCTGAGTTATAATACCCCAGAAGCGATTCATATCTACCATAGGCTCTATCCAGTCTTTAATCAACTGCACCACCATCAAGGCCAAGATAGTAGCTCCGGCGAATTTAGCCACCGCCTTCACAATCATTAATTCATCCAAGCTGCCGACTTCACGGCGCAGATTCAGCCATAACCACAAAAAGTTAAGGGAGCTGGAGATAGAAAAGGCAACTGCCAAACCCACCACGCCGTGTCCGGCATTCAGCCATAACCACCAATGGTAAAAGTCATTCGGAGTAAAGACCATAGGATTAACATGATAATTAATCACCCCATGGCCCAACCACCAGGCCAATCCGATATCAAAAACCATCGTGCTTAATCCGATATAAAAAGGCGTTTTGGAATCATGGCGGGCATAATACATACGCGACAAAAGAGGGATAGACGCCTGGGCAAAAAAGGAGAAGACAAAGGCGGCTAAAGTAGCGATAGTCAGGTTGGTATCTTCCCAGCTAAAGCGGCCGCTGCCCAGCGCCGCACGAACCAATTGCGCGCGCAAAGCAAAGAATAGTCCGGTTGCCGGCACGATAAAAAACATAATGCGGCGCAAGGTCTGGCTAAAGACTTCCACCAGCTTCTTGCGATTAAAGGCATGCACCGCCAGTGTCGGGAAAACGGCAATAGCAAAAGAAATACCAAAGACGCCTACAGGAAAAGCCTGCAAGTTGTTGGCTAGATTAAAAATAGTCAAAGAGCCGCTGACAAGCAGGCTGGCAATAATAGTATTAGCGACCAGATTCAATTGATTAACCACCAGGCTGGCGGTGCGGCCGGTCATCATGCGGAAAATAGACGCAACCCTGGCCTCGCGCCAAGCAAAGGACCAACGATAACGGAAGCCGAGGCCGAAAACAACCGGCAGCTGCACCAATAAATGCAACAAAGAGCCAAGCACAACACCCCAAGCCAAACCATAGATACCGAAGTATTGCACCAGATATAATGCTCCGATAATAATGCCGAAGTTATAAAAAACAGGAGACAAAGAATAAGTAAAAAATCTTTTGTACGATTGCAAAACTCCGCCGATAATACTGGACAAGCCTAGCAAAAAAGGCGACAAGAACATAATCCTGCTCATATTGACCGTCGCGGTTAATTTATCGCCTATAAACCCTGGAGTAATCCAATGGATAAAAAGAGGAGCGCCAAAAAAGCCAACCACACCCAGAATGATCAAGCCGACGCCGATAATATTTATCACATTATTAGTCAGGCTCCAAGCTTCTTGCTGATGCTCCGGCTTTTCTTCGTCGCCGATCAAAGAGGTAAAGATCGGGATAAAGCCGGCTGATAAAGCGCCCAAGACCACTAAGTTAAAGATTAGATCAGGAATGCGAAAGGCGGCATAATAAATATCCAGATCATTGCCGGCGCCGAATTGTCCGGCCAAAATACGGTCGCGAAAAACACCCAGCAAACGGGACAACAAAGATGAACCGGCAACCAAAAAAGCGGCAACGGCCACCGAGTCAATTTTTTGCGTGAATATCTTTTTGATCATAAATATTAAACCAGGCTCTGCACATCAAGACCTTTTTGTTCCGGCAAGCCGCAGAGCTTGAGCTGAGTCGCGGCCAACTGCGCCAAAGAACCGACCGGAGCCAATTGCCCCCAATCCCCTTCAAAGGCTTGGGCATAAATATTCTTGCCTACATAATCAGGTGAAATCAAAGTTGCTAACACCGGCCTCGCGGAAAACACGGACGACAACGCATCGGTCTTGGGGTCTAAATAGCTTTCCAACATTGGCGCATGCGACACTATCAACAAATGCCTGCCGGCTGCCAACACTTCCTTGGACAATGCTCCGATAAAACGATCAGTAATCTCTACCAACCGAGCCACCTCTTCCAGGGGCCGCCCGATCGCCTTGTCTAACCAAGAAAAATCAATAAAGATTGCGTCTGTCTCTTTTTTTATATCGCTCGCGACGCCTTTGACAACCGCTTGCGCTTGCTCCTCAATCGAATAGCTTAAATCAGCGGCTTTGAAATATATAAAAGAAAAAGACTCTTGATCACTGGGCAAAAAGTCACCTCGTCCAAGCAATAACAGTCTTTGCGGCCGATCAGCTTGCGCATAGTAAGATACGCTTAAATCATTATCTAATAGAATTTTTGCTACGGTTTTTGGTTGTTTGTCAAAAGTATAAAAATATTTTTCTCCGGCTAAACCGGCTAATGGCAGCAATGAAAAATATAAAGCGTCAAACACGCGATTACGGCGTTCAAAAAAACTAAATTCTTTCTTGCTTAGCGCCTGCATAATCTCGACAAAAAATATTGAGCGCAGATTTACCGCCAACACTGCGTCCTGATCCGTGATATTGCCTACCGGAACGCCAGAAGGGTCACCGAAACAAAAAAGCTTGCCGGCAGACAATTCCGCCAAGACATCAGCCAAAGAGCTGGTTGAAACTTCGGCCGAACCGTTAGTTAAAAGATTGTAATATTTCTCAACCGTAGCCCAATCTTGCGTTTGGTCCAAATGTTCTATCGAGGCCACAGAACCAACCGCCAATTGCTGGTTTTGAGCCTCTATAATAGCCTGATTAAGGCCGGTAGTGACCAGCGGGATTAAATGGAGAATGATCGGCAATTTCTTGCGGGAGGCCAAAAGGCTTAAATTATGCAAAATATGCTTAATTTCGTAGCTATCATCCCAAAGCAGCAGCACTTGGAGCTTGCCGCCTGATTTCTTTAATTTTTTGGCTATTTCTAGCCAAAAAGGATGCTGATAAAGCTCCGCGTTTTCCAAAGCGGCTAACAACTTGTCCTGCGCAGAGACAATACCCTGGCCGGTAGCAATCTCAGAATAACCTTGATTCCAGTTGTTAGTCTGGCCAGCCGACTCTTTTGGTAATGCCGAATCCAAGGCAAAAACAGGATAATGCATCCCTAAAGAGCTTAATTCCTTGCTGTTTTCACTGATCAAATTGCCAATGCCGGATGGAGCGGTCCCCCACCCGCCGACAATCAGAGTTACCAAGCGATTAGTGTTTTTTGACATACATATGCAACTTAGCAAAAAAATTGCTAAAAATCAATAAGAAACAGCCGCCATCCAGTTTGGAAGCGGCTTTAAGGTTAACTGGCTAATTCTTCTTCGATAGTACAAAGTCGATTATATTTCTGCGTTCTCTCTAAGCCAAATAACGATCCAAAGCGCACAAAATCAAAGTTTAGAGCTACGGCCAGGTCACTAAGCCAAACATCTTGGTTATTTGCCGACTGATCAACCAAAACAATAGCCAGGTTGTGCTTACGGGCAACCTGCACAAACTCCAATAGCTGGCTCCATTTGGCAAAATCTGACAATTCAATGCTAACGCAATTAAAATATCTTTTTGACAGGCTGTTGCGCAACCAAGCTTCGTCTCCGGCTAAGGTGCGGTTAGCAGACAATAGCATCTTACCGCCCAGCTCGGCATAAAGATTATCGGCGCCATGCTGATCCGCGCCATCACAAGCATCTTCCAGATAACCAATGTGATGCTGATGGTGCCAGTCGCTAAAAACAGATAGTAGATCAACACCCGATAATAACTGATCGCCGCCAAAATGGTATTTGCCGGTTTTCTTGTTATAGAGTTGCCCGGCTCCAACTGCCACACCCAGCTGATAGTCTGCGCCCAAGGTCCAGCCGCCATCTATTACAGCTGCCTCTAATAAATTAAAGGCAGCTATCGAAGAGTTTAGGCTGGCCGACCAAGCGCCTGACCTTCCCCAGCTGGCTTCGTAGCCGTTTTTGGATAACAATTCGGATATTTTTCCATTTAGCCCTGCCATGGTTAATATTTTTTCTTTGACCGAACGGGCGTTTTTAGCTCCCGGCAATAATAGATATTCCGAAAAATCCAAATCGGTTTCGCCGCTTGCTGCTCCATAGAAATATGTGATTATCGGCGTCGGTAATTTCGGATCGTTATTGCCGGCAATCTCTTGCAATAATACATACAAAGGTTTTTTCTGATAATGCGCCAAGGCCTTTAGAATAGCGGCGCTTAACAGCAAGGGGAAAGAACGCAAGGCGCTCGCTTGCGTAATAACAATCTCTTCGGCAGTCTTTAATAAATCCTCATCCAGATTCAATCCTTCCAGTTCCGGTATAACTGCCAAACCTGGCGCGCTGATATTTGCAGGCTTGAAATTTGCCGGCATATTGCTAGTCACCATATAGCCGTCATTAAAAACCAAAGACAAAAACCAAAGCTCATCCGAATGGCCGCCTAACTGCTGCTTAATAAAAGATTGCTTGATGTATGGCATATTATTTGACCAGTCCTTTTAGGCCGGGCATTTTTTCTCCGCTCAAAAAGGCGATGCTGGCGCCGCCGCCGGTAGACACCCAATCGACATAATCCATCATATCGGTCATGCGCAGAGCCTCGATTGTTTCTCCGCCGCCAACCACGCCGTAGGCGCGCCCTTTGGCGTGCTGGGCGATAGTCCGGCCGATAAACAAGGTGCCTTGCCGCAAGCGAGGCTGCTCAAATAGGCCGACCGGCCCATTCCAAAATATCGTCTTAGCGGAGCGCAAGAATCTGGCATAGAGCTTCATGGTTTCCGGACCGATATCATAAATATATTCCTTGGCGCCCACCTGTCCTGCTTTTTTGACGGTGATTTCTTTGAAATTCTTGTCAGTAACTATCACGTCAATCGGCACTATAATCTTGCGGCTGTCGATTTTTTTAGCCAAGGCGATTTGTTCTTTGGTGGCAGGAGATTTACCTACCTTTAAGCCGCGCGCGGCCAAGAAACAATTGGCCACTGCTCCGCCTACCAGCACAAAATCTGCTTTTTTTGATAATTTTTTAATCAAGGCTACTTTGGTGTCTATTTTGGCGCCGCCGATTACCGCCACAAAAGGCGTTTGAGGATGCATTAGTTTGGCCAAAGCCAAGACTTCTTCTTCGATCAAAGTGCCGGCGTAACTTGGCAAATAATTCTTGATAGCCGAAACCGAGGCATGGTCGCGATGCGAAACGGCAAAGGCATTATTAACATAAACATCACCAAGCGCGGCCAAGCTTTTGGCAAACGATTTCTTGTTTTTAGTTTCACCTTCATAAAAACGGATGTTTTCCAACAAAACCACCTGGCCATCTTTTAACCCCGTGATTTGCTTCTTTAAGTCCTGGCTGCCAATCGGCTGAGGGCAAAACAAGACTTTTTTATTCAACATTTTAGCCAGGCTTTTGGCAACCGGTTCCAGGCTGAGCGAAGCTCGTTCTTTGGCTTTGCCTGCCGTTGTAAAAACCGGTTCACCCAGATGGCTTACTAAAATAACTTTTGCCTCTTTTTTGATCAGATATTTAATAAGCGGCAGATTGGCGGTTATCTTGTAGCTTTCGACGATTTTGCCTTTTTTCAAAGGCACATTAAAGTCGACGCGCACCAATACTTTTTTGCCCGCCAGATTATGCGCCGCTGTGATAGTTTTTATTCTCATATTGTTTGCTTATTTTTTGTCATTATAGCACAACTATTGCTCAAACAAAAATAGCCCCGATACATCGGAGCTATTTTTGTTTGGATATATTCTAATCAAGTTTTATTTCGACAACTTTTTCCGTTTGGTCGCGTTTAATCTTTAGATATAGTTTGCTCTTCGGCTTGTAGATAGAAATAAGTTCGGCTAAGTCATTATCGGCATTAAGCTCCACATTGTCTACCGACAGGATAATATCGCCTTCTTTTAGGCCGGCGCGGTCAGCCACCGAGCCTTTTTGCACGGCCGCATTGCCATCGCTCTTAACCAGCTGCACGCCGATCATCGGCGCCTTGTTGGTCACAATATTGCTCAAATCTTTGTAATAGACGCCGAGAACCGCTCGATTCGCCTTGTCTAAAGACAGGTTGTCTATCAATGGCAGATAATAATCCAGCGACTGGATGCCTTTGTCATCCACCACCCCTACAACCTGTTTGGCCATATTCAACACCAAGAATAATCCGGCGACATTATTGCTCAACAACAATTGTCTGGCCGGCAAGTCGCTCGAGCGGACAATCTGCTTGTATTCACCGCCTCGATAATATGAAATGACTGGATTTTTTTGCCAACCCACAACCACCACAATCTGGCCAGGCTCCAAGACGCGCGCCGAAGCGAAAGATACCACAGGCAAAGATCGGGCATCAACCATCTTAATCAGCCAATAACCGGAAGTCTTATCTTTGTAGGCCTGATCCAATTGGAATACTTTGCCCTCGCTATTAATCGCTACCAGAGTGCGCCATTCTGCAGGTTCGACAATCTTGTTATTATCAGCCAACAGCCAACCGTCTGCCGACAAGATAACCCCTTGGCCGACCGTCTGGCTCAAGTCATATGCATCGTTGTTGGTTTTTTTATAAAAGCCGACCAGATAAGCGCTGCCGCTCTTCACCGCCTCGGCCACGCTTGCGTCCTGCTCGACTACCACATTCTTGGCATCCTGGATAACGACGCGGTCGCTGGCTCCATACTTTTCGGTAAACTGCGTTGACAATAAATTGTTAGAATTAATATACCAACTAACGGAATAACTAAAGATATAGGCGCCAATCAAGCCGGACAAGACACCGGCCGCCAATAACAACAATATCTGCTTCCAATTTTTTTCTGTAATCAACTGCATATTAAATCCATTGAGCGGTAGCAAACAACAAGAGCCAACTAACGCCCGCAATTATTAAATAAGCTTTCATCTTAAAAGAATTCAACTGATGGCCAAGGTAGTCACTGACAATCGTCACGACCAGATAATAGATTGTCGACCAAACAAAAGCCAACAATTGATAGTCGTTCGGCAAGAGAGTCAAGGCAAAAAATGTTTCCAGTAAAACCAGCCAAGACCCGACATAAACCGGCCAAGATTCCTTAAAGGAATATTTGGAAACCCAAAAGCTCTGATAAATAACCAAGGCTAAAATCACAGCCACTAAACCGGTTACCATTAATCCGCCAAGACCTAAGAACAATTTAAGCCCCAAGACTCCGGCGCCCAGCAAAAATATAACAAAGAAATTACCGTAAAAAGAAATGTTTTCCAGGCTAAAGGCAGTGTAACGACTGGGCGTATAAAGATAAAAGAAAACGTAACGCCAATAAAGATAAATCAAGATTGCAGATCCCCAAGCTACAACAAGTTGCAACAAGCTCTGACTGTCGGAAATTACCAAATAAGGCACGACCGAAAAAATAATTGCCAACGGGAAAAGAGAGAAGTTATACCAAGAAGCAAGTTGCCCGCGCTTGGTAATCAACAAAGAGGTTAATAGAGTAATAATCACCAAGGCGATAGATGTGCCATTGATATATATAGACAAAGGCGGAGTAAGCAACGGGTTGTTCAGAATTCGCGGATTGCTAAATACCCACTGTATTATAATTAAATAAGTAACAGCGGAAGCAAAAGGCAAGAAACTGGAGACATTAATCTTTCTCATGCGATACAATAATTCAAAGGTCAAAAGTTTAGTGTCCTTCCTGAACTTGCCTCAAGAAGGACTCAACATCTTTAATCTTTGATCTTTGATATTTAATCTACTGGTTATCTGTTTATAATGTTAAAATCGCTGTTCGTCAAGTTTAAATCAACTACTTTAAGGTCTTTTAGGCTGCTAAAATTATTAATCTTGACGTAGTTATCGGAAATAGTGTAGAGGTTTTCCTCTATATATAAAGCTCTTTTGACTGTATCGCCGTAAAAATTGTCATTCCGGCTAGTCCAATCATATGGCGTGGCGCCGGGACGGTGATGGCTAATCAAGCCCAGTTGGGTTATTTTTTGGCTATCTATAGCAAAAACTGCCGCGCCGCTATCCTGATAATCACCCCAAGTACCGCCAACTTTAGTCAAATATACCGGAATTACCAAGCGATTCTTGCTTTTGGCTAACATAAAAGCTTTGTGATCGTACAGCGCCGGAGAATCACTGCCTTGTCCGCCCAGCTCAACTGTTGATTTTTCCTTAGGATTAGCCACATCGCTGACATCAAACAAAGAAATCTTGAGGCCTTTGGTCACTACTTGGCCTTTGTCGGTGGTAGCTGTCTGGCGGCCAAAGCCGATGATTGTTTTTTCGTCATACGGATGCAGATAGGTAGAGAAACCAGGCACTTTGAGTTGCCCTAAGACTGCTGGTTTCACCGGATTACTAACATCGATTACAAACAATGGATCAACTTGTTGGAAGGTTACCAGATAAGCCCGGCCCTGCATAAAGCGCGCCGAATAAATGCGCTCACCTTTTGCCAGCTTCTCTAAGGCGCCCGTCGGATTCAAATCCTTGTCCAGAATATATACATTACTATAAGAGACATTGTCCTCAGCGGTAGCAAAGCTCGACCAGTTGCGATTCTTGGTAGTAGCGACGCGGAAATAACCATTATCCTCATCCATCGAGAATTGATTCAAGAGCGACCCCCGCACTTCAACCGACCCTTGATATGTAAAGGTATCGCCGCTATAGGCAATTTTCTGGATAACCGTTTTTTCCAAGTCATCAACCTGCGCCTTGAATTGTACGGTGGCCAAGTCTTCAATCTTCTTGCTTAGCTCGGTTCGCTTGGCATCATCAAGGCCTAAAAGATAATTCTGCAAGACCAAATCTATTTTATGTAATTTTTCTTCGTCATTTAAGATAGCTCCATCAATCGCGCTAATCTTGGCAATACGGTCATTCTCTTCGGGTGATAAATACGGCTGCAAAACATTTCTGGTTACCCTAATCAAGAAATCATCTTCATTAAAATACTTGGTATAAGTCAAATAAAAATTATTAGCCGACACATACAAGTTTTGATTATCAGGCATCAGATAAACATCTCGCTTTATCGGCCTGGCATTATCCTTGAGGCTGACCGCCGCCAAGACGGTAAAGCTGGCGCCGCGATAAGGGATATCAAAGTAATAAACATTAGGGAAAGTTTTGCCATAACTGACAATTTTTCCGCCATCTACCGCCTTAGGCAAGATCCCATCAGCTAACCATTGGCCGCTGGAATAATTAGTCAAGAAATACAGATAACCGCCGCTAACGCGAGAGTCGCTGTAGTTGCCTTCAAAAGATAAATCTCGCACCAGCTTAGGCATGGCCGGATTCGCGATATCAAAAATCTTGACATACGTATATCCATAACGGCGGATCCAGGTCTTGGCGTACGGCATATCACCAATGCTATAATCATTACCGAACACCACTAGCTTGCCATCGCTGATATACATATCTTGAGGATAGTTCTTGAACTGGATAGTGGTAACAACTCTAGCCTGACCCGCCGGGCGAGCCTTAATTATCTGCAGATTATTGCGGGACAAGGCGTAAATATAATCGCCATCCGTCTTAACAATATCAGATTCATCGACGCCCGCTACCTGGATATTAGTCGAGGAATAATCAGCAGTCTTAGCCACCGCGCCTGACGGCATGGCCGCCGTTGGAGCCGACCAAGATTGAACCGCCGTATCCATGATCGCGCCGCGGCTATAACCATAATTTGACGAATAAGACAAAGGCGTCAAGAACTTTTTGAGTTCGGCAATGTTATTAAACTTCTTAACCACCTTTACTTTCTTGACTCCCGCTTTGGACGAACTAACCGCGGTTGCGGCTTGGACATTGCAGGCCGCTGGCGCAAGTATCAACAAGGCGAGGGCCAAAAAAATAATCTTTTTCATATTTACAAATATAATAATTCAAATGTACATTTGAATTATATTAAGTTTTTTAAGCGAAGAGATTAGGGTTCTCTAGCGACAGCCATTCTTCCAGATTATCATCCCATTTGTAAGCGGCGAATTCTTCGATCTTGTTTTCCATATCATAAGTATATTCCATAGCCACATCTGAGCCGATGCGGTTGGAATAAACAGTTTTTTTGTCGATCACTCGGGGACGGCGCGAAAACTCCAGACGGACCAAGCCAAGCGGGCTGACAAAGTCGATAAACTCGACTTCACGGCCGCCCTGTTCCTCTTCGAAATATTCGCCTTTTTCTTCGACCTCAAAAGTGTCCTGCACATTAGACACCAAGTCGCGCCATCTATCCAGGTTCATAAATAAATAGATTTAGTTTCCAGATTGCGCTTGTAACGGGCGGTAGTCATTTCGTCCACCAAGCCGCTTTGGTTTAGCACATCAATCGATTTGTTCATATCAATCATACCCATCTGATAATTCGTCTTAATAACTGTCGCCAGCTGATTAACTTTGTTTTCCCGAATCAGATTAGCCACCGCCTGGTTATTAATCATAATCTCACGAGCTGCCACCAGCCCGCCGCCCGATTTAGGAATGAGCGTCTGAGCGATAACCGCGCGCATAGCCATCGACATCTGCGCCAAGATTTGGCGGCGTCGGTGTGATGGAAAAGAATCAACGATACGAGCCACTGTTTCCGGCGCGTTGTTAGTATGCAAAGTAGATAGAACCAAATGGCCTGTTTCGGCCGCTGTCAGCGCGGCGGCGATTGTTTCCGGGTCGCGCATTTCGCCGATCATAATCACGTTCGGGTCCTGGCGCAAAATGTATTTTAGAGCGGCGGCAAAACTCAAGGTATCAGAGCCAACCTCACGTTGCTCAACAATACTCAGTTTATCATCAAAAAGGTATTCGATCGGATCTTCGACAGTTATAATATGAGCATGGCGCGATTCATTAATCATGCCAATCATAGCGGCTAGCGTAGTTGACTTGCCAGAACCAGAAGGGCCGGTAACCAAGATTAAGCCGTCCTTCAAGCGGGTTAAATTAGACATGGCTTCGGTAAAGCCCAATTCATCGGCTGTAGGTATTTCCGCCCTAATCAAGCGAGCGGCTAAGCCGATCTGTCCTTCTTGAAAATGCAGATTGACGCGAAAACGATGCTCGAAAAAATTGACGCCAAAGTCCAGTTCTCTATTTTTATTAAAATCATCAATCCTTTCCGGAGCCAAAAAGATTGCCAAAGACTTCTCCATGAAGGCTTCGGTGATAGTTTCGTCTCCATCAGGCACCAGCTCGGAATCTATCCTATAGCATGGCTTGCTGCCAACCACTAAATGTACATCGGAAGCGCCTTTTTCGATCGCTCCCTTAAAAAAACTTTTGAAATCCATATTTATTTTTTAGTTATCTTCTTCTATTATATCACAAAATCAGACTAGAGCAAACAACTATATATTACATTTTTTACGTAAAATAAGGGTAAAAAAATCATAACACTTGCAAAAAAGGGTAAATCGTGATAAGATAGACTAATTAATAGATTTAACTTCAACATCCTATTTGCTAAGATTATTTTGATTCGCTATTCTGAACTGGATTTTACCTAATATTAAAGATTTTTCTACTGTGAAAATCTCTTCATCCTCAAATTTATCCTCTTATTTATTATACGGCATTAACCAGTGCGTATAATTTTTCGCGCTCAAAATCATCATATCAGGTAGGTGGCTAAACATTTATGTATTACGCTATCTCTGCTGTAATTTCCCTAATCCTGGGTATTTTCTTTGGATATTGGGTTCGCAAGCAAAAAGCGCTCTCTGAGGCCAACAGCCTAGAAACAAGAGCCGAAAAGATTTTAACCGAAGCAAAAACCAAAGAAAAACAACTTCTTTTGGATGCCCAAGAAAGATCGCTTAAGATTATTGACGAAAGCAAGCGAGAAATCGACTTGCAAAAGAAAGAATTAACAAAAACCAAAGAAAAACTGGAGCAAAGAGAAAATCTTTTTTCCCAAAAATTGATCGAATTACAAGAAAAACAGCAAGGTTTATACGACAAATTAACCAAAATTGAAGAAGCGAAGGACAAAATCAAGCAAATTAAGCAAGATCAGTTGGATAAACTGGAAAAAATTGCCCAAATGTCTAAGGAAGATGCCCAAAACATCCTCTTTAAGAACATCGAGAAAGAAAGCCAAGAAGCCTTGATGTCCCGCATTAACAAATTAAACCGCGAAGGAGAAGAAGTTATCGAGGTCCGCACCAGAGAATTGATCGGTACCGCCATGCAACGCTTGGCCTCCGACATGACCGCAGAGTTATCCACCACAGTTGTGGATATCCCTTCGGATGAGATGAAAGGCCGCATTATTGGCCGTGAAGGCAGAAACATCAAGACTATCGAAAATTTGACCGGTGTCGAAATCATCGTCGATGATATCCCTAATGTTATCACTGTCTCTGGCTTTTCCGGCATCCGCCGCCATGTCGCCAAACGCGCCTTGGAAATCTTAATCAAAGACGGCCGCATCCACCCAACCAAGATTGAAGCGGCAGTCGAACAAGCCAAAAAAGATTTGGCTGTCGATATCAAAAAAGCCGGCGAAGAAGCTTTGTATGAACTAGGCTTGACCGGTTTCGACCCTAAACTGATCCAGATTATCGGCCGCATGAAATATCGCACCAGCTATGGCCAGAATGCTCTTAAACACAGCGTGGAAGTCGCCCATTTGTGCGGATTGTTGGCCGAAGAATTAGGCGCTAACGTCGCCCAAGCTAGAAAAGCCGGTCTTCTGCATGATATCGGCAAAGCGGTTGATCACGAGATCAAAGGCAGCCATCCGGAAATCGGCGGACAAATCGCCCGCAAATTCAATCTGCCGGAAGAGATTATCGATGCCATCGAAAATCATCATGACGACAACCCCAAGTTCTTGACCACTATCATCGTCAAAGCAGCTGACGCTATTTCTTCTTCCCGCCCAGGCGCCCGCAATGACAGCTTTGACAAATATATCCAGCGCCTAGAAGAACTAGAAAAGGTTGCCGAATCATTCGAAGGCGTCAACAAAACATACGCCATTCAAGCGGGACGCGAAATCAGAGTCTTTGTGGACGCTGAGAAAATTACCGACGTCGAATGCTACGAACTAGCCAAGAAGATTGCCAAGAAGATTGAAGAAGAATTAAAATACCCCGGTGAAATCAAAGTAAATCTGCTCAGAGAAACCAGGGTTATCGAATACGCGCGCTAATCGATTATGCCGCCAAAAATCAATTATCACTACAATCAAACAGACAAAGATTTAATCGTCAGCCTTTCGAAAAAAAGGCTGCCCAATCTTAAGCAATTAAAGTATCTAGGAAAGTTTTTAAAGCCTAAAGAGTATACTTTTTTAAGCTTAGGCGCTTTGTTGATTATTATCGGATTATTTATTTTTGGCTACCATTTTTATAGCCAGAATTTTGAAGTGCATCCGGCTAGCGGCGGACGTTACACCGAAGGATCGGTTGGCAGCCCGCAATACATCAATCCCCTGTATGCCAGCCTTAATAGCGTTGACGATGATATTGCAAAAGTAGTTTTTTCTTCTTTGTTTACCAGAGACCGCAACGGTTATTTGACTAATGACCTGGTTCAAACCTACGAATTAAGCCAAGACCAAAAAACCTATACTTTCAAGATTGCTAAAGGCGTTAAATGGCATGATGGCAACGACCTGACTACCGACGATATCATCTTTACTATCGAAACAATCCAAGACCCTGCCTTTCATTCACCATTGCGCCTTCAATTAGCAGGCGTAGAAGCAAAAAAAATAGACGATCTGACCTTTTCCTTAACTCTTCCCGAAAGCTATGCTCCATTCATCGAATCACTGACTTTCGGCATAATACCAAAAAACACCTGGGAAGAAATATCAGCCAATAGCGTTCCTTTGACTTCTTTAAACCTTAATCCGATTGGCAGCGGCCCCTATGAATTCGTGTCTTTATCAAAGGATAAAAGCGGCACAATTCGTTCTTACACCTTAACCGCGAATCAAAACTATTACCGCCAAAAACCATTTATAGACAAAATCGTCTTTAAATTCTTTGCCAGCCAAGAAGAATTGGTTGCCGCGCTTAATAGCGGCCAGATTGATGGCGCCAGCTACCTGACTAGCGACGACCTCAAGAATATCAACGCAAAGAATAGCTATAATTTTAATCGTTTGGAAATCCCGGAAAATACCGCTCTTTTCTTTAATTTGCGAAACAAAGATGCGGCTTATAGCGACAAAAAGGTTCGTCAGGCTCTAGCTCTGGCAATCAACAAAAAAGACTTGACCAATAAGATATTTGGAGAAAACGTCAGCCTGATTAATTCACCCATCAATAACGCCAGCTTTGGCTATAGTAAAGATGTAGCGGAATACAACTACAATCTTACCGAAGCCAAAAGACTGCTGACAGAAGCAGGCTGGCAATTAAAAACAACCTCGATCGCCAGCAGCAGTCCGGAAACAGTATTAACCAAGAATAATCTGCCTTTGGAAATAAAATTAACCGTGGCCGATTCCCCAGAAAGCATCAAGACCGCCGAATATATCTCAGCGGCATGGCAAGAAATGGGATTAAAAGTTACTTTGGACATAGTCAACAAAAACGATCTTCAAAGCCAGATACTCAAGCCAAAAAGTTTCTCCGTATTACTGTATAGCTGGTTGGTCGGCGTAGACCCTGATCCATATTTAATGTGGCATTCTTCACAAGCCGGTGAAAACGGCATGAATCTCAGCGGTTACAACAACAACCGCGTCGATAAGCTATTAGAAGAAGCGCGCCTTAATAATAATCCTGAAGCCCGCAAAAAAAGCTACGCGGAATTCCAAAAATTAATCACAGGCGATCTGCCGGCAGTTTTCCTTTATTCCCCTCGCTATATTTACGCTTTAAATAAAGAAGTTAAGGGCTTTAATTACCTTGTTATCACCTCGCCGGAAGATCGGTTGTCAGGTATTAACTATTGGTATCTCAAACAAAGCCACTCTCTTAAATTACAATAAACAACCATTGCTTTTAACTAAGCAAACCGCTCTAATGAGCGGCTGGTTTTAATCTAATATAATATTAATTAGCAGCTACCAAGCTCTCGTTTTAGTTATGCACAAGCAAAACTAAAACTGTTAACAACTCTCTATGATCACTAAGTACAAATCAAAAAAGCAGTCAGACTCCAGTCTAGATCTGCAACAAATCCCCGAGCCTACTTTTAAAAAGACGCCTAACGCGCCTATAAAGAACCAGGCCGCAAATCAACAAGGCAAACCAAAGGGCAAGCCGAATAATCGCTTTAGCCAACCGGCTATTGCCGCGCAGCAACCTGCGTCTGCTTTCCAAAACAAGCCCATCGAAAACAAACAAAAAATAAAATCGGATAATCGCTTTAACCGTCCAGCCGCCGCCACGCAAGCTGCGCCTGTTTTTCAAGCTAAACCGATTATCGAAAAGCCTAAAAGCAAACCAAATAATCGCTTTAATCGCCAGAATAATCAACAGCCGGCAAATACTTCAAGCAAATCCTTTGTTAAACCGGTAACTGAAATGCAATTGCCAAACACTTTGGGCAAGCCCTTGAGTGAAAAACTGCGCGTTATCGTTCTGGGCGGACTCGAAGAAGTCGGCCGCAATATGACAGTGTTGGAATACGGCAATGATATTATTATCATCGACATGGGCCTGCAATTCCCCGAAGAAGACATGTATGGCATTGATTACATTATCCCTGACATTTCTTATCTAAAAGATAAACTACACAAGATCAAAGGCGTCATTATCACGCACGGACACTATGACCACATCGGCGGTATCCCGCATCTGATGGGCGAATTAGGCAATCCGCCTATGTTTATGGGCAAACTGACCGCCGGCATCATCCGACGCCGAGTCAAAGAATATCCTCGCTGTCCAGAACTCAAGATTACCGAGATTACAGATACCCACAAAATACAATTGGGCCAGAATTTTCGCCTAGAATTCTTGCGCGTCAATCACTCTATCCCTGATTGTTTCGCAATCATCGCCCATACTCCGGCAGGCACCGTCTTGCATACCGGCGACTTTAAAATTGATTACACGCCAGTCAATGATAAGCCGGCTGACCTGCAGCGCATCGCCCAGATCGGCAGCCAAGGTGTTACCCTGCTAATGTCCGATTCCACCGATGCCACCAGCCCCGGCTACCAGGTTTCTGAATCCGCAATCGGCGTAGAGATGGGTAAATTTTTCGAAGATATCGAAGGCCGTATTATTATCGGCACCTTTGCTTCGCAATTAAGCCGCATGCAAAAATTATTCGAAATTGCCGAGAAGCTTGGCCGCCGCATATATCTGGCTGGCCGCAGTATTAACGACAACGTCGAAATCGCCCACCAAATCGGTTATCTCAAATTTAATCCGCGCACTATCATCCAATCCGATGACGAATTAATGCGTTTACCAGCCGACAAGACAATGATTATCGGCACCGGCGCCCAAGGCGAAAATAATGCCTTCTTAATGAAAGTTGTTTTAAACGAACACAAAAGCATTAAGCTGAATAAAACCGATACTGTCATCTTCTCTTCTTCGATTATCCCTGGCAATGAACGCAGCATCGCCACCCTGCGCGACTTAATCGTCCGCACCGGCGCCAAAGTCATTAATTATAAAATGATGGATGTACATGCCGGCGGACATGCCAAGGCCGAAGATCTTAAATTATTAATGCGTCTCTTGAAGCCGAAATTCTTTATGCCTATCGAGGCAAATCATTACATGCTGCAAGCCCACGCCGATCTGGCCAGGCAAGTCGGTATTCCTGAGGCTAATATTTTTGTCGGCGACAATGGCCAAGTCCTGGAAGTGCAAAAAATGAGCAAAGACACTCGAGTTGTGTTAACTAAAGAAAAGGTGCCGACCGATTACGTAATGGTTGATGGCTTGGGCGTTGGCGATGTTTCCGAAGTAGTACTTAGAGATCGCAAAGCAATGGCGGAAGACGGTATGATTGTTATCATTACCACTATCGATAACGCCACCGGCGACCTCATTGGCAGCCCGGATATCATCTCTCGCGGCTTTATTTACATGAAAGAAAACCAAGAACTAATCCAAAAAACCAGGATAAAAATAAAAAATATCATCAAAGAACGGCCCTTAGCCAAACCGGCTGATGATGATTATATCAAAAACAAAGTCCGCAATGACATCGGACAATTCCTCTTCAACCAAACCAAGCGCCGGCCAATGGTGTTGCCAGTGGTTATTAAAGTATAATTCTAGACGATACAAAAACAACTCCTGTATTGGAGTTGTTTTTGTATTTGGGTAATTTTTAATTTTATAAATAAGGTAGTCCCTAGAATCTAACGCAACAGCGTTAGCTATGGGTATTAATTAATTCGT
>JBAXSE010000002.1:0-104546 GCA_037130845.1 Candidatus Falkowiibacteriota bacterium | reverse complement strand
AGTACCCTAGGCAATGGCAGACCGTATAATCCCGCCTTCATGGCGGGATATTACAACGCTAGTGTAAGGTTTCATGTACTCAAGGCAATGGCAGGCCTTATACCCTTGGAGATGGTTTTTGACGGAAAGTCCGGGGAGTATTAAGCTATGTGTAGTGTGTAATTAAAAATATATGTCACAATATTATAATGGCAAACGTAGCAAGAACTTTTTTGAGCCCGATAGCACGGAGCCTTTCAAGTTGAGCCGTTCCCGTATCGACTTGTTTATGAATTGTCCGCGCTGTTTCTATATCGATCGGCGCTTGGGAGTGGACAGGCCGCCTGGGTTTCCCTTTAATCTGAATTCGGCGGTGGATAAGTTGCTTAAGAAAGAGTTTGATGTCCATCGAGCGGGCAAAACGGTCCATCCGCTGGTCAAGGCCTATGGCCTGGATTTGGTGCCGTTGCAAAACAAGCAGATGGACGAGTGGAGGGAGAACTTTAAGGGCGTGCAATATCTGCATCCGGCGACTAATTTTTTGGTGACCGGGGCGGTGGATGATTTGTGGGTGGATGAAGACGGCCTGGTTTATGTAGTGGATTACAAGGCGACCAGCAAGGATGAACAAGTGTCGCTGGATGCCGGCTGGCAGATCGGCTACAAACGCCAGATGGAAATCTACCAGTGGCTATTGCGCCACAATGGCTACCAGGTGTCTGATACCGGCTACTTCGTCTATTGCAACGGCCGTACCGATCGCGCCGCCTTTGACGGGCAATTGGAGTTTGAGGTGACGCTTATTCCTTATACCGGCGATGACGGCTGGGTGGAGAGCGCCTTGAAGTCGGCGCACAAATGCCTGACGGACGAGCGGATTCCTAAGGCTAATCCCGATTGCGACTATTGCCAATATATCGCTGCGGTGCAGGCAGCGGTCGAAAGTAAATCAAAATAATATGGCTAGACAAATAGTGGTTATCCATGGCGGTGATTGTTTTAATAGGTATGAGGATTATTTAAACGAGTTGACGACACGGCCGGTGAATCTGGAAAGTTTCTTGCCACAATCGGATTGGAAAGCTAATTTATCCGGCGTCTTGGGGGAAGAGTGGCAAGTTTTGTTGCCTCGGATGCCCAATAAGCAGAATGCCCGTTATAGCGAGTGGGTGATTTGGTTCGAGCGCATGGTACCTTTTTTAGATGACGGCGTTATCTTGATTGGACATTCTTTGGGAGGCATCTTTCTACCTAAATATTTATCCGAGCATCGTCTAGCCAAAAAAATAGTAAAATTAATCTTGGTGGCCGCGCCGTATAGCCAGACCGAATTCTTGGGTGACTTTATCATAGACAAGCCCTTGGCAAACGTGAGCGCGCAATGTGAAAATATTGTTTTGTTTTATAGCCACGACGATCCGGTAGTGCCTTTGGCTGAAGCCGAGGCCTATGTCCAGGCGTGGCCGTCGGCCAAACTGCACATCTTAGAGAATCGCCAGCATATCAACCAGGCCGAATTTCCCGAATTAGTCGAAGAGATGAAGCGAGTGGCGTGATAAGTTGACCGCATAATTATTAAATGAGACAATTAGATTGTAAAAAAATAAATAGAAAACTATGGTTAATTTAAGTTTTGGCGCATTCGAAACTCCAAAAGCTGTTGAGCCGGCCGAAGTTGTCCCAGCGGAGGAAATTGTACCGGCAACAGAAGCCGTGCCCGTGGAGGAAACTGTGCCAGCAGTAGAAGTCGAGCAGACTGAGGAACCAAAGCCGGTTGTGGAAAAGATGATGGAAAACGGGCAGTATGTCATGCCTTTTTACGAAGATGAGTACGCTTTGGATCAGGATCTGCCGCACGAAAGCGAGCAGGAGTTTGTGATGAACAGGGCTGAATTTAAAAAGGAACTGGAAACATTGGGTTTTGATGAACAGCAGATCAAGAAAATAAACTTTTCCTATGATTTGGCTAAGGAAGGCCATCGCCATCAGAAGCGGGAAAATGGGGAGAGATATTTTGAGCATGTGCGCGCCGCCGCCTTGATCTTGATTAAGGAGTGTAAATTACGCGACCAGGACGCGGTGCAGGCTGCCTTGATGCATGATATGGGAGAAGACTCGCCGATGTTCGGCAATGTCACCGCTTCTTATGAAACCTGGAAGGACACGGCTAAATTCCGCCTGGGGTTGATCTTTGGCGAGCGGACAGCGGATATGGTAATCGCCTTGACCAAGCCGGTGGTAAACGGCATTGAATTTAAAGACAAGCCAACAGCCGCCGAATATTATCATCATGGGCTGGAGATAGCTGAGCCGGAAACAATCTTGGTTAAGATGGCGGATCGGTTGCATAATCTGCGGACTTTGGGTGATACGCCTCCGGAAAAGCAACTCAAGCAGCTGAAGGAAACTCGAGAAATGTATCTGCCGTTATTCCAGACAGTGCTGGATAAATATCCGACTGAAGGACAGGTTATGTTGAATGAAATGGAAGCGGCGATGAAAACGATTGAAGACAAATTGGCAATCGGCCAACAACAATAAGATAAAACAAAAAACGCTGCGAAGCGTTTTTTGTTTTAATTAGGTAGGATTATTTGTCCCAGGCAAAGCCGTTGCCAAAGTGGCCGTAACGGGCAGTGGCTTGGAATTGCGGTTGGTGCAGATTGAGCTGTTCGATGATGGCGCGGGGACGCAGGTCGTAGCCTTGGACTTTTTCTTGGCGGCCATCGATGGTGGCGACGGCCATCAGCGGTTCGGCAACGCCGATAGCATAGGCTAGATGGACGAAGACTTCGCGAGCGCCTTGCTTACTCAAATAATCAACAGCGATTTTGCGCGCCATATAGGCAGCGCTGCGGTCGACCTTGGTGGCGTCTTTGCCGGAGAAGGCTCCGCCGCCGATCGGGATATTGGGGCCATAGTTATCGATAATCAGTTTGCGCCCTGTTAGGCCGGTGTCAGCCGCGAAGCCGCCGATATCCCAAGGGCCGTTGGGGTTTTGCAGCCAGGCTTGGTCGAGTGTTAATTCTGGCGCCAGATGTGGCAGTAGGTGTTGCGCGACTGTTTGGCGTAGGCGCTCATCGCGTTCGGCATTTGTTCCACAAACCGAGGTAAGAATTTTGATTATCTTGCCTTGGTCCATAGTGACTTGAGCTTTGCCGTCATAGCCTCCCATAGCCCGTGTCAGTCGTCGGGACAATACTATGGCTAGTGGCATCGACTCGGGTGTAGCACTAGTGGCATAACCTACCATAATGCCTTGATCGCCGGCGCCATCGTGGTCGACTCCGTGGGCGATTTCGGGGCTTTGTTCCACGACATTAATAGTGATACCCGGGTAATCGGAATAACCGCAATCATGGTAGGTGGCGAGAGCGATCTGGCGCAGATTGAGCTGGGCCTTGGTGGTCAGCTCGCCGGTGATAGTGATGAGGCCATGGCCGCCCATGGTTTCGATAGCTACGCGGGAGGCTGGGTCTTGGGCCAGGCAAGCATCGAGGATGGCGTCTGAGATTTGGTCGCAGACTTTGTCGGGATGGGCGATAGTGACTGATTCGGCTGTGTAGAGCATAGAAGTGAATGCCAATTTATGGCTTAATTAATAATATCCCGCCATGAAGGCGGGATTATACGGTCTGCCATTCCAGGAATACCTGGAACCTTGGCAGCTTGCGTATAAAAAAACTTTCCCACAGGGAAAGTTGTCGTGCGAGGTTATCTTTCCCAGTCCGCCTAGGGCGGAAAGGCTGGATTTAGCACCTTGCCAAGGGCAGGTTGCTGGGCGCTTCGGACGAGCCAGAGCTCTAGACGCCTCTCTTGATAATTATTTAATTGTAAAAGCATTATAATTCAAAAAAGAAGGGCAGTCAAATGCCTGTATTTGGCTGGTTTGCAAGGGTTTGTCAAAAGGGTGAATTTTTGATAGATTGATTATTGGTTAAAAAGTAAATCTAAACAATATGAAAAAAATTATAATCGGCTTGGTTGTTGTAATCGTCGCTTTTTCTTGCTTGGTGGGCGGATCGGTAGAAGCCAAGGCTAAGAAGGCGGTTGTCAGTACGCCGAAGACTACGATGCAATGGAGCGCCTCCGGCTTGAGCCGAGTCAGTAATCTCAGATCATTTGATTATTCCGTGGCAATCCGCAATGCTTATGTTAAGAAAGTAGAGGCTTATGCCCGCCGCAAAAAAATCAAGGTTATCACGGCTGCGGTAGTGGACGGCATGCGTGAGTAAAAATTAAATACAAAACCGCTCTATCGGAGCGGTTTTATTTTAGACTAACAATTTGATATTCAACGCTGCGGTCGGTGAGGCGGACGTTTACTTTGTCGCCTATTTTGCGCCCCAGCAGGGCTTGGCCCAGAGGGGAGTTGTGAGAGATGATACCGGAGGCTGGGTCTGTTTCTGATGATCCGAGCAACTCATAAGTTTTTTGCTTGCCGTTAACTGAGACAGTTACGATAGAGCCTAGTTCGACGCGGCCGCTAGTTGAACCTCCTTCTATAATATCGGCGTGTTCCAGCATGTACTCTAATTCCATAATACGCTGGTTGATGCCGCGCAATTTGCCTTTGGCAATCTGGTAGGCGGCATTTTCGGAAAAGTCGCCCATCTCGGCCAGGCGCCGGACTTCGGCCGCGGCGCGCGGCTGGCTGACGGTCTTGAGGCGCTCTAACTTTTCTTTGAATTCGTTAAAACGGGCCCTGGTGATATTGGGGTCTGGTTTGATGTAGGTGAATTTATCTGGTTTGCGATAAGGCAGTTGCATTTGTTGGAGCTTGAATAAAATTACGAGTTCATTATGGCTGATTTTGGTGAATTGTCAAAACGGGACTTATGGGCAGCCGCAAAAAGTGTTATAATATAAATACAATCCAAATCTACTAAGGAATATGCCCACTCAGACAATCGGCGAGGTTATAAATATAAAAAGGGATATGTATGAAAGATAAAAAAACAAAAGTTGCTAAGAGAGTAAATTTCTCTTTCCACTGGCTGCTCGCCATTGTCTTGCTGTCGCTGGTTATTGTTTTCTCTGTGGTCTGGATTCATAATGCTCGCTTAGCGCATTATGAAAAGATGCAGGCGTCTTATTTGCCTATTATCGCTAATATGATGCAGCGTCAAAGAAACAATCAAATAACAACGGAAGACGTTGATAAAATTGCCAGTTGGATGACTTTTAGCTATGTCAACACAATCTTTAGGCTGCCGAATGATTATTTGAAAAACAGCTTGCAAATTAATGACAAGCGCTATCCCAATCTGACGATTTCCCGTTGGATCCGCGGCAATCGGCTTGACGCCGCGCAATCTGTCAAGCAAATCAAGCAAACGGTGGCAAATTATTTGCGGTCGCAAAAGCTAATCAAGTAGCCTATGCTTGGGTTATTCTTAACTTATCTTCTTTTATACAAATACCTGGCGCTTTTTCTGTTGGTCGCTGTGGCAGCCTTGGGCGTTCCTTTGCCTGCCAGCATGCTGTTGGTGGCGGCGGGGGCCTTTGCTGTGCAAGGCTATTTTGACATCAAATTTGTCCTGCTTGCCGCTTTTCTCGGCTGTGTGTTGGGGGATAGCGTTGGTTATGGGTTGAGCTCTCGTTATGGCCAAGCGGTTCTGATTCGCATCGGTTTGGGGCGTATCTTCCGTTCTAGGCGTTATTTGGCGATTGAGAAAATCTTTGATATGCATTCCGGCAAGATTATTTTCTTAAGCCGTTTTTTGGTATCCAGCGTCGGGCCGGCTGTTAATGTTTTGTCCGGTATTGCCTGGATTAAAGCCCGCCGGTTTTATTTGGCAATGATTTCCGGCGAAGCGGTATATGTCTTGATGTATTGTACGGTTGGCTATGTTCTTGGCAGCGAATGGGAAGAAATTATAAATATCTTGGAGAATTTGGGCGTAATCATTGGCCTGTCTGTTTTGCTGGGACTGGGTTTGATTTATTACCAATGGCGGAGGATGAAGAACAAAAGATTAAAACGGAATCAGTCGCCTATGATAAAAGGAAACAAAAAGGTTGCGTAAAGACTTTGCCATGTTTTTGAAAAAATGGTATAATAGGTATTGATTTGCTGAAATACGCAGTTTGTATTGTTGTTAATATTTTTCGTTGTTGTTTGTCATGCCAAAAACGTTTTGATACTTAAATATATGGTTAATAAATTAGCTGAATTTTTAGGCTTAAGGGCAAGATTGAATCCACGACCTGTGGATATGTGTGAGGTTAAATTGAAAAATAAATATGGCGGGCTATTAAGTGCGGTTTTTTTGGCCGTGCTTTTTGTTATAGTCTTTGCGCCGCAGTCGGCTAAGGCGGCAGCTTGCAGTAATAACGCTGTTACTACGGTTAATTGGAGCGTGGCGGGCAATTGGTCATGCGGGCATGTCCCGGTGGCGGCTGATACGGTGACTATCCCGAATACTAGCGGCTTGAATGTGGTGGTTGATACGGCGGCAGTCGGCTCTTCGCTGACTTTTACTACCGGTAATAGGGCTAATACCGTATCGATTAGCGGCAGTAATTCTTTGACTATTTCCGGGGCGATAACTATTAATCTACCTACAGGCGGCAATAAGAGTAAGGCGATCGCTGTGGCGGGCGGGACCTTGTCGGCCGGCTCGATTGCCTTGACCGGAAATAGCGGCGGAGCCAAGAATTATACCGATATTACTATCTCTACCGGTACCGTAACCGTTACAGGCAATATAACTACTGCCGGTACGGAATCACGTATTATTTTCTCCGGCAGCGGTACCCTTAATGCTGGCGGCACATTTATGAGCGGGACGGCCGGTACTTTTACGGCTTCAACCGGAAGAGTTAATTATAATAGCGCAAGCGGCCAGACTGTGGGCGTCTATGCCTATAATGATCTGACTTTTTCTGGAGGCGGAGCCAAGTCAATGGCTACCGGCATTACGATCGCCGGTAACTTGAGCATCGCCCCTACAGGCAGCGCCACCGCAAGTATCGGCACCGGGCTTAATATAAGCGTGGCTACTTTAACCTTAGGCGGAAATGGGGCTATTAATGGCACCTGGGGTTCTACTAGTTCTGGCGCTACTTATAAAAATAATAAGTATTTTGCCGCAACAACTGGCTATTTGACAGTGGCGACTGATTCGCGTTCCGCTCCGACCGTGACTTCATGGCCGACGGCAAGCAGTATTACTTATGGCCAAGCGCTGGCCTCGTCCACGCTTTCTGGCGGTAGCGCTTCTGTGGCGGGCAGCTTTGCCTTTACTACGCCGACTACTACGCCTTCGGCGGGAACTTCAAGTGTGTCTGTTACTTTTACGCCGACTGATCAAACATTGTCTTTGCCGACGACCGGTACTACGAATATTACCGTCGCTACCAAAGCTTTGACTGTGACAGGCATTACGGCTAACAATAAACAATATGACGGCACAACAACCTCTACGCTTTCGGGCACTCCGGGTACGCTTGTCGGGATTGTCGGGTCTGATAGTGTTTCGCTGACCGGTACGGCTGTTGGAACTTTTGCTACATCATCTATTGGAACTGGTATCACGGTAACTGTTAGCGGTCAATCGTTGACCGGTGCGCAGGCGGGTAATTATACATTGACTGAACCGACAACGACCGCCAATATTACTGTCAAGACTTTGACCGTGACAGGTATTACAGCTGCTAATAAAGTCTATGATAGGACTACAACATCAACTTTGTCCGGCACGCCGGGAACTTTAGTTGGCATTGTCGGCTCCGATTCGGTTTCGCTAACCGGCACCGCTGTCGGTACTTTTGCCACGTCATCGGTCGGTACTAGTATTACAGTGACAGTCAGCGGCCAATCTTTGACCGGTGCACAGGCCGGTAATTATTCTCTAACCGAACCGACAACCAGCGCCAATATCACAGCTAAAACTTTGACGGTGACAGGGATTACCGCCAATGCTAAGCAGTATGATGGAACAACAACTTCAACTTTATCCGGCACTCCGGGTAACTTAGTCGGCGTTATTGGTGGCGACTCTGTTTCTTTGACTGGAACGGCTGTTGGAACTTTTGCCACCTCATCGGTCGGCACGGGTATTACAGTAACTGTCAGCGGCCAATCGTTAACTGGTGCACAGGCAGGCAATTATTCTCTGACTGAGCCGACGATTAGTGCCAATATTACTGTCAAAACATTAACTGTTTCTGGTATTACTGCGTCTAATAAGCAATATGATGGCACGACGACTTCTACGCTATCTGGCACGCCTGGTTCACTTGTTGGCATCGTTGGCTCTGACAGTGTTTCGCTATCTGGCACCGCTGTCGGTACTTTTGCCACCTCATCGGTCGGCACGGGTATTACAGTAACTGTCAGCGGCCAATCTTTGACCGGTGCTCAGGCCGGTAATTATTCTCTGACCGAACCGACAACCAGCGCCAACATCACTACTAAAACTTTGACGGTGACGGGCATTACTGCGTCTAGTAAACAATATGACGGTACGACGACCTCAACTCTTTCTGGCACGCCAGGTACGCTTGTCGGGATTGTTGGATCTGACTCTGTTTCCTTGACCGGCACCGCGATCGGTACCTTTGCCACATCTTCAGTGGGTACGGGTGTAACAGTAACGGTTAGCGGCCAATCATTAACCGGTGCACAATCTGGTAATTATTCTCTGACCGAACCGACGACTTCTGCTAATATCACAACCAAAGCTTTGACCGTTTCTGGTATTACCGCGTCTAATAAACAATACGACGGTACGACAACCTCAACTCTTTCCGGCACGCCTGGCTCGCTAGTCGGCATTGTTGGTTCCGACTCCGTTTCATTAACAGGGACAGTGGTCGGTACCTTTGCTACATCATCAGTCGGCACGGGTATCACTGTGACTATAAGTGGGCAATCTTTGACGGGTGCACAATCAGGAAATTATTCTCTGACTGAACCGACAACTAGCGCCAATATTACAACTAAGGCTTTAACTGTGACCGGCATTACTGCCGCTAATAAGCAGTATGACGGTACAACCACGTCAACACTTTCCGGTACTCCCGGCACTTTAGTCGGTAAAGTCGGTTCTGATTCCGTTTCCTTGACCGGCACTGCCATTGGTACCTTTGCCACATCTTCGGTTGGCACCGGTATTACCGTAACAGTCAGCGGTCAATCTTTGACCGGTGCCCAAGCAGGTAATTACTCTTTGACTGAACCGACGACTAGCGCCAATATTACAGCTAAAGCGTTAACCGTTTCCGGTATCACCGCTAACAACAAGCAATATGACGGCACAACAACTTCGACTTTATCCGGCACCCCAGGATCACTAGTCGGTATCGTCGGATCTGATAGTGTTTCGCTGACAGGTACTGCTGTTGGCACCTTTGCCACCTCATCCATTGGCACAAGTATTACTGTGACGGTGAGCGGCCAATCGTTAACGGGCGCACAGTCTGGAAATTATACCCTGACTGAGCCGACGACCAGCGCTAATATTACAGTCAAGACCTTGACCGTTTCCGGTATCACCGCTAACAACAAGCAATATGACGGCACGACGACCTCAACTCTTTCCGGCACGCCTGGCTCGCTAGTTGGCATTGTCGGCTCTGATTCTGTTTCTCTGACCGGCACCGCGGTCGGTACTTTTGCCACCTCATCGGTCGGCACCGGTATTGCCGTGACGGTCAGCGGCCAATCGTTAACAGGCGCACAAGCCGGAAATTACTCATTAACTGAACCGACAACTAGCGCCAATATCACTACTAAGACTTTGACTATTTCTGGTATCACTGCTAACAACAAGCAATATGATGGCACGACCACATCAACGCTTTCGGGCACTCCAGGTACCTTGGTTGGTAAAGTTGGGTCAGATGTTGTCACTTTGACTGGTACGGCTGTTGGTACTTTTGCCACATCTTCAGTGGGTACGAGTATAACAGTGACGGTCAGTGGACAATCATTAACTGGCGCCCAAGCAGGCAATTACTCTTTGACTGAACCGACGACAACTGCCAATATTACGGTTAAGAATCTGACTATTTCCGGCGTCACCGCCAGTGACAAAGAGTATAATCGCAGTGCTGCGGCTAGCCTTAATGTCGGATCAGCTGCTTTAGTCGGCGTCGTCTCCGGTGACGCTGTTAACCTGAATACCGGTTCTGCTACCGGTACCTTTGCTACTGCTAATGTAGGCACAGGTATAGCGGTAACGGTTTCTGGCCTGACTATCTCCGGCGCCTCTGCCGCTAATTATAGCTTGACTCAGCCGACGACCACAGCCAGTATTACGGCCAAGAATTTAACAGTGACCGGTATCACAGCTAATAATAGGCAGTATGATGCAACGGCTGCGGCCAGCATTAATACTGGTTCGGCTGCTTTGGTTGGCGTTATTTCCCCCGATGATGTTTCTCTTAATACTACTTCGGCTACCGGCACCTTTGCTAATGCTAATGTGGGTACAGGTAAGACTGTTACGGTCTCCGGTTTGACTTTGTCCGGCGCTCAAGTCGGCAATTATAGCTTGACTCAGCCGACAACCGCAGCTAATATCACTCAAAAAGTTCTAACTGTTGATTTTATTACCGCTAATAACAAAGTTTACGATGGCAATGTCTCGGCCACGCTCAATACCGGTTCGGCTAGCTTGGTGGGTAAGATAACCGGCGATGATGTTATTCTGAACACCGGATCAGCTACCGGCACCTTTGCTTCATCTGCGGTTGGTACCGGTAAGACCGTTAATGTTTCCGGCCTTACTGTTTCTGGCACGTCGTCTGCTAATTATATTTTGGTCCAGCCGACAGCTACGGCTAACATTACGGCTAAAAGCCTGACAGTTGCCGGCGTTACCGCCAACAACAAGCAATATGATCGAGGTAATACTGCTACATTAAACACCGGCTCCGCATCTTTGGTCGGCAAGATTACCGGTGATGACGTTAATCTTGATACGGGCTCGGCTACCGGCACTTTTGCCACTGCGGCGGTGGGTACGGGGATTACGGTAACTATTTCCGGTCTGACTATTTCCGGCTTGGATATTGATAATTACTCTTTGTCGCAGCCGACTTCATCGGCTAATATCACAGCCAAAGCCTTGGCCGTCACCGGTATTACCGCAAATAACAAGACTTATGATGGGAATACGGCCGCCACACTTAACGTTGGTTCGGCCGCGCTAGTCGGAGTTATTTCTGGCGATACGGTAAACCTTAATACCGGTGCGGCCACCGGTACCTTTGCTACCGCCAGTGTGGGTACGGGAATCTTGGTTACCGTTTCGGGATTGGCGATTATGGGCCCGAATGCGGGTAATTATAGCCTGACTCAGCCAACGACAACCGCCGATATATTGAATCCGATGCCGACAACTACTAACGTCAGTCCTTCCAGTAAGAATGTCGGTGACGCGCAGTTTACGCTAACGGTTAATGGCACTAATTTTGTCAGTACTTCGGTGGTTGAGTTTAATGGCTCTGCCCGAACCACCACCTATGTCAGTTCGACGCAGGCTACAGCGATAATTCCGGCCAGCGACCTGACTGTGGCTGGAGACAACAATATTACGGTTACCAATCCAACTCCGGGCGGAGGCACATCTAACGCGCAGACCTTTACTGTAAACAATCAGGTGCCGACGACTACCAGCATCAGTCCGGCCAGCAAGACGCTTGGCGCTGCCCAGTTCACTTTGATGGTAAACGGCACGAATTTTGTCAGCTCTTCTACGATTAATTTTAATGGTTCGGCCAGAACGACGACTTTGGTCAGTTCGACGCAGGCTACGGCGATAATTCCAGCAAGCGACCTGACTGCAGCCGGCACCTTTAATATTACCGTCACCAACCCTATTCCCGGAGACGGAGTTTCTAATGCCCAGACCTTTACGGTCAATAATCCGGTGCCTACTACGACTAATATCAGTCCGACTGCTAAGAGCGTAGGGGATGCCCAGTTTACGCTAACAGTCAATGGCACTAATTTTGTCAGCTCGTCTACGATTAACGTAAATAGTTCGCCTCGCACGACCACCTATGTCAGCTCGACGCAGGCTACGGCAGTTATTCCGGCTAGCGACCTGACAGTCGCTGCTGATCTAAATATTACTGTTGTCAATCCAGCGCCTGGCGGCGGAACTTCTAATGCCCAGATGTTGACGGTAAATACCAATACGCCGCATTCATTTACTTTGGATCATTCGGGTACGATTGCCGCAGGCAGCCGCGCCGTTTATAATGTAACTCGTCTGGACCAATATAGCGTGCCGATAGTCAATGGATCTTCAACTGTCTACTTGTACTCCAATTCTACCGGCGTCAATCGTAAATTCTATGACGCGCCAATCAACGGCAATGTGATTACTCAAGTAGCTATTACAACCGGTACGGCGACTACCACTTTCTATTATTATGATGAAAAGCCAGGCACTTATACTATTACTGCTTCTGATAATGCCTTGGCTCCTGATAATGGTACGGGCATTATTGATGCCACTGATTCCTTGGTGGTGACTGTAGGTTCGTTAGCTAAGCTAACTTTGAATATCCCCGGCAATCTAAATGCCGGTGAAACGCTTGGTTATCAAGTGACCAGACGCGATCAATTTAATAATCCGGTAACCGCTTCTTCGACTACGGTTTACCTCTATTCTTCTTCCGGCGGCGCCAATAAGAAATTCGTCAATGCTTCTTCCGCCGGCGCTACCATTACTTCCGTTTCGATTGATGGCGGTTCTGCCACTTCCAGCTTTTGGTATTATGACGAAACCCCAGGCACGGTGTTGATAAGCGCTTCTGATAATTCTTTTGCGCCTGACGGGGCTGCCGGCATCGCCGATGCTACCAGCACAATAACAGTAAATCCCGGAGCCACCACTCAGTATATATTGTCTAACCCGGGCAACTTGGTTGCCGGCAACCGTTTGGGATATACGGTGACGCGCAAAGATCAGTTTGGTAATCTGGCAACTGCCAATACTAATCGCATATATATTTACACTTCCTCGACTGAGGCTAACGCCAAATTCTATGATGCGGCTTCAGGCGGCGCGGTACTTACTTATCTGGACATGACGGTTGGCAATGCGACTTCTAGCTTTTGGTATTATGATCAAACCCCAGGCACATACACGATATCCGCTTCCGATAATCATAGCGTGCCCGATGGTTCGACCGGCATAGTGGACGGGACCGCCTCGGTGACTGTCAGCCCGGCCGCCGTTTCTCAGCTGGCTCTGAGTAATCCAGGCTCTTTGGTGGCCGGTAATCGGCTTGGTTTTGCTGTAACCAGGGAAGATCAGTTCGGCAACGCCGTAGCTAGCGGAACTTTGAATGTTTATTTATACTCAGACTCATTAGGCGCCAACAAAAAGTTCTATAATGATGCTAGCGCAGGTAATCAGATTACCTCGGTTACTCTAAACGAAGGATCCTCGACGCTTAATTTCTGGTATTATGATGATTTTGCCAGCACCTCCACTGTGACTGTTTCTGATGGGGCAGGCACGGCTAATGGCGCGGTCGGACTGACGGATGCCTTGTATACTTTTACGATCTCGCCGGCTACTACCACCAAATTCTTATTAACTAACCCTGGAGACATGGTAGCTTCTTCAACCTTAGGTTATTCGGTTATCCGTAAGGATCAGTTTAATAATCTGGTTACTGCCGGCAGCGCTACGGTTTATCTGTATAGCGATTCAACGGGACCGAAGAATTTCTTGAATGCGTCATCTGGCGGCAGTACAGTCAGTTCGGTTGATTTTGCCAGCGGCAATTCGTCGGTTAATTTCTGGTATTATGATGAAGGGGTCGGTACTTGGACTATTACCGCTTCTGATAGCTCTGGCTCAGCAGATGGACCGATAGGCATCACTGACGCCAACGACCAGGTTGTCGTTAGCGCTATTCCGATAGTGCCGACTCGGTTTGTTATTCTGCCTAATAGCGGCGGCAGCGTGGACGGCTCGGTGATTGTTACCGTGCAGGCTCAGGATAATGCCGGCAGCGTTGATACGACTTATAGCAATGACGTTACATTGGTAGTCAGCGGTTCGGCGACCGGCGGCGGGCTGGTTGATATTGCGCATGGCGTAGGTACTTTGCGTATCTATGATACTGTAGCTGAGACTGTTAGTTCATCTTTGTCTGATACACAGGTAACCGGTTTAGATGCTACTTCTGTCCAAAGCTTGGTCTTTACACCCGGCGCGGTTACTCAATTAGCCATTAACAACCCCGGAGATATGATAGCCGGCAATCGTTTGCCATATACATTGACCCGTAAGGATCAGTATGGAAATGCAGTGACCGCCGGTTCATTGACGGTCAATCTCTTTACCGGCAACAGCAGCGGTTTGGGCAAGTTCTATGATGTTGGCAGCGCTGGGCACATCATTACGTCGATTACCTTTACTCCCGGCAATGCTACGGCTGATTTCTGGTATTATGATGAACAAGCCGGCGGTTGGACTATAACCGCGTCCGATGGCGTTGGTACGCCTAACGGCAATGTTGGCTTGAAAGACGCGAGCGACCCGGTGACGGTGGCTACAGGCAATACGGCTCAGTATATCCTAACTAATCCAGGCAATATGACTCAAAAAACGCGCTTGGGTTATACGGTTTCTCGAAAAGACGCTTTTGGTAATCCGGTAACATCAGGTGCCGGGAATGTTTATCTGTATACTGATTCAACGGGACCGGCAAATTTCTTCACCGCGGCCAGCGGCGGCAGTACGGTAACGCTTGTTACGTTTACGGCCGGAAGCTCCACTGTCAATTTTTGGTATTATGATGAAGCCGTCGGCAGTTGGGTGATTACCGCTTCTGATAACAGCGGCGCCCCGGATGGAGCCACTGGTATTGCTGACGCGACTGATACTATAGCCGTAAGCTCATCGGCGATAGTTGCGACTAAATTCGTTATTTTGCCAGTCGGCAATACTACGGTTAATAATCCATTAACCGTGACAATTGAAGCGCAGGATGATAATGGCAATATCGACACTACCTTCCAAAGAGATGTTCGGTTGAATACCAGCGGTTCGGCTACCGGCGGAGGCTTGGTGAACATTGTTAATGGCATCGGGACTATGACAATCAACGATCTTGTTTCTGAGGCTGTAACTTTGACCTTGGAGGATACGCAGTCTACCGGCTTAAATGTCGACTCTTCGCAAGTATTGCCTTTTGCCCCGGTTTCGGGAAGCGGCGGCGGGAGCGGAGCAGAGGCTCCAGCGCCTGTTCTAATCTTGCCTAAGACCAGTCTGATTATCAGCGGCAAGGCTTATCCGGGCGCCGTTATCTTTCTGGTAGAAAAAAATACGCAAGGAGACAAGCTAATCAAAGAGCAGGTAAATGTTACCGCCAAAGGTGATTTTAAGGCGACTAATATCGGCTTGCCGGTGGCTGTCTATACTTACAGCTTGTTAGTTAAGGACAAGAACGGCGATCTGGCTCAGACAAAAGTCTTCCAGGTGGATTTAACGGTTGATCCGTCTATTACCAAATCATTCTTTATTCCGCCAACAGCTGATCTATTGCGGACGGTGATGACTAGAGGTGATTTTGTCAAAGTCAGCGGATATGCGGCGCCGGGAGCTGCAGTGCAGGCAGATGTGGACGGCAACCAGAAATTTGAGACGACAGCCGGGGCAGATGGCGCTTATCAATTGTTGATAAGTACGGCGAATATGCCGGTGGGCAGCCATGCGGTCAAGGCGCGGCAGCAGGAAGTAGGCGGCGTGCTCTATAGCGATTATTCTGCTACCAGAAAATTTGCTGTTTCGAGCCTGGCATTGCCTAAGGCGGACATGAACGGAGACGGCAAGATTGACGTTGCTGATTTGAGCATTTTCTCCGTCCTGTGGAAACAGAAAGACCCGAAGGCTGATATGAATAATGACGGCAAAATAGACGCTGCTGATTTAAGCATATTTTTAAGGGCGGTTAAGTAATTGTGTGGATAATTGGTAGTGTGCTATAATATACTATATGGAGAAAAAAATATCTCTAAAAAATAAATTACGGCATTTATTTTACATTGGCGCAATGTCGATGATAATGCTTTTGACTGCTGCAGCGGCGCAGGCGGCGACTTTATTTATGGTGCCGCAAAACGGCCAGTTGCAGGCTGGGCAGACTTTTACTGTTGATTTGTTGGTTAATAGCACTGATCAAGGTTTTAATGCCGCGCAAGCGACAATCCAATTCCCGACCAATGTTCTGAGCGTCAAATCCATCGACTCTTCGGCTAGCGGCAGCGCCTTTAATTTCTGGCTGGACGGACCGACCTTTTCTAATTCTACCGGCATTATTAGCTTTATCGGCGGAACGACTAACGCCATTGTCGGCGGCTCGATCAAAATTTTGCGTATTACTTTCGTAGTTAGAGGCAGCGGTGATGCCAATATTATTATTAGCGATTCAGCTGTAACCGCCGCCGATGGCAGCGGCACCAATATCTTGTCGGCTGTCGGATCGGCTAAGTTTACGGTTATCCCCGGCACGATAGCAGTGACTACGTCAACAGCGCCAGTGACATCGGCAGCTACGACGACTGCTGCAACAACTGAATCCGGCGCCGCAACCGGTGCGGGGGCTACAACCGCTGCTTCCGGCGCTGCTTTACCGCCGAGCGCTACTCCAGCTGTTGTCTTGCCTCCAGTGCAGATAGTCCGTAAGGCCGAGGCAGCTATAGCTACTCCGGTTGTGCCGGCAGTCTCTATTCCTTTCTATCCCGATCAGACAAAGTGGTATAATCAGGTGTCCAATTTTTTAGTACAATGGCATTTGCCGGCTGATATTACTGATGTTAGCAGCGTTTTGAATAGCAGTTATGCCTTTACCCCAGCCTCTGCCTCCGAAGGCCTGTTTGATGCCAAGGCTTTTAACGCGGCCAAAGATGGTATTTGGTTTTTGCATGTTAAATTTAAGAATAATAAGGGTTGGGGCGCAGCGGCGCACTACCGCATAGCGATCGATACCGAGCCTCCTTTGCCCTTTACTATTGAATCTGCTCAGGGTTTATCGACAGATGACCCTCAGCCTATCTTAAGCTTTAAGACTAGCGATGCTCTTTCCGGTCTGGCTTATTATGGCATTACCGTTGATCAGCAGGCTGAATTCTTTACTACCTCTACCGAAGCCACGCTGCCTTTGTTAGCCCCTGGCCAAAGAGTTGTGATAATCAAGGCGGTTGATAATGCCGGTAATGTGCGTGAAAATTCAATTAATCTGAATATTATACCGATTGCTGCTCCGGTTATTAAAGCTGTCAGCCAGTATGTCTATACTAATGAGGGCGATATCAGTATTAACGGCACTTCTTTGGCTGATTCAAAAGTTAGGCTGAGGTTGACTGATAAAAACGGCACAATCTTAACAGCCTTGCAGGTCCAGGCCGATAGCAATGGTAATTGGTCGTCTCAATTTTCCGGCCCCTTTAAGAAAGGATCTTATTATATAGAGGTAACGGTTGAAGATGCGCGAGGAGCCTTGAGTTTGCCTGTTAAATCGAGCTTGCTTAACATTAAAGTAAAGCCATTGTTAACCCTAGGCGGCTTTGGTATTACTCAAGGCTGGTTCTTCTTTCTGTTGATTGTGATTATCCTAGGCACTTTTGGCGCCGGCTGGCAAACCTATTCTTTGTGGCGGGCGCAGCTGAGCCGTCGAGCCGTTATAGCTCAGCGCGATGTAGTGAATGTCTTTAATAATATTGAAAAAGATTTGGACAAGGTGATTGCTGACAACTCTTTGCGCGGCAAGCATGATCCCGTTTCGTCAGAGATTAAATTTATTTTAAATAACGTTAAACGCAATCTGGCTAAGGCTAGGCGATATATAGTTGATAACATTAAGCAGATTGGCGAGTAGACGATTTTTGGCTAATTCTGGCCTCAGCGCAACTCTTTACAAGAATTAATATATATCTTAAAGTTAAAGTATATGAAAATATTAATAATAGAGGACGAAGAAATTCTAAGAAAAGTCCTAGAAGAAAAATTTGTAAAAGAGCATTTTGACGTCAAGACGGCGGCGGATGGCGAGGCTGGTTTGGCTTTGGCTAAGAGCTTTAATCCGGATATGATTTTGCTGGATATTATCTTGCCCAAGAAAGATGGCATGAAGGTTCTGGCAGAATTGAAAGCTAACGCTGATTTTCGTTCCACGGCTGTCATTATGATTTCCAATCTGGGAGAAGATGAAAAGATTAAGGAGGCCTTGGCCTTAGGCGCGGTTGATTATCTAATCAAGTCTCAGCACCCTATCAATGAGGTAGTGGAAAAGGTCAAGAGCTATTTGCTTAAGGCAAAATAAACAATAAACACAAGCGAAACAAGCCTTTTATAAGGCTTGTTTTATATTTTACGCTATAGCATAAAAATGCTATAATAAGGCATGATTATTAAGAAGTATGCTGAGATATAATTTTAAAAAAATCGTCAGACTGTGGGTAATTCCTTCCCTGATTATCATGCTTGGGGCAGCGGCAGTCTTTTATGCTTATTATTCCATTACAGATACTATTTACACCGAGGCTCAGATAATCTTTGAAGATAAGGGCACGGTGGCGATATATTTACTGAAGCATCAATTGATGATGAACGCCGAAATGGTGAAGGGCCTTAGCGGTTTTTTTCGAACCGGAGGTGCTTTTAGCGCTAAGCGCTTTAGTGTCTATAGCCAGCCGCTTGGCTTGAAGGACAATTACAAGGCGGTTGTTAAGCTGGCATTCTGGACAAAAAAACAGCAGTCAGATCTTGCCAAGGCAACAGCAAGCTCTTCGGCGAGCCAGCTAATCAATAAGGCTTATACAGCTGATTTTGTTTATTATCCTCAGGCCGATTCTTCTTCCCCTGGGCCTGCCGCAGTTCTTGGTGAAATTGAGGCAGAGGCTGCCAGTAGAGCTCTTGATAGCGGAAAGCCGGCGCTTAGCCGCAAAATAATACTGCCTCAAGGATTATCGGGCTTCATTATAGTAGGGCCGGTTTTTAAAGACGGTGTTGCATTATCTACGCCAGAGGCGCGGCAGCGGAACGTTATCGGTTTTGTTGCTGCCTATGTTCAGGCGGATTTATTTTTCGTCAATAATTTGTTGCCCACCAAGAGCATCGGTTGGGCTTATTATGATTTGCATGTTTATGATGGCGTTATTTCGGAAATGGGTGACAAAACTTTGTATTATGACTTTAATAAAAAGCACAATGACAGGGCTGATAATTTAAACGGTTTTAATCGGAGAGAATCCTTTATGGCCCTGGATCGAATGTGGACTGTCTATGGTTCGGGCAGCGTCGGCAATCAAGTCAGCGGGATGAGATTAGCGACTCCGGGCATGATTTTGGTTGGGGGATTGCTGTTTTGCTTGATAATCACTCTGTTAATCAGAAGGTCATCCGGTACGACGGAACGGGCGGAAAGCCTTGCTCTTAAGATGACGGAAGGCTTGCGTCAAAGCCGTTCAAAATTAGCGCGCCAGGCTAAGGATCTACAGCAGTTCAAATTGGCTGTGGATAACGCCAATGATCATATTGTAATTACAGATAAGGATGGACTAATTATTTATGCCAACAAAGGAGTAGAAAATGTCACCGGCTTTAAGCGCGAAGAAGTGCTAGGCAAGAAAGCCGGCTCCAAACAGCTGTGGGGAGGCCAGATGAGCAAGGATTTTTATGCTAAAATGTGGCAATCGATTAAAAACGACAAGCAGCATTTTATTGGAGAAATTAATAATCTACGCAAAAACGGCGAACCTTACATCGCGTTGTCTAGCGTTTCGCCTATTTTAGGCAAGGATGGCGAAGCGGAATATTTTGTGGCAATCGAGCATGATATTACCAGGGAAAAAGAAATTGACAAAGAAAAGACCGAATTCGTCTCTTTGGCATCTCATCAGCTGCGTACGCCTTTGACGGCGATTAAGTGGTGCACCGAAATACTTTTGGCGCCTGATGCAGATAAATTAACAGCTAAGCAGAGCCTATACATGAAACGTATCTTCCAGAGCAATGAACGCATGATAGATTTGGTTGCTTCACTATTGAATGTGGCGCGCATGGATATGGGCACGATGGCGGTTAATCTCAAGCAGGTTGATTTGCGCCAAGCAGTCGAGATGGAATTGCAAGAGCTGCAGTCGCAAATCAAGCTTAAGGATATCTCTGTGCAGACAAGATACGGCGACAATCTATTGCCCCTAGAAACCGATATCAATATGTTGCACATCGTCTTGCAGAATCTGCTGTCGAATGCCGTTAAATATACGCCGCCCCAGGGACAAATTAGCTTGGTAGCCGAGCAGAGCAAGAACCTGGTTGTTATTAAGGTGATTGATACCGGCTATGGCATCCCGTTGACTGCTTATAGCAAGATATTCAACAAACTTTTTCGAGCCGATAATATCTTGGACAAAGAAACAGACGGCAATGGGCTCGGTTTATATCTGGTTAAAGCGGTGGTAGAAAAGTTAGGCGGAAATATCCGTTTTGAATCAAAAATAAACAAAGGCACTACTTTTTATGTCGAACTGCCTTTGGTATTAAAAAAACCCAAGAAGTCTCATAAATAGGTAAATAAAAACAAGCTGGATTATTAAGCAGCTTGTTTTTATTTACCAAGAATTCTTTGGAGCGCAACACCCCAGGCTTGCCACCAAGGCGCAGAGTAACGTAATCTTGGCTTGGCCGCTTGCACTGCCTTGATAATCTGGCAAATAAGCGATTTGGTTGAGGCTAGTTCTATTATGGCAAAGCGTTGTTCTTCCCTGGCTTTTATCTGAGGCAGTTGTAATGCAAAGAGTGATTGTTTGTTCATCCATTGATATTTGGTGGCAAACATGCGTTGGTTGAAGCCCGTATGGTAGGCGCCTGGTTCTATGACCGATACCCAGACATTGGCATCTAACAAGGCTAATTCGTGCCGTAGGGCGTCGGCTCCACAAGAGACGGCAAATTTGGTCATGCAATAGGCTCCAATAAAGGGGATAGCAGCGCGGCCGGCCAATGAGCTGATAAAGATAATTTTGCCTTGTTTTCGCTTAATCATTTGGGGCAAAATTAGCTGAGTTAAGGCAAGCGGGCCGAACAGATTAACGTCAAAGTTGCGGCGGACGCGGTCTAGGGGGATTTCGGCGAGCGATCCCGATTCGCCGATGCCGGCGTTGTTTACCAGGATGTCAATGGGATGTTTGAGGATCTTAGCGCGGTCTTGTTCGCTGGTTAGGTCTAGCTTGTATACGGTAATTGGAAGCTTGAGTCGGTTGACGGATTTGAGGAGTTTGGCTGCTTGGTCTTCGGTTTCGGTAGTGGCTATCACTTGATAGTTCATTTTGGCTAAAGCAAAAACAGCGTCTCGGCCAAAGCCATTGGCGGCGCCGGTAATTAAGACAGTTGTTTGGTTAGGAGTGGGCATATCACTGCGGTTAATCAACTTGATTATTATAACAAAAAAATGGTTTTTTTGAAATGTTCCGCTCGTAGACTTTATGTTTATTGAATACCGGCATAATTAATGTTATTATTACCAAATATGCATGGGTTGATAAAATTAAAAAAATTTTATGATAACAAAAGCTTCTAAGGCGCGAGCGGACGCTGATTCCATAAAGACGGAGGATGTAAGCGCGGGCCCCGCCGGCTTACCCAAAGATTTTTATTATCAGGCTTTCGATAATGCCGTGGATGGTTTAGTGATCTGTAACCATCAATCTAATGAAATCATTGATGCAAACAAGTCGCTATCAAGATTGTTTAGCGTCAATAAAGATGATTTGTCGGGTAAGAAGTTGTGGCAAGTAGCCCCTTTTACGGACATCAAGGCGATCGAAGACTGTTTTTATTCTTTGGTTAAGCAAGAGACTTTTCATCAAGAAGATATCCCGATTATTACCAAGGATAAGAAGATTCTGGAGATTGAATTGACGGCTAATGTCTTTAAGGCGCAGGCCCAGAAGTTTATTATTGTTAGCTTCCACGACATCACGGTGCGCCACATGGCCCAAGAATTGGTCAGAGAAAAAGAATATTGGTTCAAAGAATCTCAGAGCATCGGTCGTATCGGTTCCTTTGTTATGGATTTGCGCACTAATACCTGGGAATGTTCCGAAGTATTAAATGATATATTTGGAATTAAATCAGATGACCCAAAAACTATTGTCAGCTGGAACGCGTTAATTCATCCTGATCAAAAAGAAGAAATGCTAAAATACTTTTTGAATGATGTCTTGGCGCAAAAAAAGCCCTTCAATAAGGAATTTCGCATTATAAGAGCTAGCGATGGAGCGGAGCGTTGGGTATGGGAACATGGAGAGCTGCATTTGGATGCCAAAGGCATGCCGATGCGGATGATTGGCACTGTCCAGGATATAACAGAGCGTAAATTGGCAGAAAAAGAGATTTCTTGGCGCAAAGAAGAAGAGAATGCCTTGGAAGAACAATCGGCAGCCAAGTCCGCGCGCATTATCCAATTGGAACAGCAATTAGCCAAGTTGAAAAAGGGTTGGATTATATAAAAAAAGTTTTTAAGCAGTTAGCTGCCCGACACCAAACATTTTGGTCTAGGCAAAACTTTCGATTATTCTTTAGCGGCGCCCTATATGGCTTATGCCATTTTTGTTATCTGCCGCCATTTTTATAAAAAGATTATATATTATCGTTGCAATAGTTTTCTTGTTAAACCAGGCGCTCTTTACAGTAGCGTCTGGTTTGCTATAATAGTCCAGGTAATAAATTAAAAAACATCTATGAACAAAAATGGTCTATTTATTGTTGTTGCGATTATAGTGCTGGTCGGCCTATATTTCGGTTATGGCCAGATGACTAAGAAAAATGCAACAGCTCTTGCAGATGCTAAAAGCCAGCAGGCTGCGCAGGCTGAATCTAATAATAAACAAGTTAACACAAACCCTATGCCAAGCAATGAACAATCAACGGCTGCTACCGAATTAAAAATAGAGACGATTAAAGCAGGCGCCGGCGTCGAAGCTAAAGCTGGTGATAAGGTCAGCGTGCATTATACCGGTACTTTGCTGGACGGCACTAAATTTGATTCCAGTGTTGATCGCGGCATCCCTTTTGAATTCAATTTAGGCGCCGGCGAAGTGATTAAGGGTTGGGATCAGGGTGTAGCCGGTATGAAGGTCGGTGAAAAGCGCAAATTGACTATTCCTTATCAGTTGGCCTACGGTGAAAATGGCAATGGTCCAATCCCGCCTAAAGCTACTCTGATTTTTGATGTAGAGCTCCTGAAGATAAACTAATAACCCTAACCGCTCCGATGTTCATCGGAGCGGTTTGCTATACGCAAGCCGCCAAGGTTCCAGGTACACCTGGAATGGCGGACCGTATATCCTCGGAGGGGGCATACACAAGCCGCCAAAGTTCCGGGTACACCTGTAATGGCGTATCTTATAATCCAGCCTTTATGGCGGGATAAATCTTTAGTCGATTGTTGATAATGGCAAAATTGACGTGATTTTGGTATAATGCAAAGAGGGTCTATGGTAAGCAAAAAATCAAGCATCATAATCGTTTTGGCCATAACATTGCTAGCCAGTGTTTTTGTTTTTTGGGCCGTTAAAGCGCGGCATGATAGTTTGCTGATACCGACTGCTTCCAGCCAGCGCTTATCGGTGGTTACAACTTTGTTTCCGCTTTATGATATGGCCAGGGCTATTGGTGGAGATAGGGTTGATGCCCGTCTATTGTTGCCTCCTGGAGTTGAGGCGCATGCTTTTGAACCTAAGCCAAGCGATTTGGCTAGGATTGGCCAAGCTGATTTGTTTATTTATACCGGCGGGTTGATGGAGCCATGGGCAAAAGGCGTCTTGTCGGGTATTATTAGTGCTAAGCTAAAGGTAGTTGATGTTAGCCGTGGAGCGATACTTAAGCCAACGGTATTTCACGAAAATATTCAAGCAGGGACTACTGATCCGCACTTTTGGTTGGATTTTGGCAATGCCAAGCAGATGGCCGGTATTATGGCCCAAGCGTTTGCTGCCGCTGATCCGCCAAGCCAAGCATATTTCCAAGAACGTCTAGTTGTTTATACGGCTGAACTCGATAGGCTGGACAATCAATATCGCCAAACATTATCCGGCTGTGCGCAGAAAGAAATCGTTTATGCCGGGCATTACGCTTTTGGCTATTTGGCCAGCCGCTATGGACTGAAATATCTGGCAGCCCAAGGAGTGGCGCCGGATGCCGAACCGACAGCTCAAGATCTAGCTAGGCTGGTTAAGCAGCTGAGGGGTAATGATATTAAATTTGTTTTTTATGAAGAATTGTCGAGTCCGAAGCTGGCGCAGACAATTGCGGACGAAGCTGGAGCGCGGTTGTTGCTTTTGAATGCCGGCCATAATGTAACCAAAGATCAACTCGAGCAAGGAATGACTTTTTTTGCTATAATGGAAGCAGACCTGGCTAATTTAAAGATTGGTTTGGATTGCCCTTGATTATGACTCCGATTATTAATGTTAAAAATTTGTGTTTTGGCTATGGCTCCGATGACATCTTGTACGGTGTTACTTTTTCGATTACGCCCGGTGATTATGTGGCCTTGAGCGGCCCAAATGGCGCAGGTAAATCTACCTTGATCAAGGTTTTGCTGGGTTTGGCCGGGCCGTATCGCGGTAAGATAGAGTTGTTCGGGCAGAATCGGAAGCTGTTTAATGATTGGGGACGAATCGGCTATTTGCCTCAGCAGTCTAATAATTATAATCCGTTGTTTCCGGCGACCGCCAGAGAAGTGGTGCGTATGGGATTGTTAGCCGGCAAAAGTTTCCCTAAGATATTCAATGCTGCTGACAATGAGCGGGTAAGCGTGGTGATGAAACTGATGGGCATAGAGAAACAGAAGAACAAGATGGTGGGGGAACTGTCAGGCGGGCAACAACAAAAAGTTTTCTTGGCTCGGGCCTTGGCTTCTAATCCGAGTTTATTGGTCCTGGACGAGCCAAGCAGCGCCTTGGATCCATTATCGCGAGATAGCTTTTTTGCGTTGCTGGAAGAGCTGAATCAGGAACATCAGACTACGGTGATAATGGTCACGCATGATACGCCGCAAATCGGACGCTATGCTAAGACATTGTTATATTTGGATAAAAAAGTAGTCTTTTACGGCGGCTTTAATGATTTTTGCCAGTCACCGGATATGGGAGGGTATTTTGGCAGTTATTCACAGCATTTAATCTGCCATCAACACGACTAATATGGAAATCATATCTTTGTTCAGTTTGGGCTTTGTGGTGCGGGCCTTTGTGGCGGGCGCCTTTATTGCGGCGCTCTGTGCTATTTTGGGCAATTTTTTGGTATTAAAGAAGCTTTCCTTGATCGGTGATGGTTTGTCTCATGTCAGCTTTGGCGCAATCGCCCTGGCTTTATTTTTTGGCGTTTATCCCTTGTTGGTGGCTATACCGCTAGTATTGGCGGCGTCGTATTTTGTGCTCAAGCTGTCGCAGCGGGCTAAGCTGTACGGTGACGCGGCAATCGGTATAGTCTCGGCAGTCGGTGTGTCTATCGGCGTGATGCTGGCCAGTCTATCTAACGGCTTTAATGTTGATCTGTTCGCCTATCTCTTTGGAAATATTTTAGCGGTATCGGCGGCGGAGGTTTGGCTGTCAATCGGATTATCCGCTGTGGTGCTTTTGGCTATCTTTCTTTTGTTTAATGATTTGATGGTGGTTTCTTTTGATGAAGATTACGCTAAAATGGTGGGAGTAAAGGCTAGCCGGCTCAATCTGATGCTTACTTGGCTGACGGCTATTACGGTGGTATTGGCAGTCAAAGTGGTTGGCGTGATGCTGGTCTCGGCGTTGTTAATTTTGCCGGCCGTGAGCGCCTTGCAGCTAGCCAAGAGCTTCCGTGCGGCTATGGCGTTGGCGGTGGGAGCCGGAGTGTTGTCGGTCTTAATCGGTATTACTATCTCGGTTTATGCCGATTTGCCGGCAGGCGCGACTATCGTCCTGGCTAATTTTGCTATTTTCTTAGTGTCTTTACTCTGGCGCAAGGTTTTGCGGTAATTAGAATATCATGAAACGTTTAAATTGGTTTATCATTATCGTAGTCCTGGCTGCTTTGTCAGTCTTGTCTTTTTTATTCGGCGCGTATCTAAGCAGCCAGTAAATTATATAATTAAAGTATAATAAAAATATCCCCAAGCTGACTCGGGGATATTTTTATTCACTTGGGCTAATTTTGATGATAACGGTGCGTTGGCGCGGTGTTTCGTCGAAATCGATTAGGACGATTTGTTGCCAGGCGCCTAGTTGCAACTGATGGTCTTCCAGCGGGACGGTTAGACTGGGGCCGATGAGAGCTGCCTTGATGTGGGCACCGCCATTGTGGTCGCCCCAGCGCTGATGATGGGCGTAGTCGAAGTTATCGGGCGCGATTTTTTCTAAAGTTGCGGTAATATCTTTAATTAGTCCGCTTTCGTATTCCATGGTGGTGATGGCGGCCGTGGCGCCGGGAATAAAAACCAAGACTAGGCCGTTGGCAATTTTGCTGGCTGCCACTGCTTGCGCGACTTGGGGTGTAATGTTAATGAAGTCGTAGTGGCCTTTGGTGTCGATGGCAAATTCCATATTAGTGTAAATGCTTATGGCAATATGCAGTTAGATAGCTGTTGACTGATAACAGGCGCAGTCTTTTTATCTTCTGTTGTTTGGCATCGGGCGTGCTGTCGGTGCTGTAGATTTTTTTGACTTGCGGAATAAGCAATTGCCGCCAGATTTTGCCTTTGAATTGGCCGTGAGTGACTAAGATGATAATTTCTTGGCTGCCTAGCTTGATTAGCTGCTTGGCGGCCTTGACTAGCGTTTCGCCGGTACTGAGAATGTCATCGACCAGGATGATGCGCCTGGTGGCAAGTCCGTGTAATTTGAGCATCTTGAGATCGCCTACCATCCGTTTTTTTTGGAAAAAGATAATCGGTTGGCCGGTAGCCAAGGAGGCGCAACGTTCATAAGCACCCAGATCGGGAGAGGCTAAACTAAGGTCTGGGCGGTTGTATTTCTTAACAATGGAGGCGAATAGAGGGGCGCTGGGCAGATTTGTCAGTTTGATAGGGAAAGCCTTGATGATGTCCGGATTGTGCAGGTCCAGCGTAATGAGCTGGCTGACTCCGGCGGTTTTTAAAAGCTTGCCAATTAATTGGGTAAATTGGCCGAAGTTCTTGATGTTGTGTTCTTGGCGCGAATAGCCAAGGTAGGGGGCAAGTAGAGTAATTTTGGCGGCGCCTTCTTTGCGCAGAGTGTCGGCTAGGATTAAGAGCTTGAGTAGATTATCATCAGGCGGTGCCGTTTGGCCGACAATTAGGCAGTGTTGGCCGGCGACTGAGCCAAGCAAAGTTAAATTTAGCTCGCCGCTTTGGTAACGGTCGAACTTGTAACCGGCTTGGCGCCAGAGCGGGTGGGCGGCTAAGGATTGGCCCAGCCGGCGGTATTCGGGGAAGGCGTAGATGAGCATATTAGGGTAAGGATTTTAAGAGGCGGATCACTTGGGAGTCTTCTATCTGGTCGAAATTTTGGTAATAAGCGCCAACTGCGGGCAAGAAGCGGTCCGGCGCGTCCAGGTAGACAAGCTCGTCTACTAAGGGCGCAAGCTTGGTAATTAGTTCTTTGGGTAAGACCGGCAAGGCGACAATCAATCGTGCCGGTTGTTGCCTACGCAATTCGCGGATAGCCAGTTCGATAGACAGCCCGGTAGCAGCGCCGTCATCAGTGATGATGGCCGTTTGCTGTCGGCAGTTTCGCGGCGGTTGTTTGGCGCTATAGAGCAGGCGGCGTTGGCGGGCGGCCGACAAGGCGCGGGCAGCAGCCTGTTTGATCCAGACCGGGCCTAATTGCTGTTCTTCCAGCTGGTCAAAAATGGTTCGACCGTTTTCCGAGACAGCGCCGATAGCGTATTCGGGTTGTTGCGGATGGCCTATTTTCTTGATGATTAATGTTTCTAACGGCAAATTGAGCGCTTTGGCTATTTCGTAACCCAAGATAACGCCGCCGCGCGGCAAGGCATAGACAATGCCAGTATCAATCCCTTTATTTTTTAATATAGCTGCTAGTTTTTGCCCAGCTTCGGCACGATCGCTAAAAGTCATATATTATTATTTTAGCAGATTTTGAAAAAAATTTAAATATAAGCGCTTTTGTGGTAGAATTAAGTTATGAAAAAAAAGATAATCATAATTGGGGCAGGACCGGCAGGGCTGATGGCGGCCGGCCGAGCGGCGGCTTTGGGCTCTTCGGTATTAGTGTTGGATAAAAATAGGCAGCCTGGCGTTAAATTGTTAACGACCGGCGGAGGGCGCTGCAATCTGACTAATCTTTTGCCGGACAAAGACCTGGCAGATGCCTACGGCAAGCAAGGCAAGTTTTTATTGTCGGCGCTATCTCGTTTTGGGCCCGAGGAAGTGATAGATTTTTTTAATCAGCAGGGCGTTGTGTGCAAAACGGAAGGCGTGAGCCAAGTGTTCCCGGCCAGCAATAGAGCGAATGACGTCTTAATGGCTTTGCTTAATTATTGTCGGCAGGGTAAGGTTGAATTCAAGCAGGTTGAGGTCAAGGCCTTGAAGCGCCATGGTTCGACGCTTGCGGGCGCAGTTTTGGCTGACGGCAGCATTTTGACAGCTGATGCTTTTATTATCGCGACGGGCGGGCGTTCTTATCCGCAAACCGGCTCAACCGGCGACGGTTATCGTTGGCTGGCGAATTTGGGGCATATGATCGTCCCAACCAGGCCGGCCTTGGTACCGTTGGAGGTGCGTGAATCATATCTCAAAGAGCTGGAAGGCCTAAGTTTGAAGCAGGTTAAATTGACTATTTTTCAAGGACGGCAAAAACTGGCACAAGAGCAGGGTGATGTCGTGTTTACGGGCAGAGGGCTTAGCGGACCGGCCGCGTTGAATATCAGCCGCTGGTTAGAAGCTGGCGTTGAGGACGGTTGCGCATTGGAAATAGATATGATGCCGGAATTATCAGCAGAAGAAATAGGCAAAAAGCTAGAGACGCTGTTTGCGCAGAATGGGAAAAAGTTGTGTCAGAATTGTTTGAGCGGTTTGATCCAGCCTAAGTTGCAGCCGGTCATTTTGCGTTTGGCTCAGATTAGCCCAATGACTAAGGCAAGTGAAGTCAAGAGAGATGCTCGGCTAGCCTTGGCTGGTTTGCTGAAGCATTTTAAGTTGACCTTGAGCGGTATAGGCGGTTTTGACAGGGCAATTGTGACAGCCGGAGGAGTGGCTTTGGCAGAAATCGACCCCAAGACCATGAAGTCAAAATTATTGGACAATCTGTATGTTGTCGGAGAGGTATTGGATTTGGCCGGTCCCAGCGGCGGCTATAATCTGCAGCTGTGTTGGAGTACCGGCTATATTGCGGGCGAGGCGGCGAGTGAATTGTGATTTTTATTTAATCATAAGCAAAATATAATAGTCGGCTAAACCGAAAGTTAAGAGTTGTTTTTTGCGTATTACCAAAAGAATACTTGCGTTGTGTTTTTGATTTATCAGCAAGAGGGACCGGTGGATGTGCATAGCTTTTGATAAAATAACTTATATTAAATAAATTGGAGGAAAACAGTCTTATGAAACAAAAAATCATGCAGTTTGTCGGTAAGCACAAGAAGCTATTAATTTTTGCTTTGCTGTTGTTGGCGGCCGGCGGTTACTATCAATATCAAGCTGCGCAGAAGGCTAATGTTCCTCCTCGTTATGTTTTGGGTGCTGCCCAAAAGGGCGACATTATTGTTTCGGTTAGCGGCACCGGGCAGGTTTCTGCCTCTAGCCAGATTGATATTAAGCCGAAGGTTTCCGCTCAAGTCTTGTCTATCAAGGCAAAAGAAAAGCAGCTGGTCAAGGCGGGTGACGTTATTATGCAGTTGGATAATTATGATCTGTCTGTTCAAGCCGAACAAGCTAAGAATAGTTTGCAATCGGCGCAAGCTGCTCTCAATTTAAAATTAATCGGCCCGACCGCCGAAGATATAGCGGTCAGTCAAAACTCTATAAATTCCGCCAAGCTGTCTTATCAGGCAAGCCTGAGTGCTTTGGACGAGGCCAAGCGGACTGCTGACCAGAATCTGCAGAAGGCTAAATTACAGGTTGATAACGCTCAGTTGTCGCTTAGTAACGCACAGACATCTTATGATAATGCCGTTTCTTCCGGCGCTCTTGATACCAATAATAGCACGCAATCTTTGACTAATGCTTATGATAACGCTAAAACCACTATTACCGCCTCGCTGCTGACTATGCGCAGTGCGGTTTTGGCGACTGATAACATTCTGGGTATAGATCATACCGCCACCTTTCCTAATCGCAATGTCCTGAGTGCAATGAATTCTCAAGTATTAAATGACGCGCGTACTCATTACTACGCGGCAAAGGCAAGTTTAGATGGCCTAGAGACTGAATATAATAATTCTTCCGGTAATTGGACCACTGCCAATGAAGATGCTTTGTTAATACATGCCGCAACTGCGTTGAGCAACGCCAAGGACATGTTGCATGACATTTATGGCGCTTTGACTAATACGATTACTGCGTCTGATTTGTCGCAGGCTACTTTAGACAGTTATCGTTCCGGCATCTCCAGCCAAGAAAACAGCGCCGTTTCTGCCATTAGTAGTTTGCAGGGAGCTGCCCAGTCTATTATTTCTGCGAAGTCTTCCGGATCCTCAACGGATTTAAACAGTTCCTCGAGCCTAGCAGGCGCTAAGAATTCTTTGGCGACCGCTAAGAACAATTTTACCAGCGCGCAAAGTGCCTTGGCGCAAACTATTTTAGATAATAAGACCTTAATTGAAAATGCTACCAATGATGTAGCTCAGAAAAAGATTTCTTTTGACAACGCGCAGTTTCAATATAATCTCAAGGTTGCCAAGCCAAGACCTGAAGACCTGGCGTCTTCTTATTTGCAGATTTCCCAGGCCCAAAACTCTTATGCCGTTGCTCTCAAGAACCTGCAAGAAGCCAGGGTTGTCTCTCCGATTGATGGCGAGGTTGCCAAGATTGTGCCCAAGAAGGGCGATGATGTCTCGAGCGGCACAGCTGTAGCGACGGTAATCACTACTGATAAGATTGCAGAAATTACTTTGAACGAAGTTGATGCGGCCAAGGTGTCCGTTGGACAAAAGGCCAGCCTGACTTTTAGCGCTATCGACGGCCTGACTATCAGCGGCGTGGTGGCGAGCGTCGATACTTTGGGCGTAGTTAGTTCGGGCGTGGTAAATTACACGGTTAAGATCGCCTTTGATACCCAAGATGACCGGATCAAGCCTGGCATGAGCGTCAGCGCTTCGATTATTACCGACAGCAAGCTGGGTGTTTTGATACTTTCTAATTCCGCCATCAAGACTGATAATAATGGCAATTACGTCGAAGTGCTGACAGGGGCTGCTGCTGCCAATATTGCCGGGTCGTCCGCCGGCATCACTTGGCCGAGCGTGCCAACTAATAAATATATCCAAACGGGCCTGGCAAATGATACGAATACCGAAATAATCCAAGGCATTACTGAGGCTGATCCGGTAGTGACGCAGACTATCACTAAAACAAGCACGGTAGCGGCTCCTAGCGGCACCAATGCTATGCGCATGTTGGGTGGAGGCGGAGGACGTTAATCATATGATAGAATGCATTAAACTCAATAAAACATACGTTAATGGCGACGTCGAGACGCATGTTCTGAAGGACGTTTCCTTTAAGATTAAAAAGGGGGAATTCGTGGCGATTACCGGGCCTTCCGGCTCGGGCAAGTCAACCTTGATGCATATCATCGGGGCTTTGGACACGCCGACTAGCGGCCAATATCTATTGGAAGATCAGGATGTTTCCAGTTTGACAGATGATGAATTGGCTGATATTCGACGCAATAAGATTGGTTTCGTTTTTCAGTCATTTAATCTATTATCGCGCTCTACTGTTTTGCGCAATGTAATGCTGCCTTTGGTGTACGCCGAAGTTAATCCGGAAAAGAGGGCAGTGATGGCAAAGCTGGCTTTGCAGGCGGCCGGGCTGGAAGAAGACCGTTGGTTGCATTTGTCCAACCAGCTATCCGGCGGCCAGATGCAACGCGTGGCTATCGCCAGAGCTTTGGTTAACAACCCTTCAATTATTCTAGCCGATGAGCCGACCGGTAATCTGGATACCAAGACAGGCTTGATCGTTCTGGATACCTTTGAGCGTTTGAATAGGAATGAAGGCCATACAATCGTTTTAATTACCCATGAGCCTGATGTGGCTGAACATGCCGATAGGGTTATCACTATCCGCGATGGCCTGATTGTTAAGGATCAGAAGTCAAGCAAAAAAAAATAATATGTTGGTATCAGATTTATTCCAAGAGACCTATTTTGCCATTACGGCCAATAAAGTGCGTTCCACTTTGACGATGTTGGGCATTGTTATCGGCATCGGCTCGGTGATTGCTATGGTATCGATCGGCCAAGGGGCGCAGAGTTCAATCGAATCAAGCATCCAGTCTATCGGCTCTAATTTATTAATGGTAACGCCTGGCCAGCAGCGAAGCTTTGGCGGCGGCCCCAGTGCCGGGCGCGGTTCTGCGCAGACCTTGACCTTTGATGATGCCAAGGCCATTAAGAGCGGCATTACCCTTGCTTCGGCAATCGCTCCAGAGATTAGCCGGCGTTATCAAGTTACCGCCAGAGGCACTAATACCAATACTCAAGTTATCGGTACCGAGCCGCAATATGCCCAAGTGCGCAATGTAACAGTCGACCAGGGAACTTTTATCACCGATCAAAATGTTAACAGCTTGTCGAAAGTCGCGGTGATCGGTCCGACTACGCGCGATGATCTCTTTGGCGCCAACGCCAGCGCCATCGGCCAAACAATCCGTATCAAGCAAGTAGATTTTAAGATTATCGGCATTACCAAATCCAAGGGCGGTACCGGTTTTGGCAATCAAGATGATATGATCTATGTGCCGATTACAACAGCCAAGAGCTATCTGTCCGGAGATAATTATGTTACCACCATTTCCGTACAAGCCAAGGACCAGGCTTCATTGACCGCAGTGCAGACCGAAGTGACCAACCTGTTGCTGGCTCGGCATAAGATTAGCAATCCGGCGCAAGCTGATTTTTCTATCATGAACCAGGCTGATATTGTGGCGACCGCTTCTTCGGTGACCGGCACCTTTACCATCTTGTTAGCGGCAATTGCCGGTATTTCGCTGTTGGTGGGCGGTATCGGCATTATGAATATGATGCTGACGACTGTGACCGAGCGCACGCGAGAAATCGGTTTGCGCAAGGCTATCGGAGCCAAGCGCGCTGATATTAGCCTGCAGTTTTTGACTGAATCGGTGGCATTAACCTTTATCGGCGGGCTGATCGGCGTGGGTTTTGGCTGGGTGGCTGCTCAAGCGGTTACGAAGTTCGCCGGCGTAGCTACGACAATTGCGCCTTCTTCAGTATTGATGGCCTTTGGCGTCTCTGCCGGTATCGGCATCATCTTTGGCTATTATCCGGCTCGCCGCGCGGCCAAGCTAAATCCAATCGAGGCTTTGCGTTACGAATAATCTTATTAATATAAAGATATCTTTATGAAAAAAAACAACATTGTTATCCTTGTTATCGTAGCCGTGCTTGTCCTGGCCGGTACTTTTTACGGGGGCATGAAATATGGCCAAGGCAGCAAGGCTTCTGTGGGCCAGGCTGCCAATGGCGCTAATGGCCGTTTTGCGGGGCAAGGCGCTCGTCGCGGCGGCGGTGCAGGCGGCGGGTTTACTAATGGCGAGATTATCAAGGCGGATAACACCAGTATTACGATTAAGCTGCAGGATGGCGGATCGAAGATTATCTTTGTATCCGATTCCACGGCCATATCTAAGCAAGCGGCGGGGAGCAAGAGTGATTTGCAAGTTGGCCAGAACGTGATGGTTACCGGGACCAGCAACGCGGATGGCACATTATCGGCTGCCATGGTCCAATTGAGGCCAGCCGGCGCTCCAGGCGCTAATGGCGGCAATGCTCCTAGTGCGACTTCTACTGATTCTGGCGCGGGTAAGCGAATGGGCCGACAAGGCCAATCGGCTAACTAAAAAAGAAGTAAAAGACATCTCGATTTACAAGCGAGATGTCTTTTTGTTTTATGCCAAAGTCTGCTATAATGTAAAGATAAATATAATATCTCACCATGACAAAGAATAAGAAAAAAAGCATTTTCAGGATTTTGGGTCCGGGCGTTATTACCGGCGCGGCTGACGATGATCCTTCCGGTATCGCTACTTATACACAGGCAGGAGCCCAATTCGGGTATGGCCAATTGTGGACGGTCGTTTTGATGCTGCCCTTAATGACGGCCGTACAGGAGGCTTGCGCCCGTATCGGCGCAGTGACCGGCAAAGGCATTGCTCAAGTGATTAAAGAAAATTACAGCAAGCCGGTGCTCTATGGCACGGTATTGCTGGTCTTGGTGGCAAATACTATCAATATCGGCGCTGATATCGGAGCGATGGCGGCCGCTTTTAATCTGTTGGTCCCGCTCAACTTTACTATTACTGTTTTGCTGTTTACGGCTCTGGTTTTATTCTTAGAAATTTTCTTGTCCTATAGGGTTTACGCCAGAGTCTTGAAATGGCTTTGCTTGTCTCTTATTTCCTATCCTTTAACTGTGTTTCTGGTCCATCAGCCGTGGATGGAATTATTGAAGGCGACCTTTTTGCCTAGCATTGATTTTACTTTTGCTTTTTTCTTTATTATTACCGGCGTATTGGGTACAACTATTTCGCCGTATATGTTTTTTTGGCAGGCTTCGGAAGAGGTGGAAGAAGAAAAATCCAGACATCTATTGCGTAAGAATAATAGGCCGAAGATTGGCAAAAAATTCATGCACGAATTGCGGCTGGATAACTTTATCGGCATGCTTGGCTCGGAGATTGCCACCTGGTCTATTATCGTCGTTGCCGGTACGGTCTTGCATGCCAATGGCATGATTGATGTTAAGTCAGCGGCTGATGCGGCCAGGGCTTTGGAGCCGTTGGTGCATACTTTTCCTAATTCCGGCGAGTTAGCCAAGTTTCTTTTTGCGGTCGGTGTAATCGGTTTGGGTTTGTTGGGTATACCTGTTTTGTCCGGTTCAGCTTCGTATGCCGTGTCCGAAGCGCTTAGCTGGAAAGAAGGACTTAATTTGAAGCTAAAGAAGGCCCATGGTTTTTATGGAGTGATTACTGTGGCGACTTTGGTCGGCTTGGGTATTAATTTTATCGGTATCGATCCAATCAAGGCTTTGGTGTTTGCTGCCGTTTTTAATGGTGTAGCGGCGGTGCCGTTGTTATTTATTATTGCCAAGGCAGCGCAAAACAAAAAGATTATGGGCAAATATAAGAGCGGCACTTTATCTAAGATTTTAGTTTGGCTGACTTTTATCTTAATGGCCTTGGCGGCCGTGGCAATGTTTGTGACTTTAGGCCGAATGGGCTAAGATTGATCAAAGAATTAGCAATACATATATGCGACAAAAATTTTTATGGGCTCTGGGTATTGTGATAGTTTTTGGCATAGGCTCTATAGTCCGCTTGCCTTCGGTTGAGGCGCAGGCTACCCAGCCGCTGTATGGCGGCTATCCTTTTGTAGCGGTTTATGATTTGAGGCAGGCAGGCTTTGTTAATACGGAGATAAAAACACCAAGCGATACGATGCCAAGTCCAGCCCCGCTTTATTTTAAAGTTAAAGAATCATCGGGAGGCTCAAATGAAGTAATGGTTTATCATTATACCAGTCCTTATGCTTTTGGCTCTTTGGATGGTTTATATTCTTATACCGTTAATAGCCAGGCTTATTTTATTGATGGGGGCTTTGGCAAAGAAACACAACTGGCTGATCGACGCACGGTCTTGAGTTTTGTCAAGGGTTATGATTACGTGGTAATCATCGGGCCGGATAATACTAAGGTGGAAAAGTTGGCTGTGGCCTTGGCTAAAAAAATTAAATAGTATGAAAATAATAAAAAAGAACCCATTGTTATTTGCGATTGTCATTATTATCGCCTTATCTTTGGTGGTTATCTTTTTTCTGTTAGCTCCTCAAAAAGCCTCTGGTAATATGACTGATTTCGCTCATTGTCTTAAAGATAAAAAGGCAGCTTTTTATGGAGCCTTTTGGTGCTCGCATTGCCAGAAGACAAAGGCGATGTTCGGCGCTTCTGCCAAATATTTGCCATACGTGGAGTGTTCTACGCCTGATAGCCAAGGACAAACCGATGTTTGCCGCCTCAAAGGTATCGTGGGCTATCCGACCTGGATCTTTGCCGACGGGAGCCAATTGAAGGGAGAAGTTAGTCTGGCTCAGCTTGAGGCTAAAACCGGCTGTGTCTTAGGGCAATAGTTTTGTTTATTGTCTCAAAAATATGAAATACAATCAATTGAGTCCGGAAGAAGAGTATGTCATAGTCGATAAGGGGACCGAGACGCCTTTTAGCGGTGAATATGATAATTTTTATGAACCGGGCATCTATGTGTGCCGGCGTTGCATGACGCCGCTTTATAATTCGGCTGATAAATTTGATGCTCATTGCGGCTGGCCCAGTTTCGACCAAGAAATTGCCGGACGGGTCAAGCGTGTTCCTGATGCTGATGGCAAGCGTACCGAGATTAGCTGCATTGTTTGTTCTGCTCATTTGGGTCATGTCTTTGTCGGAGAAAAAATGACAGCCAAGGATACGCGCCACTGCGTCAACTCCCTGTCGCTTAAATTTATCCCGACCTCCGAGCCTGGCAGTCCGATTGAGACGATAGTCTTGGGCAATGGCTGTTTTTGGTGCTCAGAAGCTATTTTTAAGAGTTTGCAAGGCGTGCGGTCGGTGATGCCCGGCTATGCCGGGGGTGAAAAGCAAGATCCGACTTACGAGGAGGTTTCTAGCGGCACTACCGGCCATGCCGAAGTAGTGCGGCTTGAGTATAATCCGGGACAGATTGATCTTTGGACTATCCTTAAGGTTTTCTTCACCTTGCATGATCCGACCTCTGTCGATCGGCAAGGATCGGATGTCGGCCCTCAATACCGTTCAATTATCTTGTACAGTACGCAGCGCCAGCATGATGTGGCGATAAGCTTTATGGCCGGACTTGAAGCTGACCATGTTTATCAGCAGCCGATCGTGACCCAGGTTGTGCCTTTGGCCGATTTTTATGCAGCCGAGGATTATCATCGCGATTACTTTACCAATCATAGCCACGCGCCCTATTGCCAGATGGTTATATCGCCGAAAATCAAAAAATTACAAGAGGAATTTAAGCCATTATTAAAGTTTCCTGCCTAGCGCCTTTTTTATTTTTAGGTTATAATAACAAGCGTAAAACCCTCCTTTAAAATTTTTATATGGAAAGTTCATGTGAGAATTGCGGCGCCTTGATGACCGAAGACGGTAAGTGCACTTGCATGCCGGAAGTATGCAAAATGTGCTGTACTTGCGCTTATGATTGCGTTTGCGGCTGCCGCAAAGAGGTTGAGAGTTATTAATAATTTTTTCATAAAATCAGCGTTTATCCTGATGGTATATTTTTGTTATGCTCGCGGTTATAATTGACATAAAGGTTGCCGAATACACCATTTGATTACAGGGGCCATTTTTAGGCGCCTGTTTTTATTTATTAAGGGCTGTCTAAAGCCTGGGAAATTATATTATGAAAAAAATATTAACGGGATGCTGTTTGTTGGCTATTTTATGCAGCACGCAAATCGCGCTGGCGGCTGAATGCGTACAGCCTAAGGCTTGCGATGTGGTTTGCCAAGGCTTGCCTAGCGGGTATATTTCGGCAGGCAATCCTAATAATTTCAAACATGAGGATTGCCTGACGCCATGCAATAATAATTATTGGAATTTGCAGAATGAGTATGATGCTTGTATTGATGCTCAGCGCGTCAAAGCGGCTCCTGAACCTGTCGAAGGCGGAATAAATAAGCCGGTACAGGATCTGCAGCAAGAATTAAATACTCCCGGCCCGTCCCCGGAACCGCCGGTAATTCCGGCCATAACAGCGCCGACTATCGGCAGCGGTGAAATTAATACTCAATATCTGGAAATGCCGCAAATCGCTATCGGGCAAGTGATTGCCGCTCCGGCTGATAAGTCGATAGAAATATTGGCGCCAGTAGGCAAGATCCAGTTGCGCTCCGGCTCAAGCCTGAAGTATTTGGGCGAAGATGTTTGGGAAGCAATCAAGGGGACTTATCATTTTTTAATCAATAAATTGGGCAATAAGCGTTTTCAGGTCAGGTCGACAACGGCGGTTATTAGCGTGCGCGGCACTGATTTTACCGTTGAGGCGGCAGCGGACGGTCAGACTGTCGTTAAGGTTTATGGCGGTACGGTAGCCGTGGCGACTCCTGACGGCAAGCAGAAGGCAAATGTGGCCAAGGGTTTGGCCTTGACCGCCGGCGCTAAAGGTTTGGCTAAAACCGCCAAGATCACTAAGGCTGTTGGAGACGATTGGTATCAGCAGATTGGCTTAAGTCCAGTTTTTTTGTCTCAAGCTTGGAAAAATACAGCCGCCGCTCTTGAATATAGCGAAACCTGCGTGATTACGGCAGAAGCGGCGACGCCTGCCCAGGCCTTAACCGCAGAAGAAAAGAAGGTGGTTGCCGCATTTAATGCCAGTATACCTAAATATCGGGTCAAGGAGGTTGATGCCGTGACCTTTAAAGGCAAAAAAATGACCACCAGCAAAGAGCGGTTGAATGTTTCCGGACGGTTGTTTGGGGAAATTTATATTGACGATAAAAATATTTATTATCCGGACGGAGCTAAGGGCTGGAAAGCGTTTAGTGAACCTAGTTTTATCGCCGGTATGTGGCAGACGATTAAAACCGATAATCTGACCTACGGCGCAAATCAGGCTACCATGGTTTTTGATCATTGGAATAGCTCTGACAAAGGACGAATGGCGGTTTATAAGGCAATGGCTAATCGAAACGGGACTGATGACCTGGTTTCTGCGGCCTTTAGCAAGGAGTTGGCGGCCGGTCAAGATTTAGCGCAATTAGTTATTTATGTTGATGAAGCCGCCGGCTTGTTAGCTAAGTTTGAAGTCAGCCTTAAGGTTAAGAGCGGCAAGATCATAATTCCAATCAAGGAAATTTGCCAAGTTGATTATAGCGCTGGCGCCAAAATAAAGGTACCAGCCAAGGCTAAGCGAGTTGAGGTTAGGACTGGCCTGACTGAGCTGCAACAATATTTAAATATAGTCCAATAGCATAAATTTAAAACAAGCCCTTTGCCGGGGCTTGTTTTAAATTGGGATAATCAAGGGCATTGAGCAATATGTTGTTTGATAAGCGGCCAGACTTTCGGGTCTTGCATGATGCTGTTGTGGTTTTGGTCGGCGGCCAAGTAGCCGCTTTGAGCGCCTAGCCAGGCCGCGGCCAGCCGCTGTGAGAGTGCGGGGTAAACAACCTTGTCTTGATCGGCGTAGATGTAGAAGAGGGGGGTCTTGATAGTGGCGGCGTAGTTGATGGCTAAAAATTTTTCTTGCATCAAGAATGACGCCGGCAAATAGGGGTAGTGGCTTTGGGCCACATCAACCATCGAAGAGATAGGAGAGATGAGAATGACTTGGCAGGAAGGCCGCCTGCTGGCTAAATATGTAGCGACGGTGGTGCCAAGGCTGCGGCCCATGATGACGATTTTGTCTTTGTTGATATCTGTGCGTTTTGCAAAGTGGTCGTAGATAGACAGCGCATCGGCAAACAGTTTGTCTTGGCTGGGTTGGCCGCCGCTTTGGCCATAGCCTCGATAGTTGATTAGGGCAATGGACCAGCCAGCGAGCCGAGGAATTTCTACTAATTCGTAGGATAACTCTTCGGCATTGCCACCGAAATAAATAAGCAAGTTTTGCGGAGTGCTGGTAGAGTCTGTGCGCAGCCAGCCGCGCAGCAGCGTGCCATCATCAGCCGCTATTGATATGTCTTGGAAATTGATTGCGGTTGCTTGCGCCGCGTCCAAGGAGCGGGCGTCCAGGGGCTGGGGGAAATAAATCATTTTCCGTTGATTGAGGTAGACGTAAATGACTAGGACCAAATAGCCGACAAGTATAGCGGCTAGCGTGATGATAAGCAATCTTGTTAAATTAATGTGTATTTTAGGCATTCGATAATTATAGCCTAAAGATAAAAAATAAAAAACCACCCGGAGGTGGCTTGTCGCGTATAAATATTTTATTTGCAAGTCGGCATTTTAAAGGGTGATTTCGGAATATCTTCGTAACGGATTTCGTCTATCGGTTCTTTTTTATCGGTGCCTGCATAGAGCGTGTCAGGCAAATTGATAATGGTTCCCGGACCCTTGAGGCAGAGATAGCCGTGTACGACGCCAGGCGGTATCAAGATGGCTTTGGCGCAATTTTCACCGGCGCAGATTTGTGACATATTGCCGTAGGTAGGAGAATCGGGACGATTGTCCCATAGATTGAAGACAAAACAGCCTGGGCCGATAGCTATAAATAAATCGGTCTGCATCTTATGTTCATGAGGACCTCTTTTTTCAAGCTGGTTGGTTTCACTGGTATAACACATAGCTGGCTGGTGGCCATTAAATTTTTCATTGGCACGCCAGACTTCTGACAGGCTGCCGCGTTGATCGTGGCGTGCAACTATGCCCGAAACAATAACTCCTTCGATTTCGCCGAATTTAAACATCCTTTACTCCTGATTATTGTAAAATGAACTGAGTTAGATAATTAGCATTATCTGGCAGATTTGTCAAGAGTAGAGGGAGAGATTATTTTAATTCAATCAAATAGGCTTGTCCGTCGGTAAAAAATTGGTCGCCGGAGAAGTTTTTGCCTAAAATAGGGGCTACTAGAGGCATTTTGTGAAAGCTGACAACCAGGCCGGCTTGGTTTAGGTTGTTAAATAGGCGTTCGCGTTCATTATCGATATCAGGAGAAATGCGATGGGTGACGCCCCATTTAAGCCCGGTGTCATAGCTGGCGGTGCCGACATAGATGGTTTTGCCATCCGGTGTGACTAGGTTTGTCTGCCAAAAGCGGGCATGATAACGCTGGCGGGCTGATTCTTTGATGGTGCTTTTTTCAAATCCATAATCCTGGGGGTTGCCTTGCCAAAAGGAAGGGGTCATGGGCGCTTGCGGATAAGAGCTGTTATAAATCGCCGCCGCAATCATTTTGCCGGAGGAAGGCCAACTTATTTTGTCGGCTAACTGCCAGCCGGTCGCTTGAAAGTCCGATACAAACTTGTCGGGGTAAGCCGCAATAATTAAGCTTAGCGGCTCTTGGTCTTTGGCTGATAGCGTTTGAGTGAAGCGTTCCAGGCCGAAGTCTGTGGCTAGCCCGAATAAATCCTTTAGCTGCCCGGCCGGCTTGTTTTGGTTTGGAAGCAATAGCACTGGACGGAAAAGCGCGGCAATGCAGAGGACCGAGATAACGCAGATAGTCACGATCGATTTTTTTTGCCTTTTAAGATGTCTATTGGCGGTTGTTATTTTTTTGGCTCGGCTTTTCCGCCATTCAGCCCAACTGATGCCGGCGATCAGCCAAAGCAATCCCAGGAGAGCCCCGGCCCAAACGTCGCTCAGGTAGTGTACGCCTAAGTAAAGGCGGGAAAAGCCGATTAGAAAAATAATCAAACAGCCTCCGACTAAGCTGAAAAACTTGTAATATTTGTTTTGGGCATGCCGCCAGATGAAATAAATCAAAAACCCGTAGACGGCGACGGCAGTAGTGGCGTGGCCGCTGGGAAAGGAGTAATTGTTTTCGGCATAAACCGGAAAAGGCGGACGCGCCCGGTGCAGAGCCAGTTTGCCCAGGATGTTGGCGAGTCCGGCGCCTAAATAGGTCAGCCATAAAGGGGCGATAAAAAGACGTTGGCGATTGAGCCAGATGTAATAAGAAAAGCCAGACAGTATAACCAAGACTACAGGCAAAGAGCCAAGGGCGGTGGTAAAAAGAAAAAAACGCACAGCGCCAGCTTGGCGAAAAAAGAGCATTAATTTGTCGAAGCGTTCGTCGATTAGAACGATAGTATCGTTGGTGGCAAAGGCTTCTGTTACGCCGGCTAGCTGCAATAGCGCCCAGAAGAAAATCAAGCAAAGGATGGTGAGGGTTAGGCCGTTAAAGTTTTTTTTAGTCAAGCGCCGACCTAACCAACGGACCAGCTTGTCATGTTTTTTTTGATAGTGCTGGATGTATTCATTGCTGCCCAGGCCCAATAAGATGGACAGGGCTATTGATTTAGCCACTCGCCCGGTTTTCTTTAGCTGCCGCGGCACTAAGCCCAGCCAAAGCAAGGAAATCAGAAAAACAGTAAGCAGCGCTAAAAGCGTAAATAGTATGGTATTCATAGTGCATATATTATAGCGCCTGCCGGCTTTTGCGTCAAAAAATATCAATTTTTCTTGCGCGTGATATTCGCAAATAGCTCAAGATTAATGGATGAAATTTAAATTTAAATATTTATTCATTTTCCAGCGGATATTTATTTATGTGCAATAAATGTATCTTAAAAAATAAGCTTGGTTGAGCTTATTTTTTAAGATAGGGTTGTCTGGCGCTAATATTCGATTATTTAGTTTTTGACTGTTCCTTGCCGTTCCAATTTGTTCCAGCCGACTTCGTGCCCCTTGAGCATGCTGGCTAGTGATTTGATAGCTACCCAATACATCAGCTGGCGATAAAAAAAGCGTTGGGGCAAGAGCCAGGCCAAGAGCCGTTTGTCCTCATTCTTTTCTAATAAGAAGGCGATTAGCGCAGCTAAGAAGTCGACCAGGATAAACAGGGCATAATAGAAAAGCACTTGATGCCAGGCCGTACCATTGGTTTCCAACGGATGCTGTTGGCGTGATATTAAATAGGCTATTAGATTAACTACAACTGATAGATCCATGAGAGGGGAGATTAAAGGAAAGAAAACTTGATAGACGAAGATATTGGGCAGAGTAAAGTTGCCCAGCCAACCAGCCCGAGGCTGGCCAATCAGATTTTTGTGTTTCCAAGCCATTTGCATCATGCCGAACATCCAGCGGTAGCGTTGTTTGGTAAAATCGCGCACACTGGCTGGCGCTTCGGTCAGGGCAATGGCCTGGTCGTCATAGATGATGCGGTAGCCAAGGCGCAAGATGCTGACAGTCAGGTCGGCGTCTTCGGCTAGGGTATTGTCGGCAAAGCCGCCTGCTTGCAGTACGACGCTGCGACGCCAGGCTCCGACCGCTCCCGGTACGACCGTGATGTTGTTGAGGATGGTTAAGGCGCGCCGGTCCAGATTTTGGCTGGTGATGTATTCCAGAGCCTGCCAGCTCGTCATTAGATTGAGGCGGTTGCCTACTTTGGCATTTCCGGCTACGGCGGCGATGGTTTGGTCGGTGAAATGGCAGACCAACTGGCTGATTGTTTGCGGCGTAAAGACCGTGTCGGCGTCGAGCGTGATGATTACTTCGGCTTGCGTTTGGTTGATGCCGAAGTTTAGGGCTTTGGGTTTGCCGCTGTTGGGTTGAGTAAAAATTTTGACTTTTGGATGTTGCCCGAATGCGGCGCTGACTGTATCGAGGGTATTGTCCGTAGAACCGTCGTCGATTACAATAATTTCAAAATTATCAGGATGTCCCGCTTCTAATAGTGAAGCAATTGTTTGGTTGATAACCTTTTCTTCGTTATAGGCCGGCACTATGACGGCAGTCGAAATAGCAGCGGCGTTAGCTAGGTTTGCCGGTTGTTGCTGTTTTTTTTGCCAGATGGCCAGAGCGATAATAAAGAGCAAGCGGCTGATGCCCAGGATAATGCCGGCTGCAAAAAGCCAGCCAAGCAAATGTCCGGCTGCGCCTATTAGCCAAAGGCCGAATTTGGCAGTCCAGTGCATAGCCTTGCTATCTTGCGCCAGAGGCATGGTTTGATCGCGGGTTCGACCTAGCAATTCCGAGACAGTGACCAGCTGGTAGCCTTTGGCGCGCAAGCCGTCGATAATTAATGGCAGGGCGGCGATGGTTTGCTCGCGGCTGCCGCCCGCATCGTGCAACAGAATGACATTGCCGCGGCCTTGTTCGGCTTGGCTGATGGTCGAAGAGGCTATTTGCGCCGCTGGCGGCTGACGCCAGTCGCTGGGATCGATGCCCATCCCGACGTTGATATAACCCAGCTGGTTTAGTTCCAGAATTGGAGCTAGTTCTTGCGTGTTGTTCGGCTCCGAGTCTTCGGCATAAGGCGATCGGAAGAGAATTGTTTGGCGATTAATAATGCTTTCGAGCAGGCGGTTGGTGGCAGCCACTTCCAAACGTAATTGCAGCGGTGAAATTTCGGCAATGTTGGGGTGGGTGTAAGTGTGGCTGCCGATATCATGGCCTTCTTGCCATTCGCGAGTGATTAAACTTGGATATTTTTCGGCATTGCTGCCAATAAAAAAGAAAGTAGCCGGTGCCTTATATTGCTTGAGTATATCCAGGATCTTAGGCGTGTATTGATTATCGGGGCCATCGTCGAAAGTGAGGGCTATCTTTTTCGGCTGATAGCCGTAGCGTTCGATGACGTAAGGCAACGGCAATGTCAGATAGTGTTCGGCGACAATCATGCCCTTTGAATTGTCAAAAGTTAATTGGCGCAGTCCGGCTTGGGGATTTTTGCTAACGCGTAATAGTTCGCCTTTGCCTTCGTAAAATAATTCATTTTCCAGATTGAGGGGCGCCAGAGCTTTAGTTAACTGTTGATCAAGCACCGGCGCGTCCAATATCGGCCAAACGCCAGGGTCTTCACTGCCTAGCCGCCAGAGCGCCGCGCCAAGAGGCTTGGCATCGTGCAATAAGGCAAGCTGGTCAAAGGCGCTGGCGGCATCAAGGAACCAGACGTCATGCAGGCGATTTTGTTCGTCATAATAGCTGTAGTATGGATTAAGCGAAGCGGGATCCAGCTTGATATCTCCTTGCGATTCTTGGGCGGTGACTATCGATTCTTCATAGGCCTGAGCTTGAGCCTCTTGGCCTGAGGGCCAGTCATAGGCGTAGCTGCCGATAGCTACTATCAGTTTATTGTTAGGAATCTCTGCTAGACGTTTTTCAACGATTTGGCCGAACCAGTCCACACCAGCTATCGGTCCCGGTTGTCCGGTGGCCCAATGCTGATCATAAGCCATTAGTATCAGATAGTCGCTTGTGTCCGCCAAGGCGGTATAATCGTAGTCGGCATTATCAGCCGGTACGCTGAGGCTCAGGATTAAATGTTGCTTGCGGCATTCGGCGTATAGCCGCTGAGTAAACTCTGTCAGTTTGGCGCTATCGGCCGCGGGCAAGCTTTCGAAGTCAAGATTGAAGCCGTCCAACCCATAGTCGCGAGCATGCTGCAGCATGGCTGTAATTAAACGGCTGCTTTTTTGTTTGTCTGATAACAAATTGGAGAGAGTCTGGCTGTCCCAGGTTTGTTGGCCGAAGTTATTGATCAATCCGATAATCTTGGTGTCGGGTTTGGTCTGGCGGATATAGCTGATTACCGCTTTTTCTTTGTCTGGATTGTCTAGAGTTAAATCGGCTTGAGTCGGCGATAGATGCATGAACTCGCCGATAACCGTGTCTAGGCTGGCTAGATGTTTTTTAAGGGAAGTAAGGCTGGCGTCGTCCCAGTTAACGTAAAACCCCACCGTTTGTAAATCGGCTGAGGCTTTTTGCTTAGTTTGTTTTTGTGAGCGCGTCGCTTCTGCTTCGAGCCTGGCCTTGAGCGCAGCCAGCCGGCGCGTTGACTGAGAAGGGTTTTGTCGGCCGGCCAGATCTTGGTGCGATGGCAGGAACTTGGCTGTCGGCAATGCTAGATAACTTAAGACCGGGCTAGTAATGATGCTAAAAATCAATAGCAAGAAAACAGCCGAAACCAGGCTTGCGCTAAACCAGAGGCCGAATTTTATTTTGGGCCAACGTTTGGTTGTCGGGTCAAAAAATACAGGCTTAATTGAATTGTTCATATGCCTCAATTAAAGCAAGTTTAAGGCCTTTTTGCAAGGTTAATCGGCTTGATTGACGATAAGCTTGGAAGCTTCTAAAATTAGATTATTAAGGCTGACGTTGAAATTACAGGTCAGCTGTTCACTTATATGAAACGATTATTATTAGTATGCTGTTTAGGATTATGGCTGGTCGCAACCGTTGCATGGGCTAAGCCGGTAGATTGTTCTTGCGAACGGACTTTCCGCCAGGCTTATCCGATTGTTTGGCGCGGGCAGGTGATTGCCAGCTTTGTGGGCGGGGATGACTATGGCCTAAAGCTGTGGCATAAGGTTGGCAGCTATCAAGCTTTTTATCTGTTGGGCCAAGGCAAGCTGAAGCTGCAGCTAGGCCAGCAAGTTGTAATTAAGGGACGTTTGATGGGTATGACTTGCGCTTATGCTAATACAATTTTTAAGAGCTGTGTGCCGGAAGTGCAAATAGATTAATTTGTTATTGCAAAAAAAAGAGCCGAAGATTTTTTCAGCTCTTTTTGTTATTATAAAAAAGTGTCATAATACAATTGTTACGTTGGATCTCTGGCAATGATTGTTGTTTCACGTTAAAATAAAGATGCGGCTGCCGAGCAGGCGTTTGGCTTCTTTGTCGGATAGCTCTGGCCAAATAGGTTTAATGCGGGCCAAGTAGACAGCCATTAGAATAAGTATGGAATATAAATTTGAATCTATGTTTAGAAAGCCATTGTATGTGAGTTTGTTTTTGGTGCTGTTCGTAGGCTGTGCCAGCGCCTATGCTTATTGGCTGAATACATCGAAAAAAGCCAAGGAGATAACGACTGTTGTCAGCCAAGTGCATCAGAACAAAGCTTCATCGACTGTAGCTTTGACAGGCGATCAAGATAGCGACGGCTTAAGCGATATTGATGAAACTGAGCTTTATCACACTGATCCGGCTAAAGCCGATACGGATGGCGATGGCCATGGCGATAAAATGGAATTGGACCTGGGTTATGATCCGCTGACGGCAGTTACCTCTACTGTTAAGATGTCTGAAATCAAGATAGCCTGGGCGGATTGGCCAAGCAATGATACGGTTGAAGCCTTGTTTGGCTCGGTAGATCAGTTTAAGTCCAAATACCCTTTTGTTATGGATAAAGACGGCGAAAATGTGATCTTGATTAATCAGGGTTCGCAATTGTCATTAGCCGATTTTTATACGCAAATGGCCGTCTTTTATCTGGGCAAAGTCAGCGCCGGTGAATATCTGGGCAGCAATCTGTATCGTTTGGATTATCCTTGCGAAGGCATGTGTTATACCGCCGAAAGCCTGTATGTAATCAAGCAAGACAATAAACTGGTGGCGCTTGTGCCATACTCAACTATTAGCCTGTACAATAATCCGAGTGATGTGGCGGCGATGAAATGGCTCAAGATGCTCGAATTGAGAAAAGACATTTATATTACCAATTTGCAAACCCCGGCTATAGTCCGTGTTCCTGCGTCCACCGTGCGTCTCCGGCGCATTACCGATAGCAATGAGTGGATTACCAGCTTTAAGGCAAACAAGCTGTTTGAGTTTGTTCCTGGTCAGGCTATTTATGATGCCAATGGTTGCTTGTTAGCCAGAAAAGCCGATGGCACGGTTAGTGAGTACAAATATAATTTGCCTTTTGCTTCTTCGACGCCGCCGGAAAATGACGCCAATCCGCAAGTATTGCAAATTAAGTTCGCTGACGGCAGTGATAATAAACAGGAGTACAGTTATTTAAATTCCCAGCAAGGCTGCAATTTCCGCCAGTGCTACAATTATCCGGAGGTCAATGCCAGCGACCTGCAAGAAGCAGGGTTGTTTGCCAATGGCGATAAAGTCTATGAACTAAAAAACCCCGACCAGTCCAAAATGATGGATGCAATTTATACCGGTTCCTGGGCGGCTCAGCGCGACGACGGGCAGAAAGTAGCGCGAGCGCAATTTAATCGTGATCACGCTGTAGTGTTTTGGCAAGATCCTTTGGGCCGTTTCCTGGCTTTTACTAATATAAAATATCAGTCGGCGGCCGAATGCGGCAAACCGGTTATTTATCTCTATCCGCAAAAATCCAGCCAAGTATCGGTGCAAGTATCTCCGACCGGCGGGTTCAAATACACTGAACCGTCTTATGGCGACGGCTGGCAAGTCCAGGCTGATCCCAATGGCCGGTTAACAACCGCCGAAGGACAGCATTACCCATATTTATTCTGGGAGGGCTATGCTTATAATTATACACAACCCAATGTCGGATTTGTGGTCAAGCAGGCCGGCGTCCATTCATTTTTAATCAAGGCCTTGGCAAAGCTTGGGCTAAACAGCCAAGAGACCGCTGATTTTATTGAGTTTTGGGAGCCGAAGATGAAGGGGTATCCTTATTACTTTGTCAGCTTTTTGCCGCAGGCGCAGTTTGATCAGATGGCGCCATTAAGCGTTGTACCCAAGCCCGATACGGTTATCAGGATCTTTATGGATTATAGCGGTTTGGACGCGCCGGCCATGGTGCGTCCGCCAGTGTTGACGACGCCGGTACGCAGCGGCTTTACTGTTGTGGAATGGGGCGGACGAATGCATTAATTATTAGCTAGGTGATCGTCTATGAGCGGATTTGAAAACTATCAACAGGAAAGCAGTAAAGAACGGGAGTATCGCAAAGAGACTCGTGATTTTTATCGAATCTTGGGAGTCGATCTTGAAGCTAGCCAAGCAGAAATAAAAAAGGCATACAATAAATTAGTTTTAAAGCATCACCCGGATAAGCCAGGCGGCAGCGAGGGAATGATAAGAGACATAAATGCGGCCTATGATGCCTTGGGCGATGTGGATAACCGACGTATTTATGATGCTGACCGCAAGGAGAAAAAGGACAAAGCTGACAGTCAGGCGCACGCAAATGCTATAAAAAAGAACGCAGCGCGTGATTTTGGCCACAAGCATGGCGGTACAACCAATGTTCCACCTCCGCCACCTCCACCTCCGCCTCCACCACCTCCGCCACGACCTCAGCCACAGCCTGAACCTCAACCTCAACCGCGACCTCAACCTGAACCTCAACCGCGTCAATCAGGTAATCGTTCCGGTGCCGAACAGCCCTCTCCGCCGCCTAGACAAGCCGGCAATCCGGAGCCGTCGCATTATGAGATGGAGTTGGATGTAGAAAGATTAAGAAGAGAAGATGAAGCGCGAAGAAGGGAAGCTGGTTTCGGTACGCCGCCAATTGAAGAAGCTGACTGGGTTGTGAATCCCGGCCTGTACCGCAGTAAGCGCACTCATGAAGTTTCGAAGCCAGAGCCGGTCAAGCTGAAAAAAAGAAAAACCGGCGCCACTTTTGTCTTGGCTAATGAGGACGGGTCGAGCCGTACCCAGAGTTATACGGAAATAGAAGAATTTAATAAATTTTTTATAGGCACGGATTGGTCCGGATATAAAGTGGTTTTGAATGCCACGACCGGCAAGGAATTGCCCTATCGCTACAAGAAGATAGAAAAAAGAGGGGATTTGGTTATCGGTTACGGCGTTAATGGCCTGAGTATCATTAATAATGAGAACGGCTACCCCTCCAGTTATTCTTATACCAATATCAAGGAGGTTGATAATTCCTCTGCGCCGCGGCGGAATCAGTTGATTGGCACCGACCATCAAGGCTTTGAAGTGCTGATAAATCGATTTGACGGCAAGCCGGAAAGCCATCGGTATAAGAAATTACGTTATCAAAACGATCAGTGGGAGGGACGGGACAGCATCTTTGGATATTGGGAGCCGATCCACTGAGTTATCTAAGTTTATAAAAATGAGCACTCATGCAGGGTGTTCATTTTTTATTCGCTTTTAAGCGGTTATCGTTGATTGATTGTTATTAGGACGGTTTTTTGGTTGTTTGACAAATAGCGGGCATTTTAGTAAGGTTGAGCCCTGTACTTTGAAATTTAGTAACTATATAGAGGAGTTAGATAATGAACTATGATTATAAGGCTTTGGCTGAAATATTAGCCGAAGAAGTGGCATTCGCCAAGCAACTGGAATGCAACATGGAAGACCCTTATGGCGATAGCAAGGGCTATCATATCAAGGATATTTCTTTCCATGTCTTAAGCCACCAGGCAGTGCGCTTTGATTTTATGAATTCGTTTTTAGAGAGCGCCCGCACCGAGCTTGAGTCATCTCTCTTGGTTCGCATTTGGATCGGTAACCAGAACAAGGCAATCCGTACTGATTTTGCTTATCCTGATATTCCAATGAACGCGGAAGGGCTTAAGATTTTTGTGCGCCAGAATATCCATCACATGATCAGCGAAAGCGTTAGATGCTTCTTTGTAGTCAAAAAGAAGGATGTCCGTTTTTCGGAAAAATCCGAAGAAGCTCCTGAGTTTTACTTGGGAGATGTCCTTATTTTTGAGCCGGAAGATATCGATGACAAAATCCTCAAGCGCATCAGCCGTTTTGCTTCGCAGATGTATGTCTTGGATTCGGTAACCGGCACCAGAGCGACCTTGTCTCATCGCCAATTGATTAGCATTGTTGTTGATTCCGATGGCCGCAAAATACTGGAGCCTAGCAATGGCTGGGATCTGCAGTTTAACGTCGCTTATCTTAATTCTCAGCTTTATCCATTGTCCATCTCTCGTTCGCTTTACTTTATGCATGATGGTGAATTAAGCAGCGGCTTAAAAAAAATGCAAAAAGAGCTGGTAAGTTCTTTGGCGGAGAATAACGTTATCTCGTTTCTGGATACGGGGTCATATCCTATCCTGTTTGACCATCGCGCCACCCATACCTTGATCCATGAGGCTTTAGTCGGGCATCTTTATTCCGGTGACATGATTGTCAATGATCAGACGACCTATTTCAAGAATCTTCAGAACAAAGACTTGGTTAATCTGAGTGAAAATTATGAGATCTTGAAGCAGATGACCTTGTTGGTTGACCCGACTAAAGAAGGCGTTATGGGAGGATATCTATTCGACCAAGAAGGCATTCGAGCTCGCAAGACAGTGCTTTGCGAAAAGGGGGTGTTGACTAATTATCTGTTAAGCCGCAATTCCGCCGCTCGCCTTAAGACAAAATCCAATGGCCATGCGCGCGCTGAATTATATGTGGATGTCGACTTTACCGGCTCGCCTGTTTCTGTCCAGCCTGAAGCGCGTATCTCGCATCTGATTATCGAAACGCATGACGGCTTGACCGATGAAGAGCTCAAAGAGAGGATCAAGGAATATGCTTGTAATAATAAGCGGAAATTTGATTTTTATCTGGAAGTTTCTTCGACTGACGGAGAAGTCAGCCTTGATACCGGGGCCTTTACTATGTTGTTGTGTGAATGCCGAAAGGTTTACTTTGACGGACGCCGTGAAACGGTCTATGGCGGTACTTTATCCGGTACCCCGCATGACTTTTTGGCTAATATCAAAGCGGTAGGCTCTGACCTATATTATAATAATTCCTTGTGCGGCGCTAGCTCGGGCTGGGTGCCAGTCAGTTCCGAAACACCAAAAATGTTCCTGACGGCTAATTTTGTGCCTGACTCTCCGCCAATCAAAAACGAAATCTATGATTTTAAGCGCGATAAATACATCCCGGCTGATTTCATTGTTTGATAATTGCCATCCCTTCCTGACGCGTGTCGGGGAGGGATTTTTTAATCTTAGGGCAAAAAGTATTATAATTAGCAAAAAAGCGGACAGTTGTTATTATTTGGCGGTGTGGTAACCTGTAAGGGTGGAAATAATTGGTTTTTTGTTTTATAATTCTTAAATATATAAGAAGTTTTTAATATGAAGAAACTATACCTTTTGAGCGCGTTGGCCTTGGTGGCGATTTTGGCGGTTGGCTGGGTCTTGGCGGATGTCAAGAATAAAACGGCTAAACAACCGTTAGTTGCAGTCGGCGTCCCTATTTTTTATTATGGCGACGGTTGTCCTCATTGCGCCAATGTCGAAGATTATCTTAGCGCAAACCCTCTGCCGGCCGCTTATCAGTTGGATAAAAAAGAAGTTTATAAAAATACGGTTAATAAGAACGAGCTGATCGCTAGGGCCAAGAGTTGCGGCATTAAGGGTGCTGTCACTATTCCTGTGCTCTATACCAAAGAGGGTAAGTGCCTGGTGGGTGATATCGATATTATCGCTTATTTCAAGGCGCTTAAGTAAAAGATTTATGCAAATACTATTATTAGCAATATTGTTGTTAGCGGCTAAACCGGTTTTAGCTTTTTGTCCGATTTGCGCCGTGGCCGCGGGCGCCGGCTTGGAAATCGCCAGGGTTTTGGGCGTCGACGACTCGATTGTCGGCCTGTGGGTGGGCGGTTTGAGCGTGGCTCTGATCGGCTGGACTATTGATTGGCTGGGCAAGAAAAAATGGACTTTCCCTTATGTCGGGTTGGCAACATCGATTTTCTATTATGCCATTACCTTGGTGCCGATGTATTATATGAAGATGTTGGGTGATTCAGTCTTGCCTTTTTATGGCTGGCCTTTGAGCAAATTCGTGATTGCTATCGTGCCAGGCTCCTTGGTCTTTTGGGCAGCCGAAGAATGGTATCTGGAGGTCAAACGCCGCAATAACAACAAGGCCCATTTCCCTTTCGAGAAAATAGTCTTCCCCCTAGGCAGCCTGCTAATCATCAGCTTGATCTACTTTGCAATTACAAGATAGCAATTGATATATTTTACTAAAATCGCAATGTCTTTATTGAAGCGATAAAATAATATTAAAAAAGCTTTTTATAAATTTTTTTAATCCAATAACTTTACAAACTTTAAGAACTTTATAAACTTTACGAACAAAATATAATCCCCAATACCAATAACTTTACAAACTTTAAGAACTTTATAAACTTTACGAACTTAATTGTATGGAAGCTAATGAACAAAAAATCAACGAATTGATCCAAAAATACGATGCCATGAAGAAAGAGGACAAAATGGATTTGTCCAGCGACCAGGATCTGACTATCGCCATTATGAATCTGGTGGGCATTGAAGAGCATTTTTTCTTTTCGGGCGGCAAGTCCGGCAAAACAGAATATTTTGATTTGATCAATGAGGTGCGCGAGATGCGCAAGGAATTGCTTAAGAAGATTGTCAAGGAACCGGAAGCTGAGGAATGGTGTATTTCTAAGCACTTGTTGGCAGCCAGTTATCGATTGATGGAGGTTGGCACTAAGGCCTTGGGACGCGGCCGCAAGGAAGAGTCTTATGATATGTTCCGTAAGGCCTATGAGCTCTATTCATTGTTCTGGGGGCTTAATATGAAGCTGTTGGTGCCGACTGATATCAAGAAAATAGATGAAGGGGCTGTGAATAAACATGATACCGAAAAGAAAGGCTTTATGGGCAAGTTGGGCTTGCTGGTAAAAAAGGCAATCGATTGCTGCATTGAGTAGTTTTAATGCCGTTTGGATAAGACTTTGTAAATAGCGATAAATCATTTAACCTTTGCCGTATTGGCAAAGGTTTTTTGTTTAAAAAATGTATGGTATAATGAAGCCAAGAGTTGTGGGCGGTTTAAAAATTTTTTTGGTGTAAAAATTTATTATGAAGACTGATAGCGAATTAAGAAAACTATTTGCAGTTTATCCGGATGAGCGTGATATTATCGAAGTTATTATATTTGGAAATGATGCCCAGCCGGAAGAGCGGGTTCGCGCTTTGGCCATGGCTTGCCGCGAAGCTTTAGTTTTAGCAACTAGCCGCAGTCCCAAAAAGGAAAAAATGATCGTTGATTTAGCTTCTTTGGGCTCGGGCGCTCCGCCGCGCGCGTTATGGGCGGCTGCCGTTAGCCTGAGCAAAGAGAAACAAATTAGCAAAGTTGCGGTAGTTGGCGGAGGTTCATTGCTGCAAGTTGTCACCCGCGGTCAACGTGATAAGGATGCTGATAAAGTCAAATGGTTCGGGGATCGTGCCGGAGCCATCCATTGGCTAAGATGATTATATGGATAGGGAGCAAATATGCAATATCGATTTGATTGAGATCTTGCCGATTGGAGTTTTGGTTTATGACGAAAGCCGAACGCCGATAGTTGCTAATCATGTTATCCGCGGCTTAGTGCAAGACAAAGCCATTCTGCTGCCCGACTTTATCGCATCATTTACTTTAAGCAGTCAGTCCACAGGCAGCTTAAGCAGAGCTGTTGAAGGTGTTTTTACCGGAAAATCTTCATATTATCATGAAATCATGCTCGGTCAGCATTTTTTTGAAGCTTGGGTGCAGCCGGTTAATGATAAGGCAGGCCGGCCGGTGGGCGGAGTGATAATCCTAAGTGATATTGCCAGGCTGAAAGAAGCAGACAGGATGAGGGCGGAGATCGTTTCTCTGGTTAGCCATCAGATTCGTACGCCATTAACTTCTATCAGACTGTTTGCGGAAGCGCTTTTGGATGAGCAAGGCGTCGGACCGCTCAATAAATTACAACGCAGTTATTTGCAAGATTTGTCAGACTCTACTATTCGCTTGATTAGCCTGTTAAATGACTTGCTTGATGTTTCTCGGGCAGACAAGGATCAAACTACTTGATTGGCGGCGCGTGTGGTATACTGAAACAATAAAAAGCGCTTAATAATCTTTGTTTAATTTTAAGTTCTATATTAGGATTAAATTCGCGGAGGGGCATAACTATAAACATATGACAACTAAAACAAAAATTTTGTTAGCCGAAGATGATAAATTCATCAGCAAAGCCTATCATGACGGTTTAATGCGCGCCGGATTCGAAGTAGCCGTGGTAGCTGACGGGGAGCAGGTTTTGCCTAAAATCAAGGAATTTCTGCCTGATATTATATTGCTCGATTTGATTATGCCGGTTAAGAATGGCTTTGAGGTGTTGACTGATATTTCCAAGGAGCCTAAGTATGCCAAGATTCCGGTAATCGTCGTGTCTAATCTGGGCCAAAATTCTGATGTGGAAAAGGCAAAAACTTTAGGCGCGGTAGATTATTTGGTTAAGAGCAATTATTCGCTTAAAGAGATTATCGAAAAAATTAAAAGCCATTTGTAAAAGGAGGCTATGGTGGACATAAAGGAGCTAAAAAAATTACTGATCGAGGAAGGATATCTTAAAGGAGCTAAATTTGACGAGCTGGTTGCCGAATCTGTCAGTCGCAGTGTGGAGCCGGAAGTTATTTTAGTGGAAAAGGGGATTATTCCAGATCAACATCTCGGGCAATTGATCGCCAATCGTTTCGGTTGGCGCTATATCGATTTATTTAAAAACAAGATTAGCGATGAGCTGCTTGCCTTGATTCCTTTTGAGGTTGCTAAGGCGCAAAAGGCCATTGTTTTTGAGCATCAAGATAATGTTCTTAAGCTGGCTACGACCAATCCTGATAATTATGAATTTTTCCGATTGTTAGAAAAAACAGCCAGCTTGGAAGTAGAGCCTTATTACGCCACTCCTTTCGCCATGGAAGATGCTTTTCGTTTTTATAAAAAAGACTTCACTAAACAGTTGGACGAAGTTATAGCCGCCATCAAAGCCGGCAATAAGACTGAGGACAATATTGTCCGCTTTGTTGATTATTTGTTGGAGTATGCCAATGATAACCGCGCTTCCGATATTCATTTAGAGCCGATGGATAAGCAAGTGGCTGTGCGTTACCGCGTAGATGGCTCATTGCAAGAAGTGTTCGGCTACCCCAAGGAGCTGCATGAGAAAGTAGCCTTTCGCTTGAAGATTATGGCGAAGCTGCGCACTGATGAGCATCAGGCGGCGCAGGATGGCCGTTTTAGCTATCACAAGAAGGACGCTCAGTTTGATGTTCGTTTGTCCATCTTGCCGATTACGGAGGGCGAGAATATTGTCATGCGTCTTTTGGCCGAACATTCGCGGCGCTTTAATCTGGAAGACCTGGGCTTAGATACCGATGACATGGATAAGGTGCGGCGTGCGGCCGAAAAGCCTTATGGCATGATCTTGGCGGTTGGTCCGACCGGTTCCGGCAAGACTACCAGCCTTTATGCCTTGTTGCAGATCGTCAACCAGCCGGATGTAAATATTATGACAATTGAAGATCCGGTAGAATATCAAATGGAGCATGTGCAACAGACCCAAGTAAATGCCAAGAAAAATCTGACTTTCGCTACGGGCTTGCGCAGTCTGGTTCGCCAAGATCCGGATATTATTATGGTTGGAGAAATCCGTGATGCAGAAACGGCTAGCATTGCGGTAAATATTGCCATGACCGGACACTTGTTGCTGTCAACCCTGCATGCCAATAATGCCGGCACCACTTTTCCTCGCTTGTTTGATATGGGACTGGAGCCATTTTTGGTGGCTAGTTCGGCTAATGTGGTAGTGGCGCAACGTTTGGTGCGCAAGATCTGTGATCGTTGCAAGGCTAGCGTAGCTTTGGACAAAAAAGTGCAGGTCCTGTTGTCTGCGGACAAAAATTTGGCTGCCGCCTTGGCTAGCGTCAGTAAGCGCAAGGACTTTTCCAAGCTGACGGTTTATCAAGGCGCCGGTTGTTCCAGCTGTGGCAATACCGGCTATGCCGGCCGCACCGGCATTTTTGAAGTAATGGAAATTAATGACGAGATACGCCAATTAATCAATCAAAAAGCTTCTGCGGATATTATAGAAAAGGCTGCCGTCAAGGCGGGGATGCGCACTATGCAGCAAGACGGATTAAAGAAGGCTTTGGCCGGCGTTACAACAATCGAAGAGGTGTTTAGATCAACCAAAACTTAATATATGTTTAATTCAATTTCCGATCAGGACAAGGTGGAATTCGCCAAGAACCTGTCTATCATGCTTAAGAGCGGCATTCCGATTGATGAGTGCTTGGGGACGTTGTCTGATCAGATGCATTCGCGTTTTTTTGGCCGATTGATTGCCAAGGTCAAGAACGACGTGGAATATGGCACCACCTTGTCGGCCGCTTTTGCCAAAGAAGACCGCCATTTTGGGCGCACCTTTACCAGCTTGGTTCAAGCGGGCGAAGCGTCCGGTACGCTGGAAGAAAACTTATCTTTTTTGGCCGAGTGGTTGGAGCGCAATCATGATTTAAAACAGGATATTAAGGCGGCTACTTTTTATCCTAAATTGGTTGTGTCGGCTACTTTTATCTTGGGCATGGTTCTGGCTATCTATGTATTGCCAAAATTGACGCCAATGTTTTCTCAGTTGAATGTTGAGCTGCCTTGGACGACTAAGATGATGTTGGCCTTTGCTAGTTTTGTACAAAAATCTTGGTTTATCTTTATTATTGAGGTGGCGGCCGCCTTGACAGCTTTATCTTTTTTAAATCGCTTGAAACAAGTGCGTCGTTTCTGGCATGGGCTTTTCTTGCGGATGCCAATAGTGGGCGGCTTGTATAAAGAATATCAATTAGCGATTGTGAGCCAGCTAATGGCCACGCTTGTACGCGGCGGCCTGTCTTTGTCCGAGGCTTTGCAGGCTACCGAAGAAGCGGTTACAAACCTGAGTTATCAAGCGGCGATCCATAAGGCCGGTTGGAAAGTCAGCCGCGGTACTGCTATGTCGGTCGCTTTTGGCGAATATCCTTTGCTTTTTCCCAAGAATTTCTTAAATATCATAGCGGTAGGAGAAAAGAGCGGTACTTTGGAAAATTCCATGGGTTATCTGGCGGAATTTTATAATAAGGAGGTTTCGGCCAAGACCAAGAAATTGCCTTCATTAATAGAGCCGATATTGTTAGTCTTGATTGCTTTGGGTGTTTTGTTTGTGGCAGTCTCGGTTCTGATGCCGATTTACAGCCTAACGTCAGGCATTAATCGCTAGACATAAGTTTGTAAAGTTTTTAAAGTTTGTAAAGTTCATAAAGCATGCCCGCCCGAAGCTCTGTATCCTCGGAGCGAAGGAGGGGTAGTAGTACCGGGGATTTTTAATTAATTTAACACAAATAACTCTGTAAACTTTACGAACTCTATAAACTTTATGAACTATCGGGGGTTTACCTTTTTTGAGATATTATTGGTTTTCGCTATTACTGCCGTAATGGCGATTTTAACTATTCCTGGGGCGGTCAACTATTTCAGCCGCCAGTCTTTGGACGAAACCACTTCGCAATTATCAGTTGATTTGCGGCGGGTACGCGATCAGGCAATGGCCGGTAAAAATGATGCCAGCTGGGGCATTCGCCAGTTCGGTAATTATTATGTGTTGTTTGAGGGCTCTACTTTTGCCACTCGTGATACGACAGAGGACCTGACGGTTAATTTGGATAATGGAGTCACGCTCAGCGGGCCCAGTGAATTGGTTTTTTATAAGCTGACAGGGACTTCTACCGCTTCCAGCACTTTTAATCTGGCCAACAGCGTGGTTAATTATAATGTTTATGTGGATAGCAATGGCAAAATTGAAAAATAGGCGACCGGCGCAGTCGATCCTGGAGTTTCTGGTGGCTGCGGCTATTTTTGTAGTGGCGGTGATTGCTATTAGCTATGTGGTGGTGGATGCCGGTACGGCTAGCCGCCAGAGTTTGGAACGTTCTCAGGCTCTGCTGTATGCCAAAGAGGGCCTAGAGGCGGCGAGGCAGATTCGCAATCGTGATTTTGGCTCATTGAGCGTCGGTACTTATGGCTTGGCGGCCCCGACTAGCACTTGGATCCTGAGCGGGTCAAGCGATACCGCCGATGGTTTTGTCCGGCATCTGGATATAGCCGCCTATGATGCCAGTTCCAGGATTGTCACTTCGACTGTTGATTGGAATTTTAGCCCTTATCGCAAGGGCCAGGTTGCGTTTACCACTATCTTGGCCAATATGGCGAGCTCTACCCCTTCTTACTTTTTAACTATCAATGCTAGCTCCGTTGTCCGCAATTTAAAGATTATTAATATTATCTATCTGGCTAACTCTAGCAGTTCGGCAGTAACCTTTAATGCTTTTGCAATTTTTTGGCCTTCAGGCACATTGAATCGTTTCCGTGTTTATAATCCTACAACTTTAACTTGGTTTAATTTGCGTAGCAGCAATTCGGTTAGCGACACTAAATATAACATTAACGGCTATCCTACGGTTTATTCAGTTCCGGCCGGTGCAACTAATTACCAGTTTGACATGCAGTTTACCGGTAATGCGGTTGCCGGTAATTATCAGATTATTTTGTATAATGGCAGTAATGTTGTGGCTAATTCCGGCGTTTTTATCGTGCCTTGAGTAGGATTATTTATGAAAACAAACAAAGCTTTTACTCTCTTAGAGCTGTTAATCTATATCGGCATGGCCGCAATATTATTGTCTATTGTGGCGGTTATCGGCATCAATATTTTGTTAAGCAAGGCCAGGCTGGCGGCCATAGATGAGGTAAGCTATAACGGCCGTTACGCGCTTGATAAGATTAGTGACTTGATAAGCAATGCCAGCGGCGTTACCGCTCCTGTGCTGGGCGCCAGTTCCAGCTCTTTAACTCTGTCAACAGCGGTGTCTTCGACTAATCCGACCATCGTTAATGTGTCCGGCGGATTGATTTATGTTAAACTGGGATCAGCTACAGCGCAGCCGATTATCAGCACAGAGGTATCGTCAACCGCTTTAACTTTTACCAATCTGGGTATTACCGGCGATCCGGCGGCTGTGCGAACGCAATTGACGCTGCAGTATAATAACACTTCAAACCGCGCTGAATATAATGTTAGCGAGGCTTTTGCGACTACCGCTAATATCAGAACCCAATGAAATTAAGAACCGGCTTGGTGGCCTTAACCGCCATCTTAATCGTATCCGCGCTGGTCTTTGTGATCGGCGTGTCTTTGTTGGCGCGCTCATTGGGAGAGTCGCGCCTTAGTTTGGACGCTCAGGAATCAGAACGGGCGCGTGTCTTGGCTAATGCTTGTGCCGAGCATGCTTTGGCTACTTTGCTTGCCAGCAGCACTTATGCGGGTAATGAACTTTTGCCTTTAGACAATTACAATTGTTATATCGGCGCGGTCGGCGGCAGCGGCAATACAAATCGCGTTGTTAACGCTTCCAGCACAGTCAGTTATTACACTAGACGGGTGCAAGTAAATGTTTCACAATTAACTCCTACACTGACGATTTCCAGTTGGCGGGAAGTGCCTTGATTATGTTTGGGATAAAATCTTCTATCATGTTCGGCCTTGATATCAGCGATGGTTCGTTGGAGTTTTTGTATTTGGGCAGGGCGGGCGTGATCTGCTCCGCTCGCCTGCAGCTAGAGCCGGGGATAGTCGAGGCAGGCGAGATAATAGACGCGGCCGCTTTGGCGCAAAAAATCAAGCAAGGTTTAACGAAGCTCAGGCAGCAGAAAAATTTTCCCAGAAGCGCGGTGGATGTGATTATCAGTTTGCCTGAAGGCAAGACTTATCTATATTGTTTCGAGCTGCCCTTGAGCCTTAAAGGCGCGGAGTTAGACGCGCAAGTTCGCAAGAAAGCGGCGGCAATGTTGCCGCTTGATTTTAGCAATCTTTATTGGGACTATTTGGCCGCGCCGATTGTCGGCGCGCAGTCTATCATTTTTGCGGCGGCGACCAAAAAGATTGTTAACGATTACCGTCAAGTATTAGCCGCTGCCGGACTTTATTTGAAAATAATCGATGCCGAATCTCTCTCCTTAGCGCGAGCTTTGCTGCACTTGGAGCATGCTCAGGGACAGACCATGATTGCTGATATCGGCTATCGCAGCACTGACTTGTCTTTGTATGATCAGCAGGGGGTTCTGCGTTTGTCGGTGTCTTTGCCGGTGGCTGGAGCGCAGATGACCGAGGCAGTCGCAGCCAAGTTGGGGATAAGTCAAGAGGAGGCGGAAAAACTTAAATGCGCTAAGGGACTTGAGCCAGGAAAAAGGAATGCAGCTTATGGCGTTTTGCTGTCAAAAGCCGCTCAAATTAGCCATGGCCTAGCCCAAGCCATCGCTTACGAAGAAGGTCGGCAGAAAATGCCGGTCAAACATGTGGTCTTGGCAGGCGGCAGCGCTTTGTTGCCTGGCTTAGTTGAATATTTGGAAAAAGAATTGGTCCGCAAGATAAGCTTGGCTAGGCCGTTTATTAAATTAGGGCTCAAGGCTAGTGATGATCCGGCGCAATTATTTTATGCTAACGTTTCTGGCCTAGCCGTTTTGGCCGAAAATTTACGATTGCCGCATTTAAATTTGTTGGCACAGGAATATCAAGAAACGGAGACGGCAGGCAAGCACGGCTTTGATTTATCTTGGATAAGGAAGCTATTGCCGGTCTTGGTTATATTTGTAATATTTGCTATAATGGTATTATTGGTAATCCGTTTTAAAGTTTTTGATTATTTTTCTCAGAAGCAGGTAGCTCAAATGCCGGAGGCGACGAGCACGATTGCTATTTTGCCAACAGAGCCTGCTGTTGTTCCGGCTGTTGTTCCGAGCGCCAGCGCTACTTTGCCCATGTCGATAGCGACCAGCAGTAATCAGCTTGCGTCAACTGCGACTTTAGCAATAGCGCAAATCATTAAATGGGCAGAGGTTACGGCTACGCCAACCGGATATTTGAATGTGCGTAATGATTCGAATGCGGCTGCCGCTATTGTCACAAAAATTTATCCACAGGCTAGATATGTATTGGTAGAGACCCGCGGTGAATGGTATAAGCTGCAAATTAGCGATAAGACTCTTGGTTGGGTCAGTTCGCGTTATATAAAAATAATTAACCAATAACTATGAACAAAACAAACAAGCAGGTTAACTCTTACTCTGGGTTTACCTTAATCGAAGTCTTGCTGGTCATCGGTATTATTGCGATCTTGGCCGCTATCGTCATTATTGCTATTAATCCGGCCCGCCAGCTAGCGCAAGCTCGCAATACTCAACGATGGTCAAATGTTAATACAATCCTAAACGCCGTTCATCAGTATGCCGTGGACAACAAAGGCAATCTGCCTACCTCGGTTACTTCCACCTCTGCTACGGAGATTTGCGCTACCGGTGTCGCTACTACTACATGCGCCAGCTCCTCTTTGGTTGATTTGCAAGTCTTGACCAATTCGGAGACATATCTGACCGCTTTGCCTTCTGATCCTAGCTGCCCAACCGGTTGTAATGCCAATGGCATCGGATATAAGATTAGCAAGTCGGTTAATGGCCGCATCACCGTATCGGTACCAACATCGACTCAAGAATTAGGCACTAGCATCAGCGTTACTCGTTAGATCGCATTCTAAGCAAAAACTCTCTATCGCTAGGCCATTTTAAAATGGAAAGGCAATAGAGAGTTTTTTTGCGTCTGTTCTTTAATAGTGGTATAATAAAACGGTATTAATTAGCGAGGAATACCTCAAAATAATTATGAAAACATCGAACAAAAACTCTTTAACTTCTTTGGCGCACAATCAAGCCTTTACGTTGATCGAAGTGCTGCTTGTAATCGGTATTATTGCTATTCTGGCGGCTATCGTCATTATCGCTATTAATCCAGCTCGACAACTGGGCATGGCGCGCAATACTCAGCGCTGGTCGAATGTTAATACTATTTTAAATGCCATCCATCAGTACGCTGTGGATAACAAAGGTTCTTTGCCGTATTCTTTGACAACGAATGAGACGGAAATTTGCGCCGCCGGCGTAGCTACTACAACCTGTAACGCAAGCTCGTTGATTGATTTGACTTCTTTGACCAATAACGAGCTATACTTAACCTCTTTGCCGACTGATCCAGCTTGCCCGACCGGTTGCAATGCTAATGGTATCGGCTATCGAGTATTAAAAACGATCAATAATCGCGTTACTGTTACCGCTCCAAACACAGAGCTTTCGGGCGCAACCATCTCTGTCACTAGATAAATCTGTATTATTTAATGAAAGCTAACTCCCCAGATCAATCAGTCGGCTGGCCGATTGGCTTTTGACTTATTTTTTATTTACAGACAAACTTACTTTATTGAAGCCAGGTAGTAAAATATAAATATGAAATATAAATTATTGCTATTCGCGGGAGGCTTGTTTTGGCTAGTTGCGGCTGGATCAGCTCAGGCGGCTTGCCAGGCCAGTGTCAGTACGGCTATTCGCGGTTTTGGAGGCAATGTTATTCCGCAAGCAAAATACGCAATATACGAACAGATTTATGATGCCAATGGCCTGACCAAGCCGGGCAAGCAGCTGATAAGCGGGAGTACTGATAAATATACGGGGCGTGGAATCGTTAATGTGCCCGTAAGCACCAGCACTACTCGCCTAACAATAATGATTGCCAATCCTAGCCTTCGCCAGGCGGATTTCTGGTATTTTGACGAATTGGCTTTGGTTTGTGCGCAGGCGGCTACCGGAACCATTACCTTGTCTAATGTATATTTTAGGGCGGTGGATTTATCGACGCTGACTCCTCAGCAGAATATTAAGTTTAATGTTTATTCTCAGGCAGCCAACTCTGTGGGCGAACCGATGAAAGGCGCCTTGCAGGGTAATTTTTCGACTGGAGACGCGGGTGATGTCAGTTTTTATCTGCCTTCCAAAAACCGAAGCTTGCCTGAAACAAACGGAAATTATTTCTTGGAAATAAAAAATAAAGGCGGCCTTGCTTTTCCTTTGCCGAATGTCCAGGCTACAGATAGCCAGATAACGCCGATTGATTTTAAGTTTAGCGAAGCATTTTTTACTATCAAGGATGCGGCCACCAGCAATCCATTGCCCGGCCTCAAGTTCTCTCTGTCTGGCCAAGAAACGGATCGTTTCGGCCAGGTGATTATCGGCAGCCCTTTGATAACATTAACAACCAACGACCAGGGCCAAGCTTATTTGCAGTACCCGGCAGGCACTTATACCGTGCAGATTAAGCTGCCGTCAGGTAGGATACAAAATTTTTCCGGCCTTAAGATAGTCAGTCAGCAGCGTACAAATATTAATTTGTTGGTTGAGGGGCTGGAAAGCGCTAAGTGCAGCATAAAGACTAATTTTAAACCGGTTTTTCGCGATGCCAAGAATAATATTTTGGGTAATTTGACTTACGTTGTTTACGAGCAAAAAGTTAACGAAAATGGCAATCCACAGGCTGATTCAAAACTTTTTAATGGCAGCATTGACCAGTACGGCAACACCAAACTGGCTGTTGCCTTGTCGCCGGTAAAAAAATACGCCATGGAGGTTTGCGATAAGGGTTCTAATTATGGCTGTTATTGGTTTTTTAATCTTAATTTTGTTTGCAATCAAGATTTATATTTATCGCAAACTTTGCCTCAAACGAGCATTGTTTTTCGCAATGCGAACGGTTCTTTGGCGGTTGGCCAGAAGTTCAAAGTATTTTTAAGGACTCTTGATGTCGATGACAATCTAGTGGTCGACCAGAGCAAGATGATCGGCAGTTATACGACGCCAGTGACCGGAGGAGTTTTGTTGCGTTTGTCGCCGATTGATTGGCAGGGCAATGAATTATCATACGCTATAGTCGTCGGCCAAAAAGGCAAAGAGCTCGTGGCAACCTTTAAGCCTGACGCCGCCGGCATGACAGAACTGGAATACGCGATTAAGGCAACCGGCATAGATCCTTATCAGCCAGCGCTTGCGCCCGGATTGAGAGGGCGGATATTATTGCAGATTGAGTCAAAAGGCGAAGCCTGGTATGTTAATCCCAAAGACGACAAGCGTTATTCCATGAGCCGTCCTTCTGATGCATATTTGCTGATGAGGCGCTTGGGCGTGGGAATTAGCTCGGCTGATCTCGCCCGGATACCGATTGCTATTTCCGGAGTTTCCGGCCAGGATAGTGATAACGACGGATTATCCGATTCTTTGGAGATAGCGATTGGAACCAACCCACTGCAGGCCGATTCGGACAATGACGGTTTTTCGGATTATGAGGAAATTTCCAGAGGGTTTAATCCGCTCGGTACCGGAAATATGCCTATAGATGAAAAATTTGCCAAGGCTCAGGCTGGAAAAATATTATTGCAAGTTGACAAGAAGGGCGAAGCTTGGTATGTCTTCCCGGTTAATAACAAGCGCTATTTCTTGGGTAAGCCTGAGGATGCCGCTTTTATTATGCGTGAATTGGGATTAGGTATCACCAATAAGAATTTAAGGGCTATCCCCGAAGGGCAATAGGCAGATTGACTAAGAGAAAAATATTTGTTATAAGTTAAATGCGGCGATTGTAACAGCTACCAACTGTTATTAGCATTTTTGCTATCCTGTTATTTGGGACTAAGCCGTAGAGTAAAGAGTGCTTTGGCAGTAGCCAGAGAAACTAGGTGGAACCGCGAGGCAAGCTCGTCCTAGTAAAGCAGATTTTTTTGCTTTGCTGAGACGAGCTTTTTTATATAATTTATCTACAAATACACACATAATTCATTTGTAAATTTGAATTAAATAATAAATCGTCCCTGGAGAGTCCCGAGTGTCGGGATCGGAAGGGACCCCTTGGAAAGAGGGGTATTGGAGAGAAAGCCCTTCTCAAAAGGGTTGTCTCCCTAAAGTATCTTATGAACAATGAACAATTGCACAATTTAAGGCATACCTTGGCCCACGTCCTGGCCTGGGCGGTGCGCGAGCTTTATCCGGAAGCCCAGATGGCTATCGGACCGGTGATTGATAATGGCTTCTATTACGATTTTGATAATCTTCAGCTGTCGGAAGAAGATTTGGCTCGGGTAGAAAAAAAGATGCGCGGTCTGCTGGCTAAGGGTGGGGAAATCAGCAGCCGGACTGTGGACGTGGCCGAAGCGTTAGCTATGGAAGAAGCTGATGGCCATCCCTATAAGGCAGAGTTGATCCGCGACTTGGCGGCAGCCAGCGAGACGGAAGTCAGTTATTACAAGATCGGAGATTTTGAAGATCTCTGCAAAGGCCCCCATCTGGGAAAGATCAGTGATATTGCGCCTGATAGCTTTAAGCTGACTAAGCTGGCGGGCGCTTATTGGCGAGGCAGCGAAGAGAATAAGATGTTGACTAGGATTTACGCTGTTGCTTTTGGCACTAAAGAAGATCTGGATACATATCTGGCAATGATGGAAGAGGCGGAAAAGCGCGATCATCGTAAGCTGGGTAGAGAGTTTGATTTGTTTATGTCGCATGAGTATGCTCCCGGTATTCCGTTCTTGCTGCCTAAGGGCATGAAGGTGTACTTGGAGTTATTGCAATACGTGCGTGAAAAATCATACGGCGAGGGCTACCAGGAAATTCGCACTCCGCAATTATTAAATTCGGAACTGTGGAAAACTTCCGGCCATTGGGAGCATTACCAAGAAGATATGTTTGTCTTGCATCATGCCGAGGATGATCTGGAATTCGGCATTAAGCCGATGAATTGCCCGGCGCATATGTTAGTCTTCAAGCGGGATATCCATTCTTATCGTGATTTGCCGCTGCGTTTGGCTGAATCAACTACTTTGTATCGCAACGAAAAGTCCGGTACTTTGCATGGCTTAACTCGCGTGCGCAGCATTTCGCAAGATGATACTCATATTTTTGCCATGCAGCAACAGATTTTTTCGGAAATATCGGCGTTATTGGCTAAGATAAAAAATATCTATCAAGATTTCGGCTTGACGATCGATGAGATCCATCTATCGACGCGTCCGGAAAGTTTCTTGGGTGAAAAAGCGGTTTGGGATGAGGCGGAAGATTCGTTGAAGAAGGCGCTAGAGGCTGCCGAATTGCCATATATCATAAACGAAGGGGATGGAGCTTTCTATGGACCCAAAATTGACGTTAAGGTCAAAGATGCGATCGGCCGCCAGTGGCAATTGGCCACTATCCAATTGGATTATCAAATGCCGTTGCGTTTTGAGCTTTCTTATGTTGATTCTGATGGCAGCGAAAAAACCCCGGTAGTAATCCATCGCGCTTTGTTGGGCAGCCTCGAACGCTTTATGGGGGTAATTATCGAGCATTTTGCCGGCGCCTTTCCTGTCTGGTTGTCTCCTGTGCAAGTTAAGCTAATTGCTGTAGGCCAAGATCATGTGGAGCATTGCCGCGCGTTGGCCGAGGAGCTTAAAGCAACCGATATTCGAGTGGAGATCGATGAGGCAGATGAAACAGTGGGCAATAAGATCCGCAAAGCAGTCAACGAAAAGGTGCCCTATATGTTAGTAATCGGCGACAAAGAAATCGCTTCTCCCGAGCTGATGGTGCGCGATCGCGGCAGCCGTGAGACCCGCGAAATCAGCAAGAACGATTTCTTGGCTGAAGTTGCTGAAAAAATAAAAACACGCAGTTTATAGTGCCGGACAATAAAAACTTCTCGCAGATGTGCGAGAAGTTTTTAGATAAAAAATATTTAGCGGTCTAGGAGTGCGGCGCCGATCGCACCGGCGTTGTCGCCTAGTTTGGCTTTGACGATCTTGATTTTGCGAGCTTGGGGGCTTTCAATATGGTTGACCATGGCTCGGCGGGCAGTAGATAAGAAGAGATCGGACGAGCCGGCGGTGCCGCCGCCGATAATAATAATGCCTGGGTCGACGATATTGACGATGTTGGCAAAGACTAAGCCCAGGTACTCGCCCAGCTCCAGGAAGATTTGGCCGGCTAAGGGGTCGCCTTCGTAGGCTTCTTGGGCCAAGAGGCGTGAATTGTTCTGAGTTAATTTTTGATAAGCCTGTTCCAGGGTGATTTTTTCTTCCAGGTCGACTAGTAAGGCGCCAGGTTCTCCGGCTCCGCCATGGGCGCCATTGTAAATCTGGCCGTTAATGGCCAAGGCTCCGCCAATGCCGGTACCGATAGTGATGCCGTAAACTTCGTTGAAGGTTTTGCCGGCGCCTAAGAGAGCTTCGGCTCGAGTAAAACAGCTGGCATCGTTATCGAGGTAAAAAGGAATGTCTAAAGCGAGCAGGGCGCGGATTTTATCCAAGATTTTGATATCGCAAACCAGTTCCAAATTCGGACTAGCGGTGACGATTTTCTTGTGATAATCGATAGTGCCGGCGATGCCTAGCCCTAGAGACTGCAAATCTCGGCCGTCGCGCTTGGTTCTTTCGATCAGCGGCTCCATGAGCGCCTTAAGCATGATTAAGAAGTTCTTGATGTTATCGCGAGGAGTGGCTAGGCGCGCCGATTCAACTACTTGATTGTCATCCAAAAGAACGGCAGACATTTTGGTGCCGCCGATATCCAATCCCAAGCGATAGGTTTTAGGTTGATTTTCCATAAAAGACAAGCCTAATCTAGCAAGCTAAGGCTAAAAAGTAAAGAGGCTCTTATTGATTGCGGTAGTAAATGATATTTGAGGGGTTGGCTCTGCCGGTGGTAGCCACGATAGAGCGAGAAATATAAATAGTAATAGCGAAGGAAGCCAAGATAATGATTAGTCCGACCGAAGCAGCTATTATGGTCTGTCTGGCCTCGGTAATCTTGGTGGCGTTGCCCTGGCTGGCCATCCACTTGGTGCCGGCTATGATAATCATAATAATAAAAATGGTAGCCAGAAGGCCTAGCACAACTTGGACGATGCCGGCTACGATGACGCGAATATCCTTAGGGGTGCCTGTTTCATTGTAAGCAATATTGCCAATAATTTTAGTGCCCGGGCTAACTAGGGTTAGCCATGAGCTTTGCGCAGCCGGTTGGGCGGCAGCTGGTGCGGGTGGTCCGTATTCTTCTGCAGCTGGTGCGGGTGGTCCAACTTGACCATCGGCTTGGGCTAAAACAGATTGGAATGGCAATAAGATTATTATTGATATTATAACAATCAATAATTTGCCAAATCCTGGCTTTTTGGTAAATTGCATAAGGTTGGTTATAATTGTATACTTAATGTATATAATAGCTGTAGGCCATTTTCTACTTCTATTATAGCTGATTGGCTAAATTAAGGCAAAATAATGCGTTTATCAACAAGAATAATTTGGAATTCATTGGTGCAAGTGGCCAGCAAGGTTTTGGGCACGGTTTTTGGCTTGTTAGCCATTGCTTTGATTACACGATACATGGGTAGCAGCGGTTTTGGCCGCTATTCGACGGTTATCGCTTTTGCTTCGGTCTTTGCGATTGTGGCTGATTTAGGGCTAACTTTGGTTACTAGCCAGTTGATTAATAAAAAAGGCGCAGAGGAGGGCCGTATTTTGAGTAATTTGTTTGCTTTTCGCTTGGTTTCGGCTATTTTAATCATGGCGCCGGCCCCGCTGCTGGTACTGCTAATGCCTTATGGGGCGGAGGTCAAACAAGGTGTCTGGCTGGCCAGTTTGGCTTTTTTGTTGACCAGTCTAAACCAAGTTTTTGTCGGCTTGTTCCAAAAGCACTTGCGGACCGATCGTATCGCTGTGGCCGAGATATCCAGCCGTCTGCTGCTGGCTATTGGTGTTTGGTATGCTATTAATCAGAATTGGGGGTTGGTGGGCATCTTGTGTGTGACTGTTTTAGCTAATTTGCTGAGCTTTTTGGTGCACATTTGGTTTAGCCGGCGTTATGCGGCTATTGGTTTGCGTTTTGATTGGCCGATTTGGCGGGAAATTATGTCCAAGTCCTGGCCTTTGCTTACGACTATAGTCTTGAACCTAATCTATCTGAAAGCGGATATTATCATACTGTCATTACTTAAAAGCGATCATGAGGTCGGCTTGTATGGCGCGGCTTATAAGATTGTTGATGTCTTGGTTAGCCTGCCTTTTATGTTTGCCGGCATCTTATTGCCTATTATGGTGGCGCACTGGTCGGCTGGACGTATGGCTGAATATCGCTTAGTTTGGCAGAAATTCTTTGATTATACTGTGATTTTGGTCTTACCTTTGGTGGCTGGGGGCATAGTTTTGGCCGAACCGATTATGCGGCTGGTGGCTGGCAGGGATTTTGAGGGTTCCGGAGGGGTTCTGCGGGTTTTGATGCTGGCGGTGGGAGCGGTCTTTATGTCTTGCTTTTATACCCATACCATGGTTAGCTTTGAGAAACAGCGCAAATTAATTGCTTTTTATTTGTTTACCGCCTTGACAGCCTTGCCGTTGTATTATGTTTTGATTGTCCGTTATTCATATTACGGAGCGGCTTGGGCTACTGTTTATAGCGAAGCGGCCATGTTGGCCGGCTCGGTTTGGGTAGTATGGCGGACAGCGCAATTACGGCCTCGTTTAAAATTAGCCTTAATTTCTTTGATATCGTCCGTCTTGATGGCTTTATTGATATGGCCGGTATTGCCTTGGTTGCAATCTTCGGTCCAAACTGTTTTGGCGGTGGTGCTCGGACTGGTAATTTATCTAGTGGCCATGATCTTGATGGGCGGGTTAAACAAGAGCGATCTGGCGATGTTATCAAATAAACAAGCTGCGCCAACAATTACATATGAGTAAAGTGTTATTTATTGATACAGGCCTTAGTTGCCCGGTGCTGCTAGCCGAAACCTTTGATCAGTTGGTCGGTCCGTCTTTGACGGTTCTTGTGGTTAGCCCGAATCGAGATTTTTATCGACGTTGGCAAAAGGATTATTTCCGTTTGTTGCCTTTGGATAATTTGCTTGGTTTTGGCGGCAGCTGGAAGTTGCGTCGTTTGATAAAAAAGGAGGGGGTTACCAAATTATTATTGCTCGAAGTGCCAGAGAAGATTCGGTTCACTAAGATGGCGGCCAAATTGGGCTTGCAGGTGATTTGGCTGGAAGCTCCGGCAAATTCTTTGTCATTGAAGGTTGAACTAAGGCCGAAGCTGGATAACCTGGCTAAACTGGCGACGAGCGTTTGTTTTACTGCCGGAGTGCGGGAAAGCCGTTTGGCTGCAGGTTGGCCGGAGGCGCAGGTTCGATTGCTCCGCTTTGGTTTAAAGCCTGTCGAAGCGACGTTAGCGGCAATGCCTGTATTTCCTTGGCAGAATCGTCCTTCGGCGCTTAAGCACGATTTGACTATCGGCACAGTGGTAGATTTGTCTGAAGTGCAAAAAATAGAAGAGTTGCTGCGCTTGGTCAAATCGACCGACGAGCTGGCCTTGAGTATTCAATTGATAGTTATCGGCGAGGGCGGGGAACGAGGGAAGTTAGCTTGGTTAGCCAAAAAAATGGATATCGAAAATCAAGTTTGGCTGGTTGGAGAACGTTCACGCCTGGATAAATGGTATAGCTTTTTTGACCTATTGATTATTTCCAGCCGCCAGGCGGATATCGAAGATTTGCGGGTGGCGCAAGGAGCCTTGGCTGCCGGCATCCCTGTCTTGGCGGCAGAGAGCGAAGCAATGAGCGATTGCTTGGTGGAGGGTGAAAGCGGCTATTGGGTTGATCTAAGCAAGACAGATGAATTAGCGGCTATGTTAAAGTCTCTGTATCAGGATTCGGCTAAAATGAAAGCAATGAGTATGGCGGGACAGAAGCGAGCTAAGGAAATATTTAATAATGATGAGTGCCTGGAAGCTTGGGGCGGACTCGTGAATAGTTGATGCTGCCTGTGAACGCGGAGATATTATTGATTAATATAAAAAATTAATTTTTATAAATTATACCAAAGAGGGCGCTTAGACAACTTTCGAGATATACCAGTTACTGCATATCTTTGAGACCCCCGCGAGTAGCGTGGGTAAATACGTATATATGACAAATTTTATTATCGAAGCTGCAGAGGCCGGGCAGCGGCTGGATCAATATGCAGCTGCCAAGCTGGAGGGTTGGAGCCGCAGCCAGCTGGCCAAGAATATCAAGGCCGGCATTATTACGGTCAATGGCCAGATCGCCAAGCCTCATTATTCGATGAAAGCAGGCGATAGCATGGAGGTGGGAGAGCTTACTTTGTCCCAACCGACCTTGCGCCATCAAGAGCCGCTTGATTTGACCGGACAGATTGAGATAATTGCCGAGACGCCTGACTATCTGGTGATTAATAAGCCGGCTGGTTTGATTGTCCATTATCCGCCTGATAAGCCGGGACCGGAAGTCAGCGGCCGCAATCCCAGTCTGGTTGACTGGCTGATGATCCATTATCCGCAGGTATCGCAAGTAGGCGATGATCCCAGCCGTCCCGGCATTGTGCATCGTCTGGATAAGGCCGTTTCCGGCCTGATGGTGATCGCTTTGAATCATGATTCTTTTGACGATCTCAAACGCCAATTCAAGAAACGCTTGGTCGAAAAGCATTATGAGACTTTGGTCTATGGCCAGGTGGCCAAGGATGAGGACCGCATTACTTTCCCTTTGGCGCGCTCGACCAGCGGTAAAAAAATGGCCGCCAAGCCGGTGGGCAGCGAAGAAGGCAAAAAGGCCATCACTGAGTTCAAAATCTTGCAACGGCTGATCAATTATACTTTATTGGAAGTCAATCTTAAGACCGGACGCACTCATCAGATCCGCGCCCATATGGCGGCCTACGGCAATCCGATCGTCGGCGACCGCGTTTATAGCACGGCCAATACCCGCAGATTATTCAAGAAAACAGGCACTCAGCGCATCTTTTTGAATTCAATCTTTTTAAGCTTTACCGATCTGGCTGGAGTGCGCCAGAGTTTTTCCATTCCAGTGCACCCCGAATTACAAGCTTTTTTGGCTAAGGCTAGATAAGCTGCTATCTATAAACAAACAAGCTCCTCTGATAGAGGGGCTTGTTTGTTTTAACCGTTAGTTGCTCTTTAATTCTGCCTTTGGTATAATTTAAAAAAGACAGGTGTCTGTTAATATATAAAATATATGATCAACATTGCCATTAATGGTTTTGGCCGCATCGGCCGAGCCGCCTTCAAAGCTCTTTTGGAACGCAAAAACGTGCGGGTAGTCGCTATCAATGATTTAACCGATACCGCTACTTTGGCCCACCTCTTAACCTATGATTCTTGTTATGGACAATATGGCAAGAAGGTAAAGGCGACTGCCGATGCTTTGACGGTCGACGGCATTAAATATCCGGTTTTTGCCCAGAAGGATCCGTCGCTCTTGCCTTGGGCTGCCTTGAAGGTTGATGTGGTCATTGAATCCACCGGCTTCTTTACCGAAAAAGAAAAGGCTATGCTACACATCAAGGCGGGGGCCAAGAAGGTAGTTATCTCCGCTCCGGCTAAGGGTGCCGATGTGCCTACTTATGTCTTGGGCGTCAATGAACAAAAAATGAGCAAGAAAGATAAGGTGATCTCGATGGCTAGCTGTACTACCAATTGCTTGGCGCCGGTGACCGATGTCATTCGCGCGGCCTTTGGCATCAAGAAGGCGTTGATGAGTACGGTGCATGCCTATACGGCCGATCAGAACCTGGTTGATGGCCCTCATCGCGATTTGCGCCGAGCCAGGTCGGCCGCTGTCAGTATCATTCCTACTACTACCGGCGCGGCGATTGCCGTTACCGAGACTATACCATCGCTCAAGGGCAAGTTTGACGGCATGGCGTTGCGCGTGCCGGTGCCCACTGGCTCTATTTCTGACTTGACTTTCTTGTTGGAAAAACCGGCGACAGCTGAGCAGTTGAATGATGCCTTAACCAAAGCATCTAAGACGGCTCGCTTTAAGGGTATTTTGACCACGACCAGCGATCCGATTGTGTCGCATGATATAGTAGGCAATTCGGCAAGTTCGATTGTTGATTTGTCTTTGACCAAGGTGGTTGACGGCGATTTGGCCAAGGTGGTGGCCTGGTATGATAATGAATGGGGCTATTCTTCTCGTCTGGCTGATCTATGCGTCTATATCGGAAAAAATAAATTAGTCTAGCTCGAGTTGGGCGGACGGGGTCCTACTATGAAAAATGAAAATTCGCGCTATCTTTTCGCATCAGGCATCGCAACCGGCGTTATTATGTCGCTGGTTTCGGTCTTGACTATTTTTCAGTTGATTAAGTATCTGGAGGCGGGCGGTAATTTTGCGACGGTGGTGGTGGTTTCGATGATTGCCGCGTTGTTGATGGGCGCAATAATTTCTTTTATTGTTAGCTTGATTGTAAAATAAAGTTATTGGCAAATATAAGTTGGCCTTAAATAAAAAGGAGCAACGGTTTGCTTCTTTTTTAAACCGGTATGGATAATATAATTAGACAATTGACGGAGTTGCTTAAACGGGTGCAAGAAGCCGCCTTGATTTTGGATTTGACCGGCAAGCAAGCGCGGGTGGATGAATTGGAAAAACTATTGGCCGAACCGGAATTGTGGCAAAATCCAGTGCAGGCCGGCCAATTGGGCAAGGAGCATGAGGAATTAAAATCAGAAATCGCATTGTGGAGAGTTTTTGAACAGGATATCAGCTCGACTTTGGCTATGGCCAGGGAGGCAGGCAATGACAGCGGTTTGCAGGCGGATTTAGCCAAGCACGCCGACGAGCTGGAGCAGAAATTTGCCAAGTTGGAATTCGCTTTATTGTTTGCCGGAGAATATGACAGCTCAAATTGCTTCTTGTCTATCCATGCAGGTACAGGCGGAGTGGAGGCACAAGATTGGGCGCAAATGTTGGAACGGATGTATTTGCGCTATATTGAAAAGCAGGGCTGGCAAGCGGAAGTGTTGGAACGCACGATGGGCAACGAAGCGGGGATTAAGAGCGTGTTGATTAAGGCGACCGGCCGCTATGCCTATGGCAATCTGAAGTCCGAAGCGGGCGTGCATCGTTTGGTGCGCATCAGTCCTTTTGACGCCGAGGCTCTGCGCCAGACATCTTTTGCCTTGGTAGAAGTATTGCCCGAATTACCGGCATCGACCGATATCGATATCAAGCCGGAAGAAATAGAAGTCGAATTTTACCGTTCCAGCGGACCGGGCGGACAGAATGTCAACAAGGTGTCTTCAGCTGTGCGCCTCAAGCACCTGGCAACCGGCATTGTGGTTGCTTGCCAGACGGAACGCAGTCAAAGCCAGAATCGCGAACAATGCATGGCTCTATTGAAGGCCAAGCTCAAGATGCTGCAATTGGCTCAGCAGTCGGAGAAGAATGCCACCATCCGCGGCGAAGTACAACGGGCCGAATGGGGCAAGCAGATCCGCAGCTATGTTTTGCAACCCTATCAACTGGTTAAGGACCATCGTACGAATTATGAAACTGACGACACGAGCGGCGTCTTGGATGGAGAGTTGGACGGCTTTATCGCTGCCTATCTTAAGTCACAAGCCAGCTAAACAAACTTGGTGGGAGAAGCCTTCAAAGAGGTTTCTTTTTTATTTGCTTTGTTTTTTGTCGGGCGTAGCGGTTGCTGATTGGCGGTCGTGGCCCAGTAAAATTTGTCTGATAGCCGTTATTATAGCGGCAGTTGCCGTATATTTTTTTAAGCGTCCTGTTTTTCGTTTGTTTTGCCTAAGTTTGTTATTTTTTGTTGTTGGCGCTTGGCGCTTGTCTGCAGCCAATGAACAATATCGGCAAAGCTTGCCGCCGGAGGCTCAGGTTTATAATCTGGAGGCGCGCGTCTGCCGCGAGCTATTGCCGCGCCCTGCTTATCAAGAAATTGAAGCTTGCTTGGCTGATGGCCGGCGTGTGCAAGTACTGGCTGCCAAGTTTCCCGAGCTTAATTATGATGATCGGTTAAGCTTTAGCTGCCGGCCCGAGAGAATGATTGAGCGAAAGCGATCGTTGGCCGCGCGCGGCTTGATTGGCGTGTGCGCTTTTCCAAAAATCAGGGCAACAGCCGGACCGGCTGATGATTGGCGCGCGGTCTTATTGCGTTGGCGCCAACGCGCTGCAGGCTATGTCAGCCTGGGTATGCCGGAGCCAGCAGCCGGCTTAGCTAAGGCTTTGGTCCTGGGCTATATGAATACTTTTGACCAGCAGACAAGCCAGCGTTTCAGTCGCACAGGCACCAGTCATTTTATTTCGATTGGCGGCATGCATATGAGCATTATGATCGCAGCTTTGCTTTGGCTGTTGATTGGCTTGGGCTTGCGACGGCAAGTTGCTTATCTTTTGGCCCTGCCTCTGCTTGTAATATATCTAGCGCTGGTTGGCTTTCCTGCGCCGGCAGCCCGTTCGGTAGTGATGGCTATAACGGTTATAGCGGCATTCTTTAGCGGACGATTGGCGAATGTCGGAGGCAGCCTGTTGCTGGCGGCGGTTGTTTTGGTTGCGATTAATCCGCTGATCTTGTTAGGTGATATATCTTTCCAGCTATCATTTATAACTTTGGCGGCCATTGTATACACCGGTCAGCCACTATTGGAAAAGGCCGAACGCCCAAGAGTAGTTGCTCGTTGGCGGCAAGCGTTGGGCTGGCTGATGGCGGGTATGGCGGTGACAGTGGCGGCGCAGTTGGCCGCATTGCCTTTGGTGGCTAATCTCTTCGGCCAATTAAGCTTGGTCGCGCCCTTGGCTAATTTAGCGATCGTTCCGTTAGCTGCGCCGGTCTTGTGGTCAATCTTGTTGGGTATAATATTATCTTTTGTCGGTTTGCCGCCGCTGGTCGTCTTTGCGCCTGCTACTTTGCTGAATAGTTTTATTGTCTGGTCGGTAAACTTTTTCTCTGCTTGGCCTTGGGCTGTAATTAATTTGCCGGTATTTTCTGGCGCCGGAATAGCGGCCTATTATGCGTTATTACTAGCAGTTTTTTGGCTGTTTAGGCAATATTTGACGTATAAATTGGAAAATAGGCAGTAAAGATGACTTTTTTGTAGGAATATGGTAGTGTTCAATAGATAAGTCAAAAGTTAAAAGTCAAACCGCCAGCTGGCGGACAATGTTTATTTATAAACTTATATTTTTTTATGCCTATTTCTAATCAACCTCCTAAGGGGACAGCTGATTGGCTGCCGGAAGAATTTGCCGTTCGTAAGTATATTTTTGATGCTTGGCGCCGTGTTTGCCAGCGTTACGGCTATGAAGAATATCTGACTCCGTTGGTAGAAGCGGCCGAGGTTTATCGCGCCAAATCCGGTGAGGATGTGGGCGGCAAAGAGCTGGTAACCTTTACCGATCAAGGCGGACGCGAATTAAGCATCCGGCCGGAGATGACTCCCAGCGTGACCCGCTTGGTTAGCCAGATTTATGATGCTTATCCCAAGCCGATCAGGTTTTTTAGCATTGCCAATTTTATGCGCAATGAAAAGCCGCAGCGCGGCCGCAATCGTGAGTTTTGGCAATTGAATGTAGACATCTTTGGCGCCGATTCGATAATGGCCGAAGTGGAAATTGCCTGCATTGCTTTGGATGTCATGTTGGAATTTAAGCCGCCGGCAGGGTCTTTTTCTCTTGGCTTTAATGATCGCAGGCTAATTGATGGCGTCTTGGCTCTGACCGAAGTTTTGCCAGCCAATAAAACGGCGGTAGTGCGCATCATGGATAAGTGGCACAAGCTTTCTTTGGCTGATTTTAAAGAAGCGTTGCATGATTTAGCTGTCAGTGATAATGGCATCGAGCAGATAATCGCTTTTATGAATAGCGCTAGCGTTACCGATTTGGCTGAACGTTTGCCGCAATTGGCTGATAATCTAGGCCTGATGGCTGTCAAGCAGGTAATGGTGATGCTTAGCGACTTGGGTTATGGCGACTGTCTTAATTTTAAACCGAGCATTATCCGTGGCTTTGATTATTACGATGGTGTTATATTTGAACTATTTGATCATCATGAGCTTAATAACCGCGCTTTGTTCGGCGGCGGCCGGTATAATGGCTTGGCGGCTATCTTCGGCTCCAAGTCTTTCCCCGCAGTCGGTATAGCGCCCGGCGATGAGACCTTTAAGTTATTTTTGGAATCATGGGGCTTGCTTGAAGAGATTAAGAAAAATCAAAACAGGCAACGTTACTATCTGCCGTTCCTGTCAGAGTCGTTGTTGACCGAGACTATGGCTCTGGCCCGCACTTTGCGTGGACAAGGACATGAAGTGGAAACCAGCTTGGATCTGGTTAAGCTGGGCAAGGCATTGGAATACGCTAACAAGAAACAGCTTAGCCATGTGGTGATCTTCGGCGAGAGCGAACAGCAAAAAAAGGTTTATCGCGTTAAGGACATGGCGACCGGCGAGGAAACAGAAGCGGCGTATAAATAATTTTTTTATCCTTTCAATCACTCCGATAGCCGTCGGAGTGATTTTGTTTTGTCTTGGCGGCGGTCTCTTGCCAAAATTTAGTCCAAGCTGATATAATTAAGCAATATGATGGACGCAATTATTTCTCAAGGCGCTAACGCGCTGGTGATTGTCGCGCATCCGGATGACGAGACGATCTGGTGCGGCGGTTTGATCTTGGCTAATCCGCAAGCTAAGTGGACGATCCTTTGTTTGTCGCGCGCCAGCGACACGGATCGCGCTCCAAAGTTTGCCCGGGTCGCGGCTCGTTTGGGCGCTCGCGGTATTATTGCCGATTGGGATGACGAAGGCCGCTTGGGCATGGTATCGGCAGTCCGCGCGGCCAAGAGGATAATCTTGGACCAGTTGAAGAGCGAGCATTTTGATTTTTTATTTACGCATGCCGCTAATGGCGAGTATGGCCATGAGCGGCACAAGGCCGCGCACCAAGCGGTCGGCGAATTGCTTGCTTCCCGACGTTTGTCCGCCGGCGCTTCCTTTTGTTTTAACTACAAGAAACAAAGCAAATACAAATTGGTTGCCGCAAGCGGCAGCGATCTATTGTTCAAATTATCACCTAAGCTGTTCAAAGAAAAACGTTCAATTGTGTCCGAGCTTTATGGCTTCGATCCGCAGGGCATTGATATCGGTTATTGTACCAATCCAGAAGCCTTTAGATTATTTAAAATGTAGCTCGGCATCAGCCGCTAGCCTATTTAACTGTGAATTAATACTATGAAAATCGCCGTATTTCATGCTTACCCAGTCGAGCCGGATGGCTTAAGCATCCAGGGAAACTTGCTCTATAAAGGGCTGAAAGAAATGTCAAAAGATCGAAATCTAGAAGTAGTGCCATGCCACTTTAAGCCTAGCTTGCAAAAACAATGGGTGCTATCCGGTTTTAAGCCGGATTTAGCGGTGGGCGTCGGTTGTTGGACTAACTCTCCTGATATTGTTTTTAGTCCTCAGCGGGCCGGTGTGTTGCCGGTGCCTTGGTTTGTAGCTAATGGCTGGGTAGCCAATTATCACAAAGAATTAGGCGAGCTGCCTTTGGTGTTGACCACTTCTAATTGGGTGACCGAAACTTACGCCCGCGATGGCGTGGATACCAAGAACTTTGTCACCTTGCCTATCGGTTTCGACCCGGAGGAGATTTGCCGCATTCCGCAAAGCGATGATAAGATCCAAGCGATGCGTTCGATGCTGGGCGTACAACCTCACGAAAAGATGATTCTGACTGTCGGCGGCGATGTTTCCAGCAAAGGTGCTCAGGAGATGCTGCGGGCCTTGGCGGAGATCGATAAGGATTTTCCAAATTGGAAATATGTGCTTAAGGCCAGCGAGTCGGAATCGGCTGCTATCCATGGCGCAGAGGAAGAAGCTTTGATCGAGGAATTAGGCATAGACCGCGGCAAGATTGTTTATTTTTATGGCATGTATTCCCATGACTTTATGAGCATCTTGTTGGCCGCTTGCGATATTTATGCCGCGCCATCTCGTCTGGAAGGTTTCGGTATGATTCAGATGGAGGCGGAGGCCTGCGGCAAGCCGGTCATCTCTATCAATGTCGGCGGTCCGGTGGATACTATCATTCATGGCAAGACCGGCTATTTGGCTGACATCGGGCAGGCCGTTGAACTTAAGGAAGAATGGGCTTATGAATCTATGGGCTTTGATGCCGATCACAAGATTGTTTTTGACAAGCCTAAGGTCTTTGCTTATCGCGCCAGTGTGCCTGATTTAGTCAAATACACTAAGGAGCTGTTGATGGATGACGCCAAGCGGCTGGAGATGGGCAATAATGCCTATGACCATGCCATGAGTAACTTTCATTACAAGATGGTAGCCAAGAAATTCATGGAACTGGTTGATTCTAGGCTCAATCTCAAGTAAATAATACCAATAAATAAAAATCGCCCCGACGTAAATCGGGGCGGTTTTTCTGTCTTAGCTTGGGCCGGGATTCCTATAGCCGGCTAGCTCATGACTTTAAGTTTTTAAACTCTCTAGGTCTTTAAGGATTTGGGTGGCGTGTATCACTGGGTCGACATTGAGTACTTTATCCCGGTCCGCCAGCAGTCGGATAGACTCCGGCTAGGACCTTTCATTTGATAGACCTTCTAAATCTTGAAGTATCTGTTTGGCGTGTATCACTGGGTCGACATTGTCGTATGATTTGGCAATCTTGCCTTCAGGATTAATCAGGTAGCTTATACGTTTAGTGAACAGTCCCTTGGCGCCATAGGTCTTAATGACTTCTTTGGTGGGATCAGAGAGCAGCATAAAGGGCAGTTGGTGTTTGGTGACAAAAGCCTTGTGGCTCTGTTGGCTGTCGGTGTTAATGCCGATGATTTTGGCATCATGTTTTTCGAAGTCTGCGTGAGTGTCGCGAAAGCTGCAAGCTTCGGCAGTGCAGCCAGGCGTCTCGTCTTTGGGGTAGAAGTAAAGCACAACCCAATGGCCTAGAAATTGGCTTAGGGTTTGCGGCATGCCTTTGGCGTCTAGCAGCTCAAAATCGGGAGCTATAGTGTTTGCTTCTAACATACAATTAAGTTTATAAAGTTTTTAAAGTTATAGGTACTGCGGATTTTAATAAGTTTATAAAGATATAGGCACTTGGGATTTTAATGGCTTTTTATAGTTACTCATTAGTCTTCGTCTTCTGAGTTTTGGTCGAAGTACCAGCAGGCTTTGCTTTTGACGCAGTGGTAGGCAAAGAGGTAGGCGGAGGCGCTCCAAGCCTGGTAGGGTTCGCCTTCCGGTTTGCCGGTACGGCCGTCCAACCATTCGTTAAAATCTTGTTGGCGCAGAGCGGCTAATTTTGCCTTGGTCATTTTCTTGGTTTTGGCCATTTCGGTCAAATAGGTTTCATTTTGATCTGTTAGTTTTTGCAAGTTAGCCTTGGCAAGCAGTTCCAGCTCTTGCGCGGCTTCTTTGTGGCGGCCCATGCGAACCAGGGCGGCTACATAAAAGCCGCCGATAAAAGGCCAGATACCGCCGTTGAGATAGCGATAAGGGTCGCGGGCATCGCAATTGTCGAAATAATCATGCCAAGCGGGTGAGCCTGGCTGCAAGGGCGGATCGATAGCGCGGCAAGGAAAGGGGCGGGCAATGCCGGCTTTTTTGATATGCGCCATAATATTGCTGGCAATTTCGGGTGTAGCCAGGCCGGTTACAATGGCCAGCAGGTTGCCCAAGGAGTCGAACCACTCTTCGTGTTCGCGTTTGTCATCATGGTTTTTCCAGCCCCAGGGATAGTAATGGCCCAGCTTGGGGTCATATAAGGATATATATTTTTGGATATTGCCGTTGACTACTTTTTGCAGATGGGCGGCTTGGCGCTCCTTGCCAACCAGCCGCAGGGCGCCGAAGTATAGCGCTTGAGTGTTCAGGACATAGCCGTATTTATGAGGGAAGGCATCCATCCAGTCCATAGTCGGCTGCTGGACTAGCACGCGCACTTCATCGGGGTCTTGGTAGCCCAGCCAAACCAGAGCCATCATCAGATTCTTGCGGTGCTTTTGATAGAATTGTTGATCGGAAAACTTCCAAGAATAGACAACTAGGCCAATGACAAACCACAGGCTGGAATCGATTGAATTAAAGGTAACATCCGATTGCCGGTCCAGATTGAACGAGCCCACGCAATTGGGGATTTGTCCTTGCAGGGACTGGTTCTTGGCCAGCAGCTCGATAGACTTTTTGATGGCTTCTTTGTATCGATCGCCTTCGAGCGCCGCGCCTAGCGTAGTAATCATCGAATCGCGCGCCCAGGTCGCTTCGTAGCCGCCAGGCAAGCCAGAGGCGAAAAAGGCGCCGCTTTTGGTGTGAGCGCAAGTGTCTAGCACTTTGAGCGCTTCTTGGCGGGCGGTTTCGATGATAGAGGCTGGTTTTTTGGCGGCCATATGTTTTGTTTAGAGTTTGGGCGGGTTATGTTTGAGTTCTGTTAGGAGGGCGGATAGACTGACGCTGGCGGCAGCGATGCAATTATCGGCGCAGCCATAATAGAAATAAAGTTCGTCGCCAAAGAGGGCGGTGCCGGTTGGGAAGATGACGTTGTTGACTTGTCCGGTTAGTTCGTAGTCTGTTTCTGGCTTTAGCAGCGGCATTGGCAGGCGGCCAATGATTTTGTGCGGGTCATTGAGATCGAGCAAGGCGGCGCCGGCGCTGTAAGTTCTGGCTTTGTTGTGTTCTTCGACGCCGTGGTAGATGACTAGCCAGCCTTCGGCTGTCTTGATGGGAGGAGCGCCGCCGCCAATATTACGCGGTTCAAAAGACATGGTGTTCTCAAACAGGACATGGCGGTCGGTTTCCAGCAGATGCCTGATCCAGAAGTATTTGTCATGCAGGTCGTCCAACGAATCGCAGGCAACCAGTTGCATATCAGGCAAGATGCGTTCCAGAAAATAATATCGGCCATTAATCTTTTCGCTAAAAGGGACAAAATCTTTGTGCCAAAGCAAGATATTGTCGCCGCCGAAGTTCTGGTAAAAGGCTTGGAATAAAAAGTATTCATCTTTGAGCTGGCACCAGCGCCAGATGCGAGGGAGATGGCGATAGGGTATTTTGGGGCTGATTAATCCGCCGCGCTTTAGTTTTTTTAGATCAGTGCCATAGAGATAGCAAGAGACGGCATTTTTGCCGTCATGGGCGACGTAGGTCACTAAGAATTGGCCATCTATTTTGACGATGCGCGGGTCTTCTAGTCCTTGCGATTCCCAGGCAGTTTCTGGCTTGTAAAGGGCGTCGGATAGCCGCTCTGCTACTTGCAGAGGCCCTTCTAGCCTAGCATAGCCCAGGCTGGAGACGAAGTTGCCGTCAACCGCTCGGTAAAGCATATGCACGGTGTTGCCTGACTGCCAGACGCCTGGGTTGAATACAGACTTTGCTTCGAAGCTGCGGCTAGTCGGTTTAAGGATGATGCCGTGACGTTTAACGTTTAGCATATTTAGATTCCGAGATGAAGAAGTAAGTCAATTTTTCGGTTGCGATAGTGATTAGCACAGTCGGGAAGTAAATAAGAAAAGCGGCCGGAGGGAAGATAAGGACCAAGATGGAGCCTCCGCAGTCGGTAGTGCCGCAAAAGACGCTGCTAAAGAGCAATGAGCCGGCAACAAAGATATAGACGGAACACACCAGCATGGCTGCGGCAATGCGGGCCATAAAAAATGATTGAGTGTTGTGTTTTTGTAGAAAAAATAGATAAGCAACATAGTATACAACCGGTGAAAATGGCAGATAGACTAGGATAAGGAGGGATATCCCGTAGGCGGCGAGACCGCTCACTATGAATAATGACATGATTAGAAAGGTTGCTAAGATAGGCAAGGCCGTCAAGATAAAAGCCTGCAGGCTCGGCCAAGTGTTTTTCCAAACATGCGGCAGGTTATAGCCTTTGGATTTGGCTGAGCGGCTGATTGTTTTTTTATTCCTCTTTTTTTGTTTAATGGGCATACGAGTGAGTTTATAAAGTTTATAAAGTTTGTAAAGTTTTTAAAGTTATTGGAGGGCGGAGTTTTGTTGTGTTGTAAAGTTTTTAAAGTTATTGGAGGGCGGAGTTTTTTTATGTTGTAAAGTTTTTAAAGTTATTGGATGGCAGAGTTTTGTTGTGTTGTAAAGTTTGTAAAGTCCGCCCTAGGCGGACCCGCCTAGGGCGGGTTTTTAAAAATTAAATAAAACTTATTATATTATTTCTTTAGATAGAAATTATAGGTATGGCGCCCTTCACCGATGCAGAGGAAAGAAGATTTTTTGAGAGGGGGAAATGTGTATTTTTGGAATCTTTTAAGGGCTTTAATATTTGCTAGCGGTATCGGCACCAGGTCTTCCAGGTCGTTCCAGCCCACAATCAAGAGACCGCCGGGAGCCAATAGTTCATAAAGCGAGTCAAAGGTCTTTTCGATCTTTTGAATGTCATTGAGGCCCCAGCCGAAAACTCCATTTAATAAGATAAAATGGAAATAGCCGGGCTTGAAATGGGCGCCGACATTGGCGACATCGTCGGTGATGTGGTTGGGCGCGCCAAACTTCTTGCGCCGTTTGTTAAAGTCGAGCGTCCAAAGTTCGCGGCCGTCAAAAAAATCATTATACCAGCTTTGATAGTCTTCGCGGCCGACGTCCAGTATTCTTTTGGGGTTCAGGTCTGACAGGACGTAGGGCAGGATAATTCTTTCGAGCGTGTCTCGGTCTTCGAATTCCAACCGAGCATAGTAATTATCCTTGATCAAACGCTCGCTTAAACGGCGGTAATGCCATCGCCGAAATATTTTTCCTAACATGGCGCAATCTATTAATATTAATACTTAATTATAGCAGATTTTTTTGGGCAAGACAAAGCCTGCCGAAAGAGGCAGGCTTTGTATATTTATTCATCTTCGACTTTGGCTATTTCGGCTTCGAGCGCGGCTTTGTCGATCAGTATTTGGCGGTCTCGACGGTCATTGCCTTCTTTGTCTTTGTAGACAGCTTCGACAGCTAGGCGAGCCAGGAAATAAGAGAGTGTTGATTCGGCGCCTTGATTGAAATTGATGCTCTTTTTGCCCAGTCCATCGTAGCAACCGCCGGTAGCGTCATCATAGACCATTTGATTGAGGTGATTTTTGCCCAAGAACCAATTGAAGGCGTCGCGGGCGTCAGCGGCATATTTTTCTTTGCCGGTTACTTCGTAGGCGGCGACCAAGGCCTCCACTGCCGAGGCCGCGTCTTCCGGCTGTTGGTCAAAGTAGGCGCGTTTGCCATTGCGGAAATACCAGCCGTCTTGGCCGATGGCATTGTAATAGCCTTTTTCGAAAGTAATCTTGTTCAGAAAATCGATGCTGTGTTCGGCCGTCTGTTTGTATTTGTCCTTTTTTAAGATGCGGTAGGCGCGGAACAGCGCTTCGGGGATCTTGTAGTTGGAATAGGTGAGGTGATCGTCGAACCAGAGCCACTTTTCGCCGCCGGAGAGCGCGCTTTCGGCGGTTTGCTCTTCGTAACGCTGGATTAATATATCAGCCAGGCGCTTGATCATGCTGTCCACCTCCTTTTGTTGGTCTAGGTTGCCGGTTTGTCCGTAATATTGGCGGACATCGGTTAGGCCAATCAGAGCAAAGGCGATTGAACGTGAAAATTTGAGGTCGACGATCAGCGGATAGGCTTTGTCAAAAACACCCAAAGCTTCTTCGATTAGGATATTGGGAGCGCGTTTGGAGACCAGCGTCTGCCCCAAAGCCCAGATAGCGCGGCCGAAGCTATCTTGGCTTTCCATGTCGCGGTCTTCGGAAACTTCGCCCACTCGATTGACAAAATCCTTAAAGGCGCCGCCTTCGTCCTTTTGGCTGTATTTGATGTAATTGAAATAGGTATTAATCAGGCGCATGACCGATCGTTTGGGATAACGATCATAATAGTTGACGGTGCCGATCAAGGCGCGGGCGTTGTCATCCAGACAATAGCCGGAGTGCATGTCCGGCTTGGTATGGATAGCGAATTGGATCATGCCGAAGTCGTCGGTCAGGGTTTTGATGTGGTCTAGATTGATAGGCGGTAATTTATCCTTGTCACGCGGGATAATCGGGGTGAACTGGTCGAAGAACTTGAAATAGGCCAGCGAGACGTTCTGCCAGGTCATGTGCCGAGAATAGAAATAACAATCCTTTTTCATATTCTTGGTCATGATCGGATCGTCCAACATGGTCATGAGAGCGTTCTCGATTGCCTTGGCATTGGCAAAGTCAACCAGAATGCCGCGTTCTTTGTTGATAGTATCTTTGGCGTATTGGTTGGCGGTGGCCACAATCGGGCAAGCGCAGGAAAAGGCGTAAGAGATAGTGCCGGAAACCGCTTGCTTGGGATTGAGTGTGGGGGAGATGTAGATGTCGGTGGCTTTTAGAAAGTCGATCAATTCATCCAGCTCCAAATATTTGTTATAAAATTTGACATGCTCTTCCAGTTCCAGTTTCTTGACTAAGCGAGTCAGCTTGTTGCGGTAACTTTCGCCTTCGTGGCGGGCGACGACCGGATGGGTAGCGCCGAGGATTAAATAGAGAGTTTTGGGATATTTCTTAATTATTTCTGGCAATGCCTCGATGGCATACTCGATGCCTTTGTCGCGATTAAGCATGCCGAAGGTAGACAATACGGTGCGTCCGGATAGATTGAGCTTGGCTTTGGCTTTGCTCTTGGATGGATATTGGATGTGATGGACGCCGTGCGGGATGACGGCAATCGGTTTTTTCTTGTCGATGCCGTAGGTGCGTCGCAAGAGGGCGGCGGAGTGTTCGGTCATAACCACTATGCCGCTGGCTTTGTCGACAATCTGTTTGGTGATGCGCTTGAGTTCGCGGCCGGGCCGAGGCAGGACGGTGTGGAAGGTCACAACTATCGGCTTAGTAATCATTTCCATAAAGGGCAGAACGTAATTGCCCCATTCGCCGCCGTAGATGCCGTATTCGTGTTGGATGCAGACCAGTTTGATTTCCGGATTATCGTTGATTTCTTTGGCGCGGCGCAAGTAATCTTCAATGTCGCTGTCGGCAATCTGCATGGTTACCTTTTTGGGGTAATTATAAATCGAACTGCCATTGACGTTCATGGCTAGAATCTTGGATTTAACGGCCGGTGCAAATTCTTTGTCGATGGCATTGGTCAGGTCTTGCGCAAAAGTAGCGATGCCGCATTCACGGGGTGGGAAAGTGCTGACATAGAGTACACATGGCGATTTTGGTTGTTGCATAGGGCGTTATTTGCGGTTTGTTTTGTAGCGTCTGAGCTCATCAAGCAAATCATCCAGATTGACGCTGGCCACAGCGATGTCGCTGTCGGCTGCTCCGTAATAGATATATAAATTTTTTCCAAATTGCGCGGTACCGGTAGGGAAGACGACGTCGTCTACTTCGCCTTTGAGCTCAAAGTCTTTTTCCGGGCTGAAGAGAGGATAGGGCAGGCGTGAAATAAGCTGCCGCGGGTTCTTGATATCAAATAGAGCGACTCCGGCGTGATAGGTGCGGCCGGCATTGGATTCTTCGACGCCGTGGTAGATGACCAGCCAGCCGTTCTTGGTGCGGATGGGCGGGGCGCCGCCGCCGATATGCCGTTCTTCGAAGCGGTATTTATTTTCGAGGATGACGAATTTGTGCATGTTGCTGATGTAGTCCTTCCAGAAACTATTACGTTTGAGTTCGGCAAAATCTTTGAAATAGACTATTTGCATGTCAGGCAAGATGCGGTGCGTCAGCACGAATTTGCCGCGGATCTTTTCCGGAAACAGCACGCCGTCTTTTTCCCAGATTAACACGTCTTCGCCTGAGTAGTTGCGATAGTAGGCCTCGAAAAACAGATAATCATCCTTGAGTTCTTTTTTGTTAAACAGGCGTCCGGCCATTGAGTAACGGATCTGGGGGCCGATTAGGCCACCGCGCTTTAGGTTGAAAAGATCCGGGCCATAGGCGTAGGCGATCTGCGCGTTTTTGCCGTCATGGGCGACGTAGGTCAGATAGATGGTGTCGTCAATCTTGGTAATGCGCGGATCTTCCATGCCGTGCGATTCATATTTGGCTTTGCCTTGCATGAGCGGGGCGCCTAGGCGTTCTTTGACATTGCGAAAACCGTCCAGGCGGGCATAGCCCAAACTAGACATAAAATCCTTGCTGATGGCGCGGTAAACCAGGTGGACTTGGCGGCCTTCTTGCAGGACGCCGGGATTCAAAACCGCGCGTTCTTCGAACGCTCGGCTGGTGGGTGATAGCACGGTGCCGTATTTTTTTACCTTGATCATGATATTAGTGTTTCCGCGATTTAAACCAATTGATTTATTATAACAAAATCCAGAAAAGCAAGCCAATTTTTCGGCGTGTTAAAAAAAACTCCCAGGATCGGTCCTGGGAGTTTAATTATAGCAAGAAAGGCAGATTTAATCGAGTTTTTTGAGCTGTTCTTGGAGCGACTGAGCCTTGGTTTCTGTTTCGGCTAGACGGGCTCGTTCTTTGGCTACCAGCGCCGGCGGGGCGTTATGCACAAATTCGTCATTAGCCAATTGTTTGCTTAGGCGTTCGATGAAGCTTTGGGTATCAGTCAATTCTTTGTTCAACCTTGTTTTTTCTTGCTCGCGGTCAACCGGCACGGATAGATAAATATCGGCGTTAGGGGTTTGCGCAAAAATAGCTTCAGCGGGCGCTTGGCCTGAGCTGATAATTTGCATTTCGCTTAAACCGGTGCGTAGTGAAATTAGCAGGGCGCTGTTTTGTGTATAGAGTTCGACTGAGTCTGTAATAATCAGAGCCGGTAGTTTTTTGGCCGGTTCTATTTTATTGACGCTGCGGGCATTGCGAATAGCGACAATTGCTTCGATTATTTGTTCGAATTGCGTCTCTGCTTCTGTGTCGGTATATTCAGTAGGGTTTTGGTCTGGCCAATGCGAGACTATCAGTAATTGCGGCTTACCCAGATAGCTCCAGAGAGTTTCTGTGACAAAAGGCGCGAATGGGTGCCACATAACCAGCAGTTCTTCCAGGATTAACTTGAGGACGGCCGGGGTAGAGGCTGAACGGCTGAATTTGCTGGCTTCCAGATACCAGTCGGCCAGCTGGTCCCAAGTAAATTCTTTTAAGATATCAATCGCTTGGCCGTATTCGTAGCTTTCCAAGCTTGCGGTCACTAGGCTCTTGGTGTGTTTGAATTTGGACAGAATCCATCGGTCGGCTAGCGTCAGTTCGGCGGTATTAATCGGCAGAGTCTCATCTTCCATCTGGCTGATGATGAAGCGGCCGATGTTCCATAGTTTGTTGACAAAATTGCGTGAGTCTTCGGCCTTTTCTTGGTAGAATTTGAGGTCGTTGCCGGCGGTGGTACCGGCGGTCAGCGATAGGCGAACTGCATCGGTGCCGTAAAGAGTAATCATATCCAATGGATCAATACCGTTGCCTTTGGATTTACTCATCTTTTTGCCTTGCTTGTCCAAAACCATGCCGTGTAAGTAGACCTTTTCGAAGGGTTTTTCGCCCAAGGCGTAGTAGCTCATCATGACCATGCGGCTGACCCAGAGTGTGATCAATTCGTAGCCGGGCGCCATGGTCTGTGTCGGGTGGAATCTGGCCAGATCGCCGCTTTTGCGGCCGCCGGCAAAAGTGCCCGGCCAGCCGAGAGTAGAGAAGGTCCACATGCCGGATGAGAACCAAGTGTCCAGTGTGTCGCTATCTTGGACCCAGCCTTCGCCTGCCGGCGCTTCGGCGCCGACGTAGATCTCCTCGCCTTTGTGCCAGGCGGGGATTTCGTGGCCGAACCAAATCTGGCGGCTGATGCACCAATCGCGCAGGTTGGTCATCCAGTCGGTATATTTTTTAGCAAAGCGGGCTTGGTTGAATTCGATTTCACCGTCAACAGCTGCCGCCAACGCGATTTGTTTGAGCGACTTGTTGCCCAGGCGCTCTATTGGTTTGTCGACGGCGATAAACCACTGCATGGATGGCAGCGGCTCGATAGCCGTACCGCAGCGATAGCAGACGCTGAGGTTATTGCTGATATCTTCTTCGCCGGTTAACAGATTATTTTTTCGCAGTTCAGCCACAATAGCTTCGCGCGCTTCCAAAACGCCCAGATCGGAGTATGGGCCGAAGCCTGGATGAATTTTGGCGTCTTCGTTGATCACTTTGACGATGGGTAGATTATGCTCTTCGGCCATCTGCCAATCAATCATCGAATGAGCGGGCGTAACGCCTAGGGCGCCAGTGCCGAATTCCATTTCGACATTGCGGTCGGCAATAATCTGCAGTTTGAGCGGCACGCCGCAAAAGTTAGCTGCGATTGTTTGGCCGATATATTGTTTGTAGCGGTCGTCCTTAGGGTTGACCGCCACAGCCGTATCGCCCAGCTTGGTTTCGGGACGGGTGGTGGAAATAGCGATCGGGAAAGCGGCGTCGTATTTAAAGGTATAGAGTTTGGCGGCTTGTGTTTCGTGTTCCACTTCGTCGTCGGCCAGGGTGGATTGGCAGCGCGGGCACCAGTTGACGATGCGTTCGCCGCGGTAGATGAGGCCTTCGGAATGCATTTTGATAAACATCTCGCGGACAGCCAGGCGGCGCGGGTCATCGAGGGTAAAGGCCAGGCGAGACCAATCCAAAGAAGCGCCCATTTTTTCCGTCTGATTCAGGATAGCCGATTGGGTTTCTCCCAGAAACTCCCAAACTTTCTTGAGGAATTCGACGCGCCCTAAGTCATGGCGCGAAAGGCCTTGTTCCTTTTTAATCTTTTTCTCAACCACAGTCTGGGTAGCGATGGCCGCGTGGTCGGTGCCGGGCAGCCAGAGCGTGCGATAGCCTCGCAGGCGCTTGTAGCGGATAAAGAGGTCTTGGATAGCTAGTTCGGAGGCATGGCCCATGTGTAGCTTGTCGGTGATATTGGGCGGAGGCAGAATAATGGTATAGGTGGGTGCATCTTCGGGCAAATCCAAGTTGTCGGGATTAAAAAAGCCGGAAGCGCGCCAGATTTTGTACCAGTGCTCTTCGTTTTCGGCGGTTTCGAAATTTTTGGGTAGTTCTTTGTTCATATATTAGCCAATAAATTATCGTTTAGCTTATCAAAAAAGCCCATTTTTGGCAAGTTTGACTCATTTTTAGTGACAAGACAAGACGCGTTATGGTATAATAAAATTTAAGAGTGTTTTTGTATTTTGATGTATTTCTGTTTATGCCTTGCTTTTTATTTTTGACATTCTTGTTTTTTATGTCATTTCCGTTTTTAGATATGTCATTCCCGCGAAGGCGGGAATCTAATCGTTGGCGGTGCGTCACGACGTAGATCCCCGCCGGAGTCTACCCGACCTTTGGCGGGCGGGGATGACATGGATTAATGTAGATATGATATAGATTGATGTAAGCGATGACGCAAAAATAGGTGTTTTCAATTCGAAAAATTTCATCGAAAATATTTTATGAAGATTATCATCACTCGCGATTATCAAGAGATGTCCGAACGCGCCGCCCGTTTGGTTTTGGAAACAGTTAAGGCTAAGCCGGATGCTGTCTTGGGCTTGGCGACCGGCAACACCCCCCTGGGACTCTATCGGGCCTTGGTGGCTGCCTATGCCAGCGGCAAGGCCAGTTTCGCCAAGGTTAAGACCTTCAACTTGGACGATTATGTAGGCCTGCCGCGCGCCAGCCGGGATAGCTTCTGGCATTATATGCAGGACAATTTCTTTAGCCAAGTCGACATCAAACCAGAGCATGTTTACCTCTTGGATGGCACGGCCAAGAACCTGGCGGACGAAGCGGCTAATTACGAACGTCATATTCTGGACGAAGGCGGTATCGATCTGCAGATCTTGGGCATCGGTATGGATGGGCATATCGGATTTTGCGAGCCGGGTGCCAGTTTTACCTCGCGCACCGGCGTGGTCAACCTGACCAAATCGACTCGCGAGGTCAACGCTGAAAATTTATTGGAACTCAAACAAGTGCCGGCGCAAGGTTTGACCATGGGCTTGGGCACAATCATGGAAGCGCAAAAGATTGTGCTGCTGGCCAACGGCCGGCACAAGGCCTTTATCTTGCACAAAGCACTCTATGGCCCGGTCGCGGAAGAAGTTCCGGCCTCTATCCTACAACGCCATCCCGATTGCACGGTCATCATGGACGCGGCCGCCGCAGGGGAGTAATCGCGCATTTATCCCTGCGAAGGCAGGGATCTGCTAGCAGTACTAATATGAATTAGCGTATGATTATATCCTTAGGTAAATAGTTATCAAATGATCAACAAAAAAGAAATTAAACAGCTGGTGGCTTTGTTGAAGAAGATAGACAAGCCGCATGAGGGTTTGCCGAAGCCGATTTTTAAGGCCTTGACCAAGGTCGTGCCGTTTACGGCTTGCGAATTAATTGTCGTTTCCAAGAAAGGCTTTTTGCTCACCTGGCGCGATGACCAGTGGTGGAAAGGCTGGCATTTTCCGGGCGGATTATTGCGTTTCGGGGAGAGCTTCGATGAACGGATCCAGAAGACGGCCTGGGAAGAATTGGGCGTCCACATCGAAAGCAGCAAGTTCCTCTTTCCCATGAACTATACCGAAGGCCCGCGCGTTCACTATATTTCATTGGTCTTCCTGTGCACCACCGCCATGACTCCGACCGACGGCAAGTATTTCAAAAAAATGCCCAAGGATATCATGGAAGAGCACAAGGAATTGTGGAATAAGGTTAAAGGCCTTAAATAACAAAAAAGGCCAAAAGAAGACATGCTTGGAATTAAGTCATTTTAGGGATTTAAAGGCAATTCTGTTCCTTAGCCGAATAGTAGCCTAAATATGGGTGCCAGTGGGTTGAAACTACAAAACAAGTTGACTTGCGTTAACGTGTTTTTTATTATAAAATAAAGGGTATAAATGAAATTATATGTCCACTGACGCTATTTATAATATCGCAGTAAAACTAAATGTACATCCTATTCATGTTCGCCTTTTTTTGACTAATTACGAAGGGTCTTTAAATGATGATGATGTTGTTTTGTCTTATAAAAAATATGTTAGTGATAATCCCAAGCCGTTTGTAAAATGGGTGGGTGGGAAAAGGCAGCTATTAAAACAATTCAGGGAAATGGATTTATATCCTCCTGATGATTTTGATCCCAATGAAGCTACGTATTTTGAACCATTTGTCGGAGGCGGCGCAATGTTTTTTGATTTACTGCCAAAGTATTCCGTGTTGTCTGATATGAATTTGGAATTAGTGACTAGTTATAATGTTATAAAAAATAATGTTGGCGATTTGATAAAAACATTAAAAGAACATCAAGAAAAAAATACCAAAGAATATTTTTTGGAAATTCGCGCGCTGGATATTAGCAAGCTTTCTGACACGAACATTGCGGCGCGTTTTATTTATCTAAATCGAACGGGTTTTAACGGTCTGTATCGGGTAAATAGCAAAGGGAAATATAACGTTCCGTACGGGGATAATAAAAATCCTTTGATTTGTGATGAAGAAAATTTAAAGAAGGCGCATGAGGCAATGAAAAATACCAAAATATTTCATCAAGATTATAAAATTGTCTTAGAACAAGCCAAGAAAGGGGATTTTATTTATTTTGATCCGCCATACTATCCGGTCAATCGAACCTCGAGTTTTACCAGTTATACTAAAGAGGGATTTTTGGAAAAAGAACAGGAAGAATTAAAAGATTCTTATTTAACACTTCACAAAAGAGGGTGTTATGTAATGTTGTCAAATTCGGATACTGAGTTTATTAATAATTTGTATTCGGGGTTGGATAAAAAAATAAAAATTCATAAAGTATTTGCTGGCAGAGCTATTAATTCTAAGGGAGATTCTAGAGGAAGGATTAAGGAGGTTGTCATAATAAATTATTAAATATTATGAATATTCCTTGGTACAAAAATAAGTGGTATTTAGCAGCTTTGGGTGTTGTTGTGTTTATTTTTATTATTGTATATTTGTCTACTGAAAATGCGAAAATATCCATAGTAAACTCGGGTTATAACTTCAACTATCTCATAGAGCTTCCCTTAAGATTACTATTTAACCCAGTCTGGGTTTTATTTCTTTGGTGTTTTAATAATGGCCAAAGATTAAACAGCGCACACCATTATGATATTTTAAAATACTTACAAGGAGTGACAATGTCAGCGCTTGATAAAAGCGAACTACATGTTTTAACATCTACACTTGCTGCTGCACTAGTAGATTACAATAATACCGAAAAAAAAATTCGTGAGTCTCTTAATAGTGGTGTTTCAATGAAGGATGATGGCGGTAGCCCGAAAATATAATTTATATGAAATATCATAAAATAAAAATTATAAAAATTAACCAAAATATCGGCTCTTTTTTTGTTGGAAAACTTACTCCAAAAATACTTCACTTAATCGCTAATAAAAAACTTGCTCGTGTAAAAGACCCAATTTTTGGGATTCAGAGAGAGATTAAAGATTCTAAAATATTAGAAATTAAAGACTATTTGAAGAGAAACGATGCAACTTTGCCCAACACTATAATAATTGCGATACAAAGCGACCCGTCAGATGAAGACCCTGTGTATAAAATCGATAATGAAAGTTGTAATCTAAGTCTCTTGTTGAAAGAAGGTATTGCAAATATACTTGACGGTCAACATAGATTAATGGGCTTTGGTATTGAAAATGATGAATTTGAGTTGCCGGTTTCTATTTATCTTGATCTGTCCCTTGAAGAACAGGCTAAAATTTTTGCAAAAATTAATTCAACTCAAACAAAGGTAGATTTAAATTTAGTATATGATTTGTATGGAATAACTAAGGAAAGAACAACTGAAAAAGTTGCTTTTCATATTGTGAAGCATTTAGCCGTTGAAAATGAATCAGCCTGGAAGGATAAAATAAAAACCCTTACCGATAAAAGTGGTGATTTGGCTCAGGGATCAATGGCGAAATACTTCCATAAACAATTATTGGAAAAAGATAAAATATTTATTAAGTTGTATGAATCTGAAAGGGATACTGATATAAAGAATATAATAAGTAATTATTTCAACGCCATTAAAAATGTGTTTCCGGTTGAATGGGAAAATAAAGATAATTTATATATTTTAACCAAAACTACAGGGTTTAATGGTTTTATGAATTTTTTTATAACCTTGGTTCATTTGGCTGATTTTAATAAATATGAACTGTCTGTTGATTATTTTAAGGAATACATATTGAAAGTTAAAGGCCAATTTGAGCAACTGACAAGCGAAAATTATGAATCAGGTGGAAGAGGGCAGAATAAAATTAAGGATATTCTTAGAAAAAGTCTAACAGAAGATGAGGCTAAAATGTTAAAAATAAAAAAATATTGATATGTCAAAAAAAGAATCTTGGAAAGAAGATGCATGGGAAGAGTTATTGAAGTCAAAGTGGGACACTCGTCCTGAAGGCATCGATGCTGTTGAATATACAAAATCTGATTTAGATCCAATATTATCAAGATACACAAAATCAGGTCAGGGTGAAATACGAATATTTCATTCTAGTTCAAAAAAAATTGAGGCGGTTAAAAAAAGAGGAGTTGTTAAGATTCCTATGAGTCGTAATTCTTGGAAAATAATTAAAAGCCCTCCTAATATAAAATTTGAAGAGCCTGTAAATAATGGAAAATTTGAACCACTGAATAAATTGACAGACGGCATGTTGGCTGGAATCAAAGAAACGATGATAATAAAGTCTAACCCAGGCGAAACAACACTCCTTGCGATTGCAAATTATACAGGGGTAATTGCCGATTTTTATGATTTAAATGAGGTTGGTGTGTTGTTTACAGGGGGACGCCAAAGGGCCGGAATTCATCTTATTGTTGACTCTCAAAATATAGATATGTCAAAAGCTCAAATTGAGATAGACGGTGGTTTCGAATGGGCGAAAACAATAGTAATTGTTGAGATGAAAAGTTCTTTTAACCAGACCGATTTTGACATTAATCAGGCTCTCTTTCCGATGTTGAAATGGCAAGGGCTGTTAAAAAATAAAAAAGTGCATTCGCTAGTGCTTTTAGCTGAAACAAATGCAAATGGCATAGAATATTGGGCATTCGATTTCAACTACGACGATTCGAAATCTAATGTGGGTATGAAAATAGCAAAAAGCAAAAAATATATTTTAGAAATTTCATAATGGCAGACAAAGAATTAAAACTTCACCCGGACGAATTTGAAATGGAATGTACTACCGTCTGGTCATTTCCGCGGCGAGGCAATTGGGCTACGCATAAATCGGATTGGCGCGGAAACTGGGCACCAGAAGTTGTCCGTAATTTAATTTTGCGATATTCAAAAGAGCGCGATCATATTCTTGATTGTATGATTGGCGGTGGGACTACGGCAATAGAAGCAAAAATATTAAATCGGCATATAACTTGTGTTGATGTAAATGAAGAAGCCCTGGATCGGACAAAAAAGGCATTAGAATTTGATGCTAAAAATGATTCTAGACAAAGAATAATTAAATGTGATGCTCGCAAAATGGATTTTATCAAGGACGAAGAAATTGATTTTGTTTTAACTCATCCGCCTTATGCGGATATTATTAAATATAGCGAGGGAAAAATTGAAGATGATTTGTCTAATATTCATGATATTGATAAATTTTGCGATGAAGTTGGGATGGTAGCTTTGGAACTTTATAGAGTTTTAAAAAAAGATCATTTTTGCGCAATATTAATTGGTGATACTCGTAGGAATACTATGTATCAACCAATGGCTTATAAAGTAATGGAAAAATTTCTTAATACTGGTTTTAAATTAAAAGAGGATATTGTTAAAAAACAGCATAACTGCAAAGCAACTGGTTTTTGGGTTAATAAGTCAAAAGAAGCCAATTTTTTATTGATAATGCATGAACATCTTTTTGTCTTTAAGAAATAGATTTTTATCGAAAGGACTGTCCGAGCGGGCAGTCCTTTTAAGTTTAGATAGTTTACATTTTCATCTCATCAAAGGCCCAGGAGAGGATTTCTAGCAGCTTGCCGTAGTCCAGCTGGGAGCGGTCGGAGGTGTAGATATACAGGACGTTGTCGACTACTTCGATATTGAGATTGAAGGGCAGGTCGTAGATCTTGGCCATGAAGTTGGTGGTCAGCAGTTCGAAGGAGGTTGCGCCATCGATCTTGTCGGCATAGAGCAGGAATTTGTCGTTGAAGTCGCCCCATTCGGTTTGGATCACCTGCAGGCCTTTGGGTTTCCAGTTCATCAGGAATTTCTTTTTGACCAGCAGGATGTCATTGTAGCTCTTGGGCAGGATGGCCTGGGCGACCAGATAGTTGGGCGTGTTCTGCATGTTCGGATTAGGGCGATAGGTGTAGAATTCGACAATCTTGTCGCGGTAGTAGCCGATGACATGATTGTTGATGTCCGAGACCATGAAATTGGTTTGATGGAAAATCGCTCCGCGGTTGGGCATCATCAGCCAGCCGAAATCGGCGTCGTAATAGAACTTATTTTCCGCGGCGAATTGGGCAATCGGTCCTTCGGCCAGGCTGGCTTCGGCCGTCTCTTGGCCGATAGCTGACAATAGCCATTGATTGTTGTGACGGGCAAAGAACCATTCTTCGTTGAAAGAGGATGTGTCGGTATACAGTTCTTTGTTTTCTTTGGTGGAAAAAAGTTTGTCATGGGCGCTGGCGGTAATCAGAACCGAAAATTTATCCTGGTTGTTGTTTGTTTCGTCGTCGACTTCGTTGACTTCAATCTGATTGATAATGACATCGGACATTTCGTTGATGCGTCCGATATTCTGCAGGGCGTTCATCTCTAGAACCATTTTGGGATAATAGTCGGGGTGCAAATATAGCTTCATGCTGGCGACGTCAAAATTGGACCAGTCCTTTTGGAAGGAATAGAAGACTTCGCTGGCGTGTTTAATGAGCATATCCTTGTCCCAGAGCTTGTCGCCAGTAGCTGCGGCCGTTAGCTTTTTTTCTGTTTCGGCGCGGCGCTTCTTTTGTTGTATGGCCATCCAGCGGAAGGTTGCTATCAGAATCATAAAGATGGCTCCGATAAAAATAAATACTACTATCGGGTTAGCTGGCGCACTGTTACCCGAGCTGCCGCCGGAGCTGGAATGGCCGCTGCCCGAGCTGGAATGGCCGCCTCCGCCGGAGCTTGATCCGCCGCCACCGGCGCGGGCAAAAACCAGCATCGGAACCAGCAGAATGACGACAAGCAATATTAAGATGTATTTTTTCATAAAGTCTGATATGATAAATTATGTAGTTATTATATTACCTCCTATGCGTCTTGTAAAACTGCTATTGCTGATAATCTGTTTATCGCCACTTATTGTCCATGCCGCCACGCTTGGGCAGCTTTATGCCGGCCGTCTGGTGCTCAATTCCCAAGCGGATAAATCGTTATGGTTTGTGGACCCTCGCGATCACTTGCGTTATCCGGTGCGTTCGGCTGATGATTTGTTAAAGAGCGCTCGTTTGGGTGCTATTGCTATGCCGGCTGAGGTGGCCACCGCTACCGCCAGCACCAGCGCCAAACTGTTGGCGCCCTATGCCGGCGCTTTTTTGCGCAGCACAGACGGCGCTTATTGGTTTGTGGGCAATGACAAAGTTAAATATGCGCTAGCCGATCCGGCCTTGTGGTTGCGAGCGCAGACTCAGGCTTTGCCGCTGAGGTATGCCGATTTTTTGCGCTTGCATACTCCGGGCAAGACCGCCTCGATCGACCAGTATTCCAGCTGGGAGGGCAGCCGTGAAGTCAAGCTAATCTATAATCGGACGTTTAAAGTGGATATTATCAAGATTAGTTTGGATAATCCCAAGCTAAAGATTATTACCGACACGGCCAGCCTTGGCGACTGCCCCAAGAAATGCCCGGCCAAGTCGGTAGCAAATTTCGCTTTGGCGGATCAGGGCTTTGCTGCTGTCAACGCCACTTATTTTAATACTACGGATGCCCTGAAAAATTATTATTTTTTCCCGGTCTATAATTCGCGCACCAAAACGATGATCAATCGCAGCCAGCTGAAGTATTGGACGACCGGCCCGCTATTTGCCTTCGACGAAGACAATGTTTTTTATTTCTTTAAGGATAGTCGTGAGTTTTCCAAGGCCGTGGCCTTTGACGCCAAGGGCGGGGCGACCATCAGGCAAGGCTGGAAGGTCAAGAAGCTGCAAGCGGCCATTGGCAACAAGCCTCGTTTGATCCAGGACAAGATGAACTATCTGATTGAGTGGGACTTGGACGAAAAGCAGATGACGGGCAAAAGCGTCAAGAATGCCTTGGCTTACGTGGCCCGCCCCGGCAGCAAGGGTGAGTTGTGGATTGTCAGCGTGCGCAATGCCACAGTGCCGGATTTGGGTGAAGTGCTGGTCGCCCTGGGCGTCGATTTCGCTCTCAATCTGGACGGCGGCGGATCGACCGCGGTGATTTATAATGACGAGATGATGTTGGGCCCGGGTCGCGATGTGCCTAATGCTATTATTTTTTCACAAAAATAAATATGAACAAAAAAATCTTGTTCGGTGTAATCTTTATTCTGGGCTTAGTTTGCGTCCAGCCTGCCTTGGCTATTCCTGATGCCAAGGTGCCGATCTTGATGTATCACTACATCCGCAATTATCATTCGCCTAAGGACAAGATTGGCGAGCGCCTGTCGGTCAGCCCGGCGGATTTTGCCGCACAGCTAGATTTGATCCAGCGCGCCGGCTATCAGACCGCTGTTTTTGCCGACGCGGCCACGACCAGCCCTAGACTGCCGAGCAAAACAATTATCCTGACCTTTGACGACGGTTATCGAGATTTTTATACTGCCGCTTTTCCTGAACTCAAAAAGCGCCGGATGAAAGCGGTCGTCTATCCGATTTATAGTGTTATCGGCACCAGCGATTATCTGACTAAAGAGATGATAACCGAAATGTTGGCTAGCGGGCTGGTGGAAATCGGTTCGCATACGCTCAATCATCTGGATCTAACGCATCTAAAGCCGGCTAAACTGCAAGCCGAAGTGTTTCAAAGCAAGCTTAATTTGGAGCGAGATTTTGGCATCAAGATTTTGTCGCTTTGCTATCCTTACGGTATTTATGATAGGGCGGTGATAGCAGCGGCCAAGCGCGCGGGCTATCTCTACGCCTTGGACACTAAGACCGGCCAAGGTGATTGGGCTAGCCCCTATGAAATGAAACGCTACCGCGTGGACGATTCGACCAATCTGGCAGGGCTGTTGCGCGCTTTGGGCGGTCCAAGCAAATAAAAAGCCCACCGCGGAGGGTGGGGCTTTGTGGTGCGGCTATTAGATTTTAGTCTTTTTCCTAAGAGCCGCTTCGGCATGATTGGCGATAGCAAGATCGATGGCCTTGTTTTTATCGATGCGTTGTTGCACGTAGTCATTGACTATCCTTTCATACTTGCTGTAATAGTCGGATGCGACTGTTTGCAGCTCGGGATAATGTTTGGCTACCAATTCGCAAATATCCGGGCCAAACATCTTGAAGTCAAGACGCGTCTTGGCTAATTGATTGTATCGGCCGGTGTTATAGTTCTGATTAGAGCGGCGATTGCGTTCCAGTGTATTTAGGCGGCCAAGAATATTGGCATTGCTGATTACTTGCTTGAGTTGTCCGGCCAAAGAGTCCAAGACAGCGAAATCTGGATGATTCTGCATCGTAAAAATTCCTATATTAGTTAATGAACATTGGCTCTATTATATCATAAAAATGAATGTATGTCAATAGATGAGCTAAAAAAAGCCTTAAATAAGGCAAAAAAGCTGACCATTACGGTGCGGGCACGGCCCAATGCCGCCGCCAGCCGGATAGTCGGCTTTTTGGCTGACGATAGCCTCAAAGTAGCCCTCAAGGCGCCGCCCGAGGAGGGCAAGGCCAATCGGGAATTGCAGCGCTTGCTGGCTAAGGAGCTGGCAGTGCCGGCAGAAGCGATTAAGATTGTTTCCGGTGCTGCCGGCCGCTTTAAGCTGGTTAAGATTACTTTGGATTAGCAGATTGCAATTTGCCGTGCCCGTGCTAAGATGAGCCCGTAAAAGAAATATTATGAGCTCTAAATTCGCCCCTTTGGCCGAGAGGATGCGTCCGCAGACGCTCGACGACTTTGTCGGCCAGCCGGAGATTACCGGTGAAAACAAACTATTGAAAAAGGCGCTGGCTGCCGGCCAGTTGCCGTCTTTGGTTTTCTGGGGGCCGCCCGGCACCGGTAAGACCACGCTCGGTTTGATTATCGCCCACACCCTCAAGGCGGAGTTTATTCGCTTTTCGGCTGTCACCGAAGGCGTCAAGGATCTGCGCATTGTGATCGATAAGGCGCGCAATAATCAGTTGCTGGAGACGCAGACGGTTTTGTTCATTGATGAGATCCATCGCTGGAACAAGGCGCAGCAGGATGCCTTGCTGCCTCATCTGGAGAACGGCACAATCATCCTGATCGGCGCCACCACCGAAAATCCCAGCTTTGAAATCCGTTCGGCCTTGCTCTCGCGCATGCGGGTGATCGTTTTGAACCACCTCAAGCCCGAGGACATCGAGCAAATCTTGCTGCGGGCCGCCACCGATAGCGAACGGGGACTGGGCAAGGCGAACCTGACCATCGGTGAAGGCGTCCTGCGCTTTATCGCCGATTTGTCCGGCGGCGATGCCCGCACCGCCCTCAATATTCTGGAGACCACTGCCTTACTAGGGACTATTATCGATACCGACTTGGTCAAGGAGGCGGCGCAAAAGGTCAGCCTGCAATATGATAAAGACGGGGAGAATCATTACAATCTGATCTCGGCATTGCACAAATCTTTGCGCGGTTCCGATGCCGATGCTTCGCTCTATTGGCTGGCGCGCATGCTGGAGGCCGGCGAAGATCCGCTCTATGTGGCGCGGCGCTTGGTGCGTTTTGCCAGCGAAGACGTGGGCCTTGCCAATTCGCAGGCGCTGAACCAGGCGGTGGCCGCCTATAATGCCTGCCGCTTTTTGGGCTTGCCCGAATGCAAGCTGCATCTGGCCCAGGCAACCGTCTATCTGGCCAAGTGCAAGAAGTCCAACGAACTATACACGGCCTATGCCGAGGCGGCCCGCGATGCTCGGGAAAAGGGCAATATTGTGGTGCCCTTGCACCTGCGTAACGCGCCCACCAGCCTGATGAAGGAGCTGGGCTATGGCGAAGGCTACCAATACAGCCCTGATTTTGATTATCAGGAACAGCAGGAATATCTGCCGCCCGAACTTAAGGGCCGCAAATATTTGGCTTAGAATATATTATAATAAGGAGTATGGTTGACTTACAGCTTAATTATTTGTAGAGTATAAAAATAATCAAGAAGGGAAAATATTTTTTATTAACGGGAGGATAGGATGACTTTGCGCAATATTGCTCTTTATATCTTGCAACAGATGGAAATAAACGAAGATGTCTCAGCGTCTTTTTTGGTTTTGGTGGGAGAAAATCGCTTGGACCAGCCGGCGCGGAACTTTACTAATGATGATTTCGATGATGAAATGTCCGATTTGATTAAGCAATTAACTCAGCAGGCTGGCGGCTTTGTTGATGCCCGGCAGTTAGAATTTCTACAGAAATTCCAGAGTCGTGTTTATTACTTCCATTAATTATCTAAGGCTACTATTGTAGCCTTGTTTTATAACATGACTAAAAAAATACTATTACAAAAAATCTGGCACAATCTGGCTTTCAAGTCGGCTGTGGCTGCTGTCTGGCTGTGGGTAATCTGGTTCTTGATGGAAAGCCGGTTGCCCTATATCGCCTTGCCCGGCAATTCCGATCATTATATTGACAAGCTGATCCACATCTTGATTTTCGGCATTATGACTTTGCTTACCTGGCGCATCTTTAAGGTATTCTGGCATCGGCGTTGGGCGCGGATAGTCTGGCCTTGCGTGTTGGTTGCGGCCTATGCCTATGGCACCGAATACTATCAGCAGTTCGTGCCGGGCCGCGGCATGTCGACTGTTGATCTGATTGCCAGCTTTGCCGGCATCATCTTGGCTGTTGCGCTAATCTATTGGCAGCGCGAGCGGAAGCCGAGCTTGCTGGTGCATCTGTGTTGCGGTCCTTGTGCGGCGGGCGTGATGCGCAGTTTGAAGCGGGACTATTTTCCGGCTTTGCTTTTTGCTAATTCAAATTTGGACACGCCGGAGGAATACTCTCTGCGTTATAAGGCGGCTAAGAAATTGGCAAATTTTTATGGTTTAATATTGGTCAAGTCAACTTATGCTCACGATGATTGGCTCAAGCTGGTGGCAGGCCATGAGACAGCCCCCGAGCGCGGCAGCCGCTGCCTGCTATGCTACCGTTATCGGATGAGCGAGACAGCCATCGCGGCCAAGCGCTACGGTTATGATTATTTCGCCACCAGCCTGACTACCAGCCCTTACAAGAATCGTACTGCTATTATGGATATAGGCCATCAGCTGGAAGAAGAAACAGGCGCTAAGTTCTTGGATGTCAATTTCGGCGCCGGCAGCGGTTACCAGGATTCCATCAAAGCTTCCAAGCAATTGGGCCTTTATCGCCAGAAATATTGCGGTTGCGAGTATAGCCGCAAGCCTTCGTAATTAAAAGTTGCATAGGGTCTTTTCCTCTTTTGTTAAAAATGGTATAATGTGGATAATCCTAAAATTTTTAATATGGAGATAAAAATATGAACATCGAAACAAAGCTTACAATTCTTTTTGCGGTGCTGGTTATCGGTTTAACCGGTTCGGTTTTCGCTTATCTGGCCAGCAGCAATTGGCCTGATGTGGATACTAACACGCTAAACTTGCATTTAATTAGGGCCATCAAATCAGACCAGCAAAAAGCCGAGGCTGAATTACAGCAATACGTCGATGCTAAGCTGGGTGTATCTTTTAAATATCCAGGCGGCTGGAAAGTTGCCGTTGACGCCACTTCGACCAGTCCGACTTTGCTGCTGACTTCCGGTGACAAGAAGGTTGTGTTGGTTAAATATGCCAATCCGAAAATGCGCAAGACTTTGCCGGAATATCTGGAAGCCAAGCTAAGCAAGAAGGCGGATGTTGATTATAAGAATCTCAGCCCTTTGACCGTTGGGGGCAAAGAGGCTTATAAAATAACTTTGACTGAAGCAGGCGGCGCATTAACCGAGTATGACCAGGTCTGGGTCAAGGCATCTGACACGTTGTGGATCGCAGTTGGAAATCTGGGCGCTCCGCAGGATACTGTTAATAGCGTTGTCTCTTCTTTAGCTTTTACCAAATAAATTTATTTTAGGCGAAAGACTCCCGTTTTTGGGAGTCTTTTTTGATGTTGACAGATTCTTGTGATTGTTTAAGTATTATCGATAAAGTTCTTTTTATTAACAAAATGCTGAGAGGCAACAATGGGAATTAAAAAACACAAAGTGGAACATGATTGGTTGCCGATTGGCAAAATCAATGTTCTGCCGCAACCGCGCAAGACCTTTGCCGAGATTGAAACTTTGGCTGAGGATATCCGGAAGATTGGCTTGATTCATCCGATTTCGGTAGCCGTTTTTACCGAGAATGATTGCCAAGTGCATCTGGACAATATTAACGATGTCTGGCATTCTGGCTTGAAACTGGTTGATTTGCAGACTTATAAAAATCATTATCTGGTATTGATATCCGGCGAAAGAAGATTGCGTGCCTTGAAGTCGCTCAAAGAGAAACAGGTCTATTCTTCGGTCTATCGCGAGGCCTCCTCGTTGGAGTTGATTAATATTCAAGGATCAGAAAATCATCAGGCGCCGATTCCGGCTCACGAAGAAGCTGATTTTTATGACAAGTATTATCGTATGAAGCGGGCGGCTATGGGCGGCAAGCTGGCAGTGGCTAAATTTGCTAAATCGGTTGGCCGCAATCCGGAAGTGATTCGAAAGGCAGTGCGGTTTTCCAATCTGCCTGACAATATTCGCAAAGCGGTTTTTGAGTCGGTGATCAGCTATGGTATCGCTTGCGAGCTGGCTCGTTTGTCCGAACAAGAGCTGGATCGAGCCAAGATATTGTATTGGTTTACCTATGCGGTAGCCAGACGAAGCCTGAAGGTCAAGGAGTTCCACATTAAGATCAGTAAATATTTGCAAGAATTAAAGCAGCCTGATTTCGCACACAACAGTTTGTTTGGCGCCGAGCTTTCGGTTGAGGAATTGCAAAAGCTGGAACGGCGGTATTATATTGATCGCAGCGCGACGGCCGCCTTCTATGACGCTCTGCGTTATCTGGATCATCTGATGTTTTTGTTCAATAATGATTTGCTGGGCAAGATTGATTCGCCTTTCTCGATGACCGGCCCCACCAAGGCCTGCAAAGATTTGTTGAAACTGATGCAAGAAAAACTATTGCCTCATTTACAAACATTGTTGCCAGCCGGCCAGGAGGTCGAGGCCGAAGCGCTGTTGGATGGCTTTGTAACCGTGATGGCCAAAGTTGTATAAAAAATAAAACGCTATTTTGTAATAGCGTTTTTTATTAAAGGAAAAACCGCCGGCTTTAGCCGGCGTGTGCGTTTGATGGCGT
>JBAXSE010000019.1:0-24942 GCA_037130845.1 Candidatus Falkowiibacteriota bacterium | reverse complement strand
TCAGTCGGTTAGAGCACTCCGATGTACATCGGAGGGGTCGATGGCCTGCCACTACAGTGGCGAAGCCACAGGTGGTTCAAGTAATAAATTAGCGTCCATAGCTCAGTCGGTTAGAGCACAGCCCTTATAAGGCTGGGGTCGATGGTTCAAGTCCATCTGGACGCACCAATGTAATAATTTTCGCACTTTCAAAAGGATCAATCATGAAACGCATCGGTCTATCCACGGGGATGTATTACAAATTTTTCAGTTCTTTGGAACCTGGTGTCATCAAACGCTGCCACGATATCAGCACTAGCGCTCTGGAAATCTGTTGCGTCGGCGGCATCTGCGACAAGGGATTCTGGCTCGATGATCTGCCTGCCGAGTTGCTATCGGACATCGACTTCCTGTCTATCCACGCGCCATCCAGCCATATCAGCTATGGCGACAACCGGTTCAGCTACGATATCTTAGACGCCTTACAACGAGCTTGGGATAAATTAACGCTCGACCATATCGTCTTCCATCCGGATACTATCAAGGATTGGAACATCTTCCGCAGCTACGACTTCAATATCGCTATCGAGAACATGGACAACCGCAAAGCATTCGGCACCAAGCCCGGACAGCTGCAAGAAGTTTTCGACAAGATCGACTGCGGTTTCGTATTAGACCTCAATCATTGTTATAGCAATGATCAGAGCATGCTGCTGGCCGATAGCTTCTTGAAGGAATTTTCCGATCGCTTGGTCGAAATCCACATCAGCGGCTACACCAGCTATCACGAGATGCTGCATCAGACCAAGCAAGAAGCCATCGAACGCTACCTAGGAATGCTGGATGCGCCCATCATTATCGAAAGCGTCTGCACGGCCACCTATCAAGCTCAGGACGAGTTTGATTATATCTGCAGCCATGTTTGAATGACATAACCTTCGCCGACGAGCGGAGGTTTTTATTATTTGTCTATAACCGCATTTTTAAGTATAATGGTTAGCATTATGTCCGAGCGACAATACCTACTTTGCTTGTCTGCCTATCTCGGCTTCGGGCCGGTTAGCTTAAGGGCGCTCTACAATCGACTGGGCTCCTGGCAAGCGGTCTTCACAGCAACAGCCACTGCCATAGAATCAAGCGGCTTGAGTCCGCTCGTTGCCGCCAAGTTCTTGGCCTGGCAAAATGGTTTCCGACCGGAACAATTCTTGGGCAAGTTGGCGAGTGAAAAAATCCAGACGATAATTATAGGCGAAGCGGATTATCCCGAACTGTTATTGCAAATCCATCAGCCGCCCTTTGTGCTTTTCTACCAAGGCAATATCGGTATTCTAAATAACCATTTGTCGCTAGCCGTCGTCGGCTCGCGCGCTCCCAGCAGCTACGGCCAGCAATTGGCCAAAATGTTAATCCCGCCCGTGGCAGCAGCTGGCGTCGTCATCACTTCGGGCCTAGCCATCGGTATCGATAGTTTGGCGCACCGAGCCGCCCTGGAAGCGGGAGGACTGACCGCGGCCATTATCGGCTCCGGCTTGGACAAAGCCAGCCTCTACCCGGCTTCCAATCAGGCATTGGCAGCCAAGATCATCGCCTCGGGCGGCGTGGTCATCTCAGAATTCCCACCCGGCACGCCCGGCTTCCAGAGTAACTTTCCCCGCCGCAACCGGCTGATTGCCGGCGTGTCTGAAGCCACCTTGGTCTTGGAGGCGGCGGCCAAGTCCGGCTCGCTGATTACCGCCCGCTACGCCCTGGAGCAGAATCGGGAGGTTATGACCGTGCCCGGCCCCATCGGCCAACAGCTCTCGGCCGGCCCCAACGAGCTCATCAAGCAAGGCGCCAAGGTAATTACCACCGCCGATGATATCCTGTCTTTCTTCGGAGTAAGCCAAGTAAAGAGTCCAGCGCCCCAGGACTTAAATGAAGACGAAGCAGTTGTTTATCAAAGCCTAGCTAACGGCCCCAAAACCGCCGATGAGCTGAAACTATTGCTAAACCTGGATATTTGTGTTATAACGACGACGCTTTCCCTGCTGGAGCTCAAAGGAGTGGCCAGCCATCTGGGCGGCGGCCAATACGGGAAGATATGATTTAGGCAAATTTTGTTCTATTATTCCCAAATTATAAAATACATTAAGGATAATAAGTTGCCCCACAAGATATCCCGAATATTTTAATTACTACGAACTAAGGAGATCTCCGGGAGTACCGGAGATGAATGCAACATATGAAATTAGTAATAGTCGAGTCGCCTACCAAGGCCAAAACCATTTCCAAATTCCTGGGCAAGGACTACATAATCGAGTCCTCTTTTGGCCATGTGCGCGATCTGCCTAAGTCCAAATTAAGCATCGACGTGTCCAACAATTTTGAACCCAAATACGAAATAACTCCCAAGGCCGAAAAAGTGGCCGCTAACCTCAAGAAATTGGCCAAAAAGGCCGATGAGGTGATCATTGCCTCCGACGAAGACCGCGAAGGAGAAGCCATCGGCTGGCATTTGGCCACTCTCTTGAAAATCAAACCAGCCGAAGCCAAACGTATCGTCTTCCACGAAATCACCAAGGACGCCATACTGGAGGCCCTCAACCACCCGCGCGCCCTGGATGAGAACCTGTTTGACGCCCAACAGGCCCGCCGCATCCTGGACCGCCTGGTCGGCTATGAACTGTCCCCTTTCCTGTGGAAAAAAGTGGCTCGCGGCCTGTCCGCCGGCCGCGTCCAATCGGTGGCCCTGCGCCTGATCGTCGAACGCGAACGGGAAATCCTGGCCTTCGTGCCGGTTGAATATTGGAAGGCTGATGCCGATTTTCAATTAGCCAAAGGCACGGCCAAAGCCGAACTATTCGAACTGGAAGGTAAGAAGCTGGACAAATTCGCCATCAAGACCGCCGAAGAAGCGGCCGAGATTAAGGCCAAGCTGGAAACAGGCGCCTACAAGCTGGAGTCTATCAGTTCCAAAGACGGCTACCGCCAACCCCCTGCCCCTTTCAAGACCAGCACCCTGCAACAGACAGCCAACCGCCGCCTAGGCTGGAGCGCCAAGCAAACCATGATGGTGGCGCAGAAACTCTACGAGAAAGGCTTCATTACATACATGCGTACCGATTCGCTCAACCTGAGCGAGAAGTTTTTGACCGAAGCGACCGACTGGATCAAGAAAGAACTAGGACCCGCTTACAGCTTGCCAGAGTTTAAAATCTATAAGACCAAAAGCAAAGGCGCCCAAGAGGCCCACGAAGCCATCAGGCCGGCCGAAGTCTTGCGCAAGCCGGAATCAGTCATGGCCGAACTGGACCCGCGCGAAGCCAAACTCTACGAGCTGATCTGGACCAGATCGGTAGCCACTCAACTGCCGGCTGCCAAACTCAAGAACTCCGAAGCGATCATCGCCTCCAGCCAGGCCAAATTCTCCGCCAGCGGCGTGATGATCGTCTTTGACGGTTTCCTTAAGGTCTACAACGAAAAGATAGCCGAGAACGAATTGCCCGAAATGACCGAAGGCGAGGCTGCCAAGTTGCTGGGACTGAAGATCGAACAGCATTTTACCAAGCCGGTGGCCCGCTATTCTGATGCCACTCTGGTCAAGGAATTGGAAAAGAACGGCATCGGCCGCCCTTCTACCTACGCCCCGACCATCGCCACTCTGGAAACCCGCAACTACATCGAACGCACCGAGGATAAACGCCTCAAGCCCACCGAAATCGCGCTAATCGTCAACGACCTGCTGGTGGCCCACTTCCCCGAAATCGTCGATTACGAATTCACCGCCAAGATGGAACGCCGCTTCGACAAGATCGCCGAAGGCAAGCTCAAGTGGCAGCCGGTCATCGCCAAATTCTACCACCCCTTCCACGAGCATCTGGCGGTCAAAGAATTAGAAATAAATAAAAAAGATATTATGCCCGAAGAATCAACAACAGAGATTTGCGACAAATGCGGTTCGCCGATGATTATCAAGACCGGCCGTTATGGCAAATTCTTTGCTTGTTCCAATTATCCGGAGTGTAAGAACACCAAACAGATGAACGGCACGGGCAATGCCCCGGTCGAAAAAACCGAAGAACAAAAAGAATTGGAAAAGAAATACGTGGGCGAAATCTGCGACAAATGCGGCTTGCCTATGATCGTGAAGACCGGCAAGTTCGGATCTTTCTTGGGCTGTTCCGGCTATCCCAAATGCAAGAATATCAAGAACATCCAAGAAGCAGGCGGCGGAGCGGCAGCCATCGGCATCAAATGTCCGACTTGCGGCGAGGGTGACCTAGTCACCAAGCGCAGCCGTTTCGGTATCTTCTATGCCTGTTCCAACTATCCCAAATGCAAACAAGCCTATTGGGGCAAACCGACCGGCGAAACCTGCCCGGAATGCGGCGCCCTGCTGATCGAAGGCAAAAAAGGCGGCATCGTCTGTTCGGATAAGACTTGTGGGTTTAAGCAGTGAGTATTTACCCCCAGTACTCCTGGGGGTCTCCCCACGAGGGCTATAATGCCTAATTCGATAAAGCTTGATTAGAGTCGCGAGAAATGAAATATCGGAATTAAATTTATATCTATAAATACGGGGACGAATTTTTAGTAATTGGAAAGTTTTTATTACAATTGTAATATTTTTCACAGTAGCACCTGTTCAGGAGATCTCCGTGTTCACGGAGATAAATAATGAGCCAGTTTTGATTTTTTAAAGTAGAAATAATTTAACCTCATTCTTTGTGGGGAGATCCACGCGTTCGCGCGGATAAATACACATAGTACATTCATCCACCAATCAAGAGGCTCACATGGCCCACGCTTATGACGAATACACTTGGTTCGTCGAACCAAAGAACGAATACACCAATCTGGTGTTAGCCGGCTTTTTGCCGGAAGAAAACTTCTGCCAAGACCAGACAGTCGAGGATGGCCTCAAGGTCCCGCTCTGGCGCATGGAAAGATGGCGGCAAGTCGATTATTTGCTCAGCAACGCCGAAAACAGATTCTATCTCTATGTCAGGCAAGGTCCCAACGGCAAAATCCGCCGGATGGACTTTATGGCCAAACAGAAGAAAGGCGCCACCACCAGAGAAAAAATCGAACAAGCGTTCGCCAACCTAGGGCTCAAAGCCCCACGCCCGCAGACAGCCTAAGACTATTATAAAACTCCCCGAGATGGGGAGTTTTTTGCTAACTATGTCATCTTTGTTTTCGATAAACACTTTACATACGGTGTCATTCCCGCGAAGGCGGGAATCTAATCGTTGACAGTTCATCACAATGTAGATTCCCGCCTTCGCGGGAATGACACTAAGATAATGATAGTGATTTATTAAAAAATTGGCACAATATTCAATGGCGCGTGTACAAACAATAGACAAAAAAATGCTCCGACACACAAGTACCAGAGCATTTTCTATTATTTAGCCTTAACAATCGGTTTAGAACTTTTCAACGGCCTTTGCAATAGCGGCAGCCTAACTCGAAACGAGCTAGGCGTGCGATAACCCGGTCCGCTCGATCTGGCACCAGTTTTGGCATGCTTGCCGCCTTTCATAAATTATTTTTACCAGAGATCAATTGCCCCGCAAGATTAATATGGGCTGATCAGCACCGCCGTACATAATTCCTGCCGGACCAGCCTGGCTATTGCCGGCGGGGATACTACCGGCATCAGTCTCATTACAGTAATCCAGCGTATAACTCTCGTAACACTTTTTACCGCTAGCGCAATCGCTAGCCGCTTTTTGTCTTAGCGGCTTATAGACATAACTGTTACTGGAGCATTTTTTAGGATTATTATACTTAACCGCTGCCGGCACTTTAGCCATATAAATATTGGTACCATATTTAATAGGCTGACCGACAGTAATTTTTTCGGGATAGCCGCCTTCCTCATTGTAATACATTTCTAAGGCTATCATAATCTGCTTCACATTCGAAACATTCTTGGCGCTCAATTCTTTGTTTACTTTTTCACCTTGCGACAACTCTTTTTCCGACCCGCTGGACGTATTAACATACCAGCCGCTGTTATCGCCATCGCTAAACATACTCATTACCTTTTCGGCGCAATATCTCAACTGATAATCCACGGCCTTGCCATTTTCTATGATCGGTTTATATTCATATTTGGCATTCTTACAAGCCTTTGCATCCTTGTATTGCAGAGCGGTCGGCATTTTTTTGATCAAAGTCACGCCCTTGGCGGTCAGGCTCTTGCCGGCCGTCAAACTGGCCGGATATTGGCCGGTCAAAGTCTTGTAGGACGATAACGCCTCTTCGATAAATGCGACTTCCTTGGTGGTTTGCAGCGACAGGCGGACATTATTGCCGCTCTTTTCGACATTAGGACGACGAGCAAAAGCTGTTTTTTCGGCTGCCGCCAAGCGAGTGTTCAGCATTTTGGTACTGGCTGCAATAGTTTTTGTTTTTGTTTCATCATAAAAACCGCTTGGGCTGGCAACATTGATTCCAGCGGGAACATAGCCCGTTTCTCCATTTACACAATACTGCAGCGTATAGTCGCTGTTTTTAATATATTTATATTTGTATTGTTGCTGATAGCAAGGATCTTCTTTTTCTTGCACAGGCGCAGCCGGCACTTTGGCCATGTAAGTATTAGCGCCATAAGCAATCGGCTTGCCGATAGTGATAGTCTTAGGATAATCGCCTGCTTCATTATAATACATTTCGGCAGCAGTCATTATCTGTATAACGTCACTGACCGTTCGGGCATCACGCGCATTAACACGCGCCTCACCGAGGTTTCCAACACCTTGCAATAAGGCCATTACCTCTTCGGCACTCAACGCGCCGGCCGGCGCCTCTACCTTTAGCTTAGGGTCATTGATATTCTTAACCAACATCTTGAGCCCTATTTTGTAATCGACTGTCGGACTGCTATACGACATATCCCAATCAATCTGCACAGCGCCGCTATTGGCAATCAGTTCGATATCTTCAAAGGTCATCCTGCCAATTTCGGTCTGCATATCTTTGATCTCATCTTTGGTCATCGGCTGGCCCAAGATCTTGCTGGTCTGCAAGGCATATTGCATCAAACCCATTTTATCTATCTTGATAATCGTCTTGGCTCCTGCCGCGCCATCGGTCATCATACCGTCTTCACTGGACACTACTTGCAAGGCGCTGGAGGCAAAGAAAGCGTTTTCCATTTGCTTCTTGCGGGCCTGGCTGTCCTCAGGAGTCACGGTACTGGCATCAGCCACGGACATCGTTTTGCTAAAGAGCCCAGTCGGATCAATCATCTCTCCGGTACTGGCCGCCTCCCCCAACGGAAATTTCATCCATTTGCCGCGCAAGGCCGAAATATCCTGATAATCATCAATCACATCAGGATAGGTATTTAGACGGAAAAAGAAATTGCCGTCTTTTCTCTTGATTTTGCTTTCGATGCCGATATTTAATTTGTTTTCGCCGGTATAGGCTTCAAACTCCTTGCCTTGATAGTTTAAATCCATCATAAAAGCATTGTCGGTAGAGGTGCTATTCTTCTTGTCCAGGATCACACCGGCCAGTTTGCTGGTAAACTGCTGTTTATCGCCCTTGCCGGCGGCGTCTTTCCAGGTTATTTCGATCGGCGCTTCCAACTTGCAATAAAAACTATTGGCCGAATCCAACAACAGATAGGCCTGATGCGCCTGTTCGGATGCCGCTTGTGTTTGGCCCGCTGCCATGAGTATGCCGACAGCCACAGCGGCCAGCAAAAAGCTTTTGAGTTTCATTGTTTTATATTTAAAAATATTTCTTATAAATAGGACGCTTAAGCAGCTCCACCAATACCAGATAGACGATTACCAAGAACCAAACAGCGGCAAAGACGCCGATGCCCGGGCTGATAAAGCCGAAATAGCTATGCCCGATAGGAGTAAATGGAATTATAGCCGACAGCGCCACAAAGGCCAGAATAGAAGCCGCCAACCACTTGCTCGGCCGGCTTTCGATAAACGGCAGCCTCTTGGTGCGAATGACAAAGATAACCAAAGTTTGCGTGGCAAACGACTCTATAAACCAAGCCGCTTGGAATAATCCGGCATTATATACGGTAACTCTAAACAGCTTAAGCATAACCAAAAAAGTGAGAATATCAAAGATGGAGCTAATCGGCCCGAACAGGAACATAAACTTGTAGATAAACTTGATATCCCAACGCTTAGGCTTGGACACATATTCATCATCGACATTATCCAAAGGAATAGTCACCTGGGAAATATCATACATCATGTTGTTCAACAAAATCTGGATAGGCAGCATCGGCAGAAACGGCAGCAAGAATGAAGCGGCTGCCACCGAAAACATATTGCCAAAGTTGGACGACAAACCCATCAAGATATACTTCATGGTATTGCCAAAGGTCTTGCGGCCTTCGGTCACACCCAGACTCAAGACCTTAAGATCCTTGGTGAGCAGAATCAGATCGGCCGCCTCCTTAGCCACATCCACCGCGTTGTTGACCGAAATACCGACATCAGCGGCCTTAAGCGGCAAAGCATCATTGATGCCATCGCCCATATAGCCGACTGAGTGCTTGTTTAACCGAATCATCGAAACGATGCGGCCTTTTTGCTCCGGCGAGATGCGAGAAAAAATAGTTGTTTTTTCGACAGCTACTTGCAAGTCGGCATCAGTCATCTGCTCAACCTGTGCTCCAGTCAAGATACCCTTGATCTTAATACCCAATTCGGTGCAAATTTTCCTGGTGACCAATTCATTGTCTCCGGTGATAACCTTAATCTCAATGCCCTGCGCCTCCAACATATCAATCGCTTGGCGAGCGTTAACTTTGGGCGGATCCAGAAAAGCGATCAACCCCATCAAGACCAGCGACGATTCGTCAGCTACTTTATATTCTGTCTTGTCCGGCTCGACCGGCAATTTTTTATAAGCTACAGCTAAAACACGGAAACCGTCGGCGGATAGCTCATCATATTTAGCTTTAGCCCGCGCCAAAGCAGTTTGGTTGAAAACTTGTTCTTGATTTCCTTCCGCGTACGACTGGCAAGCCGGCCACATCTCTTCGGGCGCGCCCTTGGTAATCAAAATCCTTTGGCCGCCCGATTCCACCACCACCGACAAACGCCGGCGTTGAAAATCAAAAGGAATCTCATCAATCTTCCTATAAAGACTGGCGTCTGTCGGCTTTTTGAACTTAAGCACCGCCTCATCCAAAGGATTGGCCAGCCCGGACTGATAAAAACTATTTACATGAGTATAGTCCAAAAGCGATTCGGATACCTGTCCGGCAATATCAATATATTTGACCATTTCAATTCGATTTTCGGTCAACGTGCCTGTCTTATCGGTACACAGCACATCCATACCGCCAAAATCATGGATCGAATTCAGCCGTTTGACGATAACGCCCTGCTTAGCCATATTAACCGACCCTCGAGCCAAGGTAATCGACATGATCATCGGCAACAGTTCCGGCGTCAGACCGACAGCCAAAGCCAAACTGAACATCAATGAATCCAGCCAAGGATGATGGGTGATGCCGGTATTCAAGACAAAGATTAACAGCACCAAGGCCACCACCACCTTGACAATCAAGCTGCCGAAGCTGCGAACACCCTTCTCGAATTCTGTTTCTTCGTTCGGCTCTCCCATCTTGGCGGCAATACGGCCAAAAACAGTATTGACTCCCGTGCTGATAATTACTGCCGTGGCATAGCCGGACACTACATTGGTGCCCATAAAAACAATATTCTTCTGGCTGCTGATCTCTACGTTGACATCAACCAAAGGGTTATTGTTTTTTTCTACCGGGAAAGCCTCACCGGTCAGCGTTGACTCATTGACAAAAAAATCATCCGAAGTGATAACGCGCGCGTCTGCCGGCACTATCGAACCTACGGACAAAAGGATGATATCACCCGGCACCAGTTCTCGCGCCTTAACCATGCTGCGCCTGCCATCACGCAAGACTTCCACCGTAGAGACAACTTTTTCTTTGAGCTTTTCGACTGCCTTTTCCGATTTGTGTTCTTGGATATAGTCAGTCACGATACTCAAGATAATCATGGCATAAATTACTGTGGCCGAACGGATATCCTTGGCCACTATCCATGAAGTCGAACCGATAATAAACAAGATAATGATCAGGGGGCTTCTGAATCGCAATAAAATCTTCTTGAGGCCGGACATTTTTTCGACCGTGGAAATCTCATTAAAACCATATAATGCCTGACGATTATGTATCTCTATCAAGTTCAAGCCTTTTTCGGTGGTTTTGAGCAACTTCAAAACTTCTTCGCTTGTTTTCAAAAAAAATTCCTTTTTAACCTTAGAAGCTTTAAAGCTGGCGACTGATTTTTTTGACATAAATAAAAATGACGGCTTTGGCCTTTTTTATTATACCAAATTTCCGTTTATACCGCAAAAACACCAGTCCAAAAAACACTTTTAATCATATTGCTTGTATTTTAGCCTAAAGGTTGAAAAATAATGTATTTTAAGCTATATTAAACCTTAATAAATCAAATTATGTCCAAATATCTCATTACCGGCGGGCGACCCCTATCCGGCACTATCAGCGTCAAGGGAGCCAAAAATGCCGGCCTCAAAATCATTCCAGCCACCCTATTATCCGCCGAGCCGATTACTATCACCAATCTGCCGGCCATTGAGGATATCGATCGTTCACTGGAACTAATCCAAGACCTAGGTTGCCGCGTCGAAAGATCCACCCACGAATGCGTCATCCACCCGGCTAGCCAAATCAAAACGGAGTTAAATTCAGCTCTGTCCAACAAGCTGCGCGCCTCCATTATGTTTGTCGGCCCTCTCTTGGCCCGCTTCGGCGAAGCCAAGTTCCCCCACCCCGGCGGCTGCGTCATTGGCGCCGGCACTCGGCCGATTGATATTTTTCTAGAAGGTTTCGAAGCCATGGGAGCCAAGCTGGCTATCGAAGATAAGTTTTACAAATTAAGCTCAGCCCGCTTGCATGGTACCGACTATTTCTTTCCCAAAGTCAGCGTCACCGGCACCGAGGCCCTATTAATGACTGCCATACTGGCTGATGGCCAAACCATCTTGCGCAATTGCGCTATGGAACCGGAAATCGTAGCCTTAGCCGACTATCTAAACACTGTCGGCGCACGCATTAGCGGCGCCGGCTCCCCCACCATTACTATCCAAGGCGTAGAACATATTGGCGCCGGAACCTTCCAGGTAATTCCCGACCGCATTGAGGCCGGCACCTTTGCCATCTTGGCTGCCGCCGCCAAAGCCAAATTAATCATCACCGATTGCCGTCCGGACCATCTTGGCTCGTTGCTAGCCCTATTCCGCCGCATCGGCGTACCGTATGAAACCACGGCCGACAGCCTGACAATCCTGCCAGCTGATAAGCTCAAAGCCGAAAGCGTCAAGACTCACGAATATCCCGGCTTCCCTACTGACCTGCAATCGCCTTACACAGTGCTAATGACCCAAGCCGAAGGCATGAGCCTAATCCACGAAACCATCTACGATCGCCGCTTGCTTTTTACCGACATGCTGACCCAAATGGGAGCTGACATCATTATGTGCGATCCTCACCGCGCCGTTATCAACGGACCGACAATCCTGCACGGCCGACATCTCACTTCACCCGACTTGCGCGCCGGCATCTCGATGATTATCGCCGGCCTAATCGCGCAGGGACACACCGAAATCGACAATATCTACCAAATAGACCGCGGCTACGAAAACATCGACGAACGCCTGCGCTCCATCGGCGCCGATATCGAGAGGATAGATTAAATATCAAAAATCAAAAATCAAAAACTCTTCTACATCTTAAATTTTTGATATTTTATTTTTTATTTTGAAATATGACCAAAAGAATACGCAACATCTTGTTTATTATTTTCACGGTAGCCTTTATCGCCTTATCCGCGGTTATCCTCACCTATGCCTTTGGCTATTCCCTCAGTCCCTACGGTTTTAAATTGCAAAAAACCGGTATTTTTGATATCGAAAGCACGCCTAGCGCCGCTCAAGTATCATTAAACGGAGAAGTGCAAAAAAAATTCCTAAACCAGCTAACCGGCAAAAACGCCCCGGTCACTACGCCGATTAAGATTGCCGGCATCTTGCCGGGAGATTATGAAGTCAAATTAACTCTAAATGGATATCATCCTTGGCAAAAAAAATTAACTTTAAACGCCAGCGAAACCACCTATCTGGAAAATGTGCGCCTCTTCAAAGAAACTTTGCCGCAATTAGTCTGGTCGCTGGACATCACTCGCCTGCTAACTACCGCCGTAAGTCCGGACAAAAAATATTGGACGATTCTAACAGACAATCAAGTTATTATAACAAATCTCGCGGACGGTTCTCAGACGGCTTCTTTTGACCTGCCGGCGTCCAGCGACCAAGCAGACTTGTCTTGGTCCAATGACAGCCAAAGCCTGATTGCCAATCACAGCTTAATCAATTTGGCGTCTGGCAAGACTGCCGATTTGCGCCAACTCGCCAACAGCTCAGCCGAACGCTTTGTCTTTGGCGCTGATTCCAGCCAACGCATTTATTTCTTGGACAACGGCTCGCTTTATGAATTTGACATCCTGGCTAACACAAAAAAAATACTGCTCAAGCCGGAGAAAAACAATCCTTTTATCGATTTCCTGGCCAAAGACGGCTATCTTTACGCAATCAAACAAAACCAAAAAGACTTCCACTCCTTTGTCGCTATTTACAAGTTAAGCGATTCTCAATTTATCGGCACGATTGATCTGAACAATCTATCCGACTACCGTTTTACCAACATCCACAACCGTTGGCTCAACTTGTATGACCAAAAAAATCATGCTCTTTATCTGCTGGATATCAAATACCCATTTAACAACCAGTACGAGCTAAAGCGCCTGGATAATGCCTACTTCAACCAATGGGATCAGAATAACCGGCTCTTGCTGGCCGGCCAAAGCGATCTGCGCCTCTGGCAAAGAAGCGACAACAAAGAAACGCTTTTGACCCGCCTAGGAACGCCGATCCGCGCCGCCTTTTGGTACAAAGACGACAACTACTTGATTTTTGCCACCGATAATTCACTCGGCGCCTTGGAGCTGGATGATCGCAATGGACGCCAACACACTAACTTGCTGGACAACATCCCTCTCACTCAGCCTCAGCTTAACGCCGACGGATCGACTATCTTTTTCTTTGCCAAAGTCGGGCAAACAGCCGGGCTATACTCGCTAAGCTTAGAATAAAAACAATATTTAAAAATCCACTCCGAAGCGCTTCGGAGTGGATTTTTTATCTCAACGGAAATTATTAAATGCTCTTGATAAACTCTGCCAACTCTTCACCGATCTCCTTATTCTTTAGGCCCAATTTAATATTTGCCTTCATCCAGCCGATCTTACTGCCGGTATCCAGCCATTCGCCTTTTAATTCTTGGCCATGGATGTTGCCTCCCTGCCCCAGTAACGCGGCAAAAGCATCGGCCAAACGTATTTCACCGGAATCACTCTTCTTCATAGAAGCTAAAACGGCAAAAACCTCAGGAGTAATAACGTAGGCTCCGACAGCTGCCAGGTTGCTAGGAGCTTGTCCGACCTCCGGCTTTTCTACAAAGCGGCTGATATTCCATAATCCATCTTGCTGCTCCTGCCCGTCTATAACACCGAACTGGTGGACGTTTTGCGGATGCACCCGCGACAGTCCGACAACCGAAGTTCCGCATTTGCAATAAGCGTCTATCACTTGCTTGGCAGGCGATATTTCGGAGTCATACAAAGTATCGCCGAACAAGACCAAGACCGGCTCGTTCCACACCAGATGAGCGGCGCAGTTAATAGCGTGTCCATCGCCCAACGGCATCGGCTGGCGGACATAACTAAAGTTCGCCAAGGTGGAAATACGGCGCACCTCCTTGACCAGGTTCATCTTATTTTTCTCAACCAGGTTTTGATCCAGCTCGAAAGAATAATCAAAATGATCTTCGATCGCACGCTTGCCTCGGCCAGTCACAAAGATTATTTCTGTGATACCGGCCGCTACCGCATCTTCGGCCAAATATTGGATAGCCGGCTTGTCTACCACCGGCAGCATTTCTTTCGGCTGGGCCTTGGTCGCCGGCAAAAAACGGGTACCGAAACCGGCAACCGGAAAAATAGCTTTTGTAACTGCCAGCTGGGTTTTGTGTTTGCTGGTTGCCATAGGGTTATCGCTCTGTTAAGAGCTTAATTATTTTGCTTTGTATTTGATAAGATATTTAAACCACGACCAGATATGAGTTCGCGTCGAGCCGGAAGTGAAAAACTTATACCAAGGAGTGCCGGCACTGGCTCGATTGTGATTATGGATAATTTCCGCCTCGGGATAAAAGACAACTTTCCAGCCTTTTTTATGAAAACGGCGGCAAATGTCAGTATCTTCGAAATAGAGGAAAAACCGCTCATCGAAACCGCCGACTTCGGCCAAGGCTTCGGTGCGGATAAACAAGAAAGATCCGAGCAACCAATCAACCTCGCAATAATCAGACTTATCAAAATCGGACATTAAAAATCTGGATAAGTCCTTACGTCCAAGAGCGCTCTTACCCAGGCTGGTACGGCGGTACAAAGGCGTCAGCAGCCCATGCCAACGATAACAAGAATCTTGGATTGTGTGATCGGGATTATACTGTTTCGGACCGACAACGCCGATACGCGGATTATCCTGCATCAGCTTGAACAGTTTTTGAAAAGTGTCCTTAAACATCAAAGTATCAGGATTCATCACAACCAAATAACGGCCCTTGGCTTGGCGGAAGCCCAAATTATTCCCTCCGCCCATGCCCAGATTGCGCTTCGTGGCGATTAGCTTAACCTCCGGATACTGCCAGCGGACAATCTCAACCGTATTATCACCGGAATTATTATCTACAACAATAATTTCGTGGCTCAAACCATGCCAATCAGCCTCACTAATTGACTTGAGGCAGCTCAAAGTCAGGCCTTTGCTTTTATAATTGACGATAATAATGCTTAAATCCATACAAAAATCGTAATTTAATATTAGTTTACCAAAAAATCAATTTGCGCACTATTTGCCAATAGACAGTCAAGAATCTATTGCCCATCCTAGTGGCCAAGCCGCTGACTTCTTGATAATCAATTATCGGGCTAAACATCTTTACTATACTACTGTCAGAAACTCGTCGCAAGGCTTGGCTCTGACGTCGCGCCAAGGCCAAATAACGCCAAGTACCGGGGCGCAAAAAATATCCCCAAACCTTTATTTTCTGTTTGAGCCAACCGCCGCGCCAGGCAATCAAAGGCGTCATCAATTCTACTCCCAATAAGGCAGGCATAATTATCAACAAAGTTGCCCAATGATAGTTTTTAAATATAACCAGCAAACGATTGCGATCCATCCAATAATATTTGCTAACCGAACGGCTAAACTCATATTCATGATAGAAAACCGAACGCGGCTCGACTTTTATACTAAAGCCAGACAACCAGAGGCGCCAGCTAAGATCCTGATCCTCGTTGTACATCCAAAATTCTTCATCAAACAAGCCGACTCGCGCTAATGCAGACAGCCTAAGCATTACCGCCGCGCCGCTAGCATACGCAATGGCGCCAAGCTCGCTGGCTTGTTCATACGATTGGCGATAACCCAAGCAATAGCCAAAGCCCAAGAAATGAGTGACATTGCCCAAACTGTTTACCAAATGCTTGTCAGGCCAAAGCATTATACGCGCTTGCACCGCGCCCAAGGCGCCATCTTGATCCAAGCTTTTCTCTAAATAATGCAACGCCAAAGGATCCAAGCGTCCGTCCATATTAAATAATGCCGCATACAAATAACCTTGATTGGCGGCTTGGCGCAAAGCCAGATTGTTACCGCCGGCAAAGCCCAAGTTATCAGGGCTAGACAACAGCTCAAAAGGGATTGATTGGCCCAAAATACGCTCGGCAGTCTCCTGCAACAATTGTCGCGACTGGGCGCTAGAACCGTTATCCACCAAAAATATCTTAAATTGATCAACCTCCTTCTGCTCACGCAAGCTGCTCAAACAAGCCTCAAGATATTTGGAGGCGTAATCCTTCCAATTTGGACTGACTATGACAGCAGTGCGCATAAAAAATATTATAATAGCCAAAAACAACTTTTTAGCCTATGGACATTATAGCTTATTTTATCTAAACATATTAGTCAACTGTTGACTATTTACCAAAGAAACACTATCTTAAACTTACGCGGATACATAAATAACTGTTAAATATGCTTGATTTAGCTTGGGAAAAATCGCTTTGGCGCCAAGGGGCTCGTTTGGTAGCCGGCGCCGATGAAGCCGGCCGCGGTCCTTTGGCCGGACCGGTGGTGGCTGCTTGCGTCGTCTTGGGGCCAGATTTCAAGATTAGCGCCGCACTCAAAAAAGTGCGTGACAGCAAGCTGATCGGACCGGTAGAACGGGCCGAGCTTTTCCAGCTGCTCCAAGAAAAAATAAGCCACTTCGGCGTCGCCATCATCGACCATCTGACAATCGATCGAATCAACATTCTGGCGGCTTCCTTGCTTGCTATGCGGCAAGCCGCCGAAAATACCGGCCAGAATATAGACCATTTATTAATCGACGGCAACAAAGAAATACCGGATTGTAAGTTCAAGCAAACGGCCATTATCGATGGGGACCATCAAGTTTTTGCTATTGCCGCCGCCTCTATCCTGGCCAAAGTAACCCGCGATCGCATTATGCAAGAGATGCACGACAAATGGCCTGAATATAAATTTAACGAGCACAAAGGCTACGCCACCCAAGAACATCTGAGGTTAATCAAGCAATACGGCCCTTGCCCAATCCATCGCCTCAGCTTCTCCCCTTTTAGACAGCCGAAAACGACTAAAATGTTTTAAAAACCGATCTAGAATATCATTGAAAATTTTTCAAGCATGTCATTCCCATCCGCCAAAGAGCGGGTAGACTCCGGCGGGAATGACACAAGAAATGAAGTAATAAAAATATTTTATAAAAGACCCCCCGGGGGTCTTTTATGTATTGGTCCTGGATTTTAATCCTAAGGGCTTGCCGATCAAATTGACCGCCGAACCGAACAGCCAAGCCAGCCTTATGGCCCAAGCCGCTTTGCCGCCTTGCCACTTAGCAAAATATTTAATCATTGACTGCTTCATATAACGCTGCTTAACCGAATGGCCGACTTGTTTGAAGCCTTGGCCGATCAAGTCGACTGCCTCGGCGGCCGGCGTATACCACACCGCCAATCCAGCCTCGCGGGCCTGCCGGCAATAATCAACTTCCTCAAACCAGATAAAATATCGCTCATCCAACCCGCCTAATTTCTTGTAGGTTGATCTACTGATGGCAAAAAAAGAGCCGCGGATTGAGTCCACTTGGGCCGCTTTGCTATAATCAAAATCTGTATACAAGTACCGGCCCAGCAAAGACGGCATTAAATGCGCCAGCTTCATGGCGATTATCGCCTGGTCAAACAGCGTCGGAAAACGGCGTACATGGCGGACCAATCGTCCTTGGCTATCAACCAATTTACAGCCGGCAATCGCCGGTTTATTTTTTTTGACCCAGTTTAAAAAATTAGACAAAGTATCGGGCTTTAACTTCATGTCCGGGTTTAACAATAGCAGCCATTCACCTTTCGCTTTCTTGAGAGCCAGATTATTCGCCTTGGCAAAACCCAGATTTTTCTTGTTGGCAATCAATTTGACCTGCGCAAATTGCCGTTTCACCATTTCGGCGGAACCGTCAGCCGAACCATTATCGACTACAAAAACTTCAAAGCTAAAATCACCCTGACTTGAATAAAGAGAGGCGAGGTTAGCTGCCAATTTGTCCCGCGTGTTCCACGAAACAATAATCACGCTTAAGTCCATAGGCTATTTATAATGCGGACGGTGTATGCGCTGCCGCAAGCGCCAAAATTCTTTAATCTCCTGCCATAATTCTCGATCAAAAAGACGAGCATAAACCAGTCGCATAGACATGTGGACAAAAGTCATCAAAAGTCCGGTCCAATTTTCCCAGCGCCAATATTTATAATAAATGATAAACTGATTGCGAAAGGCCCATTTTTGCGCCGCCCGATTTTTATCCTTCCAGGCAGACCACAAGCCGAACAAACTGCCGGATTTCCCCGCTACTGTTCGATCGTGCCAAACATGCGCCTCAGGCGCCAATTCTGATCCCCAGCCGGCCAGACGCAGCCGTACCGCCAGATCGCAATCTTCCTTATACATAAACATCAGTTCGTCAAAATATTCGTTGCCCTGTCTGACACTTTCCAGCGCCTTCATGCGATATAGGGCGCAGCAACCGGAAGGCCCGACAATCAACGAGCTGTCAAACTGCAAGCGATCCGGCTGGCCTTGACCCAAATCATGAAAACGCATGCCCGGAGCCTTGACGATGCCGCAAGTATCAATAATCTTGGTGCCTTGGCCATGATCAAAATCCCAACAATATACTTTGGGCGCCACCGATCCCAAATGTTCGTCCAATTCCAGGCTGGCCAGCATTTTAGCCAGACTATGTTTGCCCAAGAAAACATCAGGATTAACAACCAAAAAATAATCAGCTTCCCAAGCATGGGCCTGCGCGATCAGGCGATTGAATGATTTGCCAAAACCAAGATTGACACCGCTTTTAATAACTTCGATCTGTGGATAATACTTGTCCAAAAATTCAAAATTTTCTTCGGCTTTAGGCAGATTATCCCAAGCCATAATCTGAACTTCCGCCCCAGACTCCTTGATTGCCGCAAATAAGCTGGGCACGAATTGCGATAAATATTTGGCGGTCAGCTCGCCGTAACAAATAAAACCTATAGCTAATTTAATTTTTTTCATAAGGCTTGGATGGTATATTTCGTCGTATTTTACCATGTGCCATTCAAAAGGCGCATTTACACAAAGTATTTAACTTCATTATCATACAACTTCTAACAAAAAATTTCCACTAAAGCATCAAACAAAAAAGAGCTTAATTCAGCTCTCTTGATTATGGCAATTATATTATTTATTCTTGATAATCATCTCGATATATTTGGCAATCTCTTGCTGTTCTACAAAAGAATTTTCCAAGTCCAATACCAGGCAAGAACTGAAATAATTGTTAGGGATGCTTTTTAGATAAGCGAAATCATGCAAACTTTCGGCATGATGGCCGTCAAACGGCTTCTTGAATAATTTTTCCATCATTGTGGTACGGCAGGGACTGACGCGATTCACCTTAACCGGCAAGCCGGACAAAGTTAATTCTAATTTTTTGAATATTTTCTTGTCAGTATCCTTGATGGCTTGATATCGCGCCAAATCCAGACAAATGCCGATTACCTGATGCTGAGCCAAAACCGCCTTGTCAAAGATGGTGTCCGCGCGAAACACGAGAGGATTCTCCACGCTGATCATGGTAGCATACTTGGCAAATGAGTTTTGCAAAGCCAATCCCTTGGCGTCAGCTTTAACGCTAAAATATTTGGTCTTATAACGATCAATCAGATAAGCCACTTCGTCTTCGATAAAATCTTCGCGCAGGCTGCAATAAGGGATAGACTGCAAGCCAGTAGCCTCTAATAACGAATAAAGCTCTTTGCGCTGTTCTATGGACAGCATAGAAGGCAGAAGCGCAAGTTCTTTTATGTTTAATTCTTTAATCTCTTCGGTCTTATCCCGCCAATTTGATTTGCCGGTAGTAGTCAGACCGAATAAGATATTTTTGTCGTTTATCATACAAGCTTATTTTAGCAATATTTAAGCCGGAACGCAAATCAAACTTTCTTTTTCTGCAATAGCCTGTCCAATCGAGCAAAAAGGTAGCTGTTGTCCTGTCGAGGATATTGCTCCAGCTGTTGGCGATAATCCGCCAAATGATCCAAAAAAACCGCCAAGCCCTCAATCGTTAACTCTTCAAGCATCGCGCCATAACCCAGTTTGTCTAAATAATAAGCATTTAGCACTTGTTCAAACTGCTTGCTGGCAGGAATCGCCAAATATGGCTTGCCCATATACAGAGCCTCGGAAATCAAACTAAGCCCGGCATTAGCCACCACGGCTTTAGCCCCGGCGAAATGACGCAAAAACTCTTCTTCACTAAAAGGGTAGAATTTTAGGTTGCCTTCTTTGCCCTTTTTATCCAGGCCATAGACGATAAACTTTTGCTTGATTTGCTTCAAAATAGTCGTCAGATGTTCGGCGTTGCTAGTCAAATAAACCAAGATGTAATCACCGGTTGTCGGCTTCATTGCCAAGACTTCCTTGCGAATAATAGGCGGGACCAAGACGGTACGGCGCTCAATAATCTTTGCCGGGAAAAAGCTGGTAATAATATATTCCTTGGCCTTAAAGATCATCATCCGAGTAACCAGCATCGCCACAATAGCTTCGCGGGCATACTTCAAAGGGAAATGGATCCTAGTCCTGGTCAGAATATGCTGGTTATTAATAGAAATAACCGGGATCCTTTTTATATTTCCGACTAGGGCCGAAATCGGCTCATAGTCGCTGATAATCCAATCGGGCTTGAACTCGTTGACAATGTCGGTCACGCGATCAATTGAACGCACAGCCTGAGGCGTCTTGAGAAAATTCTTGAAAAAAGTTTCGATATATTTTACCTCATTATCTGAATAGGTAAAACTAAGGCCGAATATTTCTTCGACTGCAAAGTGCCGCTTAAGCCAGCTATATCCGCGATCATGAGAAACAACCTTGACGGTATGGCCGGACGATTGCAAATATTCAATAATAACTTTAGATCGCGCCGCATGGCCCAATCCCTCGCCCGCGACTCCATAGAGGATTTTTGACATAATAAAACTGCTTTATCCCGTAACAAGAGACTCTATAAATACTATAGCTATTTTAAATCGGCAGCCAAGCGCGCTGCCATTTTTTTGGCCTCATCATCAGGATAAGTTTTTTGCGGCCAATTCATCAGGCCATCGCCCGCTTGGCGCGGAATAACATGGCAATGAAAATGTTCTATTAATTGTCCGGCTACCGCGCCGTTATTAATAATAACATTATAGCCTTGCACCGCTAAGGTTTTCTTTAGTGTAATGCCGATCTTTCTGACTACATGCATGACGTAGCTCAGCTGCACGTCATCAATTTCTTCCATATTCTTGACGCAACGCTTGGTAATCACCAAGACGTGGCCCGGGTTAACCGGCGCGATATCCAAAAACGCCAAGACATAATCATCTTCATAAATCTTATGCGCCGGCAATTCTCCGGCCACAATCTTGCAAAAAATACATTCCATATGATTTACACTCGTTTGTTAAATTAAACCCGGCTCTGCCTGCTGCGAGCCAACAATTCAATTATAGCACTAATCAGCCAGGCGATAAACCAGCCTGTTAGATTTAGCACCGAGGTCACGGAGTTAGGGGCTGCCATTTCCAATAAACAAAAAACCAACAGTCCGACGGCTAGCACCGGCTGCAGTTCGTGATTAAGCCTTACAATAATATTGTTTATTTTTTGCCCCATAGATTTAAAATACTTTGCCAGACGCTTTGGCCGCTCGCTTCTGCCCTGATTTCACCGATAACCAGGCGCGCGCTTTCGGGCATTTCGGGTAGATTCAACAATAAGCCGTAGCGTCCATTCTCGCGGTAGGCTTTTGCCAGGTCAAAATCAACTGTCGCTATATGCCAATCGCCTTGTACTATCGGCTGGCGATAATTAGCCACTATATATTTGATCTTAGGATCCAATTTAAAAAATGCGTCAATCTTGCTGACAGCCGGAAAAACCAAAGCTTTAGCCTCGGGCGCCAAATAACCGTTGGTTGCCAATGACAAACCGCCTTTAGCCAAAACCAAAGGACAAGCAGCCGCCTTGCAAGGCAAGATCCAAGTAAAGTTATGATAACTTTCATTAACCGACAAAGTCGTGCTGGCTGCCTTGATATCCTGCAAGCCGGCAGGCTCGATAGTGGCGGCCTGCAGATTAGGCCCCGCCAATACCAATTTAATAGGTTGGTTAAAAAGCGCTAGCTTCATCCGGCTGACAAAAGTAAACTTGCTTTGCGCTGTAACCAGCCGGCTGATCTGAATTTCGTCGCTGGCTCGCCAGTTCAGGCGATACAAGCCCTCGGGCAAACCGACTTTAGTTAATGTCAATTGCCGCAATTCCGGCTGTCCTTGCTTTCCGCTGCCGGTATCAGCCATCTTTTCCGAAGCTACTAATTGTCCTTTTTCGTTACGCACCTCCAAGACCGCATCGTCAACAGTCTGATTTTTGTGCAAATCAACCGCTTCAATCCGCAGGCTTAATTTTTCATTTTTAATATACGTCATCATCTCCACCGCCCCAACAATCGGGTAGTTCATGCTATAGCCGGGACCGGGCTTATAATCATTTAGCTTAGTCGGCGCCGGCCATTGATAATTAAAAACAGCCACCTCTTCCGCCTTGGGCGGTTTGGCCCAAAAATCTTTCAAGCTGGCATATTTCTTGGTCTGCTGCAAAAGCATCGTGCCGTTTTCTTCCATCACCTTCCATTTACCGCCAGCCAGCAAACCATCTAAAAAATTATTATAAAAAGGCTCCAAGTCATAACGTTTCAAAAACCCATCAGTCATCAAACCAACCTCAGCTAACGGCGAAGCAGATCCTCTATATTTAATGGTCAGTTTTAAGCGGTTATAAGGCCTAGTGGTGCGCAAGCTGAAATATACGGGAAAACCTGATAACTCCCACTGGCCCTGGTCATCCACAGAAACCCGCTCCTCAGGTGTCAGCTTGGAAATAAAGGCAGGAGAAGCACCCGGCAGCCATTGATAAACCACTTTGCCCAGAGGAACGGTATAGCGCCAAATAATTACGCAAAACAAGCCGGCCAAGCCAACCCACAGAAACAAACGCCATATTTTAACTGCTTTATCCATAAGAAAAAAGAAAGCCCGATACACCGGGCTTTGACTATTGTTCAGCGAAAAATCGCCTTGAGTTCGTCTGCTTTTTGCGGACTTACCCACAAAGAAACGGTTTTACTAGACTCATCCAAACAAGCCATCATATCATCCAAACTGCCGACAGAAGTGCTTTTTACCAATTCCATGGTATATATACCTTTGTCATCATTTCTTACAGTAGAACAACAAACTTGCTTGCCATTAGCTAATATTAGCCTAATAATGAGATGAGGAAAGCTCTTGTCAGCAGCTATTATTTGATAGTTGGTTACCAGAGTACCGATACGCGAAAGAACGCTAGCCATAACTCAACCTCTCGAAATTGAAAAAGTCTTATTTCCCTTTATTTAATTACTTTTTTTAGGCCCTGTCAATAGACAAATCCCGTATTTGTGCTACAATAATCTAGTTAAATAACCCATGCCCCTACGGTTGCGGCATTAATAAACCAACTATGCAAAAAGTCTACATCAAGGACCTTGCCCAACATTTGGGCCAACAAGTGGAACTTAATGGCTGGATTTATAATCTGCGCTCATCGGGCAAGATTGCCTTTTGGCAGATCCGCGATGGCTCCGGCTTTTGCCAAGCCATTGTCAACGCCTCCGACCTCAGCCCCGAAAAATGGGAAAAGGCCGGACTAGCCACTATGGAAACCTCTGTCCGCCTAATAGGCACGGTTAACAAGCACCCCAAACTGGAAGAATACGAATTGGCAGTCACCGATTTCTCTTATTATCAGATCAGCGAAGAATACCCGATCGCCAAAAAAGAACATGGCGTCGACTTCTTGATGGACAACCGCCATCTTTGGCTGCGCAGCAAACACCAATGGGCCATTTTGCGCATCCGTGACACCATAATCCATGCCTGCTACGATTTCATGCGCGACAACAACTTTTTAAAGATTGACTCCCCTATCCTGACCCCCACCGCCGGCGAAAATACTACCGAATTATTTGAAGTCAAATATTTTGACGAAAAAGCCTACCTGGCTCAGACCGGTCAGTTGTATATTGAAGCGGCTATCTTTGCCCATAACCGCGTCTATGACTTCGGCCCGGTCTTCCGCGCCGAGAAATCTAAAACCCGCCGCCATTTGACCGAATTCTGGATGATGGACGCCGAAATGGCCTTTATCAACCTCAGCGACAATCTGGAAACGCAAGAACAATTGCTTCGAGCCATGGTGACGGCCGTATTGACTCAAAATAAGACTGAGCTAGCCATCCTGGAGCGTGACACCAAAGTCCTGGAAAACATCACCAAACCCTTTTATCGCATCACCCACAAAGAAGCAGTAGCCAAACTGCAAGAATTGGGCTCTGATATCACCGAAAACGAAGATCTGGGCGGCGAAGATGAAACAATTCTCACCAAGCTCTATGATAACCCGGTTTTCGTCACCAATTATCCGGCAGCCATCAAGGCCTTCTACATGAAACGCAACACAGAAGACCCAAGCCGCGCTGAATGCGCCGACCTGTTGGCGCCCGAAGGCTACGGCGAGATAATCGGCGGATCCCAACGCGAAGACGACTACGCCACTCTGGAAAAACGCCTGCGCGAGTTCGGCCTCAACCCAGCCGACTATGATTGGTATCTAGAACTGCGCAAATACGGCTCTGTGCCGCATGGCGGCTTCGGCTTCGGCCTGGAACGCATCGTCACCTGGGTCTGCGGATTGCAGCATGTGCGCGAATCGATTCCTTTTGCGAGGACTATTTATCGGATCAAGCCCTAGCGAGAATTTATCCCCGGTACTCCCGGGGATCTCCCCACAAAGACCAAAGCAAGTATCTGCAAATAACACAGTCAGAGTCGCGAGAAAATAAATATCGATATTAATTATTTTAAAAAATACACGAAAATTAATACTTTTTGTGTGTTTTTTTGTTATAAACATTAAAACTTGTGTCATTCCCGCGAAGGCGGGAATCTAATTGTTGGCAATAGTTCACTGGCAAGATCCCCGCCGGAGTCAACCCGACCTTTGGCGGGCGGGGATGACATACTTAAATACGGGATATTAATACAGAAGACGAATTTAACGCACCGGCAGTTTTGATTTTCTGATGTAAGAATAGACATCACT
>JBAXSE010000018.1:0-25468 GCA_037130845.1 Candidatus Falkowiibacteriota bacterium | reverse complement strand
TTCAGCAAAAGAAAAAAGTGGACACTAGCGTGTCCACTTTTTGGGGTACAGTTCATTCTAGCATTAAGCCAAAAGGGGTGTTTCGCTTCAACGTATAATCTTTAAGCCAATTTTACCCAGAAGTATTGCATTTTCTCAAAATAAGCCTAGGATAAGAGAAAATAATGTATTCATTGACAACTTATTTTGAGAAAAGATCATTAACAGCAGGAGTATATATGATATTCTATCAGGAACCGGACGATTTCGACAAAAAGTTCGACGTAGTCGGCTGTTTCATTATCAATTGCGGCCAGTTCGTCCTACTGCATCGCCAGGACGACAAACCGCAAGGCGACACTTGGGGCATCCCAGGGGGCAAAAAAAATGACAAAGAGCCGCTAATAAAGACGGCTTGCCGTGAGACCTTCGAAGAAACAGGTCTAGCTATCCGACAATCCAAGATTGCGTTTTTTAAGACTCTTTATGTCCGTTATCCCGAATACGACTTCGTTTACCATATTTTCCATACCACCATCGACCGGCAAGCGAAGATTAAAATCAACAAGCAAGAACACAAAGATGCTCGTTGGCTAACGCCCCAAGAAGCCCTGGAATTGCCGTTAATCGGCGATCTCGACGGTTGTCTTAAGCTATTCTTTGGCAAATAATTTGCCAGAACATATTTTTTAATGACTTGTCCACAGATTGTGAACAGTTACGCACAGAAATTAAAAAACCTCTCGACCTAAGTCTGAGAGGTTTTAATTTAGATTGAAGGCAAAACAATATCATCATCGTGCAAATAGCGCATATCCCCGGCTCGCGTCCTGACTGCTCGTTTTATGCCCAAAAACTGCATTTTTTTCAGCAAACCAAGATACTCAGGCATTTTTTTAAGCTCAAAATACGAATATACCCTGGCGCCAACATAATAAAGAGCGGAGTGATTTAGCTTGATAGTAGTACTGTCACTAAACTTGTTATTAATCAAAATAACATAATAATCAACATCAAAATAATAAAAAGCAAAAGCACCAGCCGGCACCTGTTGATTCAGATAATCACGGCTAAACACTTCTTGAACTTCACTCCTGGTTGATTTACCGGCCGAGAACAGAAACTGGACAAAAGTCTTGGTAGTGGTTTTTTTTAGCACTTAAAGCCCCCATAATTAAAGAACATTTATCAGCATTCTACCTTTTTTGGCCTTTTTGTCAAACCCAGAAAGTGAAATCCAACTAAATAACTTGACAAAAATACATAAACATGTTTTTCTTGAGATAAATTCGTCATTTAACATTTATCTATTTACAGGAGCCTGATAATGAATATCGAAGAATCCGAACTTATGTTCCAAACGCCAGAATATCTGGCGCTAGTCGACACTAAAGCGAAAGAACTAACAGCAATCGTACATATGGCCATCGGCACTATACCTAATCCGGTCAAAGGACAGAAGTATGCTATCCCTCTAAGTAATATGTCAGCACCCCGACAACTCAACCTTCTTTGTCGAGAGATTGTAAATCTCAATCGTGTAGCCCTAGCTGATGTAGTCAAAAAAGTCTCGGATTACTTAGCAATCAATAGCTATGTCATTAATATTGTGCCCAATGAGATGTATATCAGGTCTGTCGGATCATTAGTCTCCTATAGTCTGGAATTCTACATTAGGCCGATCAACGATTTTCTTTTTGAACTGAGACCCTCACCCATTGACGGTATCGGCGTCTTTGCTGTCAGAGACTTCAAACAAGGCGAACTATTGCCACTCTTTGGCGCAGAATATCATAATGTTTTTGTGCCTTTAACAGAAACCGCTCTCTGGAGCGAGGATATGAAGCAATATTACCGCAAATTTGGCATCCGAGTCGAACAACCGCAAGCCGGATTCTGGCTTCCGGCCGACCCGCAACATCTGCAAATCGGCAATTACCTTAACCACAATACTACACCCAACGCCGAACACGACGACGATTACAATTATTTTGCCGTCTGCGACATCGCCGCAGGCAGAGAAATCACTATCGATTACGATGAATTAGGCGACGGCGACAACCTGCCGCAATAAGAGATTACCAATCGCTCCAATGTACTTTGGAGCGATTTTTTGTTGCCTCACACCAAGGCTTGACTTTTGCTCTTTAATCTGATATAATTTCGCTAGAATTAACCAAAAAATAAGGCACAGACCGTGCCCTTTTATAATGCTTCAAAATTAGCCAAAATAATCGGTACCCTAACCGTCTTTTGTATCTTTGCCTGCATTTTAAACTACAAATTTATGTCAATCAGAAACGTCGCCATCATCGCCCATCCTTCGACAGGCTCAGGACAAGCCTCTTTTATTTAACCTTCAGCTTATTTTAAACTTCAACAATATGATTCGAAATGTTGCTATCATCGCCCACGTCGACCACGGCAAGACCACTCTTGTGGATGCCCTACTCAAACAATCCAATACCAAAATGAAAGACGCTCCCAATGAGCTGATCATGGATTCCAACGACTTGGAAAAAGAACGCGGTATTACCATTTTTTCCAAGAGCGCCTCGGTGGTCTGGAAAGACACCAAGATTAATATCATCGACACTCCCGGACACGCCGACTTTGGCGGTGAAGTAGAGCGTGTTTTGAAAATGGCTGACGGCTGTTTACTATTGGTTGACGCCAAAGAAGGCCCGATGCCTCAGACCCGCTTTGTACTCAAGAAAGCTCTGGAAACCAACCATCGCGTCATCGTCGTCGTCAACAAGATTGACAAAGACGGCGCCGATCCGGACGAAGCGGTCAACAAGACTTTCGATCTGTTCGTCGATCTGGGCGCCCCTGATGAAATCGTCGATTTCCCCATCGTCTATGCCAGCGCCAAGAACGGCCTGGCCGGCCTGGAAGCCGACATCGCCAAGATGACCGACATCTCACCTATCTTTGATGCTATCGTCAAATACATTCCCGAACCATACGGCAACCCGAACAAGCCTCTGCAGTTCCTGGTAACCAATGTCAACGCCGATGCCTTTAAAGGCCGTGTGGCTACTGGTCGCGTTATTAATGGCAAGCTAACAGCCGGCGAACGCGTCGCCCACATCAACCGCAACGGCCAAGTCGCTTTTTTACGTCCAACCGCTATCATGACTTTTCGCGGTTTGGAACGCATTGACGCCCAGGAAGTCCTAGCCGGCGACATCGCCTGTATTTCCGGCATCGCCGACGTCAATATCGGCGAAACCATTGCTGACGCTGAAGACCCGCATGCCTTGCCTCTCTTACACATCGAAGAGCCGACCGTCAAGATGAAGTTCCTAGTCAATGACTCCCCCTTCACCGGACGCGAAGGCCAGTTTAGTACCAGCCGCCAAATCCGCGAACGTTTGGTTCGTGAATTAGAGAACGACATGGCGCTAAAGTTTGAAGACGCCGAAGAAGGCGGTTGGGTAGTCTCAGGCCGCGGCGAATTGCACTTAGCTATCCTAATCGAGCGCTTGCGCCGCGAAGGATACGAATTCCAGGTCACCCGCCCGCAAGTCATCATCCACCACGAAAACGGCAAGGATCTAGTGCCTTATGAAGATGTGGCCGTCGAAGTGCCCGAGGAATACTCCGGCGCCGTTATCCAAAAATTATCAGCCCGCCACGGCCAGCTCAAGAATATGAGCACCCGCGACGGTATTATGCATATCAGCTTTGAAATCCCGACCCGCGGCCTCTTCGGCTATCAGACAGAATTCCTGACCGACACCAAGGGCATGGGTATTATCAACTCCAGCTTTTTGGATTACCGCCTCGACACAGCCGCCTGGCCAGAACGCGAACGCGGTTCTCTAATCGCTCACGAAGCCGGTTCTACCAATGCCTATGCTATCCGCAACCTGCAGGATCGCGGCACCCTCTTTTTCCCAGCTGGCGTCGAAGTCTATATGGGTCAAGTTATCGGCCAGAACTCCCGCAAGGAAGACTTGGCTGTCAACATCTGCAAGGCCAAAGAACTTTCCAATATGCGTTCTAAAGGCGACGGCGTCTCGATTGCTATTGATACCGCCAAGACCATGAATCTGGAAGCCGCCCTGGAATACATCGGCGACGACGAACTGGTCGAAGTCACCCCCAAGAGCATCCGCATCCGCAAATCTACCCTGTCTAAGATGGAAGAAAGACGAAAGCAGTTGGGTCTAGTAAAGTAAAAACTTAAAGCTAAAATGTAAAAACTAAGGTATCCGCCCGAGGCGGATGTTGATAAATGTTGGCGGAGCCAACTCATATCATTTTCCCCTCCTTCGCTCCAATATCTATTAGGGCTACGGGCGGGCATGCTTTTTCTCCGCCGGTTGGCGGATTACATTTTCGCTAAAAAGCCCTCCGACACCCCTCGGAGGGCTTTTTTTGGCTAAAAATGGCTATAAAATAACTATACCTTGACATTTACGTGTTTATATGCTATACTAAAATCTCATTAACATTGTATATTCACAATTTAGTATAAATTTAGGGGGAAAAATGACAAGCAAGAGAATCACCAGAGTAGTGTCAAACGACAAAAAAGAGCAATTCTTTGAGAATTTCATCAGAAATATCATCGATTCAACTCTCAACTTCACTCCGTTGTTCGATATAATTAATGAATTAAAACAGCAGATTGAGACTGCTATTAAATTCACTAATGAAAAATTAGAAGCTAATAAAGCTTCACAATTAATCGATGACCCGACCGTACGTCAAATGGTCAGAGAATTGGTTGACGAATATATCGACATGGCCTTCGACAGATTAAGCGAAATCCATGACGACGCCACTATCTGGGGAGAAGATTTAGTCAAGCCTACCGAGGCTGCTAAAAGTGCTACACCTGCCAGCAAGCCAAGTGAAGAGCTCATTGTCGAGCTCTCTAATGCCGCTATCAAAGAGATGAACAAATCTCTTGACAATATTATATCATCTTCAACAGACGATACATCTGACGATGAAGATGATATAGACATAGAAAGACCGGGGTTTGGCGACGATTCTGACGACTCTGAGAACAACAGATATCGCCATGATGCCGAGGGCGGCTCTTCAGACGATAACGACAGTGAAACAAAAGAAAAAAGAACCAGGAGAAAAAGTGAAGACAACTTCATTATTACACCCGGTGCCACTTCTATTCATGGTTTGAATGACTCGAAACTAATCGAAAGATTAACAACCGAAGCCAATATTCAAAACATTATAGAGTTAGCCGCCTTCGTCAAACACGCCGACCTTAGAGGCAGACATTACGGCCCAGCGACTATCGGTAAGCTAAAAAGATTCTTGAATCTGCATGGCTATAAATTCTCAATCAGAACCGATCCTTCCACCCACCCAACAAAAGCGGAAAAAAAGCTGAAAAAATCCGCAGAAAAAATACAGGAAAAACCCAATACAGCTACCACCCCTACCCCACTGGTTACTAACGGAGTAATCATACCAGAAAACGCATGCTATCCAATCAACATAGCAGCAGCCGAACAAGACTCCTTCCAGTTCCTTAATAACGATATTATAGCTGAGGAACTACACGCAATAGGAATCCACTCCAAAGCTCTACTAATCAGGACTTCAGGCCTGACCCTGAAAAACGCCGGCATGGGCCAGTATTATATCGATTGGATCGATTATGGCCTCAAGCTCTGCGGCTTCAGAAATTGGGACTCCGGAGAGAAGAAATTCAATCCGCCAGCAGCCCAAAAATAATTGGACAGTTTATTACCCGAGAGGTGCTACAAAGCACCTCTCTTTAAATATAAAAAATGAGGGTTCCTTACCAGGGCAAGATAAAGACAAGCCTAATTTTTTAAAATTAAATAAATATCCGAAGGATACAATATTTTTGATATTTGATATTTGATCTTTGATACTTGCCATCATCTGTAGACACCTGCCAAACGATTGTATATAATGATTGATAAACTAAATTTATGCGTGACGAAGCGAAAAGTTTCTGGTCTTTGGTGGGCGATGCGCACAGCGTCGGCATTATTATCAATTATAATTGGTTCGGCGACTCGGTTGCTGCGGCCCTGGCCTTGGCTATGGCAATCGGCCAGCGCGGGCAAGCAGTCGAAATCTTGGCCAGTCCGAGCCAGCGCGGGCAAATCTTCCGTTTCCTGCCCGGTTTTGCCGACATTAAACATGATTTAACGATCAAACCGGAATACGCCATCACCGTCAAACTGGGCCAAGCGGAAATGGGCAAGGCGCGGCTGGAGCAGAACAAACAAGAAGTCCGCTTTATCATCCAACTGACCAAAGGCGCGCTGGAGCAGCAGCCAATTCAAATAGAACAGGCTGGCTGGCCCTATGATCTGATTATTACAGTCGGCTGTCCAGACAAAGACTCGCTAGGGCAATTTGTCACCCAACACCCTAATCTTTTTTTCCAAGTGCCGATCATCAATCTGGATAATAACTTTGCCAACGAAAATTTCGGCCAGCTTAATCTGGTTGATATCAAAGCGGCGGCCGTCAGCGAAATCGCCAGCCGGCTGATCCATGAAGTCAACGCCGAACCCGGAGCCGAGATTGCCACTTGCCTGCTGACCGGATTAGTTGCTCAAACCAAAAATTTTAAAAGTCCGATTGTAACGCCCGGCACTCTGGCTCTTGCCGGACAGCTAATTCAACAAGGCGCCGACCGAGAACTGATTATCAACAAGCTCTACCGCGATCGCAGCCTCAAACTGCTCAAGCTCTGGGGGCTGATACTAGCCAAGCTGAATACCGCCGCCGATCAAAAGCTGCTCTGGTCTACTATCAGCCATGAGCAATGGCAAGCAGCCGGCGCAAGCCAAGACAGCCTCGTAGCCCTAATCGAAGAACTGGTAGCCGGCATACCGGAGACAGCCGTCTTCTGTCTCTTTATCGGCCAAGAACAAAGCGCCGACTGCCTGGTCTATGGCATCAAGAATATCGACACACTCTATCTAACCAAACCGCTGGAACCAAACGGCAGCAAAAAACTGGCTGTCTTCCATATCGACGAAAACGCCGCCACCGCCGCCTCGGCCGCCATCCCGCTCATGGAAGAACGGCTCAAGAAGATTGTCGACAATTAATCCTTTTATCCCTGCGGAGGCAGGGATCTGCTAGGAGTAGTTATATCAATAACACTCAATAATTATTTCGAGAGCAAAAAAGAGTTAAACCATAACGGCCTAACTCTTTTTTCAATATTTATAATTGTACGTATTTCAGATCCCGGACGAGTACTCCGGGATAAAAATTTATTTATGCTTCTGAAAATAATTAAAGGCGCCATCGGCGGCAATCGATCCTTCAGCAGCGGCGGTCACGATTTGGCGGAAACGATTACTGGCGTTAGTGGTATCGCCGGCCGCGAACAAACCCGGCAGATTAGTGCTCATGTCGGGACCGACTTTGATATAATTCCATTCATCTACTTCTCCGCCCAACGCCTTAAACATCTCAGTCTTAGGCAATAGGCCGATTTCAACAAACAAACCTTCTAGCGCCACTTCTTTGGATCCGTTGTATTCTTTGTCCAGAACAACGCCGGCCAAGTGCTCGTCCCCTGCCATGTCCACAATATTGGTCTCCATTACTTTGATGATGTTCGGCCGCTTGTCCACTTCCAGCTGCCAAGCTACTTCGCCCTTCCAAGCATTGGAACGGTTAAAAATATATACCTTAGGGCACAGCTCAGCCAAATATAATGCGGCGGTCATTGCCGAATTACCGCTGCCAACCACGCCGGTATTCTTGCCCTTATAAAACATAGCATCGCAGGTGGCGCAGTAAGACACTCCTTTGCCTTTGAACTTTGCTTCAGCCGGGATATCAAGATGCCGGTGCTCGGTGCCTAACGAATAGAGCAAAGTCGGAGCTTGATATTTAGCTCCTGTCGAAGTGGTAACTTGCCAGCCGTTATCCAGTTTTGCGATTCCTGCAGCCAATTCATAAATAAATTTGGCGCCAAAGCTCTCGGCATGGTCTTTCATCTTTTGCGACAACTCATAACCGGCGATTTCTTTCTCGCCCGGCCAATTGCTAATCTTATGCGCTTCCATCATCAATCCGCCCGGTATGCCGGCAATGATGCCGACGCGCATGTTATAACGCAAGGCATAAATCGCGGCCGTCAAACCGGCCGGTCCCGCTCCCACAATCAACAAATCAAACTGATCCATATATTTTCTTTAGTTAATAGCTATTTGGCCGATGCCCCGACAACAAAGCTTGCCAATCGTCAACCGTTATCGGCCAGCTGTGCTGATGACGATAATATTCCAATACTTTTTGCCACCTTTGATCGGGCAGCAATTTCCGCGTTGACGGCGTGCCATAAATGGCAAAATTGTTCATCACATATTGCTGGCCAAGAGTAACGCCCTTTAATAAGCTTTTTACCGGCCCGATAAAATTTTTCGTCCCCCAATCCTGTGCCTCAATATTCTTGCTTCGTTTATTATAGAGGACGAAGTCATCCAAATTAACACTGCTAGCAGCCACTTGCGCCGCCTCCAGATTAAAGGCCTGGCTGACCGCTTCGCCGGCATAGGCCGACTGTTCGGGGCTTTGGGCCATCGCCAGCAAAGCAACCACCGAGCCTAAAATTACAAAAATCGCTCCTTTTATCAATGATTCAAATTCCATATCAATTAAGCTTCTCCCAATCCTTTATTATAGCAAAAAGCGCTTCAGTTTGTGAAGCGCCTTATAATTAACTTTTAGGCAAATATGCCCAATAACAGAATGCCCGCCAAAGAGACAAAGCAGCCAATATAATAAGCGCAATCATAGACACTGGCGACATCAATGCCTTGTCAAAATATAGCAAAAGAAACCAAACGAAAATTACGATACTTTGGCACAGACTAATAAATTTGCTAACCTTAAGGACATGCATGCCCCCGCTATCAGCGTAACGAGCAGCCAGAATACCGACCACAAACACTTCGCCCGCGATCAAATAAATAGGAACCAGGACGGATATACCGCCGATAATCGTCAGCGGGATAATTATCACGCCCAGCATCTTGTCTCGCGCAGGGTCCAAAAAGGTACCAAACTTTGAAACACCTCTACCGGGATGCCTAGCCTCGATATATCGAGCAACCCAACCATCAGCAAAATCAGTCAAGGCTGATAGCGTATATACGATTATGCTAGCAACTAGATAGCCATTATACAACAGCCAAATCGACCAGATTGCTCCCGCCATACCCAGAAAGGTAATCAAATTGGCGACCGTTAACACCCTTTGCTTGGGCCCTTCTTTTAATTGACAAACCATTTTAAACCTCAGTAATTAATGAACAATGTGCAAACTTTATGCCAATTACAGCTAATTGTCAAATATAAAAATTATTAATAAGAGCTGAGTCCGCTGCCCTCTCCAAAGCGATACCACCAATATTTCAACCAATTCTGTTCGCTATAGACGCTATAATCATCAGTATAAACGCCGTCCTGATTATTCCAGAGACGATCATAATATTGCTGCAACTGACTGGCCTGCGGCTCGCGATCCGGCAACTTGATTGCCACGTCCGCCTCCAAGTTAAAATTATCAAGATTACGCTTGGTAAAATTGGCCGAACCGGCAATCATGGTTATGCTATTATTCGACAAAGAATGCCAGAGCAAAAACTTGGAATGAAACTGCTCGCCGCGAGTGTCATACCATCGCACAACAATCTTGCGGCCGGATTGCGTTACCAATTCATCAGCTACCGCGCGGTTCGGAATGCCGCTTTTTTGATAACCAAAGGCGTCCTTGTTAGGATCAAGTATCAAGCGGATATTGACTCCCCTGCCGCTAGCCGCCAAAATTTCTTTTATTAAAGCGCGCTCGCTTAAGTAGAACAAAGCGAAATCCAACGTATCGCCAGGCTGCGCCATCTGGATTGTCTTGATAATTTCTTCCCTAATCCGTCCTTCGGTCAACAGACGCACCTGGCCGTAATGATTTTTCCCGGGCGTTTGGTCTGTCTGCAAATTATCAGGCAGAATTGACAACGATTGGCCCGACAGCTGAGCCACAGCCTGCTCAGCCCGGTAGACATCAGTTCCAAAAGAACCCTTGATCAGCCAAGCGGCATTGGAATTATCGGCGCTCAGGCCATGGACATTCATCGACCCTATAATCGTCACTAACCGCTGGCCATCATCGCACAAAAAAATCTTGCGGTGATCCGCCTTAAAATTCAACATTTCCAAATAAGCGCGGACGGTGCTCTTTTCGCCTTTGCCATCAAAAGGCTGTACAATCCAGCCAAAACCCTTGGTGCCCAGCCAAGAAAACAACAATCGCCACGGCCCGGAATAAAAAGGATTATTATCGCGCAATTTTTCCAGATCGACTTCGATCACATTTATTTTAGCTGTCTTCAAACGCTCTATGTCATCCGGATGGACAGAACTATAAAAAGTATTGATTGGATCCAATAACAAATCTATTTTAATATCCGGATTAGCCTGCTTTTTCGCCAGCAATAACTCGGTCAATTCACGGCCCATAAGGCGGTCCGGCTGCAAGCGCCGGCCGGCATCGTTAAACAAAAACATATCCACCAAGATATACTGCTGCGCCTGTGCTATCTGCGCCATGGCCGTATTAAAAATCTTTTGCTCCTTAAGGCGGTCATTGCCGGACTGATAAGTGGTATCAGCCAAAAAAGACATATCATCCAGATTGACAATATGATTCACAGACGCGAAATTAAGGCCCTGCGGTATAGGCTTATAATGATTATATAAACCGAACAAAGCAGACAACAGCATTAGAAAAATAATCAGTAATACAAAGCGCGCTCGCCAATAATGGCGGCGCAACGCCCTCCTTTCCTCCATTTGCTCTGTAAGCATAATTAATTTCCTATAATAATCAGATAATCAGCAGAACTGCTAGCTTCCCCGGCAGGCAAGCTGGCGGTAGACGAAGCCTGCAATAAGTTTAACAGCTCGTCGGCTGGTTTGCCTGTTTGGTTTACCAATATATTGCCGTTATAAGTGCTTGTCGCTGCATTGCCGACTTCAATAATATTCAAATAATCCAAGGTCTTCAAGCGATCAGCCATCTCAGACGCGGCCCCTTGCAACGCGCCGCCATTGCGGATAGCGACAGTGGCTGCGGCGATCTTCTGGTTGCCGTTCATCAGGTCGCCTGTCGCAACCAGTTGGCGGCTGCCTGGCCGATAAACATACACCCCCTGGGGGTATTGCAAGATCCAGTCTCCGATCTTTGCCTCAGTTAAAAGAGGCCACTTATTAATCATGGCCTGGCTCGACAATTGTACCCCTAATGGAGAGCCGACCGGCAGAACCGCCAGCTTGGAAGCAGCCTCCACTATCTGAGCCAATTCTTGTTTCTTGTATTCCAATGAGCTTTGGCCGGCACGTAGCGAGTTTAGTTCTGTTTGCTGACGTTGGTAATAAAAAGCGGACAAGCTAAAACCAGCCACGCAAAAGCAGGCTACCACCACCAAGGCAATCTGCCAAAAACGGCCCTTAGCCGATCTTAAGCCATGCCTTTTTGATTGAATTTCGTTTATTTCATCCGGATCTCCGGCAATAATTTTGCGTCTTCCCATATCATCTATCTTAGCAAAGACCGTTAAAAAACAAAAGCGGCATTATATCAAGCAAATATTACAAAAAGTGAACAACCGGACAATAATCATGCAATCAGTAATCAAAAAATCGCTAATATTGTCTCTAAATTCAAATTGTGTTAAAATATTTATCAAACATTTATATTGCTTTAATAATTAAGGAGTTTATCCTTAAATAATAATTAATGTGAACGCCTATGAAAAAAACATTACTGTTTACCACATTGGCCGCCCTGCTAGCTACAGCCGGCCTAGCCAATGCGCAAGCCACTACTGCTACGCCAAAAGCCCGAGTCACCAATAATTTCTGCACGCGATTGACCGCCATCACCACCAAGGCCGACCAAAAAACGGCCGATATCGAAACTGAGCGGCAAACCAAGGCTGCCGACGCAGCCAGCAAGATGACTGCCCAACGCGCCGAGAATGACACCAAGCTAGCCGAAGCACGAGCCAAGTGGGATAGCGCCCGCGAAAACCAATACAACAAGATGGCTGCCAAGGCAACCACCGATGCCCAGAAGGCTGCCGTCGCCGCCTTTAAGGCCGCTCGCGAGCAAGCCGTAGCCACACGCAAAGCAGCCGTCGATGCTGCCAATGCGGCCTACAAAACTGCCGTCGACCAGCTCAAAGCCAGCCAAGTCACTGCCGTCACCGCCATGAATACCACATTTAAAGACGCGCTAAAAGCGGCAGACGACAAGGCTCTGGCTGCCTGTGCCGCCAACAATGACCCAGCCACCGTCAAGAGCGTCTATAATGCCGACATCAAAGCCGCCAAGGATGCCCTCAAATCCGCCAAGAAGACTTTGGGCAATTGGTCCACCCTGGTCCAACCGTTAGCCAAGGCTCACAAAGACGCCTACATGAAGGCTTTTTCCGACTACAAGACAACCATGGAAAGTGCCTGGGCCGCCTTTAAGACCGCCTACGGAACCAAATAAACAATGGCATCAAAAAGACTCCTTTAATTAAGGAGTCTTTTTTGTATAATAATTTATCAAAATTATTTGCCTTTAGGAGCGCAAGTCCCGTTATAGAAATCCAAGGTCGGACATTTCGAGCCATCTTTAAAGGTGCAAACGGAATTAGCCACTGCAAAAGTCTGGCCGCCCGTCCAAGCGCAATATTTCTGATCCTCGGTATCATAGCCGGTCGTCTTGACCCCGCCCAGCGGACAATCCCCTCGCATCAATGCCCACTCCTCGCAAGCGCGATTATCCTCAAAGTAACACAAGCCATATTCCCCGCCGCTTGGATTTTTTTGCATAGCCAACGTTCCGCCAACCTTGGTGCAATTAAGCGAAGCCGGATTAGCCATTTGCGTGGTAGTAGCCGCAGGCGTCGATACGGTCGGACACTGGGCAAAATCGCAAGCCGGACCGCTGCGCCCCACCGACGAACCATCAGGACAAAGCTTGGCCTCGGCAGTGCAGGCCGTAGTAGAGGCCGGACCTTTATAGAAAACGAAATAGGCAGCAGCAGCCAATACAATCAGAGCGATAATTATCTTTAAGGCACCCGCAACTTTAGTAAAACGAATTTTATTTATAGCACCCGGATGCGCCGCTTCATAAGAGTCATTAATATCCTGCTGACTCCAACCAAGTTGCAGCAAATGCCCCTTAATCATAACTGGCGGAATATCGTCATCAGTCAAATCACCGATCTTAGTAATAATCTCTTGCTTAACCATATTATTATTCTATTATTCAAATCTAATTATATAACCTATGCTTGCCTACCGCAAGAAAACGACTTTTCTTATAGCAACAACGCCCCATCAGTGCTATAATTAATAAATATTAAATTACACACAAGATAGTCCTTCCTTTGCTATTATTAACTTACCATGTTTAATCCTATAACCAATCTCAAATTAAAATTCAGCCAGAAGGTGGATAAAACAAATGCCACAGGATTTACACTCATTGAGCTTTTGGTGGTTATTGTAATCATTGGCACTTTGGCCGCCTTAACAATGATTGGCCTTAATGGCTCGCGCGGCAAAGCGCGAGATGTTAAGCGTGTGACCGATGTCAGAGCGATAATGTCGGCTCTAGATTTATATTTTTCAAATGAAGGCCTTTATCCATCTCTTGTCACCGTCAACCAACCAATGGCCGGCCCTTCAGGCACGACATACATGTCAAAGGTCCCGGCTAACCCCCACCCCGACACTGACGGAAATTGCACGGCCGGCAATGAATATAGTTATCTTCAAACAGGCAACGGAACTGGCTATTTGTTATCATATTGCCTGGGCAACCAAGTAAATACTACCGTAGCAGGAAGCATGTGCGCTTTACCCGGCAACGCCGCAGCTCTGCCGGGAAACATAGGGATTTTACCTGGCAATGCTGGCGCAAATAAACAGCCGGAATGCAGTCCTTGCGTTTGCGGCGATTGCTCTACTTTATCCTGCGGATCAACTGACTTTGCCTCCACGACAGCCTCTTGCACTGTTGGCAATACAACCTATTACGCCGTCAAAGAAGGTACTCAGTGTTGGCTGGATAAGAATATAAATATAGGGACTGCTCTTGCGGCCGGAGCCGACATGACGGATGACACAATAATTAAGAAATGGTGCTATAACGGAACTGAGTCTTATTGCACAAGTGACGGCGCTCTTTACACTTGGTCACAGGCTATGTATTTGCCCAGCATTTGCGATACAAACTTTGACACTAGCCATAATTGCGCTCCCTCTAATTATGTTACCGGTTCGGGAGCATCGGCTCATCGGCAAGGCTTATGTCCCAAAGGCTGGCACGTGCCATCGGATTATGAGTTCTCTATTCTGGAAAATTATCTTGATTCGTACGTAAACGGAACTAACTATCCTGATTATCCGAATTATTACGCAGATTCAGACCCAAACAATAGTTATTCCGGCGCCGGTTGGCGCGGCACCGCATCAACAGGCGGAGTTTGCGATCAATTAAAACCCGATAATACCAGTTGTTCCGACGGCTTGGCAGCTGGTTCAAACAACGCAAATTGCGGACGTTCTAATTTGTCCATAAACATGTCAGGATATCGTTTTTATTCGGGAGGATTTAATAATCAAGGCAATAGTGGCAGAGCAAACGTCTGGGCATCGACACAATATAGCGCTACCTACGGTTGGTCTCGCGTATTATACCAAAATAAAAACCAGTCTTGGCGAACCAGCGTATTCAAAACCAGTGGATTTGGCTTGCGTTGCATTAAAGATTAGCAGCTTTCTCTAAATACAAAATATCCCGGCTTAAGCTGTCTATATGTTATTTTATTACTAGGGGAATCTCTCGTCGTTCGTCGGCTGTCGCCTCCTTACTCCTCGTCCGGCTTTCCCTCCCAACCTTCCACTGGAAGGTCGGGAGTCGCTCACCTGCCTCCTCGGCAGGTAAACTGCAGTCGACCTCTGCTGAGGTCGCCCTAGTTCGCTCGGAAAGTGTTCAATTCCCCAGGGTTACACAATAATAAAAAATCCCAGCTAAAGCTGGGATTTTTTATTATGTAGCCCCTAGGGGAATTGAACCCCTGTTAACGGCTTGAAAAGCCGCTGTCCTAACCATTAGACGAAGGGGCCATATTAATGGCCTATCTAAACAATCTCTATTATTAACTTCGACTTTTTTATCTACACTATATAGTCGCCCGCTAGGGCGAAAAAGCCGCTGTCCCCGCCTCTTCGGCGGGTCGCCGAGGAGGCGACTAACCATTAGACGAAGGGGCCATGGATAGCTAAAAACAAAAGTTAAAATGTAAAAGCAAAAAAACAGCTTAACAAAAAATGCTTGGGGCATTTGTTTATATTGGTATTATAATGATTTTTATTGCTTTGTCAACTGTTTCAAAAGAACATGATTTTATCCTTTTTTAGTGGGAAAATAACAATTACCTATTAAATTACAACAATTATTATTCTTGTCAATCGACTGGCATAAAAACACCATAAAAACCTTTACTTTAGGTATTATTTGTTATTTTCAAAATACTTTGCTAATATCACGCTATACTTATGAAGATATTAGCCATTGAGACATCCTGTGACGAAACAGCAGCCGCTGTCGTAGCCTGGCAAAAAGGACGCCCGGTGGTTTTGTCAAACATCGTCTCCAGCCAGATCGCCATCCATCAGAAATATGGCGGCGTAGTGCCTGAGATAGCGGCTCGAGAACATGTCTTAAATATCCTGCCGGTGATCGAAGAAGCTCTGCTGGCGGCCGGCATTACTCGCAAGCAGGCTCCCAAGAAGCTAGCCGCTATCGCCGTAACCGCCGGTCCAGGATTAATCACCAGCCTAATGATGGGAGTCGAGACTGCCCGCTCTCTAGCCGTGGCCTGGGACTTACCCTTAATAGACGTCAACCACATTGAAGGCCATATGTCAGCCTGTTGGCTAGGTGAAAAATTGCCGGAGCTGCCAGCTGTCGTCATGACAGTCTCGGGCGGGCACAATATGCTGGTGCTAATCAAAGAACCTTTGAAATATAAAATACTGGGCGATACCCGCGATGATGCGGCCGGCGAGGCCTTTGACAAAGCAGCCAAGATCCTTGGCTTGGGCTATCCCGGAGGGCCGGCGATCGCAGCTAGCGCTGCTACAATTAACAATTATCAATTATCAATTATCAATGAAAGAGTGGCTCCTTCGACAAGCTCTGGACAAGTCGCCAAGATTGTTTTACCCAGGCCGATGATTAATTCTGGTGATTTTGATTTTAGCTTTTCGGGATTGAAAACTGCATTGTTGTACCAGATTCAGAAAGACTCTTCGATAAACTCAGGGCAAGCCAATTGGCAAGGGCGTCGGGCCGAATATGCGGCTGAATTCCAATCGGCTGTTGCCGATACTTTGGTAAGCAAGACTATCAAGGCGGCCAAAAAGTTTGGAGCCAAAACCGTCATGCTCTCGGGCGGCGTCTCAGCCAACAAAGTTCTGCGCGCCGAACTGGAACGCCGGGTAGCCGATAAATTACCAGGCACGCGAGTCATCATCGCCCCTCAAGCCTACACCACTGACAATGCAGCCATGATCGGCGCCGCTGCCCTCTTCCGTTTGCGCGCCGGCAAAACCATAATATGGAGCAAGCTGAAGGCTGACCCCAACTTAGAAATAAAATAAAATTCTCCGACTTTACGCCGGAGAATTTTACTAAACATTAGCTGTCTTAAATATTTTAACCTGTCGACGCAAAACATCAGACATAAGCTTAGTCTCTAACGCCAAATCATAATGCAGCTGCAGGTTAAGCCAAAACTCAGGCGAATTACCAAAATATTTTCCTAATCGCAATGCAGTATCAGTGCTAATCGCCCTAATGCCTCGCACCATCTCGCTAACACGAATAGGTGCTACCGAAATATCCACAGCCAAGCGATATTGACTGATGCCATAAGCATCCAAAAATTCTTCCTTTAATATTTCGCCAGGATGCACTGGCTTTATTATTTTTGCCATATTATTAATGATAATCATTAATATTATTTTCCACTTAAGGACGCAAATTAATTATATCATATATACGAACAAAAAACAAACAAAAACTCCCCAGCCTTACGCCAGGGAGTTAAATATTAATTAATATAGCCTTTTAAATCCATTAAGATTGCCTTGATAGTAGCGGCGCTCAAAGAAAAACGGAGAGCATGCTGAGCATTTAGCAAAGTCTTCAAATCGCATACGCTGACAGAGTCTATTCCGCTTGCAACAATCGACTTAAGCAACGGCAAAATATTGCGGCTGCTATAATCATCATCCTGGCAACATGGACGAGTCCGGGCAAAAGGCCGTAACACTTCGATGTCCACCTGGTACGCCTCCGCAAACAAAGCCAGCTTGCCGGCTGGTAAAGACCTGGTAACGCCCTTTTCCATACGGCTTAGATTACTGGCCGAGTATCTAATTTTTTTAACAATGCTTTCTAACGACAAACCAGTAGCTTGACGAGCAGCCGTCAAAATATCACACAATTTGACTTTTGGCTTAGCCATTTACACCTCTCCTAACTATTGATAAAATGAACAAAACATAAACTTTACTAAATTCAAGCACTATTTAACCGGGATGTCAACGGTTATCGGCGCCATAGCTTAAAAATATGTTTAGAGATGCCTTTGTTTCAATGCCGTCCAAGCCAGAGTCCAAGGAGCTGCACAATATAGACGAGAGCCCAACTCAAGACTGGTCAGAATTACCGTTATCCGACCTGATTGACAAATATTATCACGGCGCTTGGGATGGCAGCTCCCAGCTAACCAGCCACCGAGACTATACGCTAGTTCAAAAAGAAATTATCGAAAACATGGTTCAAGAACTCGAAGAAACCAAAGGATTTGATCGAGAAACAGCCCAGGCTATGGCCGCCCAAGTCTATATCCAATACTTCGCCAAGGACTTCAAGAGATTTGACAGCTATTCCAACTGATGTTATTTTATGCCTGCGCTTATCGTAGCTTAGGCACAAAATAATATTGTTCATTTTGAAAGGTGCTATCATGATTGAAGAAGAAATCACCGTACTAGCCGAAAAAATCTTAACTTTCAGCAAAGAATTGGAAAAAGCGATCGACCCGTCTGCAAGCTGGGAAAAACGGGCCTTGGCCCACTTTATCTCACCGCTAATGACCGAGGTTTTAAAACTTAGCTGTCAACAACTAACGCCCAAGGAATGCTTCCTGCTCTATCTCAAAATTGAAAAACTGGAAATTCTGTCGCCAGACAACGCCTGGTTCACCGGATTGGAAGTCGGCCACGAACCAGACCAACACGAAGAAGCCATGCACTATTGCGAATACGGCGGACCGCAAGACTTTTGCATCAAATTCGGCTGGCTCAAACACGCCTATCAGCAAGATTGGCCGCTGCCTGTTACAAATTAACAAAAACTCTCCGAATAAATCGGAGAGTTTTTTAAAACAGAGATAATTGGTAAGTATAGTTCAATCTATATCTACGGGATATTATTCTACAGATACCTCCCCCGCGGGAGGTTAGCCTGCCGAGTCTATCCGACCGCAGGCGGGCAAGTATAAATTAGTGCTACATCTTTTGATTAAATGATTCTTCTTTCCTGCCTTTAATCTCTTCGAACTTGGCCTGCACTTTTTTGTTGCCGGCGCCGGTACTGAGAGCCTCCAAAGCATCTTTCATCTCGGTGGCGGCTTCCGGGTTTTCTATTCCGGATGCAGCTACCGTTAGATTATCTTTTTCAAACTGAACCATCTTATTCCTGGTCAAATCCAGATTCTCATTTGTGGATCCCGCCTCCGGAACCTGCTGTTTGTTGTCGAAATTTTCCATAGTTGTTTTTTAACTATTTTTTACTAAGGCGATCTCCTGGTCCACTATCCTTTGCCACTCATCTTGGTCGCAAGACAGCAAAGTATCAAGCTTGGATTGCAGATTGTGATTCAACTGCGCCATCTTGTCCGGATGGCTGCCCAGCACCGCGAGCAATGCCACCACGTCTTTTTCTGCCAATACATCCACCAACACGGCCCACAATTCACGGTCGTCGTCGTGGACTAACAGACTGTCTGTCAATTCAATTAAACGTTTTTTCTTGTCCATATATAATTATTTTTTCTGATCCACTTTTTTGGCCAATAGCCTGTAATAATGATACGTACCGTCTATGAGAACCATCTTTTCTTTGACTTGTCTAAAGTTCATAGTACCAGCCCGTCCGCCAGATGGCAACTGTTTCATTTTTGCGTCTATATTGGCCATTTTCATGGCAGTCGATTGATCAGGGCTTATACCCTGGCCGACCACAAATTCAAAAAGGCCGTCTTCCGAACGGAAGCTATCAGTCTGTTCATACCAATTGTCAGGGATAGCCGATTCCGGAACTTCGAAGACAACCTCCTTGGAAATACCTTCTTTGGCGGTTAACTTGCGCTCTATCGGCTTATCCTTGGCTTCCGCCTGTCCAGCCAAAGCCACCACCCCCATAGCCGCGCCAGTCAGCAGACTTTTAAACTTGCCGGTAACACGCTTAGGCGGTTGATCCTTATCCGCTGATGGCTGTGGCGGTCTTTCAAAATTCATCATTGCTTTAACTTCTAATTAACTGCAACAATTCATCGCGCTTAGCTTCCATCGCTTCTTTGCTGACTGCCTCCAGATTCAAACGCAACAGAGGCTCGGTATTCGAAGCGCGCACATTGAACCAAAAATCAGGATATTCAACCGTAATGCCGTCAATCTCATTCTGTTGGCCGTCGGCATACTTAGCTTTAATCTCGGCGATCTTGGCCTTGGGGTCGGCCACAGTCGAATTAATCTCTCCGGCATTAAAATATTTTTTGTAAGGCTTGATATATTCGGCAAAGGTTAATCCGGACTTGGACAACTCGGCCATAATCTTGAGCGCCACTATCATAGGCACTTCATAACAACCTTCCGGCATATTAAGGAAAAAATGGCCGCTCGACTCACCGGCGAAAAAAGCGCCCTCGCGGATAGCCTGCGCCTTAATCAAGGAATGGCCAACCCGCGTTACAATCGGGTTGCCGCCATGCTTAAGGATCGTTTCGGGAGTAATGCGTCCCGGGCGGATATCATAAGCAATCTTGGCGCCTGGGCGTTCTTCCAGAAAAATCTTGGCCAATACAGCGCGGATAATACCAGGCTCAACCGCATGCCCTTCGTTGTCGACAAAGAAAATACGATCAGCGTCACCATCGGTGGCAATACCAAAATCCGCTTTTTGTAACAAAACAGCCTTTTCCAAAAAGGCGATATTCTCCGGCTTAAAGGGGTCTGCCTCATGCGCAGGGAAAGTTCCGTCCAACTCCCAATTGATACGTTCCACTTCGCCGGGCAAATGGATAAACAACTCATCAAAATACTGGCTGCCCATGGCATTAGCCGGATCGATCACAATCTTAAACGTCTTTAAATCAGCCACATCCACAAAATCCAAATCATGGGCAACTTGGTCGTTTATCACTCCTTCTTGGACAATAACGCTGCCCTTGACCGCCACCGGCGCAATCTCCGTGCCCATCACCATTTTTTTAATATCATCCATGCCCGTGCCCTCACCAACCGGCAAAGCCCTCTCACGCACCAGCTTAAAACCGTTCCAATCCTTGGGGTTATGGCTGGCCGAAACTTGGATACCGCCGTCATAATTATAATTAGCCACCGCGAAATAAAAAGTTGGCGTACTAGCCAAGTCGAGATTTACCACTTGGGCTCCTCCGTCTATCATGCCCTTAATCAATGCTGCCTGCAAAGATGGGCTGGATAAGCGCATATCGCGTGCCGTTACCAACTTCGGTCCGGGACGGCCCAATTCTTGAGCGCGCATAATCGCAAAAGCCAGGCCAAGGCGATAGGCCAAATCTTCATCGTAATCCGTGCCATAGACGCCACGGATATCATAAGCCTTAAAAATAGAGGGGTTAGTAATCATATTGTATTGTTCTTATTATCCGTTAATAAGCTTATAATAAATAGCCAAAGAATGCAAAAATATTCAACCCCTTAGGTTTAACAATTATGGACATTTAATCCTTAAGGCAACGCAGCGAATAACCGCGGCTTTTGTATCGAGGATCGCGAATATAGCTGCCATCAGATATATGGCGAACCCAAACCTTGTTAGCATTAGCATTTTGAGACGAAGACCATAAATAATCAGCATCCCCAAAACCACTAAATTGAAACATTCCACCATGCTGAGCGGCGCCGGCAAAAGGGATATTTAAGCCTGACCCGCCGCCAGGCAAGACTTTGGCGCCGCAACCGTTGCCATTCTTTGTGCAATACATCTCGCCGGTATTATATGCGTCGGGGGTCAAATCACAGCTAAGGTCCGCGTTATAACCCCAATTATCAGAAGCGCAAGTTGCGCCATCGCCGATGGGCGGAATATTATTGACATCCAGATAGTCTTCCAAGATAGCCCATTCCCGATCACTCGGTATGTGCCAGCCAGCCGGGCAGATCCCCTGACGCTTGGCTGTGGCGCCCGAGCCGGTATAACCGTTAAATGACGAGCTATCATAAGAGCTTAATAAATACATGGCCATAGGCCAAGTATATAAAGCGCCGGCGCTAGTGCAATTATCCGAACTGTCATTATAACAGTATCTAGTAATACCCACGGCGGGATTAGCACTATCCATTGCGTGTGTAATATCCTTAAAGCCAATATTCAAGTTTTTATCCATCCAACACTGATTGCCAATCTTAACCGCTTGGTAAGTAGTAGCCGCTTCATAGGCATCGGCGTTAGAAATATCCAACGTGAGAGAGCTGTTGGCAGTGAAGTCGGTAGAACCGCAAACCAAAGACCGACCATCACCGCAAACTGCGGTCGGACAATCATTTTCCGCCAAACAAGTTGTCTGATCATTGGAACAATAAGGGGTCGCGCCTGCGCAAGCGCCGCAATCCAAAACTCCGCCGCAACCATCAGAGATATTACCGCAGTTTTTACCCTCCGCGGCGCAAGTCTTCGCGGCGCACGAAGAACAACTGGCAATGCTGCCAGGCACGGCAATGCAAAAACCAGAACCAACATCGCTGACATTGGCAGCCAGACAATAACCGATATTATAAGTATTGGGATCTTCGCTTGTATAAATATAATCGCTGGCACCATGAAGGCAAACTCCTTCATCCCAAGGCTTTGGGTTAGATGGCATCTTGGCCATAAAAGTCTCTCCGCCTTTCTCTCCAATCAATGGAGTACCGACCGCCCAAGCAGACGGATAGCCCTGTTCCCCGGTATAATATAGCTCCAAGGCAGTCTGCATCTGCTTGATATCGGTAATCCTTCTAACATCACGCGCTTTCGCTCTGCTATTATTCAGTGCCAATACAACAGCCGCAGCCAAAATACCAATAATGATAATTACAATCAGGACTTCTATTAGCGTAAAGCCGTATTTTTTTATCTTAATCATAAAATCAGCCAAAAGAATCAGTCATAATACTAGCATTTTTCTGGCCAAGACTCAATGTTACAAATTTGTGTACACAAAACAAATAGCCGCCCCGTGACAGAGCGGCTATTGCATTATCCCTAATTGATAATTAAAAGTTGATAATTGTTAATTGACTCTACATTCCCATCATCCCGGGATTCATGCCTCCCATACCTCCGCCATGATCGTGTTCATCCTTATCTTTCGGCTTTTCGACAATAACTGCTTCGGTGGTCAAGAACATCATGGCAGCAGAGGCGGCATTCTCCAAGGCAGAACGCACCACCTTGGTCGGATCAATAATGCCGGCTTCAAACATATCGACAAAAGTATCATTGGCGGCGTTATAGCCCAGATTAGTCTTACCGGCCTTGTGCTCGCTCATAATAGCATAAAGCACCAGAGAGCCATCTTTGCCAGCATTGGCGGCTATCTGCTTGATAGGGGCCAACAAGGCGGCGCTGATAACGCGGGAACCGACGCTGCCCTGGTCATCGCCGGCAAAGGAATTGCCAGCCAGAGCTAGAGCTAGGCCTCCGCCCGGCACCACGCCCTCTTCCACGGCCGCGCGCGTGGCGTTCAAAGCATCTTCGATGCGGTCTTTCTTTTCTTTCATTTCGGTTTCGGTGGCGGCGCCGACTTTGATAACAGCTACGCCGCCGGCCATTTTGGCTAAGCGCTCCATAATCTTTTCCTTATCATACTCCGATTCGGACAATTCCTTTTCACGCTTAAGCTGTTCGACGCGAGCCTTAATCTTGGCTTCGTCGCCCTTACCGTCAATAATAGTCGTATTGTCCTTAGTGCAAATTACCTTGCGGGCTTGTCCAAGATCAGCTAAATCAGCGGCATCCAATTTGAGGCCGACTTCTTCGGAGATAACGCGGCCGCCGGTTAAGACGGCAATGTCTTCCAACATCATCTTGCGGCGATCACCAAAACCCGGGGCCTTAATGCCCAAGACATTAAAGGTGCCGCGCAATTTATTAACGATAAAGGTCGAGAGGGCCTCACCGTCGATATCATCGGCAATCACCACCACATCCTTGCGGCCGGACTGCACAATCTTTTCCAAAAGAGGCAAAATATCATGGATAGAAGAAATTTTCTTGTCTGTGATCAGAATATAAGGATCAGTCATTTCGGCCTTCATCGATTCTGGATTGGTCACCATATAAGGAGTGACGTAACCCTTGTCAAACTGCATGCCTTCAACCACTTCCTTTTCTACGCCGAAGGACTGGCCTTCTTCGACAGTGATAACGCCATCGTTGCCGACCGATTCCATGGCCTCAGCGATAATAGCACCGATTTCCGGGTCGTTGGCCGAGATGCTGGCCACCTGGGCGATTTCTTCGCGGGTAGAAATAACCTTGCTCATGGCCTTGAGGTTCTTGACCACTTCGGCTACCTTTTTCTCAATCCCCTGGCGGATCTCGATCGGATTGACACCGGCTGCGACCAGCTTCATGCCTTCGCTAATAATAGACTGGGCCAAAACCGTGGCAGTAGTGGTGCCGTCACCGGCAGCGTCATTGGTTTTACTGGCCGCTTCCTTAATAATCTCGGCGCCGATGTTCTCAAAACGGTCTTCCAGTTCCACTTCCTTAGCCACGGTCACACCATCCTTGGTAATGATCGGAGCGCCATAGGAACGTTCGATGACCACGTTGCGGCCCTTAGGACCCATAGTGACTTTTACAGCGTCCGCCAGCTGGTCGGCGCCTCTCTTTAAGGCCAATCTGGCCTTCTCATCAAAGATTATAATTTTTGACATAAATGTATTCATCTCCGTGAACACGGAGATCTCCCCACGAGCATCAATCATCAAATTTGAATCGATGACAATACGCGCGCGGAAATCTGATGTTTCGGAATTTATTTTAATTTCTAGAAATACCTCAAATTAGGATAAAGATCTTTCCACATTGGATTAAAATCATTTATCAATTTTCTTTTCCACCCTCTACTCCATTTTTTTGCACTTATTTCTTTGACTCGTGCCTCATTCATTGTGAACACTGACAAGTTTTGATAATAGACTAGTTTATCTATATTATATTCGGCCGTAAAGCTATCATACACTTTGTGTTTGTGTTCTCAAATTCTGCGGATTAAATTATTTGTTATTCCAACATAAAGCACTTCGTTTTCACTATTTGTCAGGATATATAAATAATGCATCTTTTGCATAATCATCGAATTATTGATTATGAATGAAATACAGAAAATTCTTTTGACTCAGTTTTGTGGAACGATTAGTGAATATTACGAGTCAGCCCTCGTGGGGAGACCTCCGTGTTCACGGAGGTAAACTCAACTACGAAATGATCAACACAATATCCTGCTCCTTAATAACCAGATAAGTCTCGCCATCAACCTTAATCTCATCAGGAGAATACTTGCGGAACATTACCTTGTCTCCAACCTTGACGCTCATCGGAGCGCTCTGGCCATTATCCAAAATTCTTCCGGTGCCGACAGCAACAACTTCACCTTTTTCCGGCTTTTCTTTGCTGACAGTATCAGGGATAACGATACCGGACTTCGTAATCGTTTCATCGGCCAAGGCCTTAACGATTACATTAGCATGCAATGGTTTTAAATTCATATAATTTTTTGATCCCAGTTTATCCACACAAACTGTAGAAAACCGCTATCTTTATTTAATTTATTTTTTAGCAGTCTTGTATCAAGAGTGCTAACAGACCCATTTTAGTCTCGGGAGGCCTGCTTGTCAAGACTTTATGTTATTCAATGGCTAGACAATTAAAAATAGGATATAATACAACTAAAATTAAGCTATATCTAAACTTAGTCGTTATCGTAAAATTAACATTTGTTACGTCTTACAGATCCCTGCCTTCGCAGGGATAAAATTACCATGGGTTATAATACAACTAAGAATGAATTACCCCGCAGCAAGCTGACGGGGTATCAGATGAGAGATAATTGCT
>JBAXSE010000017.1:0-26376 GCA_037130845.1 Candidatus Falkowiibacteriota bacterium | reverse complement strand
ACGCCATCAAACGCACACGCCGGCTAAAGCCGGCGGTTTTTCCTTTAATAAAAAAGACTTTCATCGAAAGTCTTTTTTTGAATCAAGCTATTGCTTTTTACTTAAATCGATAACCGTGGCCTGCTACATCGGCTCCCCTTCGAAATCAACCGTTTTTAGTGTTACCAAAGCCGGAAAATCCGTACCGTCTGCATGTCGATGAATCCAATTAAAGGTACGTTCTCCTTGCCTGAAGCCTTCGGAAATATGCAAATTGGCCGCCAAGCGGGAATCGGTGCCGTCGGCCTGGCGAGGCGGCGAGATATCCCAAGGATGTTTGCCCAGGAACTCTTCACGAGACTTATAACCAAACAATTTATAGGTAGCATCGTTGCAATCAAAGAACTCTCCGTTGGTTAACACCATGATAGCTTCGCTGGAACCAAGCGCCTTAAGACTCAGGCCTCCTTTTGCTTGACGGGGCGTTATGTTTTCGGTCATAGAGGTTATTTATTGATTTTACATCATTAAATACGAATCATATTAATAATTATAGCACAAATTTGAGAAACTAATCAATTATATTTACATTATAAAAAGTGCTATAATTAAATATATTTGCTAATCGGAAGAATATGCCAAAAAACAAAGCCTTCTCGCTTATAGAATTATTAACCGTTGTTTTGATTATCGGCATCATCGTCTCGCTATTGTTTGTCGTCTTTAACCGTATCACAACATCGGCGCGCGATACCAAGCGCAAAGCAGATTTGTTTACTATCGGCCGCTTTTTTACCCAAAACTGTTATACGCCCGATGCCGGCGCCGGAACCTATGACCTATCCGACTTGCTGGCAGATGTTAAGGCCAAAAATCCTCAATACAAAGACGCCTTAAGCGCCCCGATTTTCGACCCTAAGAGTGGCACTCGCGACAAATCTAATTACTACTATGCCATCAACAGCGACAACAAATGCTGCCTCTACGCCAACCTAGAAAACTCCGGCGAAAATATCACTCTGCCTGCCTTCAGCATACCTACACCGGGCGGCGGCAGCGGCGTCTTTGCCTCAACCACTAACGGCATCAACGGCTCGCCTAAGTATTACCAAATCAGCAATTAGTAACAAAACATGTTATTCCGTAATACTATATTTTGTGATTAATTATCCCGCGCCAATGTTCACTCCAGTATACTAGTATACTGGAGTGAACTTAATTGCGGCTTGTAGTAAAAAATACATCGCGAGATTGTCGCGATGTATTTTTTATTATAGCTTGCTTGTTTTAGTATTTATAGCCGTCCGGTCGTTGGCCATACCATTTAGCCAGCGAGGCAATGCTATCATCGAGCGTTTTCTTGGGGTGCCAATCCAAAGCCTGGATTGCAGTTGCCGCCTCAGCATAGACATTGGCATACTCCCCGGCTCTGGTTTCGCCTAGCTTATGATCCAGAGTAATATTAAAATATTTTTCAACCGCGCCTATAATCTCTTTGACAGACCAACCTTGGCCTGTGCCAAGATTGAACAATTTGCTTTCTTTACCGCTCGCTAAATATTTAAATGCGGCGTAATGAGCATCGGCCAGATCTTCAACGTCGATATAATCTCGAATTGGCGTACCGTCCGGAGTATCAACCTTCTGACAAACAAGGCTAAACGGTTCAATGCCCATAGCGCCGCGCACCGCATTCTGCAACAATAGTAAGGATGGCTTCTTGGAGTCTCCAATCATGCCGTCGCTAGCCGCACCGCAAGCATTGAAATATCTTAAAATCGTATAATTAATGCCGCGAAGTTGGCCGTACCATTTAATCATCTGCTCGGCCATTAGCTTCGATTCACCGTATGGATTGCCTGGAGCGGTTGGATGTTCTTCGTCCATTGGCAGATATAGGCTTTCGCCATAAACCGCGCAAGTAGACGAAAAGATTAGATTTTTGCAACCGGCAATATCCATGGCCCGCAACAAGTTCATTGTGCCCTTGACATTATTGTCAAAATATAGCCCTGGATTCTGCATTGATTCATTAACGCTGCACAAGGCCGCAAAATGCAGGACTACCGAGAACTGATATTTGCCAAACAAGGCAGCTAAAGCATCCTGATCCAAAAGGTCGAGCTTAACAAAGGTCAAATCGCCGTGCTCCGACAGAATATCCATATTTTCTTTCCAGCCATGGCTCAGATTATCAACCACCACCACGCTATAGCCCTGCCGCAAAAACAGCCGAACCGCATGGCTGCCGATATAGCCGGCTCCTCCGGTAATCAATATTTTTTGTTCTGTCTTCTCCATATGTGTGTAACTTACCAATAATAGCCTCTTTAGTCAAGATAAATGGAAAAATTACCCTAATATAAAGACATTTTTCTATCTAGAAAATATTGACAAATAATTAGTTAATGGCTAAACTAATTTCTTATGCCCAAAAATTTATTATTAAGCGAAAATCAAAATATTCAGCTCATCATGGTGGCCAGCGCGCGTATTGATGCCTTAGGCAACTTTTTGCTCTTCAAGCCGGCGCAAATCTCATTCGCCGGCTTCAAGCTGCTCAAGCTATTGGAACTGCACGGCCCGCTGCTGCCGTCAGCCCTACTGCTGCGCCTGGGGAGCACCAAGTCCAACATCACTCAAATACTCCATTCTCTGGAGAAAAAACAATTAATTTCACGCCAACAAGGCGAACATGACCACCGCCAAGTAATAATATCGCTAACAGTTACTGGCTCCCAGAAGATAGCGGAATTAACAGCTAAGATGCAAGAAGCCGAATTACAATTGGAACAGCACTTTAGTCCCGAAGAATTAATCGCCCATCAAGCCTTTTTTCAAAAATTAAATAATCTATTATATGTCTGCGAACAAGAAACATTTAAAAAATATGAATAAGCCAAAGCTATTTACTCTGCTCATGCTCCTAGCCGGACTAACCCTAGCCGGCTGCGGCACAGTCGAGAAGCCAAAAGAAGAAACCAAGGATCCGCTCGCCGTCAAAACACAGTTGGTTAAAAATAGCCACACTGCCGTTAATCAGCTGGATTACCCCGGCACGGTCGTCTCAGAAAGCGAAGCCAAGCTGGTAGCCAAAGCCTCGGGCAATGCCAAAGGCGCCAATTTTAAAGTCGGCGACAAAGTTTCGGCCGGCCAAGAACTGCTGCGCATCGATGACTTCTCAGATGTGGCTACCGCCGGTTTCAACTCAGCCCAAATCAAGTCTGCCGTCATCGGCGTAAATCAAGCTCAAGCCAACTTTGACCTGGCTAAAAAAAATTATGACAATCTAGTCCTCTCTAGCGGCAAAGATTTGCGCGCAGCCGAGATTGCCAAAGACCAATCATTATCCAGCCAAAGCAATCTGACCAATACCACCGCTGAAGCTCTCAAATCAATCGAACTAGCCTACGAAACCGCCAAAACCGCCTCTGAGAGCGCTCGTCTCAATCTGGAAAACAAACGCAAGCAATTGGCTCAAGGTACAGGAGACACATATCACAATATCGATACTGGCGCCGATGCAATTGTCGATAGTGCGGGAGCTCTGTTATCTCAAATCAACTCGGCCGGAGGCTATGATGACAATAATTCAGTCAACGTGCCATACGCATCCGTCTTGGGAGCTATGGATTCATCCGTCCTAAATATAACCAAGGACAATTACCGTTCTACCAAAAATCTAATCAACGCTTATTTAAACAATACTCCGAGCAATACAGCCGCCAAAGTTGACGCGGCGATCAAGATTGCTGAGGCAACCAAAAAACTGGCGCAAGGCCACAAGATCACCTTGGACAAGTCCGTTTCTTCTACCGCCTTATCTCCTGCCAGCCTGAGCGGTTTTCAGGCTGCCGCTTCCGGATATTTGAGCCAAGCAAACGGCCTGTTGTCGCAAGCAAACGGCTTCAAACAAAATCTGGATAACCTAGGCCTCAACAACGACTCGCTTATCGACAGCCTAACCAAGGCCTATGAGCTCGCCAAAAAACAAGAAGCTCAATCCGCCCAAGCTCTAGCTTCGCTCAAGGCAGGCAATACCAGCCAACAGGACCAAGCTGGTTTTATGGCACAGTCCGCTGGCAACAATTTTGACAACATTAAAGTCAAGATAAACACCCAACTGGTTGGAGCTAAAACTCAATTAGACATGGCCGAAATGAGCTATAAAAATGCTCAGATCAATCTGCAGTCACTCTATGACAACCGCCAAGTCATCTCTCCCATTTCCGGCTTTGTCACCAAGAAATCAATTGCCGAAGGCGATGCAGTGACCGCCGGACAAGTATTGGCTTCGGTCAGCCAAACTGACAATGTCAAAATCCAATTCTATTTAGACCAAGAAAATCTAGCCTATTTGACTGCGGGCCAATCGGTGCAAATCAAAAGCGGCGACAAAACTCTTAATGGCATCATCAGCGCCATCTCCCCTCAGGCCGATCCGTTAACCAAGCGCTATCTAGCCGAAGTCAAACCGGAAGATGCCAAGCCCGGCGATCTTTCCTTAGGCTCCATCGTCTCGGTTTCCGTAGAAATCAAGCATGGGGCATCGGGCGGAAAAAATATTATCCTGCCGCTGGAAGCCATTACTATCGGCCAAAACGAAAATTATATCTATCAACTGGTTGACGGTAAGGCCAAAAAAATCCCTGTACAGGTGGGCGCCGTTTCCGGTGAATTTGCCGAAGTCAAAACCGATCTGCCGGCTGATGCCCAAGTAGTGGTTTCCGGATCACGCCTGCTTAGCGACGGACAGGATATAATTGTTAAATAATATGAATCTACTCCATGAAATGTATCATCCAAAAAAAGTAGATTCAGAAACGGAATCCACTCAACCGGAAATCAACAAGACTTCCGACCATCTATACCTGGAGAAACTGGAATTCAATTCTGAACTGCGCAAAAGCTGGCTCAATTTTTTCGTGACCAATTTCCGCGTCGTTGTCTTGCTTATTATCTTGCTGACCGGCTGGGGTATCTACGCCTTTGCCAATTTGCCTCGCGAGTCCAACCCGGAGGTCAAGATTCCTATCGCTCTAGTCATTACCAGCTATCCCGGAGCCTCGCCGACCGATATCGAAGAATTAGTAACCAAAAAAATCGAAACCGGCTTATCCGGGTTAAAGAATGTCAAAAAGATTTCTTCTAATTCACTCAATTCAGTTTCCACCATTACCGTAGAATTCGAGGCCAGCGCCGACTTGGAAGATTCGTTGCGCAAGTTGCGCGACCAGGTGAATACCATTAAGAAAGATCTGCCGTCAGACGCCAGTGAACCGCAAGTGCGCGAAATATCCATGGACGATACGCCCATTTGGACTATCGCGCTCAGCGGCCCCTACGACGGCCTCACTCTCTACACTTGGGCCGATGATATCAAAGACGAACTGGAAAAAATCCCGGGCGTCCGCGAAGTCAAGATTGCCGGCGGCGACCAAACCGAAATCGAAGTAGCCTATGACCCGGACAAACTTGCCCAGTTTGGCATTTCTGCCGACCAAGCTAACTCCGCAATCAAAGCCTCCAATCTTGCCATGCCGGCCGGATCCTTTGAAGGCACTAAATTCACCTACCCCATCCGCAGCGACGCCCGCCTCTATAAGGCCGATGATATCGCCCGCGTCGCTATCGGCCACAGCGAAGACGGCGCCTTGATTATGGTCAAGGATGTCGCCAAAGTAGCCGAAAAACCGATCAAAAAAACCGTTATTTCCCGCCTAGCCAGCAACGGCCAAAAACCGCAAGAATCTATCACTATCCAAATTGTCAAGAAAACCGGCTCGTCAATTATCAGCACAGTCACCACAGCCCAGACAACTGTGGATAACTATATCAGCAAACTTCCGACTGGCGTTAAATATACCGTTATCACTGATTACGCCAAGACTATTAATGATAACTTTAAGCAACTATCACACGACTTCTTGCTGACTATTTTGTTAGTCGGGACTATTCTCTTCTTGATAGTCGGTCTCAAGGAAGCCTTAGTGGCAGGATTAGCCATTCCTCTGGTCTTCTTTACCACCTTTGGCGTTATGCAGATGACTGGTATTTCTCTTAATTTCCTATCTATCTTTTCTTTGATTCTAGCCCTGGGTTTGCTGGTCGATGACGCCATTGTCGTCGTCTCTGCCACCAAGCAATATTTAAAGTCCGGCAAGTTCACCCCCGAAGAAGCGGTGCTGCTAGTCTTGAATGATTTCAAAGTAGTGCTTACCACCACCACCCTCACCACAGTCTGGGCCTTCTTGCCTTTACTGATGGCTTCGGGCATAATCGGCCAGTTCATCAAATCAATTCCGATTACCGTTTCGGTCACTCTGTTGGCATCGCTGCTTATCGCCTTGATGATCAACCATCCGTTAGCCGCAGTGCTCGAAAGAATCAGGTTAACGCGTAATTTGTTCCTGGGCTACCTGTTAGCCATCGCCGGCGTCGTAACCTTAATTGCACTTTACGCCAGCCTGCCCTTCAAAATTGGCGGCATCGTTCTCGGACTGGCCGGCATCATTTGGCTTATCCGTTGGTATCGGAACAAAGGCAAGCAGCAGCTGATTGCCAACGAAATCTTGGTCAAAGCCGAATGGAAAGATGATGATTTGATTAAACAGAAGCTCCGAACCCAAGCCCAGCACGACAACGATAACTTTGGATCAAAATTAATTCATGGTGTCATCCACTTCGACAAACTATTGCCCATCTACGAAAAGTATTTACGACGCATCCTAGCCACAGCGCAAAGCCGACGCAAGACGCTTTGGATTACCACCTTGTTATTCTTAGGCGCAATTGCCATGCCGCTCACCGGCATCGTGAAGAGTGAATTTTTCCCTTCTTCCGATTTGGAATATGTCTACGTCAATATCGAAGCGCCTACCGGCCTTAAGCTGTCAGAGACAGATAAGATTGTTCGGCAGGCCGAAACCAAATTATTGGACTACAAGGACATTAGCAGTTTTTCCACCTTGATCGGCGCTCAATCCGGATCGAGCGCTATGACCGTATCCAATAGCTCCAGCCACCTGTCGACGATTATCGTCAAACTGAAGCCGAAGGAAGAGCGAACAATCAAGTCTTATGAACTAGCCGATCAGATGCGTCGAGACTTGCAAGTCATTGACCAAGCAACTATCACCATCGAGGCTCCTCGCGGTGGGCCGCCCTCCGGAGCCGCCTTCCAAGCCAATATCTACGGCACCGATTTGCAAGTTTTGGACAAAATTGCCAGCGACTTAGAACCCAAACTCCAATCTATTCCCGGCGTGGTCAATCCGACTGTTTCGCTTAAGCAATCACCGGCCGATTACACCTTTACGCTCGACACGGCCAAGATGGAGCTCTACAACCTCAATGCAGCCTACGTAGGAGCAACTTTGCGTCTGGCTATTTCGGGCGTCAACGCCACCACTATCCTGCGCGATGGAAAAGAAATAAAAGTAGTCGCCCGTTTTGACCAGGCCAAGCTGCCCACGCTGGAAAGCATCCAAAACCTACAGATTCTAAACTTGCGTAAACAGCCGGTCTTTATCAAGGATGTAGCTAAGGTTGAACTCAAACCATCCGTCGATACCATCAGCCGCATTGATCAAAAACGCGTTGTCTTGTTATCAGCCGAGGTCGCAGGCAAAACCCGCCCCGCCGAAGTACTCAAAACGTTCCAGGACAAAGTTGCCAAAGAATACAAGCTTCCCGCAGGCTATACGATTACCTATGGAGGAGAAAACGAACAGAACCAGGAATCAGTGCTCAGTATATTGCGCGCCATGATAATCGCCGGCCTCTTGATCATTTCAACTCTAATCGTCCAATTCAATTCCTTTAAGAAAGCCATTATCGTCTTGGTCACTATACCACTAGCCCTAATCGGCGTCTTTTATGGCATGGCCGTCACCGGCGTCACGCTCAGCTTCCCGGGCTTGATTGGCATCCTGGCGCTCTTCGGTATCGTAGTTAAGAATGCCATCATTCTAATTGACAAAATGAATCTGAATATCAAGTCAGGCATCCCGTTTAACGAAGCCATCATTGATGCCGGCAAATCACGGCTTGAGGCCATCTTTATCACTTCTATCTGCACTATCCTGGGTATCATCCCGGTCACTTTCTCGGACGAGACCTGGCGCTCTTTAGGATCAGCTATTATCTTCGGCCTGATGCTCTCCAGCTTCTTTACCCTCTTCATCGTGCCGACTCTATACAAGACCTTTGTCAAAGAGGACGAACGATAAGCCAGGCTCCTACAAAAACAAGCTAGCGCCTCCTACAAAAACAAGCTAGCGCCTCCTACAAATACAAATTTCTACAAATATACAAATCCGCACCTAGACGTCTAGATGCGGATTTGTATATTTGTAATGATTTGTATTTGTAGGAGCTAGTAATCATGATAAATCACCTATTTACAATAGTAAATAAAAACGAGCGACTTCGGCTCGTTTTCATATTCAGGATCGCTCTGTTTCGCCCGTAGGCGCTCCAGTCGGTTCCTAGTAAATTTAAGGCCTCTCAGGCGGTGCCATTTCCAGACCATGTCTTCCATTGTCTTGCGGTATATAATACGCCGGTCTGGGGTTTTTCTTTCGCGGCTGCCATTGGCGTATTTCTCTGGCTTCAAATATATCATCGTCCTTGTTAATACCTATCAATTTAACCCTCTCTCCTGCCATGATCACCATCTGCGGCGCCAACACGGTTTGCGGCCCATACAAAACTTGCCAATCATGGCCGGCAAAATCCTGCAGACGGAAATCAGCCGGATGCACCTCGATAATACGACCGGCCAACAGCCCCATATGCGGGTTTTGCCAGGCCATCATGCGGGTATCAAAAGCCCTTTCATATCTAGGCACTCTAACTATCAATATCTCATGGATATCCTCTCCCCAGCCGGCGCGGTAAAAGAAAAATCCACCGACAATACTGCAAAACAAGGTAACTCCGACAATCAGAAACAGAGGATAATGATAACCTCGCTTGCTATGGCGAAAATTATAGTAGGCAGCGACGACAAAAGCAGCGAACATTACCAACCAAAGGTAAGGCACGGCCATAAAGACCAGCTCAAAGCGGTTGTAGGCGTCCCAGTCGCTATTCTCGATGATATTCAGGATAACAGCCGTAGACACAATACCAAGCACAATCGAACCGATGGTTAGCAGCCAAAAAACACTCCGCCGCGCCATAAAATGCCACTTCGGTTCCGGAGCAATATGTTCAGCCTCAATCTTGGCTTGTACTATTTCGCTAATATTATTCATAAGCTTGTGACCACTTATTTTTAAATTCCTTTTTAGCCTTGTGGATCAAGGTAGCAACGGTGCCCATCGGTTTTTTCAAAATATCGGACAATTCTTCATAGGACTTCTCTTCCAGAAACTTCAGATACAGGACTTCACGATATTGAGGCTTTAGTTCGCCGATAACTCTTTCTATTTGCTGGCGCAATAGCCCATCGTCAATACTGATAGCCAGATCAAACTCGTCCTTAATATTGGCGAAATCCTCCGGTTCCGCGCCCCAGGACACCGGTCGAGCGGAATTGTGCCGAAAAACACTAACTACATGATTATGGGCGATACGATAGGCCCAAGAATTAAACTTGAGCTGAGGATCAAAATCATTGATATTCTTGTATATTTTGATAAACACCTCCTGCAAAACATCATCAGCCTCCTCGGGACTAAAACTGCCCAAACGCGTAATATAACGCTTTAATTTAGCTTCATAGCGATTCATGATGCACAAAAAATAGTCCGGATTAGTCTTAATCTGTTCTATGAGAGCCTCATCGGTAATGTCGAGCGGACAATCTTTGTTAGTAATCATCTATATATATTACGCAGAAGGTTAATAAATATTTTTAGCATATTTTAGCCAAAAAGTAAATAACTATGGCTATTTCAATTAAACTAAAACCCACTCAAACCCTTCGTTTTACAACCCTTCTAAATAGCGGTATAATATATTTGTCATTCAAAACAATAATTAATTGAAATATTTGTTTTAAATTTAATTATATGGATACGCAATCCGACTCACAAGTAGCCCTGCATTATATCAGGACTTTCTCTGACACAGCTCGTGAACCATTTTTGATTCTTAACGCCGACATGATTGTCGCCGGAGCCAATGAATCCTTTTATAAAAATTTCAAAGTTAAAAAAGAAGACACCGAAAACAAACTAATCTACGAACTGGGCAGCAGGCAATGGGACATCCCCGAGCTCAGGCATCTGCTGGAAGAAATTTTGCCAGAAAAAAAAGTCTTTAACAATTTTGAAATCACTCACAACTTCCCTGATATCGGCCTCAAGATAATGCTGCTAAACGCCCGGCAGCTAGACGACACCAAACAGATCTTATTAGCCATCGAAGATATCACCCTCAAAAGAAAAATCCAAGTTAAATTAGCCGACTATATCACTCAGATCGAAGCGGACAAAACCAAGCTGACGATCGAAGCCAAAGCTCGCATCGAAGAGCTAATAGACCTCAATAACGTCATTACCAGGCAAAATTTGCAAATCAAGGATCTGGAACAGATTATCTCCAAGCAAAACGCCAAAGATGCTCTTGATCTGATTATTTCCGAAAAATAACTTGGCTTAATTATCTACGCAAGACACAAAACAGCTCCGAGTATAACGGAGCTGTTTTATATAGATTGAATGGCTTATTTCTTTTTTGATTCGGCCTTAGGTCTGGCGGCTGTCCGCTTGGCCTTAGCCGGTTTGGCAACAACTTCTTCCAATTCTTCTTGTTGCGGTTCATCCTCCCAGACTATAGCTGGGCGTAATAGCTCTAAAATTTCATCCATTTTGTCGTTCAGTGATTCCAACAAAGCCGTATCCTGTCTGCCCACCGCGATTGGAGCGATATAAGAAGACTTGGATTGAAAGCCGGACTTTTCGACAGCTCCGGCCAGACCTTCGCTGCCGCCCTGCTTCTTAAAACAGCCTTTGCACAAAACCGGACGCTTCTCCGATGGCTTAAAGGGCACACCGCAATTAATGCCGCAAGCGCTGCAAACAGCATTGAACATCACGCGTTCTTCGGACTTCTTGGGGAATTTGCGAGCTCCACCGCCAAAACTCTTTTTGCCGCTATCACGGCCTTTGCCAAAATCTTTGCCGCCGCGGCCGCCTCTGGGCTTGCTATCTTTTTTAAAAGTTTTCATAAGTTAGTATTGATTATTGCTAATATTAGCTAGGAAAATAGAATAATAACACAAACTTTATTATTTGTCCAGAGCGCTCAATTATTCCCTCTATTCCTAGCAGCATAGCAAAATACGGATTAATACCAACAAAAGTCTTGTTATTTCTAGCCAATCTGTTATGATTAAGCCACCTAAAATATCGCATGAAACCATTTATCATTATAACACTCAAAATCCTGGGCATACTGGCTCTTGCTTGCCTACTAGCTCTGATCGGCGGGTTTTTTGCTGTCCGCTTAGGACTAACCAACGTAGCGGGCGAAGAAGATCTCAACTCGATAGAATACAACCGGCTCTATAATCAAGGCTCGCAATCAACGGCTTCGACTACTATATCTATATCCACCTCCACCACCAGTACATTGCCCGTATCACTCTATGGGGCCCATGAGGCTGTCAATTGGTGCAAGCTAAAGGCAGCGGCAACTATCAATGATTACAATGCGGCAATTATTTTTGACCGCTACCGTCACACCCACTCTGAGCAATTGCTAGATCGCATGATTCTGGCTCTTAAGCTGCGTAGCGCCGATCGAGCCAGTCTCGACCGCCAACTAAGCGGCTGCCTATTGCCCAATATCGCCACCAGTTCCGAAGCGGACATGGCTGCTTTATTGTCACATCCGACCAGTGCCAATATCTTTGCTTGGCAAAACGATCCGCGTTGGCAGACGATCGAACAAGCCATTATCAAGGATCAAGATACAATTAACAAGGTCTCTGTCCAAACCGGAGTTGAGCCCCGAGTATTAGTCTCCGTCTTGATTGTTGAACAACTCAGATTATATTATACCCAGCGCGAACTGTACGAGAAGTTTTTTGCCCCGCTCAAAATCCTAGCCAATGCCAACAAAATGGCCTGGGGCATTATGTCCATCAAAGAAAAAATGGCTATCCAAACAGAACAACAGCTCACAGACCCAAAATCCACCTTTTATCCCGGCCTAGCCTACGAAAGGCTCCTAGATTTCCCGCCGACAGTCGACAAGGCCATCGAACGTTATAATCGGCTAACCAACGAACACGACCATTATTATTCTTATCTCTATGGCGCTCTAATACTCAAACAATTTGGCAGCCAATGGCAAAGAGCGGGCTTTAATATCGCCGGCCGGCCGGAAATCCTGGCTACACTCTTTAATATCGGCTTCGACCACTCCCAGCCGAAAGCCGAACCAACCGTTGGCGGCTCGACTATCATGATTGGCAATGACAAATACTTCTTCGGTTCGTTGGCTTATGAATTTTACTACTCTAATGCGCTGAGCTCCCAATTTCCACTAAAATAAAATAGAGCGGCCATGATAGCCGCTCTATTCTTGAATTTATACTATCTTCGACCGCCCATCATACAACCAGCGCCACCACGACCGGCGCCTTCATTGCCTGGGCCGACGATGCCCAAGCTCTTCATAAGATCATCAGACTGTTTGCGTAAGTCCATCGCCTGCTTATAGCTAGCGAAATTTGTGGCTGTAACCTTGGTAAGCATCGGTGAATTTGGGTTAGCGGCAGTTTCCGCCTTTACCCAGGCCGTATAGTCCCCCGCAACCAGAGCCGCATTGACGGCATCATTTTTTTCTAGGCGCGCCTGATGTTCGGCTGATTTTGCTTTGAATTGCTCACTTGTCATCACTCGTCCCTCATTCAACGCCTTGAAGGCTGCCACATACGCATCATAGTTTCCGCTAGCCAAAGCGTCTTGCACAGCCTTTTGCTTGGCTTGCTGATCGGTAATTTGGGCAGCAGTCTGCTGTGGACGAGCGTCTTTAAACTGCTTGTTCATCATACCTCTGCCGCCAGCCGCCCAAACCGTGGTACCGACAGCGGCAGTTGCCAGAATTGTAATAGCCAAAATACCTAAAGAAATTGTTGATTTTTTCATATTATTTTGTCTGCCTACGCATGCCGGGTCCTTTGCAATTGCGCCTGCTAGACTGATTAATTATCGTCTGATTAATAATACGCGAGGTTTTGAAATTTTATTTTAATGTTATATGTTCTAAAAACTATAGACCTAACGCAATCGAGAATTTATATAAACTCCTTTTTATTCTTAATGCTCACTCTATTCATGTCATTCCTACGTCCTACAAAAAAATACAAACGGGGCCAGGATCCCGGACGAGTACTCCGGGATAAAATTGAACGGGTCCAGGATCCTTGCCTCGCAGGAGGCACGCATGCCGGAGTCTACCCGACTGCTGGCGGGCAGGGATAAAATTGAACGGGTCCAGGACCCTTGCCTTCGCAGGGATAAAAATAAGACGGATTATTATAATCCGTCTTTATAGTATAGATATCATCTAGCGACTGTTGGCCGCAAAGCCGATGCTTTTTGTCTTTGTTCTTCTTTCATATTTGGCAATATGCCGCAAGATGTCAGAGCAAGTGGCCAGTTCCGGTTTTACCGAAGTAGCAATTTCTTGCCTGGCTTTTTCTTCTAGCACGCGCCGGACCATTTCGGCTATCTCAGCACCGCTCATCAGATCCGATTGCTCGGTAACAAGCGGCCAATTAAAAGTTGTGCGGTCAAACAACAATCGGCTGGCTATTTTCTCACTCTTGTCCATATGGATCAAAAAAATTTCCTGCCGATCAATGGCGCTGGGCAAATCAACTTTGATTAGTTTGTCCATGCGATTGGGACGCTTGAAGGCATTATCAATAGCATTCAATCTATTGGTAGCAGCGATAACGGTCAAACCGGTGCATGGCACCAAGCCATCCAGATTGGTCAGGATCACTTGAATCACCCGTCCGGTCTCTTCGTGCGAACCATCGCGATCACCTACCAAGGCATCAATCTCATCAAAAAAGATTAAGCCCGGCTTCTTAGTGTATTCAATATCGGCTCTGGCCTCGTCAAAAACCCTTTGCGTATTCTGGACTGATTCGCCATACCACATGCTAAAAATCTCTTTTAGGTTGATACTATAGAAATTCGCATCAATAGCGTTGGCCAGAGCGCCAGCCAAGATTGTCTTGCCTGTGCCGCTAGGACCATGCAGCAAGATGCCTTTCGGCGGCCTAGTACCCCATTCTTGATATTTGTCTTGATACTTTAAGGATTCGGCAATGCACATTAATTCGTTTTTTGCTTCGGCTTGTCCGCCAATCGCGTCAAAGGTTAAAACAGGCTTAGTCTGCATAATTAACGACGGCTTAATTACCAACTTGGGTAACGCCGAGTCTACTTTTTTCGTTTTATCCGATTTTACGGCGTCATCTTCTGTTTCAATCCTTACGTCTGTTTCGGCTGATAACAACAAAGTTTTTTTCGGCACTCGCAGATTGTACGACTGATACAGTCCGATTGTAATCACTTTGACCAAAGCGCCTAAGCTTTCTAAGACCTTTTGGAAATTTTCCTGTGACACAATTTGCTTGCGCGGCGTTTCATCATAACCGAAACCGATCAAGAGGTCGTCATCGGAAATTTTGATAAAGTATTCTTCCATACCCGACTCATCCATAACCGCCACTTTGCTGGCATCGCTCGCCACTACTTCAAAAGCAAAGTCTTTGCTTTTGTTTAAGAATTTGATGGGGATTTTTAATCGCTCGAATTGCAACCCATCTTCATCCGTATAATTCGCCTCCAGCGTGAAACAGACGGAAAAATTGCCCTTTACCTTGGTGCTATTTACCGAAATAGCGCCCAAAGGACCGGTACCCAAAAACAATGACCCGAGCAAATAATTATCCACCACCCTGTTTGATAAGAAATCTCGATAAAGATTATCAAGATCCTTGATCCGCACTCTAAATCCGGACTTTTCCATGATAAACCTCCAATTGTTTTATGATAATATGAATTATTCCTTGTATTTATGGACTTTTGTCCAATTTTTAACGAACTTGCCTAAAGCATAGGCTAAAATTAGCAGAATATCAAGATAAAGCTAAAAGCAGTCCAAATTGAACTACTTTTAGCTTTGTTATTTTAATGCATTATTATAATTGAAACAGTGCAGACTACGCCTGATTATACTGGACGATATCCAGATTATATAATTCCACCTTAGCCTGATAATCAGACAATTTATTATTATAGTCGGAGGCCTTGGTATTGTAAGTTGGGACCAAAGCATTGAAAGTTTGCGTGTCACAGCTGGCGCGTAATGCATTCATTTGCGCATTTAAGTCTGCCAACTCAGCCTTCAGCTTGGTTAAATTATTATATTGGGCTGTCAGCTCTACCAGCATACTATCTATTTTCGCCTTCAAAGAAACGATGAATTGGATCTGGCTTTTGACAGCGCTCATGCCGGAATAAGATTGACCGGACGTTTTTTGATAATATTCCACCCTGCCTAAGGCGGAGGGGTCGAAGGCTTTGTCTGTCTGGCTGGTACCGACAGCCACGCCAGAGTTGATAGCCTGAACCAAAGGTTGAGTCGGCAGCCGGACACTGGAGGCCCAATGCCGTATGGTTAGCATCCGGAAATTCAAAGCTTGGGATTTAGCTGAGCCAGGAATCCGTTACCCGGACAAAGCTTTGCTATATCGAGGCAAGCCAAAACTTGGCCAAACGCTGACCCAAATCGTTAATGAAATCACTATTTAACCTTTGGCTTAAGCCATAACTACAACAAGAAGCTATGGCTTTTTATTTACCTAATCTTAAACAAATACCTGGATAAGTGAGCTCTGGACCCATATTGACATATGGTTATTATTGTGCTATAGTATAGCCAGAACATTAACAATCAATTATTTATCAATATTTCAGAAAGTGTGTCATGGAACAAATATTCCTTTACGGAGGAGTTATTACATTTTACCTTGTCGCCGGCTTTAGCTATACCCACGGGAAAGTAAGCCTTTTCAGATGGATATTCAACAAAAAAAACAATCATAGAGCCGAGCTGACTAAAGCCGGCTTTAGCCCGGAGAAACGCCCAGAAAAAGAAAAGAAAAAATACAACAAGATTTTCGGTAGCAGTTGGTGGGAGAGACTTCTATGCAGTATTATCTGGCCTTGCTCATTAGGTGATATACCCGAATCAACTACCGAAGATAAAGAAACCAGAATAATCCACAAAGTTGCTATTGCTGGGCACGAAACTATTGGGCAATATTATTTCTTTAATACAATATTTTGGGCTCCTTTTCTTGTTATAATGAGCATTCCTCAAGTATTCATTATTCCTGCCTATCTCATAGGAATACCGGGCCTGCTAGCGATGAAATTAAACAAAGTTTTAGTAAAAAAGGCTGAAGTTAGAAAACAGATAGAAAATCGGCTGATTGAAGAAAAGCAGGAATTAGAAGCCAAACAAATTGAATTGGCCCGTATCGAAAAAATGTTGCCAGCCGAACGCCTACACCTCGAACTCAGTGACAAAAAAACTGTCATTAGCAATTACATCAAGACTTTGGATGGGCCCGACGCTGTCTACAACATGCTCATCAACGAATTAGACGGGATGATCAAGAAAGCCACTCGATTGGTCAATGATTACAGCCGATTCCAAAATTACACCGAAGGAGAATTCCTGACAGAAAAAGCTATTTACGCAGCGGCCTTTGAAGACAAGACCATCTTCACTACTGCCAAAACACAGATTACGACCAAGAAAGAAACGCTTAGCAATTTCCTGGAAGAGGTGTTAGCTAAAGTCACGCAAGAAATAGACAAGGTCAGCGTCCATAAAAACCAAGAAGAAAAAAATGTCGAAGCCCTGCAAATACTGGCCAGCCTAGGCCGTGAAGTCCGCGAACTGGATTTCAAGACCAGATCCTACTTCGACAGCGAAGTGCTCAAGATTATGAACCTGCTGGGCTCGCTGATGGATGACACCTTAAACCAGGATAAAGTAGGGTCCATACTGGAGCAATTGCGCCAGGATACCCACGGCCTCAGCCTGGCCCAGATCAGCCTGGAAGGCAACGACAGCTACCACGACTGGCAAGAACACACCATCGGTTTCCTGGACGAAGTCGACCAGAAGATAATCGATATCAAAGACAAGCTCCATCTGCCAACCGCCCAAGTGCTGCGGTTGCAAGAGCAGAAAATAGCCTAAACAACTAAGCCGTCCCGATATAGTTCGATATCGACCTGAGAGCCAACAATTATTTCGACAGCCAAGTGCTATAAATCATGAATGTGCTGGGCACCTTGATGGACGACGCCATAAACAAGAGCCTGATCAAAGAATCTCTCGCTCAGATCCAAGCCGGCAGCCAGACATCAGGCCTGCAGCAGCTCGATCTGGCAAATGATGACAAATACCAGGACTGGCAGATACGCACGCTGACCTTCTTGGACGAAGTGGACAACAAGATCAAGTACATCTCCGACAAGCTCGACCTGCCGGAAGCCATAGTGCATCAACTGCCCGAAAGGCAAAAAATTGCTTAAACGACAAAGCCGCCCCCATTGTTGAGGCGGCTTTTTTAATTTATATTATTATTCCTTAACTTAGATAAGCGATTCTTGGCGGTTGAAACCAAGCCGATCATTGTATAAATTGTGCAGGATACGCGCACGTACGCTTTCCAAATGGCAGATTATCTCGTTGCCTACCCTTTGCTGACTGGCGCCAAGCTCTTGGTAATAGGCTATTTCTTCTTTCAGCACTTCATTAACAGCAAATGACAGATAGGCCGAAGCGCTTTCAAAGGAAAAATTGTCCTTAAATTTATCGATACCGCCCCGTAGATTGATAACACTTAAATAAAAGATGGCTTCTTTCAAGACGTCTTCGTCGCGCATAATAAAGCCAAAGGCACTGCTCTTGCGGGCCTCAGCCAGGATAATACGGATAATCTTGTTAATCTGAATCATACCAAGATGATGGTAGTCCTTGCCGGCTTCTGTACTCTCTACCCGTTCTTCCATCCAGCTGATGGACGGCGGCCTATATGTCATGGCAGCCAGTCTGTTTTTTAGAGAATTAAGACGATCTCGAACAGTCATGGATAAATCCTTTGTTAGTTAAAAATGTACTGGTTATATACAAACACATTTATCAAAAAATATCAATATCAGACGTTCTCTATAACAAAAGCAAGGTATTTCTACCCTGCTTTTAGTTTGTTTAAGCTTATTTCATCAACACAGTCTTGTTATCTTTGCTCCAGCCACTGATGGCTGGCACGACATCCTTGTAATCAAGAACTTTGGTCCATTTGGCGGTTTTGATGTCCAGGATATAGACGCTGCCTTGCTCAGCCTGCGAGTCGCCCTTGGCCATTATCATGCCCAGTCGATTGCCATCCGGAGACAGAGAGAAGCCGCCAAATTGATAATAGTCATAAACTACGAAATTAGGCTTCGGCAAAGTATAATTAGCAGTCTTGCCGGTCCCCAAATTACGGAGAACTATTCTTTCGCACATATCTTTTTGTTTGCCTGTTCTGTCACAATATATTTTCTGCGCACCCTCGATCGAGTAAATCTTTTTGCCGACCAAAACATTCAGTGCATCTTTAGTCACCAAAGTTACAGTATTAGCCGCCTTGTTGTAGCGATATAAACTGCGAGCGACGCTTTCGGCAAAAAGATAATATCCACCTATGCCATCAGGCGCGACTAGAAAATAGATATTTGTTTTAGTTTCGTAGGCAATCTTGATATTAACCAAGCCAATCGGAGCGCAAAAGCTTTTTTTGGTCACACCGTCTTTCTTAATTACAATCTGGTCAAAGTCAAACTTGGTATTATCCGGTTGCTTCTTGATGCACTTGCCGGTGTTCTCGACAGGCACAATGCTATAACCCTTAATTACTTCTGCTGGCGTTCCTCCGCCAGCCGCCAGTGATTCCCCTGCCACAATCAACATAGCCATGCAAAGGCCAATGACATAAAATCGTTTCATAGGTTTTATTTATAATTAATTAGTTCCTTTGCTTTATTATAACATAGATAGATAATCGATAGTATCCCCGGCAGTAGCCGGGATAATATCCCACGGTAGCGAGACCATTCCAGGAGTACCTGGAACCTTGGCAGCTTGCGTATTAAATAAAAAGCCCGTGGTGCTCGATGAGTCCACTGACGGCTTATACTTTTAAAAAATTAATTCTCTTCTGCTGCGGCTTTTTCTGCTGCTATTTCTTCCGCTCTGAAGGCGATGGCCAAAGCGGCATGCATTAACTCAGCATGAGCAAACATTGCATTAGCTTCATCGTCATCAGATAAACTTCTGGCTATATTATCGATAGCTGCATTAACAATGCAATGCTCCGGGACTTGCCGCACCAATTCGAGGCAGCGCTGTCGTGAAACACCTGCTTCGACCACGAAGTTGACACTCTTCATCTCATCATCATACCAATCTTCAAAGTCTTCTTGGCTGGAAAAACTGGTCCAAGTCCTATTGCCGGCATAGCCTCCTTGATCTTTGGCATATTCAAAAACTACGTTATAGTCATGAGACTCATCCTCCTTAATCATGCGATATAGCCGTAATTCAATGTCTGAATTCTGGTAAACCGCGAAGGTGACCCTTTTGACAAAAGTCGGATTGCTGTCCCTGAACAGGCGGATAGCCAAGACAATTTCTTCTAAAAGTTCATCTTCTGAACGGTTAATCATACCTTTTCTCTCAACTAGCTTGATTGTAGGCAGAGATACCGAGCTGAGCTGGTTCCTTTCTGCCTCATTTAGGCCAGTCAGAATAAGCTCATACAGCTTATGATGCCAATCGTCTATTACAAAGATAACGTCGCGATAAGCAGCCTTGTTCGATTCGTCGCCTGGTATAAAATATGCGACGCCTTCGGTCAGCTGAAGATATTCAAGCTTGCTGTGAAACGAACTGTCAACAGACTCTTTGATAAGAAAATCAATACTGCCAGACCAATCACCGTCAGAATCAACAACGGTTATCAAGCCATCTACTGCTACTTCAGAGATGTCCGCAGAAATTACAGATACTTTCATTTTAACTCCTAGATAATAATTGTAATGTACATTTATGCGCATAATATAGTACAATCGCCCGCAATCGTCAATATTGCCAGGATACAAAAAAACCGCTGATTTAGCGGTCTTTTTTATTGCTTACTTATCTCTTTTTGCGCTTTTCGGCCAAGGCGTCAAGCCTTTCTTTCTTAATTGCCAAGCGTTTGGCGGTTTTGTGAGAGTTTGATTTCTGCAGTTTACCGACTGCGGCTTGTCTTTTGGCCATAATAGTTATATTTAATATTGATTAATATTGCCTTTTCTTCCAGAGGCAGAAAAACTGTTAACACTGGCTTTCGCTTATTATCAAGCTAATTTACCCCAAATACGCATATTTGTCAATGCTCTCTGTAGCGCTATTTTATAAAGGCAATCACTTGGTCCAACATGCCATTGACTCTGGTTTCCCAGAAGTCAGCTTTTTGGACTGTGCCGTCGGCTGCGAAGATGTCGTTGCTATTGGCAAAGTAGACGGCCGCATTAATGATAGTCATCTGAAAGCCAGACAAAACCAGTTTGAGCTGTTCTGCCATCCTGGCACCGCCCACCGGGCCGTTGGAGACCGCGCAAATGGCTACCGGCTTGCCATAGTAGGCGTCGTAGGCGCTATCCAACAACAGCTTGAGTTCGCCCGGATAACCGTGGTTGTATTCCGGACTGATTATTACCAGGCCCTGTGCCGCTTTGACCTGTTCTTCCCACGCGTTGGGTTGGTCCTTGACGGGAGCCTGAGTCTGGCTGCGCAGATGATCCTTGATATCCACAAAGACCGGCTCGATATCTGTCCGCTTCTGAGCGCAGGCTAAGACAAACTGCGCTGCCTTCTGGCTGACGCTGCCCTCGCGGGCCGTACCTAACAGAAAAATGATTTTGTTCATACTGAGATATTTTAGTTAGCGTTACTAATTATATCACATAGTAATAATAGTCAAAATAGCAAGATCGTCCTGGGACTCACCAGGACGATCTTGTTGGACTGAATATTAGTTTCCTGATATCGGCGCGGTGCTGGTTGAGCTTGCCGGTTCTGGCGGTGTCTGCGGTTGCGGCAAGCCGAGGCAAGTCCTGACATCATTCTGAAAAGTGGCTTGGGCATTATTTTTGGCAGTTTCGAATAAAGTATTAGCTGCTTCTACGGCTTTTTTGTCGGCATCGATACAGGCCTGGTTGGCGCTGGCTTGGTCTTGGGCAGTCGTCTTGTCCAAGGCAGCCAACTCACAGGCCGTGCGGGCATCCATAGCCGCTAACATAGCCTGCTGGCGAGCCAACAAAGCTGTCCTAGCTGTCGTGGCCCTATTGCCGATAGCGGTTTTGACGCATGGCGCTTTGCTGGCGTCTATCATATTCGGACGCGGAATTCCCGGCTTGCGTACTCCGTACATAGCATTGCCGGATTTGGTAATTTGTTCATAGTTACCAATCTCGCCCGGGTGAGCGATCCTTTCTCTAGTCGAACTGCCCATCGTTGTGGCGCCGAACATATTTGGATTTTCTTGCATTTGGCCGTTGTCCATCATGGCAGGCTGACCATTTTGGCCTTGATTATCCTTTGGGCCCTCGCCTTTCTTCTGTCCCGGTTGCGCCTTCTCACCTTTCTTCTGACCGGTATTGGGGCCCATATCTTGTTTCGGACCTTGCTTCTGGCCTTGGTTTTGATTCATTGCAGGCGGCTGGCCCTGACCTGGATTTTGCCCTTGACCCATCATTGGCCGCTGGCCTTGAGCAGGATTTGCCGGAGGCATTGGCGGCTGGCCCGGTTGATTAGCTTGTGCCAACACAAAACCGGCTGCCGACAGAAAAAACGCGACAACGAACATCATGAAAATGTTTTTTTTCATAGTGTTAATTTATTAATACTTCTAATGAGTATTTCTATTATTATAGCATAATATGAATGCAGTAACAATTTTCTAGATTTATCGCTTGCCACAAACTATTGACAATTTTGCCTTTCTTTGTTATAAATACAGCCACAATTGTTCTATTTATCATCACGAGGCTGGCTTGATTAAATTTACCGAAATCCAAAGTTTTGGATTCAATACATTGACGGTGATCTTTTTCATCACCATATTGTTTACCGTTTTGCAGGGCTATGCCCTGTACAAGCAGAATAAAAAAGTGCTGAAAACCAAATCGGGCAAGTCGGTTTCCTTTATCTTTTTTGCTTATTTCGGCTTTTCGGCCTTGGCGGTTTCTATCTACGGCTTGTACAAGTGCAGCTTGGCGCTGGCGATCAACGGTTTGCTGGGCTTCTTGTCCCTGGCTATAGTCTTCAATCTATTGCGCTTTAAACCTCTAGGGACCAGAGAAAAGATACTGGGCCTAGGCTCTGTCATTGTCATTGTGCTGGTTATCATAATCCCGCAAAAAGACATCTTATTTCTATTTTTTGGCCTAGTCATCAGCGCAACGCTGCTAATGCAGATATTGGAAGTATGGAACAACAAAAGCTCCGGCTCGGTAGACCCAAAACAAGCTTTTTTTAGCATCTTCTCTTCCACTTTCTGGCTGATCTACGCTATTATCACTAGCAATTTAGCCTTTACTATCGTCAGCGCCGTAGCAGTGCTAATGTGGGCCGCCATGATTATCTTGTATCTGGTATTCAAAGACAAACCCGAGATGCAAAAAACATAAAAACGGAGCAGAGTAATTCTGTTCCGTTTTAATTTTGACCGAAATTTAACATTGTATTAGTGCAATCTTTTTCGTTTGCCTTGCTTGTCTATCAGTTTTATTATATACGACAAATATTGCGGCACATCATGTAGGCTGATTGTTAAGGCCTTATAAACTTTTTTTGGATCAATGGCGTCATATTCGTGCGCCAATCTGTTGCGCAAGCCCGCTGATTTCGCGACCTTTTCCGCAAAATCCACTGGCAAATACTTATATCTACCCATCAATAAAAATGATTGGAAATAATCAGCTGGCGACTCATCGTGCTCAGCCGATAGTATATGATAATTAATATCAACCATTCTGCCGATAATCCGCTCCAAATATCGCTCTGCTAAAACCTCATTCACTTCATCTTTTAGATATTTAGCCAAACTTAATTCACTTAAAAATGATAATTGTTTAAGGTCTTTATTAATCAGACTTATTTTTCTAATGATAACTTCAAGGTCGAGTGGCATATTTTTTGACTATCGATTTATTCAACTCCCTTTCCATTTTTAAATATGGCAAGTAGTCGTTGTAGCGATGAAAAGACTTGAGACGCAGATTGAAAAAATCTCTTTCGGAACCAAATAAAAGCTGAGCATCACGGCAAATGCGATTAAGCAGCAAGGGGTTAGCGTGATTAATAATTGACAAATCTATATCCTTGCCATAAATCGCACACAAGCCCGCTATAATGCCCAACTCCACTTTTAGTGAAGGCTGCTTAACAAATTCTACGGCTATATCAACGTCAGAATCAACCCTGGCCTCACCCCTTGCCTGCGATCCAAATAGCAAAAACAGCCTTACGCCGTATTTATCGGCCAAAGCGCTAAGTTTTTTCTTTTGCTCTGTTTTAGCTATTTTTAACATATTTTACAGATATATTATACCCGCTTTTTGAAATAATGCAAAAATATAGATAATTAATACACTACTGCTATCAACGTCCTCTCTTTGCCATATTCAGCAGGACTTTGCTTGGCCAAAGATAAACTGAATGGGATAAATTTTTGATCCGCCAAACTGTCGGACGGCTGGTAAATAGTCTTGAAAAAATATTTGTGTCGCACGGTGGCTTCGAAACCATCCGAATAAAAGACGATCAAATCGCCTTTCGCCAGCTTCAGCTCTCCGAAATTCATAAATATTTCGGCACTTTTCTCGCCTGTTAAAGCTCCATATGAGATGCATTTACCTTCATAAACTTTTTGAGGATTATTCCGGTATTCCGACCTGATCATTTTACGATATTTCGGCATGGCAAAATTGTAATCAGCTTTTTGCAAATGTTGTTTTTCATATTGCTGGAACGGACTCATCCAATTAGGTGTTTGTAATTTTCGTTTGCCATCTCGGCCAAAGACCGCCAAGCCGCAATCACAGACTCCACCCCAATACAATTTGCCGCCGGCAATAAAGCCGCCAATCGCCGCGCAGGCGAAATAATCATTCACCAAATAGTCAACTTTCTTAATCCCCTTTTTATTCAGCTTCGCGATGGCGCTATTCGCCGATGAAAAAGCGCTTCTAAGCTGCTTTGCGACCTTAATACTTTTTAACGATTTAACAAAAGTCTGACAAAACGCATCAGCAGCCAGCCTGGCCCCGCTTGGATTAGGATAATTCTTCAAAGCCGTTTCAAAAGGTATATCCGTAAAGTCTTTTGGCGAAATCGGATCTCTGGTGATACCGTCGGCAACGCAAAAAATATTACCCTCGGCTAAATATGAATCCTCGGGAGGCATCATATGCCCATAAAGCGAATTAGAAAGCGTTATTTTATATATCATATATTGTATCTATTCTCTTGTAATTATTATAACCGATATATAAAAAAATACCATAGGTATATTCTTATTCTGCGCTAACAAAAAACTCTCCGACTTAAGATCGGAGAGCTGATAGGTTAGTTTTTTGTGTTTAAGTAAAACAGTGACACGACATAACTCCAGGGAACACAATACAACAGGCCCCAAAGCATCCAAATCATATCATGGCTCCATAATGCTACAAGCACGGTGCAGAAGAAAGGTATCAATACAAGATATACCTTATCCATAATTACTTTCAGATGTACCGAGATATAAAGCCAGACGACAAAGCTGTCCTTGGCGAAAAATCTCAAGACGATAGTCAGTGCGATTAAAGCGACTGTTATCCAGACGACGATTAAATTAAAAAGATGCATCAATAGCCCTTTCTTTGTAAATGTATAAAAACTAATTTTCTAATATTAAAGAACCAATTAACCTTTTTTAACATCTTTTTATCAGGCTGTCAATACAAAACAAGCATTTTAGCACTATCACTTGACAATTACAGACTTTTCTGCTATTTTAGCATTCAGTTCATAAACAAATAAATACTCATATTTTTTCACCATAACAGAGGTTAGAAATGATACCATTAGCAGAATTAACACAGCGCGAAAGAGACATCACCAGATTGAATGATCTCAAATATTCCTATGACGATTTGTCGTATATCTACACCGAGCCTGATGAGCAATTCACTTATCAGTTCTTGGAAAACCTATCCGAAAGCATTATCAAATTGTCCCACAAGATTACCGATCTGATGAAAGCCGTACCAGCTGAAAGCCATAAAATCAATCCAAACGGCGAACTAATCGACGTAGATCCGATGCCTCAGTTGGCAGAATACCTATACAGTGGCAAGATTTTTAATGAGCGCTTTCATGCCGTAACCAATAACGAGGACACCAATCAAACTTTGCTCCGGCAATTGGAAGACGTGCTCAAGCCTTTCCGCGACTTCTTGTCGCTGGGTAAGAGCGAAACAATCTACCTCTTCCCGGATGGAGCTTATTTCAGCTTTTTAATTATGCCGGATTTCCCCGGCTGGAACGAAGGCGGATTGCATTTCACCTTTTTCCTGGAGTTCGAATTCAAGACCCTGGCAGTGCAGGCGCTATTCGACGGTCCGATTGAGAAGCTGATCAACCACCTGGAAGACCGCAAGCTGATCAGGATGATTCCCGACCAGGTTGAACTGACAGAAGTTAATACTCTTTATGAAACATTAAGAGCGCAATACTATCAGTCGTCTGACACAGAAATTCACGAAGTCAAAGACAAACCAAGGCACAAAATGGAAGCGGAAAAATTGGCCCAGTTGCAGGCAAAGATAGACGGTGCAACGGAAGTAAAATGCTGGCAGTATATCGACGCCCTAGGCGGGCATATCTTCAAGATGGAGCATGATTATGCCGATAATCTAGACGGCAAAGACCAAGAGCTGGAAGACGCCATAGAACAAACCAAGCAATTAGTAGAATTAATTGTCGGTATGGTATGCAAGAAATATAAAATCATCCCCATCAAGGATACTCCCAAAACAGCTGCAGGCGAAAGCCTCCCCGCCGCCCCGGCAGGACAAACCTACTATTGGGACTGGTATAGAAAGCTTAAAGCAGAAGCACTCAAGGAGAGTTAACACGATCCAAAAGCCAACAAATGTTGGCTTTTTTATTTTGCGGCAATCTTTATGGTTATAAAAATACCCGCGAAGCTGAACTGTACCCCAAAAAGTGGACACGCTAGTGTCCACTTTTTTCTTTTGCTGA
>JBAXSE010000016.1:0-29676 GCA_037130845.1 Candidatus Falkowiibacteriota bacterium | reverse complement strand
GACACAGAACACGTTAAACCCAATTGCACGAACCCGAATCGCGCATAATACCTTTCGCCTATTAGGCGACCACAGCTCGACACAAGGCACGTGATGAAACTTGCCCTAGAACTTTTCAGCTGTCAATCTATTCAAAACGTAGTTAAATATAGACAAAACCAAACTAAAAAGCAAGGCGGTCCAGAATCCAGGCACAAAAAAGCCTTTGATTAAGGAAGAAACCAACATCATCAAGGAGGCGTCTATCACCAAGGTGAATAAGCCCAGAGTCAAGATAGTAATCGGCAGAGTCAACAAGATCAGCAAGGGCTTAAGCGATACATTCACCAAGCCGAAGATAACCGACAGCCACAACGCCGTCCAAAAGCTTTGGACAACCACTCCCGGCACCAGATAGGAGGCCAGCAAAATAGCCCCAGCCGATAATATCCATTTAATAAACCACATACAATTAGGTTAATTGATAATTAACTTAGCCCCACGCCGCTAAAGCTATACGGGACACCACTTCGCTGTTGATAAACACAAGCAGTGCGGCAGAAACGGTGCGTGCACCGCGAAGCTCCGGGTATTCACGGAGCGAAGTGGTGGACCTAGGCGGAATCGGACCGCCGTCTGTGCAATGCGAATGCACTGTGCTACCACTATACCATAGGCCCAATTAGGCACACCTAAGGCCCGCCTTGCTCAATCAACCATCATACAGTCAATAAAACAGGGCGAGGCAGGCATGCCCTTGTAAACTCCAAATACTATAAAGCAAATATCCGAAAAAATCAAATATTGGCTTATTTTACCAATTCTACGCTATTTATCTTCACATCCGTTACCGGATGGTCATTCGCGTCAGTCACCATCGACTCAATCTTCTTGACCACTTCCATACCGGCTACAACATAACCAAAATTAGTATGCTTGCCGTCCAGCCAAGGAGTTGCCTGAGCTGTCACGATAAAAAATTGCGAGCCATTGGTATTCGGTCCGGCATTAGCCATAGCCAAGCTGCCAGCAACCAGCGGATGGCTGTTGAATTCATCGGCAAACTGGTAGCCCGGGCCGCCCTGGCCATCGCGCGAGCGATCAGCGCCCTTGGAATTTGGGTCACCACCCTGGAGCATAAAATCCTTGATAACCCGATGGAAAGCGGTGCCGTCATAAAACTTAATCAAGCTTAGCTTAATAAAGTTTGCCACCGTCTTGGGCGAATCACTGCCATAGAATTTAACAGTAATATCCCCGACACTGGTGCGCAGCTTGGCGCCGCTATATTCAGCGGATAGCTCTTCATCTGTACTACCGGCAATTTCCTCATTGGCGGCAAAAAGATCTTTAGTATTTTCTGGCATAATATTTAAACTTTATAATTTTTCTTAATCGCTTTGTCTTCTTCTTCACGCTTTTCTTCGATCAAGCTCCTGGCCTGAGCGCGCAAAGTTTCCAAATCTTCTTTCATTAATTCTTCGGCCCGCACCAGCAGATGGTCGCGCGTATTATGGCGCGGATCTTCCAGTACTTCCGCCAACAGGCAATCCAGCAAACAGCCGAATTTCGGTCCCGGCTCGATGTGCAGATCATTAATCAAATTGTCGCCATTGATAGCCAACATCTTGACCGACACCGGATCATTCTGCACCTTTTCCATCATATACTGCAAGTGACGCAGTTTATAAGGCATAGCCTTGGGCGTGCCGGAACCCAGACGATCGGCCACTCGCAAGTCGATTAAATCCTGCAGATTCTCACGGCCGGTTTTAGCAATCAAGCGCCGCACGCTGGCCGCCGTCACCTCATCCACCATATAATAGAACATATGATTCTTGACCAGATTAGTCACGCGGTCGATATCGGCCGTCGGAAACTTAAGCCGCGTCATAATCTTGCGCGTCAGCTTGGCGCCTGTGTATTCATGATTATAAAAAGTGGCGATGCCGTCGATAATCTTGCGTGTCTGCGGCTTGGCGATGTCGTGGAACAAGGCGGCCAAACGCACCTGCCATTGCTGATTGGGACAATGTTTAAGACTCAAGAGATTATGCTCAAAGACATCATGGATATGGTGGCGGCTCTGTTGCACTCCGCTGCCCGCATCCAGCTCAGGAATAATATAATGCAGCAGATTCAAATCCTTCATTTTACGGATGCCAAAAGCCGGGTCTGGTGCCGACAAAATCTTAACAAGCTCATCCTTGATGCGCTCGTTGGCCACAAAGCGAATAGACGGCGCCAGCTTGGCGATATTACGTTCGGTTTTCGGCTCTATATCAAAGCCTAATTGGCAAGCAAAGCGAACAGCCCGCATCATGCGCAAAGCATCTTCCTTAAAGCGCCATTCCGGCTCACCCACCGCGCGGATTACCCTCTTCTTGATATCCTTCTGTCCGCCGAACAGGTCAACCAGCACGGCCGGCTCCCCGCCCACCTCGACGATCGAGCGAAACTCGCCCAGCTCCATGCCGCCCGATTCCGGTACCGGCATTAGCGCCATGGCATTGATAGTAAAGTCACGGCGTTCCAGATCTTTGTCCAGCTCGGTCTCGAAGTTCACCTCATCGGGCCGACGATGGTCGCTGTAGCCCTTTTCGCTGCGGTAAGTAGTGACTTCCACCACATCTTCGGTCACGCCATCTTCATTCTGCACCTTGACTAGGACAGTACCGAAAAGATTTTCATAAACCGCGGTCGGAAAAAGCGCCTGCACCTGTTCAGGTCGGGCATTGGTGGTAACATCCCAATCATTGGGTATCCGCTGCATCAATGAATCGCGCACGCAACCCCCCACCGCATAAGCTTCGAAGCCGGCAGCCTGCAGAGTCTTAATGATTTGTAACAAATAGTCTGGAAACATAATATGATTAAACTACTAGAATTCGGGATAAATTGCAACTATAACTCGTAATCTTCTGCCTTGCAAGACGCATTTTGCCGTCAGCTGCAAGCATTTTCAACTGGTGACAATTTGTCACCAGTTCACTTCCCTCTTCACGTAAGCGTTGAGCTAGTTTATTCCAATACTTACGTGCCTTTAGATCATCTGACTCATCGATTAAAAGCTGCACTACATCAACCAATGAAAACCACCATTCTTTTTGGAAAATAGTTCTTCTAACGGTCTTGCCCTTAAATATGGCAAGCTGATTTTGATTATCCATATTAATTATATCTATAAAGCAAACCTGGCCGGCGCACCCCTGCGCCCGCCCGATTAACCTTTACATCAGAATACCAAACTAGCGTAATTTCAGCTGGCTTTCCGCTTGAGTCGCTTGTTTGTATAGCCCAGCCAAACTGCTCATAAAGGGCGGCAGATAGTTGAGGGCCAGGGCCAATGAAATAGCAACCAGCAAGAACTTAATCCAGAACATGATCTGACTAAAGACCATGTGTCGATACAGCCTCTTGGTTAGGCGGTTGTTCTCCTCCAATAAAAAGGCATTCTGCTCCAAGACCACCATCAGCTCGGCATTGCTGAATTCCTTGATTTTAGGCTTGGGCATAGCCGGACCGGCAAACCTAATCCCCTCCGACACCTTCACCTTCGGCTTGGCCGAGACAACAGGCGGATTTAATTTTTCTACTTTTTTCATATAGCTATATTGTACCAGATTATGGAGAAAATAAAAATAATTCAAATTTTCAAATGAATTATTCTTATTTGAATTACATTTTAATTTTGAAAACCTCGTATTTGACAAAAGCCGGCGATGGCGGCCGCTTCTTTAGCCATAGCTGTCAGTTCGGCTTGCTTAAAACCCCGCGCGCCCTTGAAGTTAGGGTCGACCAGCTCCACATCGCTAATCAAAGCCTGCAGATACCACTTCTGCGCGCCTTTGAGCAACCCAGCCATCTCCAGTATATCTTGGCGCGTATGCAGGTCAGGCGCCACCGTCGAGCGGAATTCATAAGGCAGGCCGCTAGACATGATCAGGCCGATACTCTGAGCCAGCCTGCTCCAATCAATCGGTACGCCTACCACTTCCTTATAGCTCCCTGGCGCCGCTTTGACATCCATAGCGATATAATCCACCAGTCCTTCATCAATCAGCTTCTTAAGCATCTCCAGGTTAGTGCCATTGGTGTCCAACTTAATCTGATACCCCAGAGCCCTGATCTTGGTAATAAACTCCGGCAAGTCAGGATGCAAGGTCGGCTCCCCGCCAGTTATCACCACGCCATCCAGCTTGCCGCGCCGTTCTTCCAAGAAAACAAAAAGATCATGCTCCGAAATCGAAGCATCATCTTTTTTGGTATTTAACGTCTCGCCTCCTTGTTGGGGCCAGACAAGCATGGGATTGTAGCAAAAGCGGCAACGGAAATTACAGCCCTGGGTAAAAACGATGGCTGATAGCAACCCAGGGTAATCCAATAAAGACAATTTTTCCAAGCCGCCGATTTTCATAGCCAGAATTAATTCTGACCATCCACTTCGTAGGTCTTGCGATCGCAATATTCGGACTGTTTGCCCTTGTTCCAGTTTTTGACCGGCGTAAACCAACCGACTACGCGGGAATAAACGATACACTCTTGACGCTGTGTTTGCACTGGGCTCATAAGTTTGGAAGGATAACTTATAAATCAAAGCCTCCTATATTAAATTAATTAATGTTTATACTCAATTATTAAATTGATTTGTATAATACCGCGAAGCTTATTTATTAATCACAGCCAATATTAAACAATTAACTGAACAGATAAAATTGAAAAATCTGGATTAATAAAGCGAGGTGGTATAATTAACATTCGCCGCAATTCTTCTCGCGCTCGCTCTCGATATCCGCATAGCCCAGCTCCTGGTCGCACTTGGGGCAGAATTTATGCTCGCCAGACAGATAGCCGTGCTTGGGGCAGATAGAGAAAGTCGGCGTGATAGTGAAATATGGCAGATGATAGTTCTCGACGATCTTCTTGACCAGCCGTTTGGCCGAATCGCCCGACTCCAGGCGTTCGCCCACGAAGCCATGCAAGACCGTACCGCCCGTATACTTGCTCTGCAGCTTATCCTGCAAATCCAAAGCGCTAAAGATATCGCGGGTAAAGCCGACAGGCAGATTGGTAGAATTGGTATAATACGGATCAGCCTCCTGTTCCCGCCAAGCTTCTTCGTTAGCGGCGATAATCTCTGGATAAAGCTCTTTGTCCTTCTTGGCAAAGCGATAAGTAGCGCCCTCAGCCGGACTGGCTTCCAGATTATACAGATTATTGGTTTCGTTCTGATAATCCATCAGACGCTCGCGCATGAAGTCTAGGCTTTCCAGAGCGAAGGCTTGGCCCTCAGGACTGGCCAGATCTTTGCCTAACAGATTCAACAATGATTCGTTCATGCCGTTGATGCCGATTGTATTGAAATGATTCTGCCAATAGGTGCCGAAACGCTCTTTGATAGCATCCAAATAATGAGCGCTATAAGGATACAGTCCGTCATCCGACAATTTCTCCAACACCTTACGCTTAATCTCCAGACTCTCTTTAGCTAGATCCATCAGATCTGATAAACGTTGTTTGTATTCCGCTTTATCCTTGGATAAATATCCAATGCGAGCCAGATTGATAGTAACAACGCCCAATGAACCGGTTAGCGGATTAGCGCCAAACAGACCGCCACCACGCTTGCGCAACTCGCGATTATCCAACCGCAAACGACAACACATCGAACGAGCATCGTCACGGTCCATATCTGAATTAACAAAATTAGAGAAATATGGCACGCCAAATTTAGCAGTCATCTCCCACATCTTCTCCAGACTAGGTCTCTGCCAATCAAAATTTTTGTCAATGCAATAGGTAGGGATAGGGAAAGGGAACATACGACCGCGGCCATCACCCTCTATCATCACCTCAGAGAAGGCTTCATTAAAAGTATCCATCTCGGATTGAAAATCACCATAACGATCGGGCATAATCTGGCCTCCCAGCACTACATGTTCTTCGCCAATCATCTTGGAAGGCGTAACATCCAGAGTAACATTAGTAAATGGGGTTTGAAAACCTACTCGAGTTGGCACATTCAGATTGAAAACGAACTCCTGCAAAGCTTGCTTCACGTCCTGATAACTCAATTTGTCATACCGGATTAGCGGTGCTAGATAGGTATCAAAATTAGCAAAGGCCTGAGCGCCGGCTGCCTCGCCTTGCATAGTATAAAGGAAATTGACAATCTGCCCCAGTGCCGAACGGAAATGTCTAGGCGGCTTGCTCCAAACCTTCTCATCTACACCGCCGAAACCGCGGACCATTAAATCGTGCAAATCCCAACCGCAACAATATGGCGCCAAAAGGCCTAAATCGTGGATATGGAAATCACCACCGATATGAGCATTGCGAATCGACTCGGGGTATAGTTTGTTCAGCCAATATTTAGCGCTAATGGCGCTGGCAATGTAATTATTCAGCCCTTGCACCGAAAAGCTCATGTTGGAGTTTTCTTTGAGACGCCAGTCAGCCCGGCCTAGATAATCTTCCATTAGATGGGCGCCTTGGTCATCGGCGATATCGCGCATCTGGCGATGTTGCTCGCGGTACAGGATAAAGGCCTTGGCAATCTTGACGTAACGGTTCTTAATCAATATCTCCTCCACCATATCCTGCACTTCTTCAACTGCCGGAATGGAATTGGCATGGAATTTCTGATTCAGTAGCTCCGAAACTTCCAGAGACAAACGATCGGCCAAAGCCTGATCATCTACGCCGACTTCTTTGGCTGCCTTGTAGATAGCCTTGCTGATTTTTGCCAAATCGAAATCCAGGATGTCGCCGGAGCGTTTACGGATTTTAGTGATAACTGCTTGCATGGGAGGAGGAGGTCGGACCGAAGCCCAGACGTTAATTATTTAAGTTTAATGAGATCGTTAATCGCTTTTTTGAAAGTCTCGGCGTCTTCGAAGGATTTGTAGACGCTGGCAAAACGGATGTAGGCCACTTGGTCGAACTGCTTAAGGCGCTGCAAGACGATTTCGCCAATCTGTTCGGTGGTGATTTCGTTCTTCTTGAGCGTTTGGATATCCAATTCGACCAGGTTTATCAACTTTTTAAATTCGCTTTCGTCATACATGCGCTTTTCCAAGGCGCGACGCAAGCCTTTGACTATCTTCTCTCGATTGTAAGCCTCTTTGCTGCCGTCGCGCTTGATGACAGCCAGATCCAAGATTTCCATTTCTTCGTAAGTTGAAAAACGGAACTCACACTTGAGACATTCTCGACGGCGGCGGATAGACAAGCCTTCGTTGACTACGCGCGAATCAACAACCTTGGTATCTTCATAATGGCAGACTGGGCATTTCATAAAATCTAATTTATAACTAGGGCGGCTGGGAGGAAAGGCCACTTTAATAAAAAACTATAGCCTAGCTTGCCACTGGAACAAAATTTTGACTAAAATTAGCCAAAGTGACCAACGGCCAAATACTAGATATAGTATACGCTTTTTTGTCAAGACACAAGATATTGTGTTAATATCTCAATTATACATCTTTTGGGAATCAGGGTCAAACTGCCTAAAATTAGGCATTTTATGCTCTCAACTTGACTCACTCATCTAAACATTTTATGTACTTGTGGATAATCCAACAGACTTGCTTGGCAACCATAAACATAACAAAAAATAGAGCAAGGTGCTCTATTTTATCTATAAATCAAATAATAAAACTACATCATTTTCTTCCGAATAAAAGCCGGAATACCCAGTTCGTCTTCCTCTACCGGTTCTTCGTCGACCAAGATTAGCGGCTTGCGCTTGGCCGGCTCGGACTGGGCCTGCTTAATCGGGCTTGGTTTGGGCCTAGGCTGAAAATGATGTTCGGAAATATCTTCGTCAAGCAATTCCGGTTCTTCGTGTTTTTCCAGATAGACATTGGGTGTATAGCGGCGATCTTCGTTTTTCTTGGTTGAGGCGCGGCCGATATTAAAGCCGGTAGCTACTACGGTAATCTTGATTTCGTCTTTGAGCTTATCATCTATGCCGGCGCCAAAAATAATCTTGGCTTCCGGATCAGCCGAACTGGTAATGACTTTAGCCGCTTCGTTAACATCGGACATCGATAAGCCGGCGCCGCCAAAGATAGTAAAGAGCACGCCTTTAGCGCCATCGATCGACATTTCCAATAATGGCGAATTGATGGCCGCTTTGGCCGCCTCGACAGCCTTGTTCTCGCCGGAAGCCCGGCCGATGCCCATTAAAGCAGAACCGGCCTCGGACATGATAGTCTTAACATCATTAAAGTCGACGTTAATCATGGCGTGGACGCTGACAATCTCGGAAATACCCTGTACGCCTTGGCGCAAGATTTCGTCCACAATCATGAAGGCGTCAAGGATACTGGTTTTCTTGTCGATTACTTGTAATATTTTGTCGTTATGGATAGTGATGATAGCGTCTACCTTGTCTGATAATTCGGCCAAACCTCGATCCGCCACATTAGAGCGCTGCACTCCTTCAAAAGAAAAAGGCTTGGTAACGACAGCTACAGTCAAGGCGCCCAAATCCCGAGCTATCTGAGCCACAACCGGCCCAGCGCCCGTACCGGTTCCGCCGCCCATGCCGCAGGTGATAAAAACCATGTTGGCGTCCTTAAGAGCCTCACGGATATCGTTCTGCGCTTCTTCGGCTGCCTGGCGGCCTAATTCGGGATTCATACCGGCGCCTAAGCCTCGGGTAATCGTCTTGCCGATATGAATTTTTTTGGCGGCTTTGCTGTAATGCAAAGCTTGGACATCGGTATTAATGGCGATAAAATCGACGCCTTTAATCCCTGCTTCAATCATGCGATTCAAAGCGCTGCCGCCCGAACCGCCGACGCCGACAACTTTAATTTTGGCGAAAGTTTCCACTTCCGGTCTAATTTCTGGCATAGTGTTTAAACATTGTGAACTGAGCAATATCAGCCCAAATCTCGCTATCAAAAAAGGCTTTCTCTATGACTATATTCTAGCTCAACAAGAAGAAATAATCAAGAAAGCCCTACAATATTTGTGAACAGGTATAAAAATAAGGTAATAATAAGCAATCTAGGCCTGGTTAAAAAATGTGAACAGCTAGGACTTAAAAATAGAAAACAACTTTTTGATACCTCCGCCCAAATCGGAACCCAAGCCAAAACCTCCCGTATGGCGAGAAGATTGCTTGAGATTGATATCACCCCAGACTACTAATCCGGAAGCGGTCAAATATTCAGGATCATTGGCCTTGTCATGGCGCGTGGCAGCCTGCTTGTTTCCGCCCAAGGTAACAGGCAGCTTAAGTATTTTTTTGGATATTTCTACGATGTCCGTCAGCTTGGCGCCGCCGCCAGTCAGCACTACGCCAGCCGGCAACAAACCCGAACGGTTTATTTTCTTGAATTCGGCATCCACTCGTTCCAAAATCTCTTCGACTCTCGCCTGGATTATCTCCGCCACGTAATGCTGCGAAATGATAGAGTTTTCGTCTTCCAGTCCCTCCTCATGCAAGATATCGGTAATATCTATTTCGTCTTTTTTGGTAAATTTTTCTGCCTTAGCTGAGCCATAACGAACCTTGATACGCTCGGCCAAAGTGATGGGGCAACGCAAACCGATGGCTATGTCATTGGTAATATGGCTAGCGCCAATCGGCAAGACGGCAGTATGTAATAATTCCCCTTCTTCATAAATAGCTACGCTGGTAGTGGTAGCGCCCATATTAACCAGAGCCACACCCAGCTCACGTTGCTTGTCATCCAAGGCGATAGAAGCAGCAGCTAATGGAGAAAAAACCAGATCTTCAAGGTGCAGATTCGCCCGATCGATAGCTCTGGTCAAGTTCTTGATTTGGCTGGACAAAGCCTGGATTACCAAAGCTTCCACCTCCAAGCGGACGCCTGTCATACCTAAGGGATTTTTAACCTGTTCTTGGTTGTCTACCTTGTAAGACACCGGCATAACATGCAGGATTTCATAATTAGGCGGGACGCTTACCGCTTCTGCCGCTTCTAGCGCGCGCGTAATATCGTCAGCGGTTATTTCGCCATCGCCGCGAGAAATAGCAACCACGCCCTTAGACCGCTCGCACTTCAGATTGGGCCCGTTAATACCGATATAGACATCTGTCACGGTTACCCGCAACAGACGCTCAGCCTTTTCCAGACAAGCCGATATAGCCGAGGTAGCATCTTCGATACTATTGATAACACCGCGGCTGATACCGGCAGCCGGCACTGATACCGCGCCAAAAATTTCCAGCTTGTCACCGGATTCGGTCGGTACTTCATTGCCGATAACCAAACGGATATCCGTTGACCCGATATCCAAGCCGGCAATCAATCTATTTTTGGAGTTTACTCTTTTCATGTTTATTCTCTACTTCTTTATTAATAATTATAGCCGCCGATTACAGATAATGGCTAAAGATGAACACTCCTATCAACACGGCAGTCAGCGCAGCCAGCAGCACGGCGGCTGCCCCTACATCTTTGATCGCTCGGACATAAACATCCAACTTCGGCTTGAGCAAATCACTCATTAACTCCACCAGACTATTAACTATTTCCATCAACAAGACAAAACCGATGGTAAGCGTCAAAATCGCCTTGTCCGAAGAGCTGACCTTCATCAGCCAAGCTAGCAACAAAACAATCAAACCCACAGCCAGCTCCAGACGAAAATTCTGCTCTTCCCGAAAGATACGAGATAGGCCGCGAGCAGCATAGACAAAACTTTTTTTCAGGCGAGACGGACTAATCATAATATTAAAGCTTGAGCCGGCTAATCAATTTTTCTCCCAAAACCTTCATCGCCTCAGCTTCCGCCGAACTCTTGTCATCATAACCCAACAGATGCAAAAAACCATGCGTCAAGATATATACCAATTCCCGCTTGGGCCTTTGGCCGAAACGAGGAGCCTGCCGAATTATTTGCTGCCAATCAATAATCAATTCGCCCAAGTCCAAAGGATCAACGGCAGCCGTATCGCGGCTAGCAAAAGAAAGAACATCGGTTGGCCTGTCCTTATGGCGAAAACGATTGTTTAATGTTCTCATAGCACGATCGCCGACCACTACCACAGAAATATGCTGTCCGGATAAGCGATAATGCGCCAATAACTTATCCAAAGTGGCTACTGCCAACTTACGATCAACGGTCGTGCGGGTCCTATTGCTGAAATCTATACTCATGTTATAAGGCGACAAAGCTTTTTACCATCGCTTGGAATAAATGCAGATAATCCAAGGTCTTACCTTCTCCCGGTCCGTACTGCAAAACATAAATCCGTTTTTTCTTGACATCTTCGATATAGACCTTAAGTCCGTCATTGGTCCAAATTCCATCCCAATTATCTCCATGGATGCGCTGACTTTCGTTGATTGAGCCTGCATCCATAATTCTTAGATAATATTGATCGACACTCTCTTTGCTGGCATTCAAATTAGATATTACCTGGAAAAATTGGCCATCATCACTATTAAAAGTCACGCTGCCTTCAGTCGAACCGGAAGAGACCGGTTTCCATTTATCTGATTTAGTAGGCGCCAAGACCGAGAAAGCAAGCTCAGGATTACGATACTGATTAATTGCCATACTTTCTACCAGCTTGTTGGTTCCCATCGGGTTATATAAATTAATAACCTCCTGACCGTCAGAATAACCGTCGTTGTCGCTATCAACAGAATCATTTTTAGTTCCCAAAAGGGCTTCTTCTTTATCGCACAGTTGATCGCTATCACGATCCTCGCATGGCTTATAAACCTCCGGGGTCTTGATAACCGGTTTAATGGTCCAGGCTTCGTTATTAACACGCCAGGCTTCATTCTCCAATAGCATGTCAATTGTACCAGAGGACGCTCCGTCTACCAATACATATTTTACGGTTGCTGATTTGGCATCCGGCAAAATTTCAAAACTAGCCTGCGCGTCAGTCAAAGATGGTGTATTTAATTTTATTTCATTTAGCTTTTTCTGAGCAGACTCAGGGCTCAGCTCAACTATCGCCTTGTCAGCCTTGACGGCAGCCTGTAAATTTTCGGAACCGTATTTTGCGACAGCTTGATAGTAATCTTCATAAAAATTAGCAACCGCAATCGCTTCGTTAAAAGCCTTGTATATCTCCAGAGGGCTCATTATTGGCATAGTAGAAGTCTCGGCCGTTGCCGGCGGCGTCACAGGGGCAACCGGCGAGACAACCGGCTTAACGACCGCTGTCTTATTAGCCGGCTGGTTTGACGAAAAAGCAGCCATCAAATTCTTAAAAGTTTCAGCCTGAAAGAAAAACAAATAGAAACCGCCGCCTACAACCAACAGCAAGACAACTCCCATGACCATTACCACCATGCCGGATTTATTGCCACCGGAAACTACCCTGTTGTGCTTCTGGAATTCCTTAGGCATAACATAGATATCGACATTCTCTTTGACTGCCGTAGCAGAACCGGCGCTACCGGTACCGGCGCCCAAAGCCTTTAGAAAGTCGTCTTTGTTTTGGCGTGAATCAAGATCAACATCCGCCATCGAGCGGCGGTTTAGCGGGCTGCTATTGGCAGGACCGCCCGGGCCTGACTGGTTCGTCGACAAGGGACGATCTGCTACTACAGGCGATTTTGGTAAAATCGGTACCGCAGTTGATGCTATTGGCTTTAAATCGGCCATATTTTTATGGTTTGATAATCAATTTACCCGCCCCCTTAGGGTTATAACCGCTCTTAACCTCAGTACCATCGGCATAACCATCGCCATCGGTATCAGGATTAAGAGGGTCTGTCAGCCAAAGCTTAACCTCGTCATAATCAGTTAAGCCGTCGCCGTCGGTATCAATTTTATTTGGATCAGTACCCAGTTTGGTTTCTTCTGCGTCAGTCAAGCCATCGCCGTCAGAATCAACTGACAAGTTAGCAGACGGGGCAACTGTCGCGGGGCTAGACGGCCCGCTCGGCAACACAACGGCCTGGCCGCTGGGGTAAGTGGTGGTAGCGGTAGCAGTCGAAACGGCATTAGGCAGATCACTGCTTGTAATTATCGGCAATGTAGAGGTGGCCTCAGTACTGGTAGCCACTACTGCTTGTGTGCCGGTGGACATAACAGGTACAACCGGAAGGACTATGGGAGCTTGAGTATTTTTTGTATTAAAACTTGGCGCTAGAACTTGCTGATAAAGATAAAACCCACCGCCCATCAATACCACCAAAGTGCCCAAGCCAATCAGTAGATATTTAAGGCTACTGCCAGCAACCGGAGTAGGCCCCAAAGGCATCGTCCCCATCTGTCGGCCAGCCGAAGAGGCAGGGCCGCTGTTTAAAAAAGGCGATTGAGAGACGGCGGCATTGGCCGTCTTTGGAGGCGCAGCAACAGGACGCTGGACTTGCTGTGAAGTAGCCGCTTTTTTTTCTAACTCGGCAAAAATATCTTCGGCTGAACCCAAAGGCGCAGCAGTTTGACCTGAAGTATTGTTGGCATTTGGCAAATTACCGCTCTGTGCCGGGCTTGTGGGATAGTTATCAAACATAAAATATATCAGTAAATATTATAGCACTTCTAAAACTATCTGGCAAAATTTAATTAGCAACACAATCACACAACCCGGTACAACCGCTAGCACAACGAAGATTAACAAAGGCGCTCTTATTGCCTGCCGCGTCTTCGGCATAAAGCCGCACAAAATAATCTTGAGTTTTAATATTATTTAACCGGTTGATAACATAATTATTCTTTAGGCCCACCTTAATGCTGACAGCCGGCGGGTTGTTCGGGCCGTATTCCAAGACATAACGCGCGATATCGATAGTCTCCTTTTTCCAGGTAGCCTTAATCGTCATATTATCCGCCTTACGAACATCAACCGCGGCAACAACATTAGCCACAGCCGCAGGAGCTACTTGATCAGCTACCGCAACCTTAACTTCGGCGCTATACCTGGATTCAGTCTGGCGAGTATCAACATTAGTGATAGCGAAATAATAGGTTGTACCATTCTTCAAGTTTTTGATTACTACCGGAGTTCCCTTGGCGATAACGTAGTTATTATAATGGCCGCTGGCCGTTCCGTAATAAATCTTATAAACAGCATCGGCGCTAGCGCTCCAACTGATCTTAGCTTCCCCGCCCAAAGCAGCCGCGCTATTCTCGCCCTTAACATCAGCTGGCGCTGTCGGCAATTGGCTGCGGAACCAGTAATATTCCTTAAGCACATCTACCCATTTATTATTAACAGAATAAGAATAACGCCCGCGGACAGGAGATTGCGCATCTAGCGAAGGTAAATCATCATCAGTCCTCTCTTGCCCGGCATCACGGCAATAATACAAAGCAAAGTTATTGCTGGCGCAATCGCCAGAAATACAAGCACGCGCTTTGCCGGTGGCCGGATCAGTACAAACCGAGCAATTACTATCAGTATCCAACCATTGAAGAGGCCAAGCGTTAACATCGGCAATCGGCGGCCACGGATTAGCGCACAAGAAAACAATCAAGCGAGCTTGGCCGACAACCGACTGGCCAACCGTAGACATAGGGCTGATAAGATCTGCAGTAAATTCCGCCTTTGCGGCCAGCGTAGAAACTCCATCGAAGATATTGCCAGACTTCACTACAGCCGAAGAATCGTCATCACCGGCTTGCACGGTTGCTACCGCAGGATTCTGCACGCTCCAATTATAAGACCAGGCATATTCTGAAACGGGATAGAGCTCATTGCTTTCCTTATCCAAAGCCTGAGCGTTAAAAGACATAGCCTCGCCGGCTTTCCGGAATAGATGTTGCGACGGATCAACTTTAATTTTTACCACCTGACAGATATCGCTGCCGGTAGTAAACGACCAAACTTGGCTATTAGGATATTCGATGCTATTAAAAGAAACGATTCCCGGCAAATTTTCTCCCACAAACCCAACTCCCTTATCACTCAAGACGCCGGCCTGGCTTGTCAGATTGGCATCGCCTTTAATGATTACAAAGTATTTTGTATTAGCGGCCAAGGCGTTTTTGAGCGAAATAACGGCAGTAGAAACATTGGTTTTGTCATTAACAGAGTCGATGCCTTTAACCTGGCTTGGCACCAGGCAATAGTTATGGTCATTCTGAGCCGAAGCTGTCTTGAACAGATTAAAAGATAACAGGTTGAATAAGTCAGCAAGAGACCGCCATGCTCGAGCCAACCAGCTTCCGGCAGAAGCTTGGGCGCCGGTACCAAGCAGCGATGTGCCTGACGGGCACAAGCCTGCACCATAGTCGCCAACGACTATCATATTGCCAGCCAACGAATTTTTATCAACAACTGCCGAAAATTGCGCTTTGATAGCTGTGTTGCGGCAAATAGCCTCTGCCTTATTTTCTGGGGTCATTGCCAAAACAGACAGCTTGGGGTGGCAGCAAGTATCTTTTCCGCAGCCGGTAGTGGCGGAGTCGCCGCAGTCGCCGTCTTCTTTGCAACCGCAGCACATACCTCGCTTATCGCCGCTGCAATTGCCGATATTAGGCAAACAAGACAGTTTGCCGGCGCCGATATTCTTGCAACTGTCAAAATCGGCAGCTGTAGGATCGGATGATTTATTGGACGGATCGCAACAGCAGCGGCAAGAAGGCTGTTCCACTACGGGGCAGTTAGCGCCTTTGCATCCTTGCTCGCCGCGGCAATCATAAGCGTTGCTGCAAAACAAAGTGCATGATCCGCCTGGGCCGGCGCAAGTATCACCAGGCTTCTTTTCATTAGCAGTACAGAGGCAATTGTTGCCGCAAAATGGCTTATCGGCCGGACACTTATTGTTATCCTTCTGGCAGCCGGGCAAATCAGCATCAGCATCGCAAGAGGCTGCGCAATCCCCGGTACAGGCGGCTGCCTTGGTATAGGCGCCTTCTTTGCCAGGCTGAGCGCAACTATCGCCGCATTTATAATAACCGCAATAGGCCAGATTATTTTCAAAAACCTTGGTCTCGGTAACCGAAACGCAAGCATTGCCATGTTTAAAGTCTACGCAACAGGCATCATGCTTGGTGCATTCTGCCGGGTCGCCGATTTGAGAACAGTCCTTGCAAGCTCCATTCGCGCCGATACTGGTATCGCAGTACTTTCCAAAGGTGCTGGAGCAATTACAAGCATTATCGTGCTCTTCTTGAGTGATGCCGACACTGGCGCAACCGGAGCATAGCCCAAAATCACCGCCGGCACCGCAAGAATTCGCGCAGGTCAAAGGAGCGCAACAACCCGGATTTGCGCCCCCGGGCTGAGGGCTATTCTGAGTCTTATCACAACAGCATTCACAAACACTTTCTTGGCTGGCGCAAACTCCTTGCTGGCAGGTCAATTGGCCGGGACAAACATTGTATTGCGAAGCGCAAACTCCTTTGCCGTCTTTTTCCAAACATTTTAGATTGCCGGAACACAATTGACAGCTGGAATTTATATCAACGCATACATTCTCTCGAGGATTATCAGTTGCCTTAGTAAAGCCATCCGGACAAATGCTGGGCGTACGCAAATGCCAACGGCTCTTGCCTTGATACACCGCACAGTAACCGCTCAAAGATTCTTTGCCGGAAGAAAAGTTTTTCGGCAGATCGCAACCGGTAGCCTGGCCGGCAGTCTGATCAACGCAACGATTCAGAGTGCTATCATAAGCGGCTTTAGCCATACCCAAGAGAGCGCAATCACAAGTACTGCCGACAATCTTGATGCTATTATTAGAGCTGCATTTACCCGGAGCATTAGGGCAGGTATTAGCTCCCAGGCATTGATTCGAGGCAACATCCGCGCATGAGCCATTATCAGGACATGTCGTTTTGCCGCTTAAATCCTTAGAGACGCAGGTAGAAGCGCAGCAAGTTCCGTCCTGGCACAAGTTTTTCTTGCTATCAGGGCAGCTGCCAGTGCCGCCGGTATTAAATTCCCATTCATAGACGCAGTTAGCATTGGCGCCGAAACATTTATCAGGCTTATCCTGGCAAGTACCGGCCAGAGGAGAGCCTTGTTGGCAGCAATAGTTACCGGTACCGCACTGGCTATCAGACAAACACTCGCCGATAGTCAAATTAAGACTATTAGAAAGAACGGCTGGGCTATTCTTATAAAGAGTAACAGGCCCGGTTATTGCCGCCAAGGGAACCTTGGTAACTGCTTTATCCGGTCGAGGGGCAGATGCTTTGGCATCAGGGCCCCAGCTGGCCAAAGCGTCTAGGCACTGGCGCGAATCGCAATCACGATCCGCAGTGCAAGCCTTGCCGTCATCAGACCCGCCCCAACAAATTTTCGCGCCAAACGACTGGCTGGCATCCACATTAAACTTGATATGGCTATTCTTGTCCAAACGGCCGAAATTTTCTCCATACAAAGTGACCTGATCATTAGTCCTAACCAAAGACGGTTCAATTTTGCACAAACCGGCAGACAAAGGCTTGGTTGAATCTACCTTAAACTTCTGAGTCGACAAACCCAACTGCGAACCCACTTCAACTCCCAACTGATAATCTCCGTCTTTAATGCCAGTCGGCACCTTAACCACAATTTGATTATCAACCCAAACGCTCTCGGCACATACTATCGGAAAACTGGTATCCGCTTCTATACTGTCAAACATGACACTCGAATTGCTTCGACGAGCGCCAAAGCCAGTGCCGCGAATAGTGACATAAGTGCCGGCAGAACCAGAGCTAGGCTCAAAAGAAACGACTTGCGGCCCCGAAGAAGCGTCCTTAAGCTTGTTAAAACCTAAGAAATTGCTGGCTGCCTTTGAAGCTGCCAAAACAAATGTCGTAGTCTCCCTTGCTTCAAATTGCGGAACCTTTAAAGTGCCCGCGTCAGAAGCGGTAAAAACAGATTCAAGACCGGGGATACTCTGAACATAATTACCAAAAAAACCGCTGACAGAACCCAGGTTGACGCCGTAATAAGTCAGATTATCCTGATAGATACCCTCCACCTTGGATAATTGGCAAAGACCCGGACGCTGCAAGTTGTTAACCTGAAAATCCTTAACCTTCGGGCCGCGCTCATCGGCGGTAGTATCGGCGCCATTAGCGTTTTCAACCCGCACCAGGCCGCTAACTGCGCCTGCCGGTATAGCGACAACAATCTGTGTATCGGTCCAGCCTTGATTGCAATGAGTATTAACGCTATCAGCCAGAGGGGCCTCGACAGCTCCGATAAAAACCTTTGATTGTCCAGCCTGATAATTGTCGAAATAACGTCCGCGGATTGTCAACAGATTGCCAACCGCGCCGTTGGGGTCTTGATGATTGCAAGTAGCTGGGTTAAGTCCGGCGCAATCATCATCCGCCAAGCACGGCTTGGCATTATTCCCATCGCAAAAACCACCCATCGGACTCAATGCATCGATGGCCGGCCCACCCTGGCAAAAACAAGTATTAGGGTCGCAAGTCAAATATTGCCCGCAACGCGCATTATTCGGTTCACAGGTCTGATTAGTCAGATCGCTATCGCATGGATCGCCCACTCCCCCGCCAACCGAACAACGGCAATCTTTTTCATCGCAATATTGATTAGGCTCGCACAATGAGCTGTCCGCATCGCAAACCGGGGTCAAAGTATTGCTATCGCAATAATGACGGCTGACATTAGCCAAGCAATCAGACCCGACGCAAGGGCCCCAAGAAGAACCGCCACAGCTTTGGATACCGCCGCAACCGCAAGAACGTTTAGCGCCATCAGCGCAACTGGTCGATTGCAAGGTCTGCTGCTCTCCGCCAGTAACCGGCACCAGAACCCTTAGTATATATGTCGCGATAGCAAAAGCTGATAGAACTATTAATAAACCGATCACGCCGTTTTTCAGAATTTTCTTGGCTGTTTCAATCTTACCGGCTTCACCTCCAGCCGTCATCCACAAAAACCCGGCATAAATAATCAACAAGATAGCCAAAACACCCAAAAAACCCATGACTATCTGCACAATACCGGCAGCAATAACCCTCGGGTCTTTGCGTCCAAACCCAACACTGGCAATAGCATTAAAACCAACCTGAGATTCCGAAAAAGGATCAGACCAGGCATCAAGCAATTGGGCCTTAACGGGCAATGCAAGAGATATGGCGAAAACAATCAGTATTAAGAATTGGGTTAATTTTTTTGGCATAACTAGAAAATTTTTAATTTTTTAATTTTTAATTTTTAAATAATTTTTTAATTTTTGGATACCGAATGGCGGTGAAATATTGCCTCGAAAAATTATAAAATTAAAAATTAAAAATTCCCCGTTGATTACGGGCAGTTTCCGTCCGCGTTAGTCTTACCAGGCAACCCCTTGCAACAACTAGAATTATCAGCCACCGGTTGGCAGCCGGTACCGGCGCAAGGCTTGAAACAATTCTGATAAATATCCTTAATACCCGAACCGGCCTGAGCTCGATATATAATAGAATCAGCAAAAGGCGGATGCTCAATCAGCGCAATAGTATGATTCGGACGGCCGTCAGCTGGAGTGTCGGTGTCTATTTCGCTCTTTTCCACCCAATAACCGACGGCATTATTATCCAAAGAGCGCAAATTGATTAATTGATGGCGAACTTCTTTGCTGTCCGTCGTTACAATACGTGAGCCGGAGGTCAAAGTTGAGGCCGACATCAGCTTAGAAAATTCCAAAGTCACCGGCAAGTTCAGGCTGACCCCCTTCGTACCGTTGTCCGGTTCAATCCTGACTATAGTCGGCGGCGTAATATCCAATACATCGGAAATCCAGAAAGACCAAGCAAAATTATCACCCTGCTTAGGATTGGCCTTATTTAAATCATAAAAACTAACGGGTCCTTGAGCCTGATTGTCATCATTGCCATCCAGAGAATTAAAGGCCAAATCAGCCACACCGCTGCCCGGAGTGCCGGAGGGATACTTGGCACCATCGCTTGAGCGCACGCACAAGCCGCCTTGACAGTCATTATAAGGCGCTCGCGCAGCACAATCGCTGGTGGCAGAACAAGTAGCCGATAGCGTCGCTGCTACCAATTCCACGCGCAGTTGCGTGTTTTTAGGCAAACAATAGACCGGCTCGCCGCAACCGTTGGTGGCGCACTGGGAACTGGGAGTAAACTCCACCGTGCGATATTCGTTACTGACAGTAAACTGGCCTTCGACACGAGCATTAGTCGCCACATCAACTACGCGAATTGCATCTTTAACCGACTCACTCAGACCGGATATGGCAGTCGGGTCGATAGCTTCATTAAAATTAATTTGAATAGTGGCGTTTTTTGGCTGATCAACAAGATCTTGGACCTTCATCAATGTCTTCTGATCAAAGCCGCCGATAAAGGGATCGGCAATCAATGAAGCAGAAGAAACACTGAGGTTAAGATTATTGCCGGCAGAACCTGCCTGGCGCGCTGTTAACTTAATCTTATTGCCATTCACTTGAGCGGTTGCGCTAAGATCACCGGCCAAAGCCTGAGCGATATTAGCGGCGGTTTGCTGTTCATTGGCGCCAATAGCGACTTCTCCGGCTCCAGGAGCCTCGGCAGTAAAGGAATATCGATGCCCGGCCAAGGTAAAGGAATCAGCGTCCCGGCCGGCAACCGCAGAAATAGACCAGCTCATACCGGCGGCCAAGCCTGGATCCAATTGGATCGTAAAGCCGCAAGAAGTCTTAATCTTACGGTCTATAATAGCCGCGGTTGCATCATCAGCTTTGCCGGCAATGCCGTTATAATTAATACTAGCCGACAAAGGCGCGCTATTATTGATAGCGACATTAATCTGGCCATCGCATTGATTGGCAATGGGATCAGGCACGTCAATATTCACAGAACCGGGCGTTGTCTTAAGATAAGACAAGCGATTGATTGTCTTGGCTCTAGGCTGATCAACGACGGTCAATAAGGCAGAAGCTCGCTCAGCCGGCACAACCGAACCGACAGTATCTTGCGTATTGTCGGCCGGCGGAAATAATTCGGCGGTTATTATCTTCGGCGGTTCCAGATCAAGTTTATTTGACACTTCAAAACGCCAAGTAAAACCGCCCAAAGCGAAAGCTTCTTTGCCGCCCGCTTTCTTCAGCTTGGTCGAAAGTGAAACGCTATACCAACTATTCCCATCAGGATTGCCTAAATACTCAACAGGGACAAAAACGTAAGTCAAGTTATCTACCGTCTTAACAAGAGCATTGATAACAGGAGCCGCTGCAGGCGTGTCTGCCGCCAATTGGCCCTGGCCTAATGTTTTGGCCAACGAAGCCTCAATAATTACATTGCCGGGGATAATCTTGGCATCAGGCGCGCATTTACCGCCCACTAATTTATCGCAAATAGTAGCCGGATCTACCGCTTCTTTAAAAGTTACTATTATAGCCGTGTTACGCGGTACAGCCAATTGGTTTGGCGTCGGATAAACACTGCGCACAATACCAGAACCCAAAGCGCCTAAGCCATTGCTTCCGCCGCCTCCAGCCATGTTGCCCTTTAAGGTTCCGCCTATGCCGCCGGTCACGCCAATCAGCACTCTCATAACAAACAAGGCAACAGCAAAAGCAGACAAGACTATCAACAAGCCGATCACGCCATTTTTTAAAATCTTCTTGGCCGTTTCGATCTTAGCTGGCGCTCCGCCGGCAGTCATCCAGACAACACCGCCATAGATCATCAGCAAGATAGCCAGTACTCCCAAGAAACCGATTGCCACCTCGACTACTCCGGCGACAATGACTCTCGGATCTTTGCGCCCAAAGCCTACATTGGCAACAGCGTTAAAGGTAACGCCAGCCTCAGAGAAAGGATCGCTCCAAACATCAATCAAGCCGGTAAGTCCTTGCGCTTGCACAGGAGCCGGTAAAACCAGAAATAAAAACAATGTCAAAAACGTAGCAAAGCCTAATAAGCCAGCTACGATTTTTTGTTTGTAAGGCTGTCCAATATTTGTAAACACAAGTTTTGACTAATCGACTCTCTGCTACTATAATACATTATAACATACTGCCCGTTGCAAGCAAATAGTCATGACCATAGAACATCTTATTCTTAAGATAAAGGAAATAAACCCCGAAGCCGATACCGCCCTAGTGGCTAAGGCCTATGATTTTGCGCGCAACGCCCACGAAGGCCAATTGCGCAAAACAGGCGACCCCTACATAGTCCACCCGCTAAATACCGCTTTTACCCTCGCCCAAATCAAAGCTGACCTGCCTACTATCGTTGCCGGCCTATTGCATGACGTTCCCGAAGACACTGCCAGAACCATCGAAGATGTCAAAAAAGAATTCGGCGCCGAAATCGCCACCCTAGTCGCCGGCGTCACCAAGCTATCCAACATCCGCTACCGCGGAGAAGAGCGCTACAAAGAATCATTGCGCAAAATGTTCTTAGCCATGAGCCAAGATTTGCGCGTTATCCTAATCAAGTTCGCTGATCGACTACATAACCTGCGCACCCTGGACGGCGTCGAAGCCCGCAAACGCGAACGCATCTGCAAAGAAACTCTGGAAATTTATGCCCCCATCGCCGGTCTGCTGGGTGTCTGGACGCTCAAATGGCAGATGGAAGACATTTGCTTCAAATATCTCTGGCCCGAAGAATATCAGGCCCTTGAATACAAATACGAAATCGAGCGCAAGATGGAATTAAACCAATACATCAATACGCTCAAAAACATCCTATCAGCCGAGCTGACACGCATTGGCGTCGAACACAATATCGAAGGCCGTTTCAAGCATTTATACAGCATCTGGCAAAAAAGCAAAAACAAAGAACGCAAATTCGATGACATCTACGACGTTTTCGCCTTGCGCGTAGTCGTGCCGAATGTCGCCGACTGTTACAATTGCCTCGGCATTATCCATTCTATCTGGAAACCGAACTATAACCGCTTCAAAGATTATATCGCCGTGCCCAAACCCAATGGCTATCGCAGCCTGCACACAACCGTCTTCGGTCCGGGTGGACGGGCTACCGAATTCCAGATTCGCACCAAAGAGATGGACGACGAAGCCAAATTCGGCATCAGCGCCCACATCCACTACAAGCGCAAGATGAACGAGAAAAAAGACCGTCCTATGCGCTGGGTCCAAGAAATCCTGGATGCTCAGAAAGAAGCCAAAGACACCTCCGAATTTATCCAAAACGTCAAGCTTAACATCTTCCAAGACCGCATCTTCGTCTTTACGCCTAAAGGCGATGTTTATGACCTGCCTCGCGGCGCCTGCCCAGTCGACTTCGCCTATGCCGTGCACACCGAAGTAGGACACAAATGCACTGCCGCCCGCGTCAACAGTAAAATAGCCAAGCTGGACCAAAAGTTAGAAAACGGCGACCTAGTTGAAGTAATCCTCAATAAAAACCGCAAAGGTCCCAGCTCCGACTGGCTCAAATTCGTAGCCACCAAGCGAGCTCGCGATAAGATCAAGGCTCAGGCCAAGAAATTCAGCCTAGCCAGCTTCAAGAAAATGATCCCCGGCCTTAAATAAAAATCCCCCTCCGCTAATCGGAGGGGGATTTTTTATCTTACCACTTTTTTGTTTCTTCTTTGAGCTTACCGGTCTTCCGTTGATATTCTTTATCTCTGCGAAGCTCGAGACTTACTAGAGCGCTTTCTTTTTTGCGATTTTCGTTCGGTTCTGCACGATGATAGCGTCTTTTACGCGCTTCATAGAGCTTGCCGGATTGCTGTAAGCGTTTGTTAAAACGCCTCAAGAAACTTTCGAAACTTTCGCCTTTTTTCCTTTTGAATTGGACCATGTTCTACACCAGCCTTTCTAGTAATTTTTTCTGTTCGTATTTTAGCTAATGTTAAGCCTTTTGTCAAGCTCCGTCGCCAGCTTGCGCATATCGATGGTTTCCTGCACGCCCGACTCCATATCTCGCAGCAGAATAGTATTATCCATTAGCTCTTTTTGTCCTAATATTAAGGTAAAACGAGTTTTAACACGTTCCGCTTCCTCTAACTGCACCTTTAAGGCATCGCTCGTCAAATGTTCGCGGCATTTAAACCCGGCCTTGCGTAATTCCTCGAACAAAATCATGCATTTCTGCTTGGCTTGCTCAGATACTTGGGCCAAAAAGATGTCTACCTTTTCCGGCGCTTCTACCGGCAAATTGCTTGAACGAATGCGAGAAATAACACGCTCGATATCAATGGCTACACCGGAGGCGGCAGGGACCTTACTGCCCAAACTATCCACCAAAGCGGCATAGTTGCCGCCGGCGGCCAAGGCCAGATGACGGCGGGTCTCACCGGCCGGCATTACTTCAAACACAGTCCGCTGCCAAAAATCATAACCGCGGATAGCGAATAGCCTGGTATTCAGATTATATGGAATAGACAAATTATCCAGATATTCCAAAACGCGTTCAAACTGTTTCTGGCAAGTATCGCAAAGGTGGTCGACAATCGGAGGCAAATCGCTGGTCACATCAATACAGTCTTCTTCGCGGCAATCAAAGATCTTAAGCGGATTCTTAAGCAGTTGCTTTTTGCATTCGTTGCACAATTTGGTTTTTTTGCCGCGCTCCTTAAAAGACTCGTTTAAAGCCTTCAAATATGCCGGACGACACTCACTGCAACCGACGGAATTAATCTGTACTTCGGCTTCCAACTGCAATTCCTTGCAAAAGTTATACGCCAACATGATCAACTGGGCATCAGCAGCCGGACCGAAGTCGCCGATAATATCGTAGCTAGCCTGATTAAACTGGCGAGGACGGCCAGCCTGCGATGATTCAAATACCAACACCGGGCCGAGCCAGAAAGTCTTGGACAGCGGCACCAAGCCCAACAAACCGTGCTCCAAATAACTGCGAACCAAACCGGGCAATGCATCAGAACGGATGGCGATTTTTTCGCCGGTCTTAGTGGTCAACAATGCCAATTCCTCACTAACCAGTTCAGAGCCTTTGCCTGCTGCTTTTTCAAACAACGCTTGATATTCCACTAACGGCAAATCTAATCGGCGAAAACTATAAACACGAGCTAACTCAACGGCCTTTTTGGTTACTAAATCCCAATATTTGTATTCTTCGGGCAAGGTATCTTTTAAGCCGCGCACTTTGCTCTGTAATACCGCTTCGCGTATCGGCTTAACATCTTTTTTGGGTCTGGACATAGGGATGAGTTCTTAAAGTTTATAAAGTCATAAAGTTTGTAAAGTTATATGAACTGGGGAGTTTAAGTATGTGTTCTTAAAGTTTGTTAAGCTATATGAACTGGGGAATTTAACAAGTCTCTCCCATTCCACTAACCCTCCTTCGCCCCGAAGGATACAGGGCTTCGGGCGGGCATGCTTTACGGACTTTACAAACTTTATAAACTTTACAAACTCACTAGTAGCCGGGGTTTTGGATTTGGCCGATTTTGTCAAAAGGCAGGCCGCGGAAGACTACTCGTCCGATCAAGAAGCTTTTGTCCACCGGACCGAAAACACGGCTATCCTGGCTGGCAACGCGATTGTCACCCATCATATAATATTGGTTTTCTTTCAGATCGGTGCGGGTAAACTGCGGATTGATCGGCGTCGATTCCAAACCCTTTGGCAGATAGCCCTCAGGCAATTTGAATCCCTCCGGATGCGCTGAATTGTAGACATAAATAGCGCCGTCCTTCACCTCGACCGATTCACCGGGCAAGCCGATAACACGCTTGATATAATATTCCTGAGGATTATACGGATAGCGGAACACAACAACATCACCGCGTTGCGGCTCATTCATGCGATAATTCAAACGATCAATAATCAGATATTCATGGTCATGGAAGTTCGGCTCCATCGAAGCGCCTTTGACATAAAAAGGCTCGACTAAAAAGTACCGTATAGGCAAGATGATAGCCAAGGCGATAATAACTGTCTTGAGCGTTTCCCAAGTTAATAAGGCAAATTTTTTCATATAGAAATTAAGCTTTACAAAAGCTTGGCTACAAAAAAATAATTAAATTTTTGATTTAAACAAAACAAACGCCGTATGAGCCCGCCTAGGGCTAAAGCAAATCCGACCCATATTCTAAGACGGCTTGCCGCTACGGCGCTTGCTAAACGTTGATAAAATACCTTATTTTAAGATTGCTGTCAAGCTAAACTTTTTTTGCTTTCGCCTTAATTTTAGCTTTGGCCTTGGCCGGCTTTTTGACGGCAGTCTTTTTTTTCACTGCAACAGGCTTATCACCCAGGCCGTCAGTCATAGTCGCCATCGGGGTCTTGGCTGTGCCTTTGGATATTATTGTTTTTTCATAGGCAGCCAGATCCATTGTAGTGCGGATAACCGTATCAGGATTAAGCGAAATAGAATCAATGCCGCAATCTACCAAATATCGGGCAAAATCGGGGAAATCAGACGGCGCCTGGCCGCAGATGCCAACTTTGCGCTTCATCGCCTTGCCTACCTGGATCAAATATTTGATTAGGATCTTAACCGAATCATTCTTCTCATTGGATACGCCCGCCACATGCAAGTCGCCCGCGTCACGGTCAATGCCCAGGGTTAGCTGAGTCAGATCATTACTGCCAATAGAGAAGCCATCGAAGATCTTGGCAAAACGATCAGCCAGGATGATATTTGTCGGGATTTCCGCCATCACATAAACCTGCAAGCCGTTAACTCCCCGCTTGAGGCCGTTCTTAGCCATGATGGCCATCACCTGCTCGCCCTCCTCGACCGTGCGGCAGATCGGAATCATGACTTTGACATTGGTCAGGCCCATTTCGTCGCGCACCTTTTTGAGCGCCAAGCATTCCAGGACAAAGGCCGGAGCATAACGAGGGTCATAATAACGGCTAGCGCCGCGCCATCCGATCATCGGATTAGCTTCCACCGGCTCGTAGGCAGTGCCGCCGATCAGATTGGCGTATTCATTGGTCTTGAAATCAGACAAACGGACTATCACATCCTTAGGGTAGAAGGCAGCGCCGATAATACCCACGCCTTCGGCCAGCTTGTCGATGAAATGTTGCTTCTTATCGGTATAGCCGATAGTCAGGTCGGCAATCGTCTTCTTAACCTTGGCATCTTTTAATTTATCAAAATTCATCAAGGCTAATGGATGGATCTTGATATGATTATTGATAATAAATTCTTCGCGGGCCAAGCCGACTCCGTCATTGGGAATAAAGCTGGAGGCAAAGGCCTGATCGGGCGCGCCCACGTTCATCATAATCTTGGTCTTGGGCCGTTGCAGATTCTTGATGCTGGTTTTCTTGACGTTAAACGGCAGGATGCCTTCGTAGACATAACCATCCTCGCCTTCGGCGCAAGAAATGGTTGCCTTCTGGCCGCTCTTCAACAGTTTGGAACCATTCTCGGTACCGACGATACAAGGAATGCCCAGCTCACGACTGATGATAGCGGCATGGCAAGTACGTCCGCCCTTGTCGGTGACGATGGCACCGGCGATTTTCATGATCGGCTCCCAATCAGGATCGGTCATGCTAGTTAGCAGCACCTGTCCCTTTTTGAACTTAACAATATCCTTAACATTCATGATCTTGTTAATCTCGCCCGCGCCGATCTTGTTGCCCACGCTGCGGCCCTTGACCAGCACCTTGCTTTTCTTAGCCATCACATATTCCTCAATCACAGAATAATCACGGACGCTATGGATAGTCTCCGGCCTAGCCTGGACAATATACAATTTCTTTTCTTTGCCATCCAAAGCCCACTCCATATCCATAGGCCGGCCATAGTGCTTCTCGATTTCCATGGCCCACTTGGCCAGTTGCTTGACCTGGGCGTCGGTGATAGACGGCTTGTGCTGGTCAGCCAACGATACCTTGACTTGCTTGACCGGAGTAATAGTCTTCTTGGTGTTATCATAGACCATCCGAATGGCCTTTTGGCCGATGCGGCGGGAAATAATCTGGCAAGTCGGCTTAAAGACATAATATTCATCGGGATTGACGCGGCCTTGGACGATATTCTCGCCCAAACCGTAGATCGAATTGATCAAGACGACATTAGGAAAGCCTGATTCGGTATCGATCGAGAACATCACGCCCGAAGCGGCGATGTCGGAGTGAACCATCTTCTGGATGCCGACGCTCAGTGCGATATCAAAATGATCAAAGCCCTTATCCACGCGATAGCTGATAGCGCGATTGGTAAAGAGGCTGGCAATACAGGATTGCACCGCCTTCAAAAGTTCCCGCTCACCCGAGATATTCAGATATGTTTCCTGCTGGCCGGCAAAACTGGCATCAGGCAGATCTTCGGCCGTAGCACTGGAGCGGACCGCCACATGCAGGTTCTTAACCTTGTGTTCGGCGGATAACTGTTTATAGGCGGTAATGATTTCTTTTTTCAAGCTAAGAGGAAAATCGGCCTTAACAATCAATTCGCGGCACAGCTTGCCGCGCTTGGCCAGATCCAAGACATTATGGGTATCCAAACCGTCCAGAATCTTTTTGATTTTGGCCATCAAGCCGGACTTCTCAAAAAAATAGCGATAGGCCTCGGCCGAGGTAGCATAGCCATTGGGGATATTAACGCCTTGCGCGGTCAGCTTCTGATACATTTCGCCCAAGCTGGCGTTCTTGCCGCCGAACTTCGGCACATCTTTGATACTAATATCCTTAAAAAACTTGACGAACTTTGCCATAAATTTAAATTATTATTTGTGTTCACAATTATAGCACACTTTGAAAAAAGCAAAAAATATACAGGACGCTATTTTAATTTTTTTATAGAATCATTGCCGATTAAAGACTGCATCTGGATAATCGCAATTTCATTAAGCTTGAGCAACCGCTCTGTTTGAGAAATATGCTGACGGATAAATTCAGCATTAAGCGACTCTAAATTTGCTAAGCACACCAACTGAATAACATCAGAATAATCACGGATATTACCTGGCAAATCAGGATTTAACTCCCGCCACTCCTTGGCGGTCACATTAAAAAGCGCCTTGTTCAAAATATCAGCTTCAGTCGCAAAAATAATATTTGCTTGGGCCTTAGTGATTTCCTTAGGCAATAAGCTTTTTTGGATTGCATCGGTATGGATACGGTAATTTATTTTCGTAAGAATCCGCTTGGCATTCCAGCCCAAATCAAGCTTTAGATTTTCTTCTTCTTTTAGTCTTTGGAATTCTTTAATCAAATATAGTTTAAATTCCGGTGATAGCCAAGTTGCGAACTCAAAAGCAATATCCCGATGAGCAAAAGTACCGCCATACCTGCCTGGAGACGATTTAATACCAATCGCCTTAGTCTCTTTGATCCATTTTGAAGACGACAATATAAAACCGTTTGAACCGGCTTCATTTTTAATGTTATGGAATTCCATAACATTAAAAATAGGATTATGAACTTGCTCCCAAGCTCCCATAAAATGAATAGTATATTTTGTCGATAACCAATTGGCTATTACAATGCCGGTTGATTCACGATCTTTAAATTTTGCCATATCGGTCAAAGATATATATTCATCTTGACCTTTTTTTGCTACAGCAATTTGCAAACCTTGAGTTATAATTTTTTTCATATTTTTATTAATAAAAATCATAATAAGCCTATTATATCAAATACGAACAAAAAACGAAAGAGTAATACCAACCCAAATAAAATAAGGAGTATTTAGCATAATTCAATTTACAATTTTGACTTTTAAAGAATTTCCTAGTAGAGTTGAAATGTCTTATGCTCAAGCAAGCGGACTTTGTCCGCCATAGCTTTAGCGAAGGCGGACGTGGTGAAATTGGTATACACGCCAGCCTTAGGAGCTGGTACCGCAAGGTGTGAGGGTTCGAGTCCCTCCGTCCGCACACTTTATTAACTATTAAACGTAGTGAAATTGGTATACACGTCCCGATGGACATCGGGATGGGGCAAC
>JBAXSE010000015.1:0-30463 GCA_037130845.1 Candidatus Falkowiibacteriota bacterium | reverse complement strand
AGCCCGCGTAGCGGGCAAGATAGAAACCGCCGGCTTTGCCGGCGGTTTTCATTTTACCCCTTGCCTCTTGTTAGAGAGGGACAAGTGGTTGACAAGATGATATATTCGTGGTAATAAAAGTTGTATTCGTACCTTGAAATTTTAAAAAAGATAATAAATATTCACTAATAGAAGGATTTGTCATGAGCAGACGTAGAACTGATAGCTATTTTGCCACTTGGCAGGAAGCGCAAGCGGTTTGTCAAAAGGCGGGGATTAGCAGATGTGTGGATTACAAGGCTAAATACCGCAGTATAGATCCGCGCTTGGTATCTAATCCAAATAATTATTATTCGGATTGGCCCGGGTGGTCCACTTTTCTGGGCCGGACGAAATACAAACATTTTTATGATACGTGGCAGGAAGCTTCGGCTGTTTGTCAGAGAATGGGTATTGAGAATTCGGCAGCCTATGAACATTGTTACAAGGATATCGATGCGCGCCTGCCTAGCAACCCCAACTGTATCTATGATGATTGGCCTGGTTGGGATGTATTTCTTAATCGCGCCGGCAAGAGCCATTATTCCACTTGGCGCCGCGCCAGCAAGGCTTGCTATCGACTTAGAATCAAAACAGTTTCAGATTATGTAAAACACAGAGAGTTGGATCCGGCGTTGCCTGCAAATCCCGAAGAGTATTATTCACAATGGCCGGGCTGGGAAATATTTTTGGGCAAATTGACGGAAAAAAATATTTTGCCTTTGGAGTTGGCGTCGGCCTTGTGTTGGGAATCAGGCATCGGCACCAGGGCTGAGTATAAATTTTTATACAATCACGTCAGCCATCAGTTGCCCGCAAGTCCGGAGCGATATTACGGCAGAGATTGGCCCGGCTGGAAAAAGTTTTTGTTTGGAGCGATGTCTGCTGTCTATGCAACTTGGCAAGAGGCCGCAGAAATTTGCCGACAGGCCGGATTCCAAAATCAGGTTGATTATTTTTCCAATTATCGCAAGACTGACATCCGCTTACCTTGCCATCCGGAAGTTTATTATACTGATTGGCCCGGTTGGGATGTCTTTCTTGGAAGAAAAAAAAGGGAGGCATACCAGACATGGCAAGAGGCTAGCGCGGCAGTGGTTTCGGCTGGCATTAAGAGCTGTTACCAATATGCCAAGCAATATAAACAGCTGGATAGTCGATTGCCTAGCAACCCGCGGCAGCGATATGATGATTGGCCAGGCTGGGATACATTTTTCGGCCGCCGGCCAAATGATTATTATCAGACTTGGCAGGAGGCAGGCAAAGTCTGCGTTGCGATGGGCGTCCGTAATCAAATTGATTATTTTGACAGGCACAAGGCAATCGACAAACGTCTGCCATCTACGCCTATGGCGTATTATAAGGATTGGCCCGGTTGGGACTTGTTCTTGGGTCATCTAAGGAGGGATTTTTACAAGACTTTGCAAGAGGCAAGCTTGGCGGCGATTAGAGGCGGAATTACTGATGAAGTGGATTATAGCAAAAGATATAAGACGCTTGATTCCAGATTGCCGGGCGCCCCCAATACCAAATACAAGAAGGACTGGGTCAGTTGGCTGGAATTCCTGGGCAAACCGGCAAAGAAAGTCTTTTATCCGACTTTGGCTGAAGCGCAAATTGCTGTCATTAAGCTTGGTATCAATAATTACACTTCTTATATAGCTCATTATAGGAATGATCCCAAACTGCATAGTAACCCAAAAAAGTTCTATCAAGACTGGCCGGGGTGGGACATATTCTTGGGTAAGAGACCTGTAAGTTATTATCCGACTTTAGCGGAAGCAAAGCTTGTCGCTATGGAGTTAAAGACTAAATCAAAGACTGACTATTTGTTAAAGTGTAATCAAGACATTAGGCTGCACCGTTATCCAATGAGATTTTACCCTGATTGGCCCGGCTGGAAAGTCTTCTTGGGCAAGAAATAAAACACAAAACCATCCCGCGAACGGGATGGTTTTTTCTTTGTGTATTTGTGTGCCCTCCCATTTCGCATAAATGCTACGCGGGACAAGCCAGGGGTCCCGCCTGCCTCCCGTTAGGGAGGGCATAAGGCCGGGATCTCCGCTCCGCTCCGAGAATCTTGCTTTGGAGCTTTCTAGGGCTTTTGTGTGCGCCCGCTAGTCCCGGCACAAGGCCGGGATCTCCGCTCCGCTCCGAGAATCTTGCTTTGGAGTTTTCTATGGCTTTTGTGTGCGCCCGCTAGGAATCGGACCTAGATAACCAGATTAGAAGTCTGGTGTTCTATCCATTGAACTACGGGCGCTTAATCGATTATCAATTGAGATTATGACTTTTTATGTATAACAACTATGCCTGAGTGTGTCAAGTTTTGGGTGATAGAAAGATTAGCTATTTAGACCTCCAGTTTGGAGAAAAGCACGCTGCCGAGTATTAAGAAAAAAACGGTGATTGAGCTTAAAATTATCAGGCTGATGCTTAGATGGTAGTGCGCGCCGCCGATCAGTAATCCGCGCAAGGCGTCTACGCCGTAGGACAGCGGATCAATCTTGGTGACCATTAAGACGTTCTTGGGCAAACCGCTTAAGGGGAACAGTGCGCCGGATAAAAAGAAGATGGGCATAACTAAGAAGTTCATCACCAGTTGGAATCCATGCATATCGCTCATGCGCGAGGCGATGGCTGTGCCCATGGCGGTAAAGAGCAGGGCGATCAAGAAAATGACCAGCAGCACTGCCGGCAGCGCCATAAAGCTTGCTGGACGGAAGCCGGCGATCATGGCGATAAAGAAGACGATGACCCCCTGGATGGTGGCGACAGTCGCTCCGCCCAAGGTGCGGCCGATCATGATGTGCAGGCGAGGCACTGGCGCGACCAGGGTTTCCTTAAGGAAGCCGAATTGGCGATCCCAGATAATCTCGATGCCGGAAAAGACCGCGGTAAAGAGCACGCTCATAGCAATGATGCCCGGGGCCAAAAATTGGAAATAATTGCCCTCACCGGCTTTGGCAAAAGTTGGGCCCAGGCCGTAGCCCATAGCTAGCAAGAAAAGCAACGGTTGTCCCAACGAGCCGATGATGCGAGACTTTGATCGCACGTAGCGCTTGAGCTGCCTGAGCCACAAAATGTATATAGTTCCCATATTATTATAATTAACGTCTGGCGTACATGCGGCGATTTGAGCGCATGTTGTCGGTGCTGCTGGCATCTTCGTCGCGGATGCCTTTGCCGGTTAGCGACAAGAAAGCATCTTCCAGATTGTCAGTCTTGGTTTGCTTGAGCAAGGTGGCGGTAGTGCCTTGGGCGATAATCTGGCCATGGTCGATGACGGCGATCTGGTCGGCAATCTTTTCTGCTTCTTCCATGTAATGAGTGGTAAAGAAGATAGTGATGTCTTCTTTGTCGCTGAGCTGTTTGATGTATTCCCAGATGTGGTTGCGGGTTTGCGGATCGAGGCCGAGAGTCGGTTCGTCCAAGAAAAATATTTTGGGGTGGTGCATCAGGCCGCGGGCGATTTCTAGTCGGCGTTTCATGCCGCCCGAAAACTTCTTGACCAGGTCGTCTTTGCGATCCCAGAGCTCGACAAACTTGAGCAGTTCTTCCAGACGGGAACGGCGCAAGGCCTTGGGCATGCCATAAAGCACGCCATGGCATTCCATATTTTCCCAGGCAGTCAGCTCGTCATCCAGTGACGGATCTTGGAAAACGATGCCGAAAGAATGGCGCACCGCATCGGAATCTGCCACCGTGTCGTGGCCGTTAATTATAATACTGCCGCTGTTCGGGTTGGTTAGTGCGGTGAGCATCTTGATAGTGGTTGATTTCCCGGCGCCATTGGGCCCGAGGAAAGCAAAAATTTCGCCTTTGGCCACATCGAAACTAATGTCGTCGACAGCCGTAAAGTCGCCGAATTTTTTGCTGATATTTTTGACGTTGATCATATGAGGGGATTATAGCAGAAATGGTTTAGAAATTAAAGATTTGGCCCAGGAAGGCAATGTGGTAAATCAAAAATCAAAAATTAAATATCAAAAATATGGTGTCCGCCCAGGGCGGATTGTTTTTCATTAGCGGCAGGTTGACAAGATTGTTCTACTGTGTTTAAATCTTGCTACAATAAAGCATTAATAAATAGTTTTTTACAATCATTTTGGAGTAATAATGAATCTGGTTAAGTATTTTGAGGAATTGGATAGCTCTCTTAAGGCGCTTAATCCCACTGAGGTGATAGCGGCTATCAATAAGCTGTTCGACGGCATTTATAACTGCCAATTAGCGCAAGCGCGTGAGCTGTTGAGCTTATATTCGACTTGTGATTACCTTTCTGACGCCGGCTTTGATAATGCGTCGGTTCAGAAGGCGATTCATGCGCATATCTTTGCTCAGTATGTCAAAGAGTCCTTTGTTGATAGAGACAAGCTATCATGGACTGAAATATGGAAGACTCTTGTTATATTGACAGAGAAGAAGAAAAAATAATGATAAAGTTCAAGCTGCGGCCATCTGGCCGCAGCTTTTTTCATCCTCTCTTTTTTTGTCATGTAAATCGCGGTGCACTTTGCGTAATTTAGCTGCCGGCATGTAATAATTTTGGCTAATTTTAAACTAATATCAAGCTAGAATTTCCTTGCTATTGACAAGTAGCATAAAATATGCTATTATATAGGAATAGTAAAAATTGCTATATATTTGTTTCTTAACAATTGCAACCTGTTCCGAATAGGAACGCTAGTTGCACCATAGAAAGGTTTGACCATGTCAACATCATCAATCGGAGCTTATAATCAGCTCGCTGGTGCCTTTGAAAAAGAAGGCTGGGTCTTAGACGACGTTACTAAATTAAAGCAATTTAATAACCTGAAAGGCATACTCGATATATTGAATGGCAAAGCCGTCATTAGTTATCCCGATCGCGTGTGGCGGATCGAAAACGGCGTCATCTATTTCACTGTCACTTCCAATGGCAAGACGGGCGAAGAATGGATTGTCTATTTCCAAGCTAAAAAAATAACTGTTAGCGATTATGCTAAACAATTATTACTATCTCCTGACTTCAAGCCGACCACTGGCGTGACATATGAAATCGCAGTCCTTAAAGGTGAATTATTTACCGATGACAATCGTATCGTCAAGACTATTCGTGCCGAAGCCGACAAACGCGGTTTGACCAAGCCGAACGCCGAAGTCGCCTGCCTAATCCGTGACATGTTTACGGATGCAGAGCTTGAAGTGATGGGCCTGTATTGGATCGTCGTTATGCACGAACCGATTCTTGATTCTGATGGCGATCCGAGACTGCTCAGCGCGGCTCGCTATGGCGGCGGCTGCCTCAGCGCCGACTATGGCAAGCCTGGTTACAGGTTCGATCGTGATAGTGGCTTTGCCTTCGTCGTCCGGCAAGTGTCCTTGGCCGCTTAACTTTTAGCTCTTTGAACTTTGAGTTTAGTCCTTGAAATGTGAAAACATTTCGAGGACTATTTTTTTTGGCAAAAATTTATGATAAGATTAAATCAGTCGGGGTAAATCTGCAGTTGATTACGATTGGCTGAGACCTTGGCTAATATTTTTACTTCGAGAGTAGCTCCGATTACGATTTGAGTTAGAGTGAAGCGAAAATATTTTACATGAATAAAGACACTTGGTGCGAATTGCTAAGGCATTTGTGATGTCGGATAAAATACAGCCTTTGGGGAAGCCTGGGGGTAGTGGCAAGGATGGCAGTTCGCATGATTCTGATGGCGATCCGAAACTGCTCAACACGAATCGCTATGACGGCAGCTACCTCAACGCCTACTATGACAAGCCTGGTAACAGGTTCAATCGTGATAATGGCTTTGCCTTCGTCGTCCGGCAATTCTCTTTATTTCTCCTCTACTTTACGGTAGAGGAGTTTTGTTTTGCCAGTTGCCCGTTCCAACCTCCGAGCATACGGCCGATTTCGGCGGTTTTTTCAGATAGAGCTAGATACGTCTTATTATCAATCGACCTAGTTTCCCATAGCAACATTAAGAATATTTTTATGGCGTCGGTTTTTCTGATGGCTATTTTGATGTAGGGTTGTTTTTCTTCGCGAGCTAAAAATGATGCGCTGGCAATCGCCTCGATTATTTCGGATAACAAGATATCTATCTTGCTGCCGAGCGTGTAGCGGTGTTCCTTGGGTAGGGTTTTGTAGGTTTTGTACCACGCTAGGTATAAATCTTTGGTTTTCTGCAACAGCGGAATCAGTTGCGGAATTGTCGGGGGGGGGTAGAATTAGAGGCATGAAAGTCAAATTGGTTCATAGATTTGAAGAAATTATCAAAGTGGAAAATTTATTGCGAGCGTGGCAAGGATTTATAATCGGCAAACGGAAGCGAGTTGATGTGCAGACTTACGGCGCTCAGTTGATGGATAATCTTTACGCGCTCCACGATGATTTATCGCAGCAGACTTATTGTCATGGCAGTTATCAGGCCTTTAAAGTCACCGATCCGAAGCCAAGGCAAATCCACAAAGCGACTGTGCGCGACCGCGTCGTCCATCATTTGCTTTATCAAGCTATTTATGGCTATTTTGATTGCAGGTTTATCTATGACAGCTACTCTTGCCGTTTGGATAAGGGCGCGCATCGAGCGATGGATCGCTTTAATCTTTTTGCCGGAACGGTGTCACATAATCACACTAGGACTTGTTATGTCCTGAAAGGTGATATCAGGAAATTCTTCGCCAGCATTGACCTGCGCTTGTTGGTTGGAATTATGCGGCCAAGTATTGAGGATGAAAGCTTATTATGGCTGATCGGGCAAGTGCTGGCAAGCTTTAATTCTGGCAAACCTGGAGTCGGCCTGCCTTTGGGCAACCTGACGTCGCAATTATTTTCTAATATTTATCTCAATGAGCTGGACAAATATATCAAACAAGAGCTGCAGATTAAATATTATATCAGATATGCGGACGACTTTGTGATTTTGTCTGACAACAGGAATGAACTGGAGGATATCGTGCCACTATTGCAAGACTTTTTAGAGATACATTTAAAACTAGAACTGCATCCGCAGAAAGTATTTATCAAGACTTATAATTCGGGAGTGGATTTATTGGGCTGGGTGCATTTTCCGCATTATCGTCAAATCAGGACAGTGACCAAGAGACGAATTGACAAGCGGTTGTCCATCCCAGCAAAATCAGCAATAGTCAATTCGTATAGGGGTCTGCTTAGTCATGGAGATTCTTATAGACTTAGGCAACGATTAAATTTGATTTAATGTCTTTTCTTATTATGGAAATCGCGGTGCACTTTGCGCAGCTGCTGGTCGGTGATGAAGTTGTCTTGGAGATGTCCGAAATTATCGGACATCTGAAAATAGCCATGTTTCAAGCGTACGACATTTTCGTACGGTAGCTGTCGACAATTTGTCGATGACTGAAATTTTCATAGTCTGTTCCAAACTAATAAATGTTTTCCTTGGTAAAGTTATGAATAATATACCTAACAAATATGATAATAATAGAGAAGAGAAATATTAGATATTAGCCATTTTATTACCTTTCAGAGCGAGTAAATATTTTTGTTAAATTCAAAAAATTCAGGTCTGCATAGGGTGAAATATCCCTGGCAGTAGGGTGGCTGATTTTTGACAAACACCCGATTATTTGGTATATTTTGGTCATGAATGATTCAAAGATAGCTGAACTAATTGAATATTGGCTTACTACGGCAAAACACGATTATGGTACCATGCTGTATTTATACAAAGGCAAAAAGTATGCCGATAGTTTGTTTTTCGGCCACATAGTTTTGGAGAAAGTTTTGAAATCATTAGCAGTAGCTGCCACTAAGTCAGAGGCGTCCAAATCTCATGATTTGGTCTATCTGGCAAAAATGACAACCTTAAGTTTCACTGACCAGGAGCTGGAATATTTCAAGATCGTTAATCGCTTTAATATGCGGTCGCGCTATCCTGATATCAAACTGAACTTCTACAAGCAGACAAACGAACAATATACCAGCGAGCATGTTGCCAGAATCAAAGTATTATACAAATCACTATGCCAAAAGCAGAAGCAAAAAAAATAGCCTTGGCCTATGCCGACAAGTTGAGATTTGAGAAATTTCCTTTCACGGCTATTTATTTGTTTGGCTCTTATGCCAAAGGCAAGCCTACCGAATTCAGCGATATTGACATTGCGGTCATTTCTGATAAATTAAAAACCGACTGGAACAAGAATGAAGAGAAATTGTGGGCTTATACCATGAGCGTCAATTCTAAGATAGAGCCGGTTGGGATGACAGTGGCAGAGTTTGCTGATTTGGCCGACCCTTTAGCTTCGGCGATCAAGAAGACCGGCATAAAAGTAGCGTAAAAAATCAATAGCTATAAAAATACCACGAACGGGTCGTGGTATTTTTTATCCTCTTTTCTTTTTGTCGTGGAAATCCTTATGCACTTTGCGCAGTTGCTGGTCGGTGATGTGTTTTACTTTATTCCAGCGGAGGCTGGAATCTGTTCATGCAGTAATGTGAAGATTATTCGAAATTCTTGCTTTGGTGAAAGATTAATTGCTACTTCTAGCAGATCCCTCCCTGGCGGGAGGCAGGCCTGCTGGAGTCTACCCGACGGCTGGCGGGCAGGGATAAATGCGTTATCTTTTCTTGCCATGGAAATCTTTGTGAACTTTGCGCAATTGTTGGTCGGTGATGTGGGTGTAGACTTGGGTGGTGGTGATGGACGAATGTCCCAGCATGGCTTGGACGCTGCGGATGTCGGCGCCGTTCATCAGCAGGTCGGTGGCATAGCTGTGGCGCAGGGTGTGGGGCGTGACCTCCTTCATGATGCCGGCCAGCTTGGCGTATTTGACCACGATGCGTTCGATGCTGCGGGGAGTGATGGGTTCATCGGTGGTCTTGCGGGCGCGATCCAGATTGATGAAGATGTAGGGATTGACGTCCATGCGCTTGCCGAAATATTTGTGCAGGCAATCGCGGGCGGTGTCGGACAGGAAGACGATGCGCACCTTCTTGCCTTTGCCCCGCACGGTGAATTCGTCCTTCTTGAGATTGACGTCTTCGATTTTTAATTTAGCTAATTCGGAAACGCGCAGGCCGGTAGAGAAGAATAATTCCAGCATGGCCTTGTCGCGCAGCTGCATTATTTCATCATCGCCGGTCTTGGTGGGCGCTTCCAGGATCTTGGCCAGCTCTACGCCTTCCAAAAAGGCGACCTGCCGCGGGTCCTGTTTAGCCAGTTCGATCTTCTCGGGCTGGAAACTGTCGATGTCATTCTTGACCAGATATTTGAGAAAGCCGCGCAGGGCGATCAGATGATAGTTCTGGGTATTTTTCTTGAGCGGTTCGCCGGCGTGGTCCTTGAGCCGGCTGAGATAGAGGCGGAACTGGTGGATGATATCCCGGTCGATCTTTTCGACGCTAGTGATTTTGTGTTCCTTGGCAAAATCGGCGAAACGGTGCAGATAGAAATGATAGTTGCTGATAGTCTTTTCGGACAAGCCGCGTTCGGCTTCCATATACTCTAAGAAAGCATTGATGTTTTGTTTGATTTGGTCGGACATAAAGATGTAAAAGCGAAAAGCTAAAATGTAAAAACTAAAGCGAAAATGTAAAAGCTAAAACGCAAAAGTTAAAAGACGGTATTAATCATTTTCGTTTTTCTCCGCCAGCTAGCAGATGAGCTTTTACATATTGTACGACACTATCCTTAGTCTGGCAATTATAAAACCCCGTATTTGCATGCGGGGTTTGTATTATGTTGTCAGGAGTCTTAGACTTCGATATCGCGGTCCTTCATATTTTCGATAGTCTGTTGGAGCGTGACGCGTACCGGCCTATCATTTCTATTGAAATGGGATCTTGAATCAGAGATGTTCAAGAAACTGTAATCAAATTCAAATCCTTTCAATTCGTCAGATTCGTCTTCCGAATCAGTCTCGGTTGTTTTCCAGCTGCCCTCGATGGCTTTGGTTAGATCACCTAGAGAACAATAACCGTATTCATAGCAACGATAGTGGCTATTATGTCCAAAAACCAGATGACGGTCTTGTTCATCGGCTTGATCTTGATAGATAGGGCAATCGGCTATCGGATCTTCAGAATCGATAGAATAACAAGCTACTCCACCTTCGCCATAGACATCAACAGCTTTGTGCTCAGATAGATAGTCCAACAGCAAAAGGTCGTTGTACATATCATCCCTCGGCATGTCATCAATCAGTATTCTGGTATACTCATTGTTATGGAAACTGAGGAAAAATCTCTCGTCTTTGCCCGGTTCGCCGCACAAAAGGAAGGTCCAGGTTCTGTCCGGTACCGGGTCCTTGAGAAAGCTGTTTTTTTCGGCCTTGAGGCCTAATTCTGCCATCAATGCTTTGACATCGGCCAATTTGTAGTAGGCTGGTAAGCTCATGTTCGCTCCTAAATTGTAAATAACAGTTATAATATTTTGCCATAATATATCACAAAACATCTGTTTTGTCAATGATTCGACCCTTCGATAAACTGCTTCGATAAGCTCAGTACGAGTCAGGGCAGGCAGGTCACTACAAGTCTATCACCTTTTTTGTTTAATATTAGCTTAAATATGGTTATTTATCTAGTTATGCTCATTTTATCAACAGCCTTGCATTAATTTTGGCTATATGTTATGATTTTCCTGCTTTGGAGTTATCCGAAGCCTAGTAACTAAGGACTTCTTCTGGGTTTCTGGCTGGTCCAGCCTAAATCTCGGAATAAGCCGAACAAGACAATGTTGGACAAGAAAATCAAGGCGAAAATCATCGCCAAGTTCCGCACCCATGCCAACGACACCGGGTCGAGCCAAGTGCAGATCGCTATCCTCACCGAGGAAATCAAGGAATTGACTTCCCATTTGCAGCTTCACAAGCATGATCATTCCTCCCGCCGCGGTCTTTTGCGCAAGGTCGGTGAACGCCGCCGCTTGCTCAAATACTTGCAGAAGGAAGACGAGGCTGCTTTCATCGATTTGGCCACCAAGCTCAAGCTGAAGATCGCCAAGAAGATGATTGATGACGAAGAGGCCAAGCGCCGTGAAGAAGAGGCCCTGATGGCCGAAGAAGCCATGGCCGAAGCCGGGATCGTTGAAGATGAACCTCTAGTTAAAGAATAATTACGGGCGGGGGCGTTTTGAACAACGCCCCCGCTATTGCATTTATACCTGCGGAGGCAGGTATCCGGCTAGGCTGCATGGCTAAATGCATTTTCCAAATGAAGTATATTTAGAAGAACTAAGATTTTAGATTTTAAAACAGTATTACGTAATTTTAAAATTTGCAGCTTTATCAGATCCCTGCCTTCGCAGGGATAAAAAAATTATGATCAAGCATAAAGACCAGCGCGTGGCGGTCTTTGTCGATGTGGCCAACTTGTACCACAGCGCCAAGAACCTTTACAAAAAACGCGTCAATTTCAAACAAGTATTAGCAGAGGCGGTCGCCGGCCGCCAGCTGATCCGCGCCAAAGCCTATGTGGTGCGCGCGGAGAACGAAGACGAAGGCAATTTTTTTGAGGCTATCAGCCAGCAGGGCTTCGAAGTGGCTCTCAAGGATCTGCAGATTTTCGCGGGCGGCGCCCGTAAGGCCGATTGGGATGTGGGTATCGCGGTGGATGCCATCAAGATGGGCCCCAAGGTCGACGTAGTCGTGCTGTGCTCAGGCGACGGCGACTATATCCCGATGGTGGAATATCTGCAGAGCACCTTTGGCTGTCTAGTGGAAGTTATTTCCTTTCGACAGACCACCAGCTCCAAATTGATCGAGGCAGTCGACGACTTCGTCTCGATTAGTAATAAGAAATATCTTTTATAGGCAAACTCCTATAAATACAAACTGTCGCTCCTACAAACACAAGCTGTTGCTCCTACAAATACAAATTATTACAAATATACAAATACTAACCTAGACATTACTGCAATGAAGTATTTTTAATATCTACTCATTAGTAGTGGTAGAAAGTAGGAATATCAAGCTAGTCACATAGCTTAATGTCCGAATTTGTACATTTGTAAAGATTTGTATTTGTAGGATAATAGAAATTTATTTAATCAGCCTGACCGTTAAATAGAGAGCACTATGGAATGCCATAGTCCTTAAATTTAACGGCCAGGCACAAAAATTATGGAAAAAGTATTCACGAGAGAGTGGCTAGGCCGTACTCTCACAATCAAAACCGGCAAGTTGGCTCTGCAGGCCAATGCTGCCGTGACCGTCCAGTATGGTGAGACTGTCGTCTTGGCCACGGCGGTCGAAGCTGCCGAAGAGCGCGCGGGACTCGATTTTTTCCCCTTGATGGTGGAATTTGAAGAGCGTCTCTATGCCGCCGGCATTATCAAAGGCTCGAGATGGATTAAGCGCGAGGGCCGTCCTTCCGATGACTCCGTCTTGACTGGACGCATGATCGATCGTTCGATCCGTCCTTTGTTCAACCAGGCCAACCGCCGCGACGTGCAGGTCTTTACCACCGTCTTGTCGGTCGACATGGAGAATGATTTCGATATCGTGGCTCTGGTGGCCGCTTCGGCGGTGCTGGCTATTTCCGGTATCGATTGGGCCGGCCCGATTGCCGGTGTGCGCGTCGGACGCAAAGAAGGACAGTTCGTCTTCAACCCGACTTATGCCGATCGCGAATTGTCCGATATGGATCTGATTGTGGCCGGTACTAGCGACCGCGTCTTGATGATCGAAGCCGAAGGCAAGGAGATCAAGGAAGATATCATGCACCAGGCTATCATGGCCGGACAGAAGGAGTTGGTCCCGGCTATCGAATTGATCAAAGAAATGCAGGCCGCTTTGGGCGTTTCGGTGCGCCAGGTGGAAGGCAAGGATTTGGTTTCCACGATTGTCGACGAGGGCAAAAAGGAAGCCTTTATCACCGCCAGTGATTGGCTCAAGGCCAATGTCCCGACTATCTTGTTCGATAAGACTTATTATACCAAAGGCGAACGCAAGGCTGCAGTCAAGGCCATCAAAGAAGGCTTGGCTGCTCACCTCACCGTCAAAGGCGCGACTCCCGACCATGTCAAAGCCGCTGTGCATGATTTGGTCGAAGAAGCGGTCGAGGCCGAGGTTACTCGCGCTATCTTAGACGAAGGCAAGCGTGTCGATGGTCGTGATTTGGATGAGATCAGATTATTGACCTCCGAAGTGTCGCTCTTCCCTCGCAACCATGGCACCGCTCTCTTTAGCCGCGGCGAAACCCAGGTGATGAGTATCGTCACTTTAGGCGCCCCCGGCCTGGAACAGATGCTGGAGGGCATGGAAGGCCAGAGCAAGAAGCGCTATATGCATCATTATAATTTCCCTCCATATTCCGTGGGCGAAGCCAAGCCGAACCGAGGAGCCGGCCGCCGAGAAATCGGCCATGGCGCCTTGGCCGAAAAGGCCCTGGCCCCTGTACTGCCCAGCAAAGAAGAATTCCCTTATACTATCCGCGTGGTGTCCGAAACTATGGGCTCCAATGGCTCCAGCTCGATGGGCGCGACTTGCGGTTCGACCTTGTCCTTGATGGATGCGGGCGTACCGATCAAGCGTCCGGTAGCCGGTATTGCCATGGGTTTGGCTTCTGTCGCTGATATGAGCCGTTGGAAAGTATTGACCGATTTGCAGGATTTGGAAGACGGCGCCGGCGGCATGGACTTCAAGATTACCGGCACGACCGAAGGCATTACCGCCATCCAATTGGATACCAAGACCATCGGTCTGGACGATGCGATTGTCAAAGAAGCTTTGGATAGAGGTTATCAGGCTCGTTTGCGCATTCTGGAAGTGATGAAAGGCGCCATTGCCGAGCCGAGACCGGAATTATCACAATATGCTCCGCGTTTGATCAGCTTTTATATTGACCCTGAAAAAATTCGCGATGTCATCGGCAGCGGCGGCAAAGTCATCAACAAGATTATTGATGAATGCGGCGGCGTTTCGATCGATATTGAGGACGACGGCCTAGTGATGATCTGCGGTACTGATGCCGCGGGCGTCGAGAAGGCTGTGGCTTGGGTCAAGGATCTGACTCGCAGCATCCAGGCTGGAGAAGTCTTCCAAGGCAAAGTGGTCCGCATGTTGGACTTCGGCGCCTTTGTGGAATTGTTGCCCGGCCGCGATGGTATGGTACATGTTTCCGAAATGGCTCCGTATCGTGTTGGCAGCCCTGATAAGTTCTTGGAAATCGGCCAGATTGTATCTGTCAAAGTCAACGAAATCGATGACCAAGGCCGCGTCAATCTGACCATGAAGAATCTGCCCGAGAACGAACCGTTGTGGAAGGATGAGAAAGGCAAAGAAGCTCCGCGCCCGCCTCGCCCCTTCGGTGAAGGCGGCGGCGATCGCGGCCCGCGCCGCGACAACGGCCCTCGCCCAGGCGGCTTTCGCCCCAATGGCGGCAATAGACACTAAGCTTTATAGGTATAAAAATACTCTCCGACCAAAAATCGGAGAGTATTTTGTAATTATCAGACGCATATATAAATCAATATATAAATATATAAAAAATACCTTGGTTCAGTATACTAGTATACTGAACCAAGGTATTGCTGTTTTGGGTGGTGTGAAAGGGTTATTAATTATTTGTCGCGTATATTTCACTTCAGTAAACTAGTTTACTGAAGTGAAATATAGAATAATAAGAGTGGCCGGCAAGACCGATTAGATCAAAACAACTTCACTTCCGTAAACCAGTTTACGGGAGTGAAGATATCGGATTAGCCAGTAGTTTGTTGATGTTTGGATAAAAAAATCCCCTACGTTTCGAAAACGTAGGGGATTGGAATTAGTTTAGGCTTTTTCGCAGGAGCTGATATCGCTTGGATTGTAGTATCTAAGCGTATTGACGGTGTTATTGTATTCGCAGCCAATTAAGTCGAGCTCCAAATTTTTCTGACCCGTAGGAATAATATCTATAGGGTTGACTCGGCCATAATCGGAAATGCTAAGCACTTTCATTTGTAAATCTTCCGGATTAAGTCCTGCCAGGCTCCTTAGGGAGTCAGTGGTCTCTTCGTCGATAAACTCTTCCGGTACTAAGCGGTGCAATTGCTTGGCAATATAATCATGGTCATTGATATTTTCGTCGCTATCAAAAAGATTAACCGCATTTTCATCATCTTGAGTTATCTCTTCGCGATAAGGAAGCCATTCCGCAAGTAAGCCGTCTTCTGTCACTTTTTCGTAAGAGTCAAAGAAGTGATAGTTGCTATTTTGCCTGAGCTTCTCTTTTAAGAAAAAGATGTTGTCATTTTCGGATAATTTATCTTTTATCAGAAGAATTATCTCATCAAAATGGTTTTTGTCTCTTAGCTCCAGCTGATCCCAGGTAGTGATTTGATTATCACAGGCAGATTTAATTGCGCCTTCTAAGTAATCAAGCAGGTTGTAGTCCAGGTATTCCACCGAGCAAATCGTACAGGTGGTGGTTGTCCGTTCGGATAGCTTCTTGAGTTCTTTGACGTAATGTTTTGCTTCTTCTGCCGCTGCACTGGCAAATGAATCGTAATAGTCGCCATTGATGCCAGTATCGGCATATGTTATGCGACCTGATTTGATAGCATCATTATAAATGCGTAAGCAGAAGAATAATGATGGACTGAAATTAACGCAGTTCTTTTCTGTGTCGATATTAAAAATTTCGACAAACTGTCTTGCCTTGGCCATGAGCCCCCCCCCTAAGGAATGTTATTAAAATTTGAATTAAGCCCTTTTTCAAGGAACTGAAAACTACTGTAGCACGTTAATCGTTATTTGTCAATGATTTTTAACATTCAAGATTGGCCTTTTTTTATAGAAAAATGGTAGAATACATATATAATCCATTTGTAGATTCGCATTATAATATATGTCGAGCAAGATTTATTCATTGTCCGTCCTGGGGCTGGAGGCGGAGAGGGTGACGGTGGAGGCTGATACCGGCGGCGGGGAGCTGGGCAGTTTCGCGATGGTCGGCTTGCCTGATGCGGCTGTCAGCGAGGCGCGTGAACGGGTGAGGGCCGCTATCCGCAATTCGGCTGTTGATTTTCCCAAATTAAAAGTAACGGTCAATTTGGCGCCGGCTAATCTCAAGAAGCAGGGTTCGGCTTTTGATCTGCCGATTGCCATCAGTATTCTGGCTGCTACAGGTAAGTTGCGCGCGGAGACTGTCAGTTCGAAATCAATATTTATCGGCGAGCTGGGCTTAGATGGATTATTGCGTCCGGTCAGCGGCGTCTTGCCGATGGCGCTCAAGGCGCAGGAAATAGAAACAGATTATTTTTTCTGTCCTCTGGCTAATGCAGCCGAAGCAGCCTTGGTAAAAGGATTGGTTGTAATGCCGGTTAAGAGCTTGCGTCAATTGGTAGACTACTTCCAAGGACAGGCAACGATCGAACCTTATCAAGCAGAAGAAATACAGCTGTCTAATCTGTCGGGCCCGATTGACTTTGCGCATATTGCCGGTCAGGAATATGCCAAGCGCGCCCTGGAAATCGCCGCTGCCGGCGGTCACAATATCCTAATGAGCGGTCCTCCCGGATCGGGCAAAACCTTGTTAGCCAAGGCCTTGGCTTCCATCTTGCCTGATCTTAGCTTTAGCGAAGCTCTAGAAGTGACTAAAATATATTCGGTAGCCGGCCTGTTGGGCCCTGAACAGCCGTTGGTCAGGGCTCGGCCTTTTCGTTCGCCTCATCATAGCGCTTCTATGGTTGCCTTGATAGGCGGCGGCACTTGGCCTAAGCCGGGGGAAATCAGCTTGGCGCATCGAGGAGTTCTTTTCTTGGATGAGTTTCCGGAATTTCCTCGATCGGTTCTCGAGACTCTGCGCCAGCCTTTGGAAGACGGCACAATCATCGTCTCTCGCGCTGCCGGCAATCTCTGTTTTCCGGCTAAATTTATTTTGACGGCCGCCATGAACCCTTGTCCTTGCGGTTTTAAGGGCGACCGTGATAAAGAATGCGTCTGTAGCGGCAGTTCGATAGTCAAATATGAACGCAAGATATCTGGGCCGATTCTTGATCGTATTGATTTGCAGGTAGAAGTGCCTCGTTTGGGATTTGCCAAGCTGACTGCGCAAACTGCCGCCGAATCATCTATGGCGGTTAAGGCGCGAGTGACGGCAGCGCGTCGACAGCAGGCTCAGCGGTATACTAATGAACAAGTAATAACTAATTCAGAATTATCCAGTGAACAAGTCAAGCGTTTGTGTCCGATTGATCAGGCTTCCAGCCAGCTGTTAGAGCAGGCGGTGGACCGGCTCAAACTTTCGCCCAGAGCCTTTTTCCGTGTTTTGAAGGTCGCTAGGACCATTGCTGACCTGTCCGCGGCTGAAAAAATTAGCGTCAATCATCTGGCCGAAGCCCTGCAATTCCGCAGCCGGATGTCATAAATGCCTAGGTTCTTTATTGCTATGGAAATATTTGCTATACTATAAGCAAAATTGAATATATGAATAAAAAAATTATTTTTCTGGCTTTAATCTTTGTATTCATGGCCAGCTCAGGCTTTGGTTGCGCGGGAGGAAACCAGGCGGCGCAACAGCAGATGACTCCGGTGACTATCAACTATTGGCGCGTTACAGACGGAGAAGACGCCTTTCGCGAAGTTATAGCCGCTTACAACAAGGTTCATCCGAACGTCACGATTAAATATCGCAAATTGCGGTATGAAGAGTTTGAGACAGAACTGGTAAATGCTTTGGCCGAAGACCGCGGTCCAGATATGTTTTCGGTTAACGCGGCCGATCTCAAAAAATATATCCCCAAGATTGCGCCCATGCCTGACCAGATTACCTTGGCTTACCCGCAAGAACAAGGCACATTGAAAAAAGAAATAGTGCCGGTATTGCGGACCATGAAGAGTGTTTCTTTGGACAACATCAAGAATAGTTTTCTGGATATGGTTTATCAGGATGTTGTTTTTACCTATAATAATCCGCAGACAAAAAAAGACGAATTACGCGTTTATGGCTTGCCTTTGGCGATGGACACGATGGCCACTTATTACAACAAGGATTTATTGAACAATGCCAATATCGGAGATCTGACTCATGGCGAAGAGAATAGCCGCCTATACTGGAACAAACAATTCCAAAAAGACGTCAAAAAAATGACCAAGCAAGGCGCTCAAGGCGAAATCTTGCAATCGGGCGTAGCCTTGGGAGGCGGCAATAATATCGAGCGCTCTACCGACGTCATGACTTTGTTAATGATGCAAAATGGAGCGCAGATCATAGACAATAATAATGGCCGCGCGGTCTTTGCCGATTTTGTGCCGGGCAAAGATTATAATCCGGGCATGAGCGCTGTTAAATTCTATACAGATTTTGCCAACCCTAGTACGGATGTTTATACTTGGAATGCCAAATTGGATAATTCATTGCAGATGTTTATGGATGGCCGGCTAGCTGTGATGTTCGGCTATTCTTTTTATATTCCTACTATCAAGGCTCAGGCGCCTAAGCTGAACTATGGTATTCTGCCTATGCCGCAAATCGAAGGCAGTGATACGGTGCAAAATATCGCTGATTATTGGGTAGAGACTGTATCGAAAAAATCCAAACATCAGGATATTGCCTGGGATTTTATCCAGTTTATGACTTATCAAAGCAAGATAGCCAAGCTTTATCTCGATAGCGCGCATAAGCTGACGGCTTTGCGATCGTTGGTTGAGGGTGAGCAGAACAGTGATTTGAGCGTATTTGCCAAGCAACTCCTAAGCGCCAAGACTTGGTATCGAGGTTATGATTATCCGACTGCCAGCAAGGCCTTTAGAGATATGGCCGAAGCTATTGTGGTTAATCCGGATCAATTGGAGCATGAAGTAAAGGTTTGCCAAGAGAAAGTGAGGCAAACATTGAACGTTGCGCAATAACAATTATGGCACAGTTTGAACGAGTTAGTTTGAGCAAGGAGGAAATCAAGGCGTCACACCTCTTGCGGCAAACAAGGCTGGCCCAGGGTTTAAGTTTGGCTCAAATTGCCCATGATATACTGATTAAAGAAGAATATTTAGAATATTTAGAGAAGGGTGAATATAATAAGTTACCCTCCGGCGTATATATTGTTAACTTTTTCAAGGAATACGCGCGCCGTTTGGGTTTAGACCCGAACAAATTGGTTGCTAGTTTCAAGAGCGAAATGGCGGCTAGCCACATTGTCGCTAGCGACGTTTACGAACGCAAGGTTGTAGAACGAAAATATTTTTTGGTAATACCGAGGCTGGTCAAATACTTTATGTTGGCTTTAGCCGGTTTTTTGTTTATCGGCTATCTTGTTTGGCTGATTGCCAATATATATTTGCCGCCGAAGCTTAAGATTCTTTATCCGCCGGAAAGCAGCGCTGTCACAACCTCAAAAATTCAAGTGACAGGCCAAGCGGAAAGAGAAACGCAGATAACCATCAACGACCAGCCGGTAGTAGTGTCGGCGGATGGTGAATTTGAGCTGTGGGTAAATCTAAAACAAGGTCTTAATAACATCGAGATTCGCGGCACCAAAAAGAACAAAAGAGAGCAGATTATCAAGCGGGAAGTGCTTTATGAGGCTCCGGAACAGCCGCAACCATAACTACTTGCATTTCGGTTTATGTTCGGTTATAATTAAGTTTATAAAGTTTGTAAAGTTCATAAAGTTTTTAAAGTTAATGGTATTGGGGATTATAAATTCTAATAAAGTTTATAATGTATGTCCGTAGCCTGTATTCTTCAGGGCGAAGGAGGGTTAGAGGCGTTGGGGATTTTAAATTTTAGTAAAACAGTCAGATATAATTTAAATTAATTTTATGGCAGAGAAAAAAAGTTCTTCCGAGCAGAAGGACGCGGTGCATAAGCAGAGAGCCGTGGCCGCGATGGCCGCTATGGACCAGATCAAGAGCGTCTATGGCGAAGGCTCGATCATGAAGTTCGGCGAAGCCAAAGCAGTCAATGTCGATGTCGTGCCTACCGGCTGCATCTCTTTGGACCTCGCCTTGGGTGTCGGCGGCATTCCACGCGGCCGCATTATCGAGATCTATGGTCCGGAATCATCCGGCAAGACCACTCTGGCCCAGCATATTATCGCTGAGGTGCAGAAGCTGGGTGGTATCGCCGCCTTTATCGATGCCGAGCATGCCTTGGATCCCGAATACGCCAAGAAGATCGGTATCAATATCAATGAGCTGCTAATCTCGCAGCCGGATAATGGTGAACAAGCCTTGGAAATCCTGGAGACCCTGGTCCGTTCCAATGCCATCGATGTGGTAGTAGTGGACTCGGTGGCCGCCCTGGTGCCCAAGAAAGAAATCGAAGGCGATATGGGCGATATGCAGATGGGGTCGCAGGCCCGTCTGATGAGTCAAGCCTTGCGCAAGCTGACGGGCGTGGTATCCAAGACTCATACCGTGGTCGTCTTCATCAACCAGATTCGTATGAAGATTGGCGTCTTCTTCGGCAATCCCGAGACCACCACCGGCGGCACCGCCCTCAAGTTCTATTCATCCCTGCGCATCGAGGTGCGCCGCGCCGCCCAGATCAAGCAAGGCGAAAAGATCATCGGCAACCGCGTCAAGGCTAAGGTGGTCAAGAATAAGGTGGCTGCCCCCTTCAAGAGCTGCGAATTCGATATCATGTACAATGAGGGCATTTCCCTGTCCGGCGACCTGCTGGACACTGGCGTCGCTTACAATATCATTACCAAGAAAGGCAATTCCTATAGCTACGGCGACGAACGCCTGGGCGTGGGCCGCGAGACCGCTAAGCTAGCCCTCAAGGCCAAGCCTGATCTAATGAAGCAATTGCGCTCCGAGATTATGGAAGAAGCCAAGAAACGTGAAGGCGTGCCCAGCAATGCCGAACCGGCCGATATGGTTGCTCCAGCCGAAGAAAGCGCCCCGACAGAAGAATAAAGCTAAATAGATTAAACAGTTCCGTTCACGGGGCTGTTTTTTGTTGTTGGTAAAACGGCTGATGTATAGTATAATATTTTTATGTTTAAATTTGGAAAAAAGAAAACAAAAAAATCTTGCTGTAGGTTTTTCCAGCCAGTCAAAAGATTATTAGGCAGCAAGCGCTTTTGGTTTTATGTCTGCCTGTTGGCGGCAGCTTTTGTCGTCTGGCAATATTTCTTGCCTGCGCCATTAGAGGGCAATTGGCAGCCGCATACGGCCGTGATGCCAACGGTGGAGATAAAGGGACATTTAGCTACGGTCTATAATGTCCGCAATTTTCGTTATAGCGGTGAGGAAGAGGCCAGCCAGATCGACTATTACAACCGGACTTATGACCTGGACAAGCTGCAGAAGATCTGGTTTGTGACTGAACCGTTTTCTCAGAGCCGTAATGCCGCGCATACTTTCTTGAGCTTTGAATTCAGCGACGGAAAATATTTGGCAATCAGCATTGAAGCGCGCAAGGTTGTCGGCCAGACCTACGGTATTTTTAGAGGCTTATTCCGAGTTTATCCTCTGATGTATATTGCAACCGACGAACGCGATGCTATCTTGGCTCGAGCCAACGTGCGCCACCATGATGTTTATCTCTATCCGGTCAAAACCACTCCGGACAAGGCCAGAGCTATTCTGACTGATATGTTGCTGACAATGAACGATCTGATTGTTCATCCGCGCTGGTATAATACGATTACGGCCAATTGCACCTCGCTGATTGCCGGCCATGTCAACAGAGTCACTCCTGGCAAGCTGCCATTTTGGTCTTGGCGGCTGCTTTTTACCGGCCATGCCGATGAACTGGCGCTCAAAGCGGGTTTGCTGGATACGGATTTGAATATTGGCCAGGCACGCCTTAAATATAATATCAGCCCTTTTTCCAGGGAAATCGGTGATGTACCGGATTATTCGCAAAAAATTAGACAATCAATAAGCAAATAGGACCGGCTAATCAAGACGGTCCTATTTGACATCATGGGATGGATTTGCTGTAATTTAGCCATAAATCAATTAGTTATTTCCTAATTTATTATGGAGTTTATATGGAAACGGCCGTTGAAAAGAATTATGGTCGCAGAGTATTGTTTACTATCGGCGCAATCTTAGCATTTCTGGCCTTGCTGTGCTCATTCGGTGACTTTTTATTTTTTAATACACCATCGAAAGATCCTAGTGGAATCATTAGTATAATCTTTCTTGTAATTGCCGGTCTTTTCCAGGTATTTGGACCGGGCTTCAAGGCGTTTAAGGCCAAAAACAAATGGCGGTATCTGAACCTGCTTTTCTACGCTTTGGTATTGTATAATACTTCTTGCCTGCTTCGTTATTTTCAGCTGTCTATGACCACTGATGTATTTTTGATAATTACAATTATCCTTGTCGTGTGGCATAACCTGGGCTTTAAAAAGTTCCAAAACAGCTTGGATTTGTTTGTCTAGTTCAAAGACGTGGGGAATAATTCTCCACGTCTTTTTATAATCAAAAAACAACCCCCAAAAAATCAGGAGGTTGTTTTTAATCTTTAAGCAATTAATTCCAGTAACTTTACGAACCCTCCTTCGCTCTGAGTACAAAGCTACGGGCGGGCATGCTTTAAAAACTTTATAGACTGACCTATACGCGTTCCACGTATTCGCCGGTTTCGGTGTTGACGCGGATGCGGTCGCCTTGTTCGATGAACATGGGGGTCTGCAGGCTGGCGCCAGTCTCGATTTCGATCGTTTTCATGACATTGCCGGCGGAATTGCCGCGCACGCCAGGAGGGGACATTGTGACCTCAAATTCCAGCTTGATCGGCAAGTTGATGGTCATGGGATTACCTTCGTAATAGAGGACACTGACTTCGGTGTTGTCTTTGAGGAATTGCATCTGGTCGCCGATGGCTTCGATCGGCAGTTCAAACTGTTCGAAGGAAGTATTGTCCATAAAGTAGGCGTTGATCTCGTCTTTGTAGAGATAATCAGCCTTCTTGGTGGCGACTTCGGCTTCTTCGGCTTTTTCGTTGCCTTGGAAAGTGTGTTCCATGACATTGCCCGAGACCATATTGCGCAGCTTGGTCTTAAGGACGGCGCCGCCGCGGCCCATCTTGTGGTGCTCGGTCTTGATCACCACATAAGGCTCTTTGTTGATCTTGAGCACCTTGCCCAATTTGATTTCACTTAATGAGAGCATAAGTTAAGTTCCTAAAGTTTGTAAAGTTTATAAAGTTCGTAAAGCAGGGTACCTGATGTACAAACCGTATAAATGTTTAAAAGTTCGCAAAGCGATAGTTTGTAAAGAAATAATACCTATAACTTTATAAACTTTATAAACTTTACGAACTTTATAAACTTATTTGTTGGTGATGATCACCAGCGCCATGGCGCGGGCGCGTTTGACGGCGTTGGCCAGTTTGCGCTGATGCTTGGAGCAGACGCCGGTGCGGCGCTTGGGCAGGATCATACCATAGGAGTTGGTAAATTTTTTGAGCTCTTCTACATTCTTGTAGTCAATATCCTTGACGGTATTGTCGCAGAAGTAGCAAGTTTTACGGACAGTAATTGCCATATAGTTGATTAATTATTATGAGGATTAAAAGGGAATGTTGCCGACGTTGATTTCGTTGTTGTCATAGCTACCGCCGCCAGCAGGAGAGATTTCCTCGTAGCTGATGGTTGGTTCGTTGTGGCCCGGCTGTTCGCTGCGAGCTGCTGCCGGTTGATAGGTTTGGCCGCCGCCGGCTGGAGCGCCAGCGCCGCCGATGCGATCTAACATGATGATATTGTCGGCGACGATCTCGGTGGTATAGCGCTTTTGGCCGTCTTGGCCGACCCAACTGCGATTCTGGATGCGTCCTTCGACATAAATCTTGGAACCTTTCTTGACGAAGCGGGAGATGACATCCGCCAGGCCGCGCCAGGCGATGATGTTGTGGAAGTCGGCGCGTTCTTGCTTCTGGCCTTGCTGGTCTTTCCAGACCATATTAGTGGCGATAGAAAGCGAGGCAACCGGTTGGCCGGAGGCAGTCTGCCTGATTTCCGGGTCGCGGACCACATTGCCGATAATCATAGCTTTGTTCAGATCCATATGATTTGTTTTAGCGAGAGCTAATTATTTATAAAGAAGGTCGGAGGACAAGATGTTGTCCAATTTGCTGTCCAATTCTTTGTCGGAATCAAGCTTGAGAGTATCGTCTTCAACTTTGGCTTCCTTTTCTGTTGACTTGACTTCTTCTTCAGTTGGCTTGGCTTCCTCTTTGGCCTCTTGAGCAGGCTCGGCTTGAGCAGCTTTGGTCTCTTCCTTTGCAGTAGCTTTGGTTTCTTCAACCGGTTTTTCAGGACTGGCAACTTCCAGGGCGGCCAGGCGCTTTTCGACTATCTCGGCTTCGGCCTTCATCTGTTCGGCAGTCATGGCTACTTTGCGCACGATCTGGTGGCGCAGGATTTCGGTGTCCAACTTGAGGTCTGTTTCCAATTTGAGCAGTTCGGCGCCGTTCAGGTCGAATTCTACCAACTGGTAGTAACCATAACGGAAGCCCTTGATGGCATAGGCCAAGCGTTTCTTGCCCAAGTCATTGGTATAAGTGATGACACCGGCGCGGTTGCCAATCAGCTTGGCGACCTTTTCTTTGATCGGGTCAAGCTCGTTTTCGCTGTACTTGTTGGAAATCAAGTACATCAGTTCGTAGTGCGGGATCTTGTCTGATTTTACTTTAGACATAAATTGTTTATTTACAAATACGATTCTTTACCAGTTTTGCGTTGTTAATGCTGTGTGATAGATATTCGTATTCGTTGTTATTAATGATATGTTATTTGCTCCTACAAATACAAATTGCTACAAATTTACAAATATGAACTTGACGTTTAGAGAGGGATTTGTACATTTGTAATAATTTGTATTTGTAGGAGCATTGAATTTTGTGAGGATACAAAAGAACTTCCCTCTGGGCATTTTTGAAAATTGCTTCTTGGGGAAGTTTCATGAAATGCCCATAACTGCTGATCTAGGACCGGCAGCCTAACCGCCGAAGCGGGTAATGGAAAAGGCTAATATAGATTGTGAAGCTATGCTAACATAAGCCGAAAAAAGAGTCAAGACTTGACATTTGAGGCTATTCATGATAGAAAATAGCCAATATTTAATAACTCTTTGACAATTTATAAAAGGAAAAACGCCATGTCTATTGCAAGCATTAAAGACGGTTTGGCTAAGATAGCCGCAGAAAAAGCAACTGGGCAATATTTGCTTCAGGCCATTGAAATTAATGAGACTAATAAGCAAGAATTGCAGAAGCGGATTGATGACATCAATGAGAATACGCGCGACCTAAGGCAGTCTCTGCAAGCAACAAATCTGAGTATCGAAATTCTGAATTCAAATATCAGAGCGATACTTAATTTCAAGCCGGAAATCTTAGTAGATTATCTACAGAAGATGGTTGAATTAAATCCAGGACTGCAATGGCCGACCCAACTGGACGTTGACCAAGAACCGGAAGAATTCAGTAAGGATCAACTAGCTCTGCTATTTCGCACGGTGGTTTCTGTCCAGGAATCTATGAGTAAAAAATTAACAATTAGCTTAGAGGCTTGGCTGATGTACCACGAAATTTATTTCGTCTTTCAGCTTTTGACTTTGCCGGCAGCATACGGCAATCTTAGTGATGATGGCCGGCGAGAGTATGAAGATTTGCTGGAATTATTAGAAAGGCATGGCTTGTCCAAGTGTCTGGAATACCATCCCAAGCAAGTAGCACAAATGGCAGCTTATTTCGATCTGTATCGAAGTGAAATTTATAAGGATGTCAGTCTTAATAGTGACCCTGAATTAAACATCCACGCTAAGTTAAAAGAATTTGAAAATAGATATTTATCAACCGTACAGGAGTAGTAATGGAAAATTTATCAGCTGATCAATTGATTCAGAAAATAAATGAATTAGAGCAAGGCATTACTCAATATGCCAAGGCTGTAGAGGTGACAAAAGCCGTTATCGCTAACGATGAGCACCAGATTAGTATGTTGCAGCTCTCAATTGCAGGTTATCAGGCGACCCTGGAAAGAAGTTTTGCTTCAATCAAGGAGTATAACGACGAGCTATATGCTTTGTCAGAGCAATTAAAGGCAGCCTTTAATTGCGATCCGATCGATTTTCTACGGCGGCTTAATGGCTTGCATGAGGATCGAGCTAAGCTTAGTTCGATCATAAGCAGGAGCCTAAAAAATGCTGACAAAGAAGAAGAGCCGAAAGATTTGGATGAACATGAGACTATCTTTACTCCTAACCAATTGGATTTCATATTCACCTTATTTAAAGAGTTAGCTAAAGAAGACATCAGGCTAGAAAGATTCGCGCATATCATGACAAGAGCCGGATATTATTATCCTTTTGAGGTGATCGCCTTACCGCAAGACGCGATAGTCGGTATCGATGGTTTTGGCAAGGCTTCTTGGAAGTCTTATATAGCCTTATTGCAACATCATCATCTAGCGCCGTATAAGGAGCTCAGCGCTAAACAGAAAGAACAAATGATTGATTATGTCACTCATAATTACAACACTTTAACTAGAGATGTTAAGGTTAAAAATCAATACACTTACGAGCTCGAGTCGGAAATCCTCTCGAGGATCGATAAATACAAGAGATGAGATAGAACTTTTAAATGATTAACAGCCGACCCGGCCAACGGGCCGGCTTTTTTATACACAGGCGGTTGATATTTTGGGGATATGTGTTATGGTGCCAGCACTGTGTCGCCCAAAGAGGCGGAAATATGTTATAATTAATATTATTAATAAAATCGTTTAGATATGTCATTCCCGCCCGCCAAAGGTCGGGTTGACTCCGGCGGGAATCTACATCGCTACATACCTCCAATGATTAGATTCCCGCCTGCGCGGGAATGACAAAGAAAGGCGGGAGTGACATGAAATATATGAAATACTTTTTTGTTTTTGGCAGCCATCCGGACCTGTCGCTAGCGGAGCTGACGGCGGTTTTGGGCGATGGCGTGCAATACCTCAATCTCAGCGCCGGCGTGCTGGTAGTGGAGGCCGAGAGCCTGGATTTGGCCAGCCTGCATCAGCGTCTGGGCGGTACGGTCAAGATGGGCGAAGTCTATAAACTGATACCCAATCTGTCCGAGTCGGCTATCAAGACAGGCATCAAGGAAATCTTGGCCATGGCTACCAAGCCGTTTTTTGGAATCTCGCTCTATGGTGGTAAATTTAAATTCCAGCCTTTGGCCTTGAGCCTCAAAAAAGAAATCAAGATTAATGACCGTGCGCCGCGTTATGTGGTCTCGAAGGAAGCTATCCTGTCTAGCGTGGTCGTGGAACAAAATAAACTGACCAGCGGGGGAGCGGAAATCGTGATCGCCAAATGTCCGCAAGGCTTTTGGCTGGGACGTACCAGCTTTGTTCAGCCTTTTAAGGAATTATCGGCCCGCGATTATGGCCGGCCGGACCGTGATGACCAGTCGGGCATGCTGCCGCCCAAGCTGGCGCAAATGATGATCAATCTGGCCGGCGCCGACACCAACCGAGTATTATTGGATCCTTTCTGCGGCTCAGGCACGATAGTTAGCGAGGCCTTATTGATGGGCTTCGGCCGGATCATTGGTTCGGATATCTCTGAAAAAGCCATTGCCGATTCCAAGAATAATCTGGCTTGGCTGCGCCGCCATTATAATCTGACTACCGGCACTTGCCAGTTGCACGTGATGGATGCCACCAAGCTGGCCAGCCTGATTCCGTTACAATCATTAGATTTGATAGTGACTGAGCCATATCTAGGCCCGCAGCGAGGCGCCCGTGATCTGGACAAGGTCAAGCAAGATTTGGATAAATTATATAGCGATGCAATTGCCCAGTTTGCCCAGGTCCTCAAACCGGGCGGCAAGTTGGTTATGATTTGGCCGCGGCTATTGCGTACGGCCAAGGTCTTTGTCGATATCACTCCTAGCATCAATGGCTTTGAGCAATCTATGCCTTGGCCCAAGGCACTGGAAATGCGCCAGCCACAGACCTTGCTCTATGGCCGAGAGGGTCAAAGCGTCTGGCGCCGGATCGTGATTTTGGTAAAAAAATAGGGCCCATTTAGGGCCCTGCCACGAATAATCATTTTGATTGGTATATCAGCATGCAGCATAACGAAAAATATAAGGATTCTTTAGGAACTAATGAGTTTACCGGGGGGCGGACAAACTACGAGGAGGCCTTCGGGTATTCGATATAATAGGTCGTTACAAGATATAAATCAGTGATATTGCGTGGGAAACAAGATAATTTAAGGTACAATTCTTAAAATAGGACCGGCAGGCCAGCTAGCGCCAAGCCGGTCCTTTCTGCTAGTTATATTAAGGGGTAATATTTAGCACTTGCATTTAAACACTATTTTTAAAATAAGTCAAGCTAAACATAATTCAAATCTAGAAATTGGGAAAATGCTTGGTATTCTTGTATTTATTCGTAGACCTGCCTGCCGGCAGGCAGGTTTGAATTCCCATTCGTAGCATTTGAATTATATGTTATTTGTTGATCAAAAAATTACAGATATCGCCATCTTTGACGGTATATTCTTTACCTTCGGTGTGAAGTAGGCCTTTGGCTCGGGCAGCGGCTTCGGAACCGCAGGTGATAAAGTCTTGCCAAAAAACAACTTCGGCGCGGATAAAGTTCTTAATAAAATCGGTATGGATAACGCCGGCGGCTTCGGGCGCTTTGGCTCCGACCGGAATAGTCCAGGCGCGAGTTTCATCGCTGCCGGTAGTAAAGAAACTAGCTAGGCCAAGCAGCTGATAGGCGGTTTGGATTAGGCGGTCCAGGCCGGACATCGAAAGTCCCAGAGCCTGGATATATTCAGCTTGTTCCTCGGCTGGCAGAGCAGCAATTTCGTTTTCCAATTTGATGTTAAGCGGCAGTACATGCTGGCCGAATTGGGCTAATAGCTCCGGGCTGGAAGTAGTACCATCGTCAATATTAATTACGTATAATAGTGGTTTGATGGTTAGCAAATTCAAATCTTTGATATCGATTAGTTCCTCGGTCGTTAGCGGTAAATCACGCACGGATTTCTCGGCTTCCAGGTGCAACTTGATCTTAGCCAGTAAGTCACGGAAATCGATTGCTTTCTTGTCTCCGGCTTTGCAATCTTTGGCGGCCTTGTCGTAGCGTTTGGTGACTGTCGCAAGATCTGCCAGGATTAATTCCAGGTTGATAATATCTTTGTCTTCGGTTGGGTTGATGCGGTTGGCGACATGGATGATATTTTCGTTCTCAAAGGCGCGCACCACTTGGCAAATAGCCTGGCATTCACGGATATGGGACAAAAACTGATTGCCTAGCCCTTCGCCCTTACTGGCGCCTTCGACCAGGCCGGCGATGTCGACGAATTCCACAATGGCTGGGATAATCTTGGCAGGCTTGGAGATATCGGCAATCTGGTAGAGTCGGCTATCGGGTACTTCAACCATGCCGACATTGGGTTCGATAGTGCAGAAAGGATAGTTTTCGGCCGGGGCTTGCTTTTTAGTTAGAGTATTAAAAAGGGTTGATTTGCCGACATTGGGCAAGCCGACGATTCCGATGGATAATGACATATGTTTATTTGAAATAATTGGAGATAGCTCTAGAAAAATATCATAATATTGGCCAAAATGCAACCCGTGGGCAGATATTTGCATTTTTAGGTAGAGAGGCTATAATTCAAGCAATTTGAAGTTCATTATTTTGTTCATTTAGGGAAGGTGTTTCATGGACGCAAAAGGCTGGTTCGTAGTTTTTGCCATTGTCGGGATAATTGCAGTTTTGGTAATCGGCATTTTTTGGTATTTGTTAGACTTGGTCCATACAAAATTGGGCTGGGAAATTATGGTCGCCAGTATCATTGTATTAGGGGCCTCATTGGCTATATTTTTTAAGCCAGGAAAACAAAAAACGTTTGAATCAAAATAATTTGATCGCAGAAATTAAATATCCTTAACCAGCGCGGCTAAGGATTTTTTATTTAGCCTTTAGATAATAAAGACCTGCACATTGGCAGGTCTTTATTGTTGGTGGGCAATAGAGGACTCGAACCTCTGACCCCTTCGGTGTAAACGAAGTGCTCTAACCAACTGAGCTAATTGCCCAAAATAATCACATAATTTTGATTTGATCGGAACGAACCTCTGACACCTCCGATGGACATCGGAGTACTCTAACCAACTGAGCTAATTGCCCCGATTTGTGCGAACGAGAGGATTCGAACCTCCACAGCCTCGCGGCCGCCACCACCTCAAGGTGGTGCGTCTACCATTTCGCCACGTTCGCAATTACTAAAGCTAGTTTTAACTTTAGTATAAATGTCTTGATTTTGAGACTGGATTTGTCCCGATGTAAATCGGAGCGAACCTCCACAGCCTCGCGGCCGCCATCCCGATGTCCATCGGGATGCGTCTACCATTTCGCCACGTTCGCCTTCGCCTCGCCGAAGCTCGGCTATGGCGAACGCAGTTCGCTATAGACGAGCGAAGGCGGGTTGTATCTCGCCGAAGCTTTTAGCGTAGGAGGGTTGTACCTCGCCGAAGCTTTTAGCGTAGGAGGGTTGTACCTCGCCGAAGCTTTTAGCGTAG
>JBAXSE010000014.1:0-32722 GCA_037130845.1 Candidatus Falkowiibacteriota bacterium | reverse complement strand
AGAATAGACATCACTATTTCTTCGTGGGGAGATCCACGCATTCGCGCGGATAAACTCATGGATTAATACAGGGGACGAATTTAACGCACCGGCAGTTTTGATTTTCTGATGTAAGAATAGACATCACTATTTCTTCGTGGGGAGATCCACGCATTCGCGCGGATAAACACAAAAATAAAAACACACGACATCAAGCCGCGTGTAAATTTAGAAAGTTATTAAATTGTAAGAGGGTTCGCCGTTACACGTCAGAAGTGAAGGCGTATAAGAAGAATGAAAAGATTTGAGCGTAAACTCCGACTGCGAAAGCAATTATTAAAAAGCTATCTGCCAGATGAACCCATTTTGATTCCGGTATATCAACCGGCGCCTCGGGCTCCTCGTTAACGCAACCGGCGGTACTGCACTGCTTCTCAATCGAAGTAGTTTCCGGCTGGCACATTGGATTTTCCATATTTTATTTTTGTTTTAAACCGCTTATTTTGGCGGCCTTCCCTCAAAGAAGGAAATATATTTTATTTATTGAATTAAGACGCTTGCTTAAGATTTCAATTCTTATAGCTGCTGCTAAAGCCTGGTTGGACTTTTTAAATTAGCATATTATTTTAAATATTTAGCTTAAATTAAGTCGTAAGCAAGCGCCGTTATTAATATTGTAAAAAGAACAAAAGAACAAATTTTAGATAGCTGGCATCCCGATCAACCTGACCATGGAAAGACCCGATCTTACGGAGATAACTTGCTATGTTAAACGATGATAAATAAAGTTGAGGACTTCTGCTGCCACAATGACAACAAAAAAAGCACTGGCGAGAGAGATTGCGAGTCCAGCGATGCTGAACTCCTCGGCCACTGCTTTCTTTTTCCAAAAAAATAAATTGATTGACTTGCGTCCTGATGCTGGCTTCATATTTTTTTGTTTTGATTTTCGCTCCGGCAGCGCTAGATTTTTGGCGCTGGGCGGAGGTGGCGTTCTCAAACTTTTATAATTACAGTATAGCAAATTTTTCGACATCGGTCAATAGGCTTGCCTGTGGATAACTCAACCTTGCGGCTAATCTTGCAAAACACTACGGTGAAAGACCGACTTCACCTTCGCGCTTGACCATACCGACTTCAGAGAAGGAAATAAAGAAAGTCGTTCCTTTGTTCTTGCCGGCTGATTCGAACCAGAGCCTGCCGCCGGAAGACTCTACAATCATCAGCGCCAAGTATAAGCCCAAGCCCGATCCCTCTGCCTGCATCTTGACCGCCTCGCTAGAACGGAAAAACTTGCTGAAGACCTTAGCTTGGTCTTCAAAAGGAATGCCTATGCCTTGATCCTTGATTTGCAAGACGTATTGCCCCTTTGTCTTCTGCAATTTGATTGATATCAAGCATTTATCCACCGGCGAATAACGCACGGCATTGGCAATCAGGTTATAGACAACCTGGCGGATAGCCGACTCATCCAAATTAATCTTGGCCAGTTTCTCGGGGAAATCTACTTCTATCTTACCTCCCTGCGGCAGCAGCATTTCAAATTCCCTGACAATGCTCTGCACCAATTGTTGCAGATCGATCGGTTCGGGATTGATCTTGAGCCGTCCGGAATCCAGACGTGAAATGTTCAGCAAGTCATTGACCAGGGTTATCAGCCTTTCCACTGACTGCGCCAAATCAACCAGATAGTCCTTTTGCTGGACGTTCAAGGGCCCAACCTGCTCATCGCCCAAGGCCTCAGCGAACAGCTTGATAGCGGTCAGAGGCGTGCGCAATTGGTGCGATGCCAGAGAAACAAATTCATTTTTGGCTTTTTCAATCTTTTTTTCCTTGGTAATATCGCGTTCAATGCCTACGAAATATATCACTTCGCCCTGATTGTTAAGCACTGGTACAATGCTGATAAACGCATCATAAACTTCGCCGCTCTTATTCTTGTTTCGCACTTCGCCGCTAAAAATCTTTTTTTCAGTCTTGATCACTTGCCACATCTTTTGGTAATATGCTGTCGGCATCGGCAGCTTCCAAAGCACCCCGGCCTTTTTTCCCATCGCTTCTTGTGCCGTATAACCGGTAATCTTTTCGACAGCCTTGTTGCCATAGATAACTATACCCTCGATATCGGTTATGATAATCTGGTCAGATACATTTTCGACTGCCAATTGGAACTTAAGCAAGTTATTGGCCTGCGTCTCAACTTGGCTTTTTTCCTCTTCCACATCTTCCAACATATTCATAATCGCCTGTTGCTGTTCACGCAGACTGCTGTTTTTTGCCTCAATCTCGCTTGTCTTTTCGTCCACCTTCTTGTCCATCCCGCGATACAAGCTGGCCAGATTATCAACCATCTTATTAAATGCATCCGCCAGATCGGCAAACTCATCATGGCTTTTGATGGATATTTTTTTAGTAAAGTCGCCCAAACTGATTGATTGCGATAACTCCTTAAAGCTCTGCAACGGCCTTATAAAAATAATAATTAGACGGTAGATCGAAAAAGCGAACAATACCAAGCCGATGGTAGTCAAGGCTATGATTATCAAAAGATTCCAGAGGATAGCATCGGTCAGGCTATTGAGACGAATCTCGCTGACAATGTAATAAGGGAAGCTGTCCAGCTTGGCAATGCCTAAAATCTCGCGGTCATTATCCTCCGCGTCATACATAAAAACAGATGTGTTCTCGGTATACTTAACAATGCTATCTTTAACATTCTGATACTGCAAAGGATTAATCGTTTTGCCCAGATAACGATTCTGCTGAGCAATCAACTTTTTCTCCTCATCAGACAACGGCCCAAGGCTGGATAGTACGCGGTAGGGCTCGCTGGACGACAAAATGATGCCTAAATCATCAACCAACATTACGACCCCTTCTTGGGACAGCTGGTTATTATTAACCAGCTGCTTGATAGCTTGGTCGTTGGTCTTGAGCACCACTACGCCTAACAGCTGGCCATCAGCGCTATTCACCGGATAAGAATAATAGAACCCTAATTCTTTGCTAGTGACGCCGATTAACACGTCCACCGAAGAAAGGCCCTTGAGTGCCTGCTGATAATAGTTTCGAAGGCTGTAATCATTGCCGACAAAGGTCTGATCAGTCGACACGATCGCCTTCCCCTTCGCGTCCAAAAGATATAGAGCCAGATAGCTACGATTCTCGCTGGTGTATTTTGTAAAAGATTGGAGAGTAGCATCGTCTTGGGCAGCCGTTCGATTGGCCAGACTGTCTACGATCTGGCTGCGGGTAGCCAGCATTTTTACTAACAACAAATTATAATCAAAGACTTGAGCAGCCTTGTACGCCTGATCGCTGTTGAGGCGCTTGACCTCAGCCAAACGCTGATTTACCAAAGTAGTCTGCAAATACCAAAAAATACCGGCGTTCAAAATAACCAAAAAAAACGCTCCGGCCAAGACAAGGGTCCAAATTATTTTTTTCCTAATTGATAATCTGCGGAAAGCCATTGTTATTTGTTTAATTTATCATTTTGTTGAGCCAATTGATTCTTTAATTCGATCATTTTAATCTCGCGATTGACTGTTAGGCGGTTAAGACGCTCGGCTTCGGCCAACGCGCTCTTAATCTCTTCATCGGCCTTGCGCAAAGCATCCTCGTTTTTTTTGCGATCCGTAATATCACGCATCACGCCGATGGCATACCACTCCTTGCCAATCATCGTCCGCGAAACAGACAATTCAACCATAAATTCGTGTCCGTCTTTATGCTTGACCGGCAATTCGATATTCTTGCCCAAGACAGTCGATTCGCCCGTCTTGCCGAAGTTTAATAGATTTTTTGTATTTTTGTGTTCTTTCCTGGCGACGATAAGCGGATGGAATTCTTTGCCCATTACTTCTTTTTCATTATACCCGAACATTGCTTCGGCAGCCTTATTCCATAGCACCACTTGGCTTTTGGAATTCATAATGACCACGGCATCCTTGGTTGATTCCACAAATCCTCGAAACTTGGATTCGCTTTGCTTGCTTCGTTCTGTTTGAAGCTCCAACCTGCCTAATAGCTTTAGCAGCAAAAGGCCTACTACAGCTAAAAAGGCAAAAAATAAAACATTTAGCAATAACAAAGTGTTCCATAATTTGTTAGAATTCGCATAAATCACCGGATTCAGCTTGTGGATATACAGCTTCCAACTGACGTTTTGATCCGTGGCGGCATACACTGTAATATAACTATAAAAACCGTCGGCGGTATAGAATTGCCCGGAGAGCGAAGACTTCATCTTTGCCCAAACATCAGGGGAAGCAGATGATAAATTAGCTGCTTGTTTATTTGGAAACATAAAGCCCCACTCGGACTGATCGGCGGAATGCAGCCAAAAGCCTTGATCATTAATCAGATTAAAATAGTTGAACGACAGATGTTGCTGGCCGAGATGTTTGACTGAAGCGAGGTCATCAATCAATGATTGCGCCAAATAATTCAAGATGATAATGCCTCGCGCCTTGCCATTTCCATAAATAGGCATAGCAAAACGCAACATCGGCTTATAGGGCACTTCTACTTTATTATTTTCAACATTTAAGTCCAGCGGAGAAACATAAAACTGGCCGTCTTTTACTGCCATTGCTTCTTTAAAATAGTAGCGATCTTTTTTGTTTTGCAAATCTTTGTCAGCAACTATCGTAGAGGTGCCGTTTGAAAAATTAACCCTGATTATTTCTTGTCCGTTCTCGTCAATAAATCGCATCTGGTCATACAAAGCTCGGTTGTGGCTTAGCTCATAAAATAACTTTTGCACCCTTGCTTTATTCACCAGACTCGGGTTGGCTATGTATTCGGTAAAAGCCGGCAATTCTTTTATGATCCTTAGATCAGCTACGACATTGTTTAAATCATTTTGCCCCAGCAAATTGTTGGCTTTTAGTGCGTCAGCGTCAGTCTGTTCTTCGCTCTGGCGGTCACCGACCACTTCTCTTTGATATTGATAATTCGTCAATGCAAAAAGGGATAGATAGACTATCAACAAAGCGATAATTACAATTAAATAATCTCGTTTCATAAGGAATGGTTAGGGAGTTAACCCAAAATTTTACGCACTTCTTCCGCCAATTGAGTGGGTGTCAGGCTGGACTTTACAAAGTATCCATCCGCGCCTTCTTTTTTGCCGCGATCGATTTCGCCCGACTGGCCAAGATTGGATAACAGATAAATTTTAATATGCGCCGTCTTCTCGTTGGCACGCAAAGAGCGGAGAACTTCGTAGCCATCCATCTTAGGCATCACCAAATCCAGCAACACCAAATCAGGCACGACTTCCAGAGCCGTCTTCAGGCCGTCCTCGCCGTTATTGGCCGTGGAAACCTGATAGCCCTCCGCTTCAAACTTGAGCTTATACATATCGAGCAAAAATTCTTCATCTTCGACTATAACTAATTTTTTGGCCATATTATTTCTTTCTCGAGGCGACCGCCTGGTTGACCAGATTCAGCAGTTCTCCCGGAGTATATTTTGATTTAGTAAAATAATAGTCAGCCCCGGCCGATAAGCCTTCTTTGACTTCCTTGATCTGCTCCAGATTGGAAACTATACAGACCAACAGCTGGGCCGTCTCCTTGTTGGCGCGGATTTTGCGCAAGACTTCATAGCCGTCGACATTGGGCATAATAATATCCAGCAAGATCAAATCCGGTTTTTCTTTGGCCACAGCTTTGAGCCCCTCCTCGCCGTCTTTTGCCAAGACAACCTCGTAGCCATCCAAGGAAAACTGCAGTTTATACATTTCGGCGATCATCGGTTCATCTTCGATGATCAATACTTTTAATTTTTTCATATGATGAATTTATCCCCGGTACTCCCGGGGATCTCCCAACGAGAGCTAGTGCATGTAATTTGATAATATGTGGTTAGAGTCGCGGGAAATGAAATATCGGAATTAAAAAGGGACGAATATTGCCTGGCAGGAAAGTTTTTATAAAGATTGCATTTGTCTTCTTGTAACTGCGTATCCAGGAGATCTCCGGGAGTACCGGAGATAAATCCGTAAAATCAGGCAGCTGGTAATTCGAAATAAAAAGTCGATCCTTGATTGACGCCGGCCGATTCGGCCCAGACGCGGCCGTTGTGCGCCTCGACGATCATCTTGCCCACATACAATCCCAGGCCGGTGCCCTTGATCGCCTTGGCCTTGGAACTGGCATCGCTGCCGCGGGAATAACGGACAAACAAATTGGGGATTTCTTCGCTTTCTAGTCCCAAGCCGGTATCAGTAACGCCGAAACGGACCATCTGGCCCACCTTTTCCACCTTGACGGTAATAGACCCCTGGGGGGTATATTTGATGGAATTATCAACATAATTCATCATCACTTGCTGCAGTTTTTCCTTGTCAGCCTGGACGCGCGGCAACGCCAGCACAGGCAGTTCCATGCTTAAATTAAGCCCTTTGTCCTTGGCAGGGATTGTTAGCTGCTCCACGCAGGCGGCCGCCAAAGCGCTCAGATCGACCAATTCAAAATTATACTTGATCTTGCCGGCCTCGATGCGCGACAGGTTTAAGAAATCTTGGATCATGTTGATCAGATTTTCGTTTGAGGTGTAAATCTTGTCCAGAATCTCATTCTGCGCCGGCGCAATCGGACCGAAATCATTTTCCTTAAGCATCGATACATAGCCTTTGACGATTGTCAGCGGCGTACGTAACTGGTGCGAAACGATAGAGACGAAATCGGATTTTGCCTGCTCGACTTCTTTTTCATGCGTAATATCACTGGCAATGCTGACTATAAACATCAGTTTACCATATTCGTCAAAAATTGGCACGGAGTTCAAGCGCACAAAACAATGGCTGCCGTCGCGGCGGGTATTCTGGTATTCGGCCATAAAATTGGCGTTCTCCTTGATGACCCTGGCCTTAAACTGGCGCTCTATATCCACCGGCATCAGCGGCGTAAAATCCGGACCGGACTTGCGGCCGATCACTTCGCGGGTGGCGAAGCCCGTCAGATGCTCAAAGGCGCGGTTGACATACAAAAAAGTCAGATTAGCATCGTTAAAGGCGATAGCGTCGTAGACATTCTGGACAGCCAGCTTAAACTTGTTCAAATCCACCTTCTGTTCTTCGTTTAAAATACGCTCGCGCTCCAATCGCCTTAGCAATGTCAGTACCACCAACATGCAGACAAACACCAACAAGACCAATAGATAAATGGCTATAAAAAAGGGGGCGTTTTGTTGGAATAAGTAGATATATTTACCCATATTATTACACACGCATGCTGTTTATTTCTTCGGAGCTTCCGGCAGCTTGACCGTCTCCGGCTTGGCCGCCAGCGCCTGGACAACTTCCGGCGACTTGGCCGGCTCTTGGGCAACAGTCTTCGGCCTGGCTTCGGCCGGTTTGGCATCCAACGGCACTACAGACACAGAAGCCTCGTCATTTGCCGTGGCCGCTTTTAATTCGAAGCAGAAACTGGAGCCTTTGTCATCGCCTTCGCTCTCGGCCCAGATGCGTCCGCCATGCTCCTCAACCATCATCTTGCCCACATACAAGCCCAGGCCCGTACCTTCGGTGTGTACCACGCTAATACCCTCTCCGCGGGAAAACTTCTTAAACAAATACGGCATATCATCAGGCGAAATACCAATGCCCGTATCGCTCACCGTAAAGCGCACCAAATCATCTTTCTGGCTGAGAGTAACCGTAATACCGCCGACCGAAGTATATTTGATGGAGTTGTCGATAATATTAATAATGACCTGGCGGATCTTGGATTTGTCGATCTTGACCCTGGACAATGGCTTGTCCGGAGCGTGATAACTGAGAAACAGGCCCTTGTTGTCTGCGTTGGCCCGCAATTCCTCCACTACGCTGCCTACTACTTCTTCTAATTGGGCAATCTCGAAATTAAATTGCAGGCGGCCCGATTCAATGCGGGAGATATTAAGCAGATCTTCGACCAAGGCGATCAGGCGCTGATTGGATTCGAAGATCTTTTTGACATTCAATAAAATCGGCTCAGGCATAGTGCCGAAGGAGCCCTCGATCATCATCGACGAATAGCCCTTGATAACCGTCAAAGGAGTGCGCAACTGATGGCTGGCGATAGAGATGAATTCGGACTTGGCTTCGTCCAACTTTTTGAGCTCGGCATTGGCGGTGCGTAATTCGTGGGTGGCGTGTTCCACTTCGCGCGACAGCTTCTCATTAAAGCTCTTGGCCTCTTGATACAAAAAGGCATTCTCCAGCGACATGGCCGTCTGGCGGCCAACCACATTCAACAGGTCCAGATCTTCATTATTATAAATATCGCCCGACTCCTTCTCACCCAAGGCGATGAAGCCGACTGATTTGTCCTTCACATTCATGGGCACCAGCGCCTGGATGTTCATACCGTCGCGGAACTGCTCCACAAAGCCGGCAGCGCGCGCATGGCGGGAAGTCTTGACGTCTTCCATAATCACCACATCATTGCGCTGCAGATAATTGGTAGAAATATAACGGCTGACCTTGACGATGTTGCGATTAAACTTAAAGCCGTAATTAAAAACCACTTCATAAGAATTGGTATGGTCATTAAATTCAAAAATAGCCAGCGCCTTGGGATGCAAGGCCTGGACCAGGCTGCTGTCTACGATTTCAAAAACGCGCTGGGCATCCAAGGTAGAACTCAATTCCTGGCTGAGCCCGGAAATAACCTTGCGCGTGTCATACAGCGAGCTGAAAAAGTATTTGTTAGCGGTCTTAAAATAATAGTTCTTAAACGGCTCAAAAATAAATAGACAGACTATGAGAGTGATAAAGTCAAACCAATAGGCCGACTCGGGATAGAAATAATTGACATTAAACTTAATACTGAAACCGACCAGACTGGTAGTAAAAAGCGCCGCGCCGTAGACTACGGAATTACGCATAACAAATTGAATATTCATTAGGCGGTAAGAAATAATAGCGTAGGCTATAATAATTGCAAAAATCAAAGGAGCAATAATACTGATAGGGTAGACCGGAATACTATATGCAGGAATAAAACCCATGCCTCCTAATACATTTAAAATTGTAAACGCTGTAACGAAATAGATGATTCTATGTTTTTCAATAGAACTATCCGTCGCTTTCCGGAAAGAAAAAAAGTTATACAAAGACGTAGACAAATAAAAGAAAAAGTAACCAAGAAAAAAATGATGAAAGAGCTGAGCCTTTGCGTGAACACCCCATTGATAATGAAATACACCGGCGACAAATAAATCTGTTCGACTAAGAAATAAGAATATTACAGCTAAAATATATGACAATATGATAGCTACTCTTCGATAATCATTTTTTTTAGTTACAGATACGCTAAAATGATACAGTAGCGCTGGGTAGAAAACTACTCCTGCATAAATAAAACGATCCCAAAAGACAATCTGAGAATCTGATATATGGCCAAACATCATAAAAGTACCAGTCTCCCAAATTCCTATAACAAGTGTCAAAAAAAGAAAAATTCGATTAATAGCTACCTTTTTATTTCTTGACCAAACAAGAAAACCTAAACCTAAAATAAAAAATAGGCTCAGTAAACAGTATATTTGTTGTAACGTAATTGTGTAGTCTGGCATTAACATAGTCCTCTCAGTTTTTTTATTATAATAGCATAATTATTGAAAATAAAAAATGGCCGCAAATTATTTTGCAGCCATTAGAATTATACCGGAATACCAAAGCACAAAGGATGTGGATGTCTTGAAAAACCAAACTGCTCAAACAAACTTGATGCGATTCGCAAATTTAAATCACTTAATTCAAACCAATTTAAATTTTTCAAATTTTGACCTTGAAACATATAACCATTTTTGTAAATATACTGACTCAATGCAGTACCTTCCGCAAAACAACCATACATTTCTTTATCAGCGGCTAAATCAATACCACTTGGATCAAATTGATAAAATAAATTTTCACTATACGCATTACCACCATCTTGACGATATACGTCTTTACATTTTACATACTCCTCTTCTGTAAAACCAGGTGGTACGGCAACATCAAGTACAAATTTACAATCAACATAATATAATTGCGCTTTAGTAATCGAATTACTATGTGTGCAACAAATTATAGCATCCAAACTATTAGTCATCGCTTCAAGAGATGCAGCAATTGTAACATCTTCATGTCCCTTAATAGCCTCTCTTAAATCATTACTATAAGCACTTACAACAAAAATCTGCGACTCGTCGATTCCTAAACCAATTAAGTGCTTAATGGCCTGTGTGCCTAAAATGCCGGCGCCAACAACCCCAACTCTACCGTAGCCTTTTGAAACACCTGCTAATTCAAGCAGATTCCCTATCTCCTGATTAAAGATATCAGCTGTACCACAATCGCCATTTGTAAATATAACGTTAGGGCACCACTCACTAATAGTTTTGCCATTTTTATTCGCTACACCAGACAAATCGATTCGTTCATCTCCGTTCTTCCCCAAAAATCTTTTTAGGGAAGCAGCTAAAACAACTGTTTTTAAGCCTTGATCTACAATGCTATTTAAAGCAGCCATAAACTGCACACGTGCGTTCTTTATACCTGTTAAGTTCGCTAAATCGGTATGACTGCTATTAATAGAAATAACAGCACCTCTTACATCAAGAAAATTATAGAACATCGGGGAAAAATAGAGACCGTCAACAGGGTCTCCTAAATTTTTTCTTAGATAACGCAAGGCAGCATTTGAGGGATAGTTTGCAATACATGCAACATCGATTCGATTATTAGATGAATCCATTAGTAAACTCCTAAATTATTTTTAAATGAACACTTATTTTAAATTACTTAAAATTATAACACTTTTATCGACCAATATCAATATCAACTAAAAAGCCTTTGATTAAGGCTTTTTTGATTACTTTTAGGCTATTTTTTGCCGGCCGCCCTAATCTTGGTGATTAGCTCGTGGACGTCAAAGGGCTTTTCTACCAGATCTTTGACTACCGGGAAGTTCTGAAAATTGCCATTTTCGCGCTGATAATCCTTGTCATTAATCGGCATGGCGGAGACGATGATGGCCGGGGTATTCTTGAGCTCTTCGTCGGCAGACATAAATTTGCAGATATCAAAGCCTGATACCTCGGGCATCAGCAGGTCAACCAGCACCAGGTCGTATTTTTCGCTTTTGAGCTTGCGCAGGCCTTCTTTGCCCGAGAGGGCAAAATCGGTTTCAAAGTCTTTCTCCATGCTCAAAACGCTCTTGATGAGGCCATTGATATTGATGTCGTTGTCGATTACTAGGATACGCATATTTTTATATTCCACCGCGGCGGATTAAAGAATTTTATTTACTTTGATTAAATTGCCTTCGTGAGGCGCTTGCGCCAAGGCTGTCTGCCTTTCTTCTCCGGACCAATCGATGGCCAGATCGGCTCGAGTGCGATTGGTCAGCCCCGTCACCTGCGTTGTCGGCTCGATGCCGTCGGTGTCCAGTTTGTTCAGCTCGTCGATATAACCCAAGACCTTATCCATCTCTCCGGCCATTTTTTCCGCTTCTGTGTCTGATAATTCCAGCCGCGCCAGGTGGGCGATGTGCTGGACTTTTGCTGTATCGAGCATATTACTTGATTAGTTGCTTAAAGGCCTCCTCGTCTATAATCTTGACTCCCAGTTCACGGGCCTTGGCCAGCTTTGAGCCCGCCTCTTCCCCTGCCAGCAGATAGTCTGTCTGGCGGCTGACCGACTCGGCCGTCTTGCCGCCTCGGGCGCGAATCATGGCCTTGGCCTCATCGCGGCTATACTCCGGCAAAGTACCGGTGATGACAAAAGTCAGGCCGGCCAATATCTGCGGCAATGCCTCCCCTTGCGGTTTGGCTATCTTAATATTAGCAGATGCTAGTTTAGCTAGCAAGTTTTGATTTTTCTCATCGCCAAACCATTCTACAATGCTGGCAGCCACTACCGACCCGATATCTCCAATCTCTTGCAGTTTTTCCAAATCGATTTTAGCAAACAATCGAACCAAATCGGCCGGATCGGCCAGATGCTGATGCTTGTCGGCTGCCCAAATACGAGCAAAGGCCGCCAGAGCCAAGGCCGTCTCCTCGCCCACATGGCGGATGCCCAAGCCATAGATCAATCGCTCCAGGGCTATTTGCTTTTTTTGTTCGATAGCCTCCAGCAGATTGTCGGCCGACTTTTCGGCAAAGCCCTCCAATCCTAACAGGTCTTCTTTTTTGAGAGTATATAAATCGGCTACGTCTTTGATTAGTCCCTGCATCCACAGCTGTTCGATAATCTTGTGCCCCAGGCCGTCGATATCGGCCGCGCCGCGAGCCACCCAATGCTTGATAGCGCGCAAGCGCGAGCCGTAGCAATCAGGATTAGTGCAACGAACCGCCACTTCACCCTCGGTCTTCTCGGCCGGCGAACCGCACAGCGGACAAACCTTAGGCAGCTTGATGGTCCTTTCCGAGCCGTCGCGCAATTGTTCGAACAGGCCGGTAATCTTGGGGATCACATCGCCTGCTCTTTCGACAATCACCGTGTCGCCCAGCTTGATGCCCAGGCGTTCGATTTCGTCATAGTTATGCAATGTGGTGCGTCCGATAGTGACGCCTTGCAGATGCACCGGCTCCAGCACGGCGGTGGGGGTCAAAACCCCGGTGCGGCCCACCTGCCAAACCACATCCAATAGCTTGGTGGCCGCCTGCGCGGCGGTAAACTTGTAGGCCCTCATATAGCGGGGTCCCTTGCCCACGATGCCTAGGACCGGCCACAAGGCCAAATTATCCACAACCAGTACACAGCCGTCGCATTCAAAGCCGACTTTGTCCCGATTCTGCTCCCAATGATGGTGAAAAGCGAAAGTAGCAGCCAAATCGGGGCAAAATTTGTTCTGAGGCAGGACGCGAAAGCCCAGCAAGCTGGCCAATTGATGCTCCTGCTCGTGGCGGTCCAAACCCAGTTCGGTGGAGATATCGTAGCAAAAAAAGTCTAATTTTCGTTCGGCAGTCATCTTGGGGTTAAGCTGGCGGATAGAGCCGGCGGCGGCATTGCGCGGGTTAGCCAAGGCGGGACGTCCCTCGGCCAGATATTTTTTGTTCAGTTCGGCAAAGACCTTATTGGACATAATAGCCTCGCCGCGGATTTCCATCTTGCCTTGGTCTATAGCCTGGTATGTAGTCTCAATTTGTTTAGCCGTAAGACCGATGTGCTTAAGCTCCGCTTCACTGGGGCGACGTAGACTTAGCGGGATAGATTTGATGGTGCGCAGGTTGCCCGTGACATCCTCCCCGACTTGGCCGTCGCCACGGGTGGCGCCTTGGACAAACAAGCCTTGTTGATATATCAAAGAAACAGCCAGACCATCCATCTTGAGTTCGGCATAATAATTAAGCGGCTGCCCAACATTCCGTTCGGATAATAGCTTGGCGATTTGCGTCTGCCAATCCGTCATTTCTGCCTCGCTAAAGCAATCGTAAATGCTCATCATCGGCTGTTCGTGGCGGACCTTGCTAAACTTGTCCAAAGGCTTGCCGCCCACGCGCTGACTGGGACTGTCGGGAGTAATGAGATCCGGGTATTGGTTTTCTAGCTGCACCAGTTCGTTTTTGAGCCCGTCAAAAACCGCATCCGGTATATCCGGCGCGTCCTGCACATGATAAGCATAGCTGTGCTTGGCGATTTCCTGGCGCAACTTCTCTATTCGTTTTTTAGCGTTTTCTTTATCCATAATAAATAAAAAATAGCATAGATAATGCTACTTTACAAGGAAAACCAAACCCATAAACACGAGGCTATGGGGTATAGCATTGCTTATTCGGCTCGTTGCAAGTCTTGCCCGGACCGCAGAGGCAAACGCCCTGGCAACCATCGCTGCCGCAAAAATCAACGGCGCAGCTAGGCAGGCAAAACTTAACATACAGCTGGCGGGTAGTGCCGCCCAATGAGCCATGGCTGACCACCTCTACATCGTTGGGATTGAGAAAATTAACAGTCGAGTAATAAGTGGGTAAGGCGTTATTGCCTTCCATTTGTTCCACATGCGCGGCCGTATCGCAAGCATTGTTGTTAAAGTCAAAATTATAAGGCGGGGTTATGTTAGCCGCCTTGCAATTAGCTACCGTGTTATTCTTGTCTACTTTTAGGGCCAAGAAAACCTTTTCTGAGGCGCCTTCGGCCGCATAAAAAGCCTTAATCGACGAGCCCTCGGCGCGGCGGCGGACGATGCCGTTCATAATGATATCGGTGCCAAAAAAGGCGATAACAACCATGCCGAACAATAGCATGATAGCGGTCAATAGCGCTGAACCTTTTTGGAGTTTCATATTAGAACTGTTCAAAATTACGCGAGGTGACGAAATTAAAATAATCGACCGTCGGCGGTTCCCACAGGATGCTAGATAGCTTCATGTAATAAGTCACAGTAGCCGGCTTGCGCAAACCGGGGCCTGCCTGGGAAACCAAATCGGTGGCATTAAAATACAGGCTGAGGACATTAATGGTGCCGGGCGTGACAAAGGCTCTCTTGGTCAGGCCGGTGACAGAATCGTACCGCTCTATGGTCAAGCGTTGCACCGATGCCGGATTCAAAGGGTCGGGCGACAAAAAATAACGGACGCAGACATCTTCATAATTGATAAACCGCAATTCATGGACATTATTCGTGTCGTCGTTAATCGCCTTATAGAGCTGGTTGTTTTCGATTGTTCCGGGCAAATCTTTGAGGTTGTTAAAATAGCTATCGCAATGATCATCGTATTTGATTTTGGCAAAGCGGATTTCCTTGCTCATCAATTCGAACAAAAATTGCGCATGGTCTTGCAGGCTTTGGCGCTGCACCGATTCGCGGGTGTATTTAATCGTCTTGGTAAAGGAGTCTAAGGCAATAACCATGACGACGCAAAAAATAGCCATAGAAATGGTCAGTTCGATCAAGGTTACCGATGGTCTTAGTCTTAGTTGCATACTGAAGTTAGCCGCTTTTTATTGTTTATAACGCAAGGAATAATTGGTCAAATAAGTATTGATAGTATAAAACTTCTGCTGTCCGCGATCCTGCCAATAGACCATCACTTTGACATACAGATAATCATCAGCTACATCGCCGGGAGTACCGCCGTCGTTGTATGCTGTTTCTACCAAGCGATGAAAAACAGTCCCCTGATATTTAGGGTCGAGAGTATCGCCGCTATTGGGCTGGATGTAATATTGGCGGCCGCTGGCATCATCATAGAGATAAACCTTATTTCTATCATCAGTAATACACTCAGAAATATTGCCGCTAATGCAAGACCCGGCTCCGCCATTGCTATAAACAAGCTCAATGGTCCGCCTGTCATCATTTAGCACGCGCGAATCTATCCGAAAGATGGCGCGGTCGCCGCCTTGGCTAGGCATTTGCGGATCTGCGGCATCCTTAGATATAGAATGCGAAAAAGTGGTATCCTTGCCTATCATCCAGTTCTGATCGCGCACATAACGGGTCAACTCCAGACCTTCTTGCGCCAAGACAGCTCCCAACAATTGATTCTTGTTGCTGTAATACGAACCGATCATTTTCTGCACCAGCGTCATAATCGCCATAAAGCCGACCACCACCACAAAAGTGACAATCATCATCTCAATCAAACTAAAGGCCTTGGATAAACGCTGGTTCATACTAGTGGGTAACATCGATTAAACCGAAAAAATTAATCTCTATCTGCTTGGTAGTATTGTTGCGGTCTTGGATTACCATATAAAACCGATCATGCGACACCGCGGCCGGCCCGTCCTTAATTGTAACCTTAGGGTCGGGAGGGGTAAAAGTCACCACCGGATTATTGGCGGCCGTTTCCGTCCAGTTGCCATTGGCATCCTCATCCAAATATTTCATGCTTTGGATCGTGATGCCGCCCGGCAATTTGACCGTGCGAAATTCCTCGCCCGCATCATAATAGCCGTTGCCTCTGACCGAATCATTAAAAATAATATATTGACCCGGATTTGATTGGTCGGCATAAAAGCCCCAGACATTGCGTCCGGGCAGATTCTGAAATTCCTTGCTGGAAGCGGCATATGTCTGAGCCTGGCGGATATCGACTGCTATCTGATTGGCCTCCATAATTAATTGGCTGCGCGTCGAAATTATACGATAAGAAATACCGGACAAAGTCAAAAGCATAATTACCAATCCGATAGTAACCATTAGCTCAATGAAAGTAAAAGCTGGCTTGGCCATATTTATTGTGCTTGTTGTTCTTTGTAATCCCCACCTTGTCCACACATGCGGAAAGGGCTGGTATAGGCCCAGGCGCTCTTGGATGGATTATCCACGCAACGGATATTGGCGGCGGTATTGCAATCATTATCCGCGACACATGCATTGCCGCCTGCCTCGCAATAATCGTTAACGCATTTGTCCAGGCAGTCGCTATCAGCAACGCAATTCTGGCTATCCAATGATCCGTGTTCGCAAATACGTTTTTGCGCTCCATCATCGCCGATCGCTCTGACGCGATAGACGTGATAATTATAACGAGACTGCCAACGATTATTAGCGGCATTCAGCCGATCGCGGCAAGACAGCAAAGCATTGGTATTGCAGCTGCCGCCGGCTCCGCAATCAGCATCCTGGTTGCAGATGGCATCTGCATTATTATTAATACATTTGCCGATAGCCGGATTGCCGCAAGTCAACGGTCCGCCGTTATCGACCGGCAGCCAATCGGCATCAGTGCAATCCTCTAGCTTCTTGTTAGCATCCAAGCGGCAATAGCGAACCTCATATTTGGCGATATGAACAGTCGGATCAGCCACATAGGGCGCCTGCCAGAATAAATCAGCATAGCTGGTATCAGGCTCGTTGTTGCCGGCCACGCAGATAGAATCGCCGCGCAAATTGAGAATATCTTCAAAAGGACTGGTCGTATTGTGGTATTCTTTGCTAAAATTGCAGCCGAAGATATTGCAAGCTTCTATCTTGTAATAATAAGTGCGGTTGACGGCCAAAGGCACACTAGGCGCAGGCGTACCGTCATTATAACTGCGCGTGTCCTTTGGCAATCTGACAACAGCATTGTTAGCATCCTTCACTTGGGTAGCGTAGGCACCTAGAGTGCAAGTCCCGTTAGGCGCGCACTGGGGGTCGGTGTCGCAGACTTGGCCATCATCGCAATGGCCTTCACGGCGCCAGACATAAAATTCGGAAGTATTATTAGGGTCCTGGGCATTCCATAATAAGGTTAGGCTGGTCGAATTGTAATTGTCTGTCGGTATGACGCCCCGCAAATACGGCTTGAGCGGTTGCGCCGATACCATATAATTCGATCCCGCGCATTTGCCCGTATTACGGCAGCTGAAGCTAAACCAACCCAGGCCAGCCTGATTATCAAAAGCGCTCCAGCCAAAACCGGTAAACTGGCCCCACAAAGGCTCGTTGCCAGCCGGCAGGCGCGTATCAGGATTGTAATCCGTAACTTGCAATGGGTTAACGCCGGCGTCCAGCTTGATCCAGCCATCAGCGCCCAGGCTCAAGACATAAGCCCAGCCATGAATCTGGCGGTTAGCCTTATCAAAACAAGCCAAGCAATCACTGTTGGTTACGCAAGCAGCATCGCAACCGCTGGCAGTATAGCCGGAGTCAGGAGGCGCAATTTGGCTGCAAGCTCCGCTTGGGCACTCACCGGCATTAGCGCAAGCCTGTGAAGGCCTATCATCGCAAACATAAATGCGATTAAAGGCGACCCAGCCGACATTGCTGGACCAAGCCCAAGAATTACTCGAAAAGATACCGGTATCAGGATCGATAGTCACGCCATAAGCATCGGCCGTGGCATCGCAAGTGGCGCCGGTAGCGCCCCCGCTGTTGCAATCGGCATCCGCGTTGCAAACCGTGCTTGTATTACTGCACTTGCGAGCCGGGCCGCTAAGCCTGACCCAGCCGATAGTATCCGCCCAAAGATAGGCATCTTGTCTAATATTCTCACCATGCAGACGTAGGTGGCTGGGATTGCCGGCGCGCGCCTGTCTAATTTGGCTGCTAACCTTGGGCCAGAAATATGCCACTGACAAAAGGCCTAATATTACTATTAGGCCGGAAGCTAGATAAAAATGATGTTTTTTAAGGCGCAATCGGACCATGGCCGTTGTTTACTTGGTTTTGGTGGCTGGAGCAGTAGCAGCAGGGCTAGCCGGGGCTTGTTTCTGGGCCGCCTGCAGTTGTTGGTTCAAAAAGGTTTCGATTTGGGTAATACGGGTATAATTACTTTGGTTAGCGCTCTGCAAGGCGATTAGCTTGTCGGTTAAAAAGTAGTTGACCAAGACCAACAGGCCGACTACCGCAAAAATTAAAATAATAATAGCGCTAGTGGCAATATACTGGTTGCGGATTGTGGCGTTTAATTCTTTCATAATTTTTTGATTCATGTGTTTATCTCCGTGAACACGGAGATCTCCCCACGAGGGCAAAGTGCGTAATTTAATAAATTTAAAATAGAGTCGCGAGAAAGGAAATGTAGGAATTGAATCTGTTTTTTAATACTTTGGGGACGAATTTTACGTGAAGGCAGTTTTGATTTCCTGACATCACTATAGATAACCATTACTCTTTGTGGGGAGATCCACGCGTTCGCGCGGATAAATACATTTACTTCTGACCCGCGCCAAAAGAATCTGTTAAAAATTTTGTAATCTTGTCCAGTTCGGCAGTCTGGCTTTTGACTGTCGCCTCCTGCTGTTTGATATTGGCATAAAGCTGATAATTGATCAGCCCGTACCAACCGAGAAACAATCCTCCCAAGACTAACAATGACGGTAAGATGATTTTTTTCATAATTATTGTTGACAATTGTTAACTTGGTTTTCGCAACATACCGAAAGAGTGGTTGCGCAAATCGTATTGCAATCAGTACCCTTCCTCGTGCATATTAATAATCCGTCTACATAAAATACACGAGCGCATGTATCGCCGTTTGGAGTGGGGTATTTCGTACAAAAATCAGAATTAATACCTCGATAATAACGATTAGCAGACTCATCATACGCATGATTGTTATGCGAATACAAACCGCCGCTTTCCGGAGAGAAATTAGCAGAAAAAGTAGTGTTCAAAGGTGTGACCATAAAGGAGCCGTTGGTGCGCAGAGAAGGCGTACCAGCAGAACGAAATACGCCATACAACAAGGCCTTATTAGAACTCATTTCTCCGGCAGCGCCGCTATCAACATAAAGCCGGTCGCTAAGATTGACGCCGCTCCCCCAACCCGTGTTATAACCGATAAAGATATTATTACTGCCCGTAACATTCTTGCCTGAGTATTGGCCGATATAAGTATTATTATCGCCTGTGGCATACAAACCTGATTGATAGCCCAAGAAAATATTATAGCTGTTATTAACATTGCTAGAGCCGGCCAAAGAACCGATAGCAATATTTTCGACGCCGCCAGTATTGGCAGAAAGCGCATAATATCCGACTGCCACATTGTCATAACCGCTGGCATTAGTGACCATGCTATTGGAGCCGACTGCCGTATTATTGGATGCGCCATTCTCGCTATTGGAAAACAGCGCGCTGCTGCCGAGAGCCGTATTGTCAGTGGCGCCTCGATTGCTATACAAAGAAGCATCGCCCACGCCCACATTCCAAGCACCGTCAGTATTATTAAACATAGACGCAGCGCCGATGGCCGTGTTATTTATGCCAAAGTTACCGCTTCCGGTCACTTCCATATGGCTCAAAGTGCCAAAGCCAATGCCGGTATTGTATCTAAACTGATCCTTATAAGTAATTTCCTTAATCAAGCCGGACAGCGTGCCTATAAAAGTATTTGTATCGCCCTCGCCTGCTACATAACCGCCGTAGGAATTAATGCTCATGGTGCCGATCTTGATTGAGCCTGCGGTATAGTTCGTTGCGTTAGACGCGGTCTGAGGCAGCTTGATATTACCAACCACATCCAGGGCTTCGGACGGAGTTTTGGTGCCGATACCTAAAGACTTGCCGGCCTGATCGTAGAAGAAATGATCATTGTCTTCGCCAATCATATGATTGCTATTTACAAAGAGCACCGACCCGGGAGTCATATTAAGCCTAATATCGCCCAAAGCATCGATATTATAAGCATAGATAGTGCGCCAACGCAGAGGGTCGGAGCCTAAGTCATACATCATGTTTTTGTTCGGGCCGATGCTGCCGGCCGTTTCTACCATAAAATCTGGCGAGGTGGAAGTCCCGACGCCCAGGTTGCCCATAGCATACATAGACTTGGCATAGATACTCTTCCAGCTTAGCTCAAGCGAACCTAAATCGTAACCATTGTTTAGATGAGGGCCGACGCTGCCATTAACATCCAGAGTAAAGCTAGGTGAGGAGCTGGCCACATTAATCCCGATGGCATAGCCGGTGTTGGTTAGGAAGCTATCAGCTATCCAATTGGTGCCATTGTGGCGGATAGTTTGGTTGGCTGATCCGTTCAAGATATTATCCAGACTAACCACCGACGGACCGCAAGTCAAAATAGCGCCGGCAAGGCCCATCTGTACGCCCTTGACCACTTGGCCGGCCGGGCAATTAGCCGCCCCGGGAAAGGCGCTCAAGCGATCCCACGGCACAGAACCGACCGCCAAGACTCCGGATTGATTGACGCGAAAAATATCGGTATTAGCCTGATTGACTATATTCAAAGGGCTCCAATTACCGGCCGATCTGATGCGCAAACCCTCTTGGCCTGCATTAGCCAAGATATTAACCACCGAATTACTATTGCCGCCGGTCCCGCCAGCTACGACCTGGGTAAAGGCGCTGACCGTATTCGCTCCCAAAGCGTAAATATTGCCATCAATCTCGGTATTGTGCTGGACATACAGATCACCAATATTAGAAGTATAGCCTGGGGCGCCGCCATCTCCGATTCTGGTAAAATAGCTATCATTAGTAATAGTATTAGCGTCAGTCGGGATAGCATTGTTATATTTCCAATCAGGATCCAGCCCGGAAATCGACGACGGATCAACCCAGTGCAAGACGCCGTTGCCGTCGGTCTGTAAGACATCGTTATTGGTACCGGCCGTAGTCGGCAAAGTCAAGGAATAGGAATTAGCAGTAGCTGAATTTGCCTTTAGAGAGACTCTGGCGCCATTACTGATAAGCCTAAACCACAATTCGCCGCTATTGCCAGGATTAGAAGAATTGCTAAGCATTAAATAGCCGGTTTTTTCCTGAGGTACGGAGCCGACATTAATCGGACGATCTTGATTGCCTCCGGTCGGCGCTGCCGTCGGATCCTCCCAGGTGCCGGCAGCCCAAACCACTCCAGCAACCAAACTGGCAGCCAGCAATGACGGTAAAAGCCAAAGTGATTTCCTAAATCTCATATTTTATTTGATTAAAAGCTGTTTGTCGGCCGGGGTAATCTTGCCCTTCTTAACTAGCTCATTAATGATATTACGTCTTGGATTGCCGATAAAATCAAGCTCGTCGTCGTTAAAAGGACGGCCTATCGAGGCCTTGTCCACGCGTTGCAGTTTTTCCGGAATCGCCTTGGCAATCATCTCTTCCAATTCGGCCTTGCGAGCCGCATTGTTCTGATTGGCAGGCGTTGCCGGAGCGGCGGTCTGCCCAGCCGTCCCGGCAGGCTGATTGGCCGGAACTGAGGACTGATTATTATTGACAATCGACTGTTTAACGCCGGCTTCGGAACGAGTATAAAACCAAAGCCCGACGCCGATAACGGCAATCAGTAAAATGACAAATATAATGGCAATTTTCTGGCTCATGACGGTAAGCTTACAAACTTAATATTCACAACGATATTATATAATAAAACAAGAGGACAGGCAAATTAATTCGCCATGCAATGATTATAGGAACAAGAATAATTGGTCGGGCACAAGCTAACGGCGTTGGCGCAAGTAGCGCCGCAACCATCAGAGCCATTATTGGCTGTGGTCCCGGTCAAGCCATAATTACAAGACATATAGCAATCTGGGATGCACGTAATAATATCGCCCGGGACGGCATCATTATTGCCTGGTCCGACATCGGCAGTACGCGCGCCCAAGCAGAAGTCTATATGATATGAAGTGCGATTAGCATCGGAAGTATAAGCATAGTTTGCATTATTGGCGCAAGTACCATCGTTATTAGGCACTGGGTTAGAAGGGATAGTATTTAAATATGTTCGGCCATCGCCGATTATCGGGCTGCCAACCGACAAGCTGGTCGGATAGAGGCCGTAATCGCGGTAATACATTTCCAATCCGGACTGGATTTGTTTGATATCGGTTACCCGTTTATTATCACGGTTAGCCATACGCAAGCTCGTCGTAACGGACACGATCAAAATAGTTAACATCACCATGACAGCGATTACCAAAACAAGCTCGAGTATAGTAAAGGCGCTATGTTTAACAAATGTCATAAATAACAAAATTATGGCGCGGTAATGATACCGGCTGGCGTCAAAATATTATTGCCAGCGGGAACGTTGGCGATCATATTGCCTAAACAAAAATTAATATGATACGACGCTCCGGCGCTGTCTTGAGTATATGCATAAGTAGAGCCAGAGGCGCAAGAACCATCAGCCGGCCTAGGATACGCCGGTACAAGCTCCATATAAGTAGTGGTAGTGGTAGCAATCGAACCGCCCGCGACTACGGCTGTCGGATAAACGCCTTGATCTCGGAAATAAGCGCGCAGAGCGGTCTGCAGCTGAGTGATATGAGTCAGGCGGACAGTATCGCGCGATAAACGGCGCACCTGGCTAAAAACCACCAGGCTCATAGTCGACAAGAATACTATTACGCCGACAACGACTAATAATTCCAATAAAGTAAACCCTGATGTTCTCGAGAACTTAGCCATATTAATTGCACAGGTTAGGAGTAATAGCGCCGCAAACCTTGGGGCTAACGCAGCCGCAGTCAGCGCCGCAACCATCCGAAAAGCCGGCGCCGCAATTGACGCCATTGCAAGAAGGCAAGCAAGAAGCGGAGGTCGTGGAATTAAGCTGGACTATAGAACCGCCGCTGCCGGCGCATTCATCCAGATTACAACGGCCGGTTGCCAAAATATTGGCAGAACTGGTTGACAACGAGATTATTTGAGCCGAATAGTTGCACGAACTATCCAGCGTTACCACGCTGCCGGCAGCGCCAGGCAAGGCGCATGTATTCATATTAGGGATTACATACATACCGGCAGTACAGCTGGGATTGGTCGCCAAAAAGCTAAGGTTAGCATTGGTCACATCGCTAATAGCAGCTTCTGCCGCGTAGCGGGCCCTTAGGCCGCAAGTTGCGGTACGTGAATAATTGGCAAGCTTAGAAACGACGCCAAAGAAGACAACGGACGACATAGTCATCAGCAAAGCGATCAAGCCTACGACGATCGGGAAAATGAAAGCTTTTTTTTGTGTAGTAATATTCATATAATTTCAAATCCCCTCCTGGGGTAAAGCCTAGCCGCCAAAATCCAGCCGCTAGCAAAAAAGATGGTTTATAAATTAAATCTTCGAACTCCCCCGGCTCTCTGCCGGCCCAAGCCAATAACAATCCGCCTTAATCGGTTATCTTGTCGGTTAACTGGATAATCGAGCTGGCTTGCCCCGAACATTCGTCCAAATTGCAACGGCCGGTCGCCAAAATATCCGCCGAGCTAGTAGACATTGCCATTATTTGAGCCGTATAAACGCAAGATGAATCAAGAGCCACTACCGTGCCTTGAGAGCCCGGCAATCCGCAGCTAAAGCTAGAAGGATTAATATCCATGCCCACAGCGCAACTGGAGGTTGCCGCCAAAAGGCTAATCTTGATATTAGACACATCATTCAGCCCGGCTTCGGCTGCATAACGGGCGCGCAAGCCGCACGTAGAAACATTGGAGTATTTGGAAAGCCTAGAAATAACGCCAAAAAATATCAAAGATGACAGCACCATCAAGGTCACAATCAGCCCCACGATAACCGGGACAAAAAAACCACGCCGTGTTTTTAAAATGATTGACATATTATAAAAAATTATTTACGGATTTTTTGTTAAGGCCGTCTGATAGACTAGGCTGCCGCCGCCCGCATCTTTGTTTTTTACCCTGGCAAAGATCTCCAAAGAATTACCGTTTTGGGCCGCATCAAGCAAATCATGCTTAAAGACCAACGATTCCAAGGTTACATCGCTCGAAGTAATAGCATAAGTCTGAGCGCCTCGTTGTACGATTAACTGGCCATTGCTTTGATAATACTGCACACAGGAGTTATCTTGAGCCGCCAGGCAAACAACACTGGATGTAGATATTCCTAAGCAGAAAAATTTACCGCTGCAGGCAGTGCAATAACTATCGCATTCGGTAGAATGGATTTTTGCTCTCTGAGCCTCATCAGACAATACATTTACAGCATAGCGCAAATCACCTTCCAGATTCTGATCTTGATAAATGCGGCGCTGAACATCAGTCACGTTCATAAACACCTTAGTGACGATCAAAGTAACGACAGCAAACAAGGCTAGCGCTACCAGCAATTCAATCAAGGTCAAACCAGTTTTAGTCCGGTATGTTATCATCATAGCAAAAATTTTACTGGTCGTATAATTTTACCCGCAAATGAGTCGTATGGCCTCTGCCACGCTCCTCCCAATAGACAGTAACGTCGACCTGGACATAAGGGCGCGTGCCATCCAGCTTATAGACAGCCACAAAATAGCGGGCAAAAGGAGTATTGCCGCCTTGCGTCATCTGATAGCTGACTCCGGGCGTATACTTAAGCCTAGCGGGCGTATAATAAGGCGCGATAACGTTAAAAAGATGCGTCGCATCACGCGTTCCCGCTACGGCATTGATGCCCTGCCAGTCCAAAGCAAAAATCCTGGTACTATCAAGAGTAGCGGCCGGCGTTAGGTCCTGGTAAAAAGACAGGGAAGAGCTGACATTTTCGTTGCGGATAGCCTTGACCAGTTCGGCGCCTTCGCGCAACAGCCCCTCGGCGATAAAATCATTGCGCACTACATTTTGCAATTGCAGAATACGCTGCGTTAGCGCCATGATGCCGGCAAAAGTCACCGCCACCAAGGCGACAATCAACAATACTTCTATGAGAGAAAAACCTTTTTTCATAAATATTTATGGTACCAGCGTAGTGCTGATCATACCCGATTGCCAGACTTTAAAAGCCCTAGGAGTATCGCCTGATAATCCGGTCCGCTCCATGCCTCCGCGATTAATGACGATTGTCGAACTGCCAATAGCATCATTAACATACAAATAATGGTCGATAGGAGAGAAAAGAAGATTGATGTCGGCAGGTTGCGCGGAATTATCCTTATATAATTCCTCAAAGACTACGCCGGGAGGCATTTTGAATTCTAAAAACTTTTCGGAATCGGAAGTATAAGCAACCGTAGGCACGCTAAAAGCCTCGAACCAATTGGCCCAGCCGACTGACATGCGAATCTCGTCTATAGAACCGTCAAAATATGCAGCCGGCGAAGCTGTACGGCCGATATAGAGATTACCGGAAATATCACGCATCGTGTCTGTGCCGATATTCTTCATGTCATGCATCTGGCCATTTACAAACAACATTAAATAACTGCCCTTGCGCACTACCGCCGTATGATACCAAGTAGCTGTATTAATAGCGGCGATAGTCGAGCTGGATTTTAGAGTATAAGTAGTGACGCCATCGTCTTTGTGAAAAACAAAATTAAGGATAGAGCTCGTATCCAGGTAAAACTCATAGGATTGATCGCGGCCGAGCAACGCGCGATTGGGACCGACGCTGGCAGCATTAAGCCAAAGATCTATAGTGAAGTCGGAAGCTTGGGGGAAAAAATTAGCCGAAGTGCCGGCATCCAAATACTGGCTGTTGGCCGAAGCAAAAGTCCAAAAACCATTGCCGGAACCATCCGGCTTGCCGGCAGAATTGGTATTGGTCGGAAAAGTAGAATTGGTAGAGCCGTCGCCGAGAATTACCGAACTAGCCAACACCGCGCTGCTAGTAACCAAGGCTCCGCTGACAGTCTCAGAACCATGCAACAACAGCTTGGTGGGGAAGTCGTAGATGCCATTATTATTTAAATCCGCAAAAATGACATATTTGCCGCTTTGACGATTGAGATACACGCCCCAGCCTTGCGTCAGGTTGCCATTAATCAATTTACCGGAGACTGAAAAGTTTTGAGCCAGGCGGATATTCTGCCTCAGTTTCTCACTGACGCCCAAGATCTCTCCGCGGTCATTGATCTCATTATAATTAGCATAAACCACAACCGAAACAATGACGATGACCGCAATCACCACCACTAGCTCAATCATTGTAAAAGCTCGAGAGTCTTTGACACGTCGCAGCATATTGAAATTTATTTTTTCTTGATAATAGAAATAGCCTTATCCATCTGCGGATCCGCTCCCTTGTCGACATCTGCCGGAGTATTGACAACCTTGACTTCCGGCATAATGCCTTCTTTGTCAATCGAACGTCCTTTGGGCGTCAGCCACTTGGCTGTTGTCACTTTCAGGCTGGAACCATCGGAAAAAGTCTTGATTATCTGCACCGATCCTTTGCCAAAGCTTTTTTGGCCGACAAGCACTGCCAAGCCGGTATCCTGCAAAGCTCCGGCCACTATCTCAGAAGCGGAAGCGCTACCCTCGTTAATCAGCACTACGGTGCGGAAAGCGGCCAAAGTCGGATTACCGACCGAACGGTGGGACTCGATATGGCCATCGGCGTATTTTTCCGACACTACAACGCTGTCAGACAGCCAGAAACTGGCCATCTGGATAGCCCCTGACAGATAACCGCCCGGATTGTTGCGCAAATCCAAGATAATCCCCTTTGGTTTCTGCTTGATTATTTCGTTGACTGCCTGAGCAAACAAAGCATCAGTATCATCATTAAAATTAGTTACCCTGATAGTAGCGATACCGTCCTTAAAAGAAGTCTTGACGCTTTTGACCTGGATAGTGGCGCGCTTAACGACAACATCGAACAAATCCTTGCGTCCTTCGCGCGAAATTGTCAGCGTCACCGAAGTGCCCTTGGGACCGCGGATCTTGCCTACCGCCTCGGTGGTCGAGAAACCAACAGTCAATTCGCCGTTAATCTTGATAATCTTATCTCCGGCGCGCAGCCCGGCTTTAGCCGCCGGCATATCTTCCAAAGGAGCCACTATGGTAATAATATTATTCTTAAGCCCTATTTCGGCGCCAATACCTTCGAATGATCCGGCCATGTCCTGCTCAAAAGCCTTAGTGCTTGACGGGGTCATGAACACGGTATATGGATCGCCGGTAGCCGCCGCCATGCCTTCCAAGGCGCCGTAAAACATGTCCTGGTTCTGCAGTTTGTCGCCATCTACATAATTATCCTTAAGCGTATTCCAGACTTCATAAAACAGCTTGTCCTGGAAGTCTTTCGGCTTTTCGGCCTTAGCTGACGAGCTTGGGTTGCCGAAAAAGAGCCGTCCGCCCTGCCCTAAATCCCTTAGCCAAGAACCGCTGCCATTAAAAATCGAGCCAAGGAAAAAAGAAGCTGAAATCAATACGATAGCAGCGCCGATAACCAGAGTAGCGCGCGACCAAAAGGCCTGCACTTCATCATTTTTGTCTTTGATTCCAATCATAAAATACAATTATATTTATTACGGGTAAATTATAACACAGTATGGTGATAATTCAAATCTACAAGATGACACTCAAGCCTACGAATATACAATAAGGCGCTATGCACACGAAAAGTCAAAAGTCCTCGCTCAATAAGATATAGAATTTGCGATGTAACTGCCTCTAAGCTGGAATACCAGCCAAGAGGCAGTAAAAAAGTCAAAAAAATTGAGTCCTTCCCGAGGTAAGCTCGGGACAAGTCGGACTTTTTAGTATTTTTTGTACATAAATCATAATTATTTCGTGCTTGCCGTTTAGCATTTTAGTTGTTAAGATAAAACGATATTAAACAACAATTATGCTATATTTTATCATTATTATATTGCTGGCGCTGCTGGCTGTTGCCGGCTACTTTATCATTAGCGGGGCGGGACGCAAAAACAACGGCCAAAGCGAGACTTTGGCTGTCGTACTCGATCGGCTTAATTCCTTATCGGAAGAAAACCATCATCTGCGCAACGACATAGACCACAAGCTGAACCTTTCCCACGAATCAGCGCGGCAGAACTTCTCAGAAACTACCCGTATTTTACAGGCGGTCAGCCGCGATTCCTCCCGCACCATCGCCGATGTCTCCGAACGTCTGGCCAAACTGGACGAAACCAACCGCCAAGTGGTCAATTTCTCCGCTCAATTGCAAAATCTGCAGGATATCCTAAAAAATCCCAAACAAAGAGGCATCCTGGGTGAATATTTCTTAGAAGAAACGCTCAAGAATGTTTTACCGCCCAATTCCTATCAGATGCAATATAAGTTCAAAAATAATGATATCGTGGATGCGGTCGTGTTTGTCAAAGAGAAGATAATCCCGGTTGACTCCAAGTTTACCCTGGAAAATTACGAAAAACTGCTCAATACCCGCGACAAAGAAACCCGCGACAAACTGGAAAAATTGTTCAAACAGGATCTCAAAAATCGCATCGACGAAACCAGCAAGTATATCCGCCCCGGCGAAGGTACGATGGACTTCGCCTTTATGTTCATCCCGTCCGAAGCAATCTATTATGACTTGCTGACCAGCAAGGTAGCCGAAGGCAACATCAATAGCCGCGATTTGATTGATTACGCCTTCAAGGAAAAACGCGTCATTATTGTTTCGCCTACTTCGTTCCTGGCCTATCTCCAAACCGTATTGCAAGGCCTGCGCGCCATGCAGATCGAAGAGAGCGCCAAAGGCATCCGCGAAAATGTGGAAAAACTATCCAAACACTTGCTGTCTTATGAATCATACGTCGAAAAGATGGGTTCTTCCCTTTCGACCACCGTCAACCAATACAACACGGCTGTCGGCGAATTCAAAAAGATAGACAAAGACGTTGCCAAAATTATCGAAGCAACCCCTCAATCAGAATTAGTCTTAATTGAAAAACCTCACCTTGATTAATAATATGCCGCATTCTGCCGATAGCCTAAGCAAAGCCATCAGACACACCGTCTTGTGGTTTTCTTTGTTTGACTATCCTTTGACTGCCGCCGAAATTCTCAACTTTCTGCCACTCCCCGCAACAGCGGATGAAATAGCGGAGGCCTTGGACAATCTGCCGGCCGAGTTAGAGCGGAAAAACGGATTTTATTTCCCGGTCGGCCGAGCAGAACTTATTAATGAACGGCAAAGACGCTACAATTACAGCGAACGTAAATTCCGCCGCGCCAAACGGCTTTTTAATGTTTTTGGATACCTGCCCTGGATCAAACTGATTGCCGTCGCCAATCTGATGGGCTCGCACAATCTGCGCGATCAAGGCGACATTGATATCTTTATCATTACCGCTCCCCGACGGCTTTGGCTGACGCGCTTAATCCTAGCCGGCAGCCTCAAGCTGCTCAACCTGCGGCCTACCGCCAACCATAGTCGAGACACCTTTTGCCTCAGTTTTTTAGCCGCCGCTGACAGCCTGGATTTTGCCGATCTGAGATTACCCGACGGTGATATGTATTTTAATTATTGGCTGGCTTGCCTCACTCCCCTGTGCGACAAAAACAATGCTTACCGCCAGCTCTTGGACGCTAATGTTTGGCTGGCGCAAGCGCTACCAAATCTGCACCTATTGGAACCGTCGGCTCGCCGGCGCCTAAACATCCGCAATTACTCATCCGGCAGCAATCAATGGGATAAATGGGAACAGAAAACCGCCGACTGGCAGATAGGCCGTCTGCCGGCCAATCTAAAGAAAATATTGAATCAAGATACCCGCGTGATCGCCAATGAGCGGATCATCAAGATGCATCTTAACGACCGACGGATTTTGTTTGCCGAAAAGTTCGAAAAACTGGCAACCTAATTTATGAAAATCAACGCTCAACAGATTGTTAGTTCCGGCCTGTACGCCCTGGCAGTCCTCTTGCCCTTCAACACCAAGCTGATATTGGACTTTCTAGTACGCCCGAGCTTATGGGAGTTTGACCGCCTGGCACTCTTTGGCACAGATTTATTAATAATGCTAATTTTGGGCTTTGCCCTACAGTCCAATCGTGTCAACGATAATAAACGCCGCTTGCCATTCTATTGGCTAGCCTGGGCGTTATTAATTGTCGTTTGTTCTTCTCTCTATTTTTCACTGGACAAGGCCTTTGTGCTCTTTGCCGTCACCCGGCTTCTGCTAGCAATCGGCCTTTGCTGGACATTAATAACCGCTGTCTATTCTCGCCGACGCCTGATTCTCGCCCTAATAATCGGCGGCGCCTTATGCGCTTTGCTGGGCGTCGGACAATTCTTCGCGCAAAGCGCGCCGGGCAACAAGTGGCTGGGCCTGGCCTTGCACGATCCGATAGAACCTGGCACTAGCGTTATCTTCCATATCGGCAAAACCGGCATCGGCGAACGCTGGCTGCGCGCCTATGGCACGCTCGACCATCCAAACATGCTGGGCGGCTACCTGGCGCTAATGTTGATCGCCGGCTGTTGGCTGATTTTGCATAGCAAAGACAACAAACAATTATTGACCGCCTATTTATTATTAATAATTATCACCGCCGGGCTTTTTGTCAGTTTTTCGCGCACCGGCTTGTTAGCCGCCGGCGCGGGATTGGCTGTTTTACTAATCATCAACTACAAGCATTACAAAAAAATAATTCCATTATTAATTATGATGCTGGCCGTTTGGGGCATGCTTTCTTTGAATTTCGGAGTGCTCTGGCTAACGCGCGGCGACACAGCCAACCGCTTGGAAAAGAAATCACTCGACGAACGAACCGCCTTTATCCAAGAATCCCTAGCGCTCATCAAAAAACGCCCTCTAATCGGCTACGGCTTCGGCAATTACCCGCGAGCAGTGCAACAATACATCCAACCAGGCCGCCAGCCTTGGGACTATCAGCCGGTGCACAATACTTGGCTATTGGTCCAAGCTGAAATCGGTGTGATTGGCGCGCTTTGCTTTACGGCTATTTATATTTTGCTGGTTATTTTTTCCATATTTGCGCTCAAATTTGATCGTATTTATGGCAGTCTCAATCTAGCCCTTTTGGCTGGGCTGGGTGTTATTCTAACGCTTGATCACTGGCTTTGGACCCTGCACTTTGGCATTCTGCTTTTCTGGCTATTGGCAGGACTGATGATACGCAATCTGGAGGAAGAGCAAGTGGACAAAATGATTAAAATAGGATAGGATTGGGAGATAAATTTTTATTTTGCTACTACCAGGAATAATAAAAAATAAAATTAAAATTCGGAAAGTTTTTATTGTAAAACTGCTACACATCACTATTATTCTAATCTAGGAGATCTCCGGTCCGCCAGCTGGCGGAGGAGATAAATGCATACTCTATGGAAAATTTAATGGAAAAAATCGTTTCTTTGGCCAAGCGCCGCGGCTTTGTTTATCCCAGTTCCGAGATTTATGGAGGCTTTACGGCTGTCTATGACTTCGGTCCTTACGGCGTCGAACTGGCCAACAATATCAAGCAAGCCTGGTGGAAATCCATGGTGCGCCTGAATGACAATATCGTCGGCCTGGATTCCGCTATTTTTATGAGCCCCAAAGTCTGGGAAGCCTCCGGCCACATCAAGGGCTTTTCCGATCCGCTGACCGAATGCAAGAAATGCCATAGCCGCCTGCGGCTAGATACCTTACTAGAAGAAGCCGGCATCTTTGCCGACGAGAAAATGAGCGAAGAGGAAATCAATCAAATTTTCGAGGATAACAAAGCAAAGATCAAATGCCCAACCTGCGGAGCTCAGGACTTTACCCCGGGCAAGAATTTTAATCTATTGGTGCAATCCAACTTGGGTAACTTTACCGGCGACTGGACCAAAGAACCGACCTATCTGCGGGGCGAAACCTGCCAAGGCATTTATATCAATTATAAAAATGTCTTGGATTCGATGCGTGTCAAAATCCCCTTCGGCATCGCCCAGATCGGCAAAGCCTTCCGCAACGAAATCACCGCCCGCCAGTTTATCTTCCGCACTCGCGAATTTGAACAGATGGAAATGCAGTATTTCGTCCATCCTGACGAAGACATGAAATCATATGACGAGTGGCGTGAAAAGCGCTGGCAGTTCTATCTCGATTTAGGCTTTGACGAGAAGAATCTCAAATGGCACCAACACGAAAATCTGGTCTTCTACGCCAAGGCCGCCTGGGACATCGAATACAATTTCCCCTTCGGCTTCAAAGAGTTGGAAGGCGTGCATGCCCGCGGCAATTATGATCTTACCCAGCACAGCCAATTCTCTGGGCAGAATCTGGAATATTTAAACCAAGAAAGCGGCGAACGCTATATGCCGCATATCGTGGAAACCTCCGCCGGCGTCGGCCGCACTTTTCTGGCCGTGCTCTGCGAAGCCTATGCCGAAGAGACAGTCGGCGTCGCTTCGACCCATTCGACTGGTTCAGGGCAGGCAAGCTCAGGACAAGCAGACACCCGCGTTGTTCTGCGCCTGCCCAAGAAATTGGCCCCGGTCAAAGTCGCTATTTTCCCTTTGCTCAAAAACAAACCCGAACTGGTAGCCAAAGCCAAAGGAATCTACCATGATTTGCGCCAAGACTATGCCTGCGAATATGACGACAACGGCAATGTAGGCAAACGCTACCGCCGCCAAGATGAAATCGGCACGCCTTACTGCCTGACTATCGACTTTGATACAATCGAAAAAGACGATACCGTAACAGTCCGCGACAGGGATAGCATGGAACAAATCAGAATACCTGTAACCGAGC
>JBAXSE010000013.1:0-38664 GCA_037130845.1 Candidatus Falkowiibacteriota bacterium | reverse complement strand
ACGCCATCAAACGCACACGCCGGCTAAAGCCGGCGGTTTTTCCTTTAATAAAAAATCTGCCCATTTTACATGGGCAGACTATAATTTATAGGTGATCATTAACGATAATCAAGTCAGCCAGCTTGGCCTGGTCGGTCAAGGCCTCCTTGGCATAAGGCAATACCCGTTCGTTGTAGAATTTCTCTACCTTTTCGGCGCTGATGCCAAAAGCCACGGTATCACGCCTAATTCGCGACCGCAAACAAATATCCGAGTCGGCCTCCACATAAATCTTGATGATAGGCATATCATCATTATCAGCCAACGCCAAAATGGCATAGAGACCTTCCACAATAACCACAGGCGCAGCTTCCAGCGTTTTCTTGGTTAGCGACCGCAGATTGACTTTCTTGTCATAAAGCGGACCCTGGACCGTAAAGCCGCTAAGCAACATGCGGATGTCGCTAGCCAGTTCCAAATCGAGATAGGAAGCCGGCAGATCGAAGATTCCCCGTCCTTGGCTATCGAGCGGCAAATCGGGATCGAAACAATCGCGGAAATAATCATCCTGTCCAATAACGGTAGTCAAAATGCCGCATTGCAGCAGCTTGGCGGACAACAGCTTAGCCAGATGACTCTTGCCGGAACCACTGGCTCCGGCAATTAATACTACTACCGGCTTGGCAGCGGCCAATGCCAGTTCGGTTAAGGCCTTGAAGCCTTGGATGAAATCAAGCTTGGTTTTCACTGTCGCCTCGCAGATTGATATTGTTGATTGGCGGCAGATGCAAGTCGCTGCGGGTCAGATTGACCGTCCCCCAACGCTTATAATTGGTCGCTTGGTAGCGAGCCACTAATTCTGAGACTACTTCCGGCTTCACTCCCTCGACAGCCGGCAGGACTGCCGAGTGTCGTCTGTTTATGATATGCGGTTCGTTCTGTTGATAGAACGTAATCATCACTTCATCAATCTTGTCATAAGGCGCATGCAACTGATCTTCATCCCCTTTGCCTATGCCTAGTCCGTCGTCCGGCTTAGCCGCGATAATCTCTTTCGGTACGCCCAAGTAGCGTGCCAAGTCATAGAGCTCCAAGCCTTTGAGCAGATTCTGAATCATGCCGTAGTCGCCTACGTCCCCATGCAGGGTCCAAAAGCCCATCCATAGTTCGCTCAGATTATCGGTCGAGAGCACTATGCCCTTGAGCAAGCCGGCTACCTGATAGACATGGATCATACGCAGACGAGCTTTGATATTGCCCTGAGCGATGATTCGCCTTTGCCGCCAGTCGGCAGCCGTTACATCAGGTTCGATGTCATCCAACTGCCACCCGATGCCTTCCTCGACTGCATTATTCATCAAAGCACTAAAAGCTTTATCCAGATTGATTTCGATTACTTCAGCACCGGCAGACCTAATAGCTAGCCGACCCAAATCAATCGACCTACGGCTGGAGAAACAAGGCAAGACCATGCCGATGCTCTTTAATTCATAGCCATCTTTTTCGGCTAAGTTGCAGGCTAATTGAGCTAGTTTAAGCGTAACCGCGCTGTCCAAACCGCCGGAAGAACCAACCACCAGATGGTGGATATTATTTTTCACGCAATAGGCGTAGAGGTTAGAGCTGGCGTATTTTGCTACGTCAGCCAACTGTTGCTGTGTTAATTTATACATTACTGCACTCCTAGAATTGGTTATAGAATGAATATCTTTTGCTTTCGAAATTATAGTCGGGGCGGAAACCCAAGGCGACAGTGCTAAAGCCCGGACGGATAACGATTGACCTGACACCGGCTACCGACTGATTGTCAGCATTGGCCGTCACCTCACCACGAGTGATAGTAATAATCAGATCCTGTTGAGACACCACATCGCGTAGCGTATCATAAGTACAAATACCGGTAATAGCCAACAGGTCATTTTGCAAAGGTAATATCGACCCGCCGGCATTACGATTGTAGGCCGTTGAACCTTGGCCGGTAGCTACTATTAGGCCGTCTCCACGAAATTTTTGTCTGGGATAATGCTCGCCTTGAATCGTGCCATAACAAATGGAGCCCGGTTTGACGTTTAGATAAACGTCATTGAAGGCATGCAAGGTAAAGCTATCGCTTTCAGCATCTATATGCACTTCCATTAAGTTCAATTTAACCTCTTGGAAATGATGCAATAACAACAAAAGATCCCTCTCCGTTTCGACAGGGTTTAATAAAAAACCGACCGAACCACAATTAATTCCTAAAAAAGGTACCTTTAATTGCCAATACTGATGAATTGCGTGCAACATAGTGCCATCTCCACCACCAACGATAATCGCATCCGCTTGTTGCGGATCATCGGTTACCTGCAAATGCTTTTCCTTGACTTGGCGGGCTAGATCTTGTGCAGCCAGACTGTCCGAAAAAACGGTTAAATATTTCATGATTGTTCCTTATAAATTTTCAAAGTACTTTACTTATCCAAAGGATCAAGAGTTTGATCGCTTAGATAAATAGTCGACGGTCGTGTTAGCCGTCGACTGTGAATAATCAATTTGCTTACATATAGAGAACGGCCACTTCATTCGCGATCTTTTTCCAAGCTTCCTTGAAGATGACACTATGATGGTTAAAGACAAAAGCAGGCTCGTAGCCATCGTCAATCCGGATAATTTCGACCGTTTCAGCATCATCGCCCGGTCTAAACCAAGTGGCGATTTCTGCTTTGGTCAACAGCCGATCAACTCGAATCGGCAGGACATAAGCATCAGTTATATCGACTCGTTGCCGAGTGATGTATGATTCATCTCGATCCGGAGCAGTACGATAAGTACCCAACCACTCCAGATTCACCACCTGCTGCCAGATGCCGCCGACAATCTCATGACGCAGGCCCAGCACTAGTATCGCCTGACTGTTTTGGGGAGTTATATTAGAATATATCCCATCGTGACAATTAACTATATACTCTAGATCAAGACCGACTGCTTCTTCACTAGCCTCTCGCATTGCTGCTTCAACTGACGTTTCCATGCGATTCTTGATCACGCTTCGGAAGCCGCCTATCAAGGCAAGTCCGCCTTTACCGGGATTGTATTTGCGGGTAATGGCAATCAGAAAGGCATAGCCGCGATTATCAATCACGATAGGCACCAGGTCGGAGGCCATATTCGGCTTGGGAAAAGCCAAACGAGCGATATAATTTACTTGCAGATAACAATGGTCGTCAGCAATAAAACAGCTAACATTGATGACATCGCCATAATAACCATAGCCTGCCGTCCATTTGCAATAAATATCAGCTACCGCTTTCTCTAGATCATCCTTGTCGCGTATCTTTGTACTGGCAAGAGAAAAACTATTCATAACTTCCTTAGAGAATTCCAACAAAGGAATATGCTTAAACCGCTCACGGTCTTCCTGGATCACTCCGTTCAGACCATAGAACTTCCTTCTTTCTACTATCATTCTAAACTCCGAGTTAAATTATACAACACATTCTTGTCTGAAATCACGCGTGTAGCCAAATATCCTTTTGTAACGCTCTTGTTCAGTCTGCAATCCCATGCCTTTGGCCAGATTGTCAGAAAGCTTGACAGCCGGATTGCCGTTGACGCTGTCGACTTTGACCACAATGGGCAAAGGCGGAACCAGCAAGTCGTTGCCGAAATGCGTGCCGTAGCCATAACCATCTTTGAGCTGCCGATGGAAATATATATGCAAACAAATCATCAATTCGTGCGTCAAGCCATCGCTAAAGATGCACATTTTATTTCGTGGATCAATCTCATAGCCTTCATAATACTTGATCAACTTTCTGCCGTAGGCATATGGATCAGCGGAATCTTGCCGCGAGCCCTTCCATTTTTTGGCTCGAGCCGACCCGAATTGGGCGAAAAAGGCATCGGTGCCGAAGGTATCGGGCAAAAAGATAGACAGGCCTTCGCCATATTGATTGTACCATTCATCCGCGCTCTGCCAGAGGCTATTAAGGATGCCCACATCGCTATTGAACTGCAAAGCAGCCAACACCATATCACGTTCATGAGCGGATGTGCCCATAGGGACGAAATTGTGGTCTGCCAATTGCTGAGAGAACATCACGTTGGAAGTGCCCAGGAACTGCCCGGGTAATTCTCGCACGGTCGTCTCGATGCAGTATCCCTGCCACGGGCCGTTAAAACGGCGACGGGTACAGAAATCAGTGAAGACTAATTCCGGATATTCGCGCAAGCTTTCAATCTTCTCATACAACCTGGTGACTCCGACAGCGTAGTTGCGTTCCCAAGCGCTAGTATCCTTGCCTAACATGGCACGAACATAGAGCTCGTTGATAATCGACAAGGCGAGGGTTTCCCACAATGTCACTTCCGGCCAAAAGCCCGTAAAGGTCAGCCAAATTTCATCTCCCACAAATTCCAGCTCATAATCTGGCAAACGCAAGGTCGCCAAGAACTGCAAGTAATCTTCCTCGAACATCCTATGCTGATACTCATTAGTACCGCGCAAATAATGGATCTCCGAATTCTTGAAGCTTAGGGTACGGCAATGGTCCAGCTCTTCACGCAAACGGGCGATATCGATAATCTTGGCCAGCTTAACATTCTTATTGCGATTGGTGAACTTGAAGGTCACTTGCACATTGCGATAATACTTAAAGGCCAATTGCCCCATAGTGAACTTATAGAAGTCCACATCCATGAGCGTTTGGATGATGCCTTTGTCCTGCTTGTAGCTGAACAAACTTGATGGTAAATACATGTCTACTCCTGATAAATATAACAATTTGATTATTCAATTTTAAAGAACTGCCTAGACAGCTGGCGCCGAAACTTTCAGCGCCACTTGAGTAGGGGGAAAGGCTGGCTTTCCCCTGTTTGACTTTGCGATGGATCGTGCCCTTAGACAAGCGTTAGTTCTTGGCTGGACTGGATAATAATCGCGCCGTGCTTAATCATCTTTTTGATAGCTGTGTCTGTCGTGTCTGTTGCGACACCGCGGCAAGCTCCCAGATTGACTACTACTTCAAAACCAGCCTCTAATAATTCCAAGACTGTTTCCAGCACGCAGTAATCAGTCGCCAGACCACCCACTATCACTGTCGAGATTCTCTGGCAGGTCAGCCATTCTATCAGCCCGGTAGACAGCTTCTTGGCCAGGTCGTGATAGCAAGCCCCATAGGGATGCATATCATCTTCAATGCCCTTCCAGACCATAAAATCATAGCCGCTAATCGGCGGCAGTCCGTCCAGCAATTGTCCGCCATAGGTACCGATAGCGCAATGCACATTCCAACGCCGATTCATATTGGGATAGCCCGTCATCGGCGTAAAGGCCGGCTCGCTCTCGGTGGCCGCCCATTGGGGATGGTCCGAGTGTCCTTCTTTGCTGCCTACCAGATAGCGGGCGAAGTTATTTTGAGCTATCAGCTCGTGTACAATATTCTGGCCGTCCGGTACCGGCAGTTCCAACGGACACAGGGGCGCAAAGCCGTTTTCCGCATCGACATGCATGCTAGCGATCTTAAGCCTGAGAATAGTCCCTAAACCCGGGATAATTACTCTATTAGACCTTTCCATTTTATCCTCCGCAAATATATTAATGAACAATTTTATGCTATTATTAGCTTTTTATTATCGTAATAATGAGCCTATCTAAACACTTTACCTAAGCGATGTCAATAGCATTTTTACTTAGTGTAAATATAACACTATATTATCCCCCTTTCAAAAATCCGTCAAGGTCCAAGGTTGATTAGTTACGTAAAATATAAAAATCCCACGCCGTTATCGGAATGGGATTGTGATATTAATGAGACTAACTCAGTGATTATTAAACTTTTACTTCTGTTTTTTCAACAGCTTTTTCGGTAGCACTAAATGCTCTGCCGGATAGCTTTTCCATCAAAGCAATGCCCATCATGTTTTCCATCGAACTGCTGCCAGCACCGCTGCCACCGCCGATAATTAAGTTTTCAGGAATGAATTTCAGCTTGCTGGCTGCGATTTCTCTGACTACACGGATCTGTCCAAAGACCTCTTTGCCCATGGCATCGACTTCCAGCTTGTAGGACTCGGCAGTTGATTTACCTTTGGCTAATATGATATCAGCTTCGGATGTTCCAACTTTCATGATAGCCTCAGAATCGGCTTCAGCCGTGACCTTGACCTTCTTGGCGTTCGCTTCGGCGGTCACAGTGACTGCTTCGGCGTCAGCTCTGGCTTTCAGTTTGACTGATTCGGCATCACCGGTAGCCTTCAAGATAGCGGCGGATTTCATACCTTCCGCTTCCTTGACCTTACCTTCGGCGATGTTCTTGGCGATTTCGACATTCCTCTCGGATTTAACTACCTCAGGCTGCATATCTGCTTGGGCCTTGGCGTTTTCGAGAGTACGTCTTTCATCCTGTGCCTCCTTCTGAGTAAAGAAGGTTTTCTTTTCCTGTTCGGCAATCTGCCTGTCGGTAACCGTCTTGGTTAATTCGAGCGGCAGGACAACATCAGCAATCAAAGTTTCCTTGGAATCGATATGGTGCACCTTAAGTACGCTATCGATATGAACCTTAGCAGTATCCTGTAATTCTTTACGCTTGGTATATAATTCCAATGCCTGGATATACTGAGCAGCATTACGGAAGTGCGACGAGATAGCCGGTTCAAGAACCTGAGAAATCATATTCTTGACCGATCCAAGATTGGCGATAACCTTCGGCGCATTCTTCATTGGGATATGGATAATCACGGAGACATCCATATTAACATTAAAGGCGTCTGACGTACGTAAGGTAATGGTCTTCAAGTTAGTATCAAGCTCATGAGCACTGGAACGGTTATCCGCCCAATTAAGCAATATCTGGGTCGTGGGCACAATGTCCACTTTACAGATCTTGGTATTCAAGGGGTGTTTGCCCGGCTGTAACGGTTCGGACCAAATACCCTTCTTGCCGTTCTCGACAATCTTGGCATTGACATCATCTTCCGTCAGATCTTTGCCCTCTTCACCGACATAGCTAGTGACGACGCCGCAGAATCCGATTGCCACCTGGACCATCGGTACTTTTTCCACAGTACAGAACCAGGGATTGATTGCATAGTTTCCGGCGCGTAGCACTGGAATCTGCAAACCTTTTTGTCCGCCAGCCTTCAAGAAGGCGTTCGGATCCTGGAAATTATTGTGCGTACCCATGGGTAGTTCTTCAGCAGCTATCTTGGTAGCGTCGATAATCGGCCTACCTTCATTGACTGTCACAATTCCGACCTCATCGGCCGAAATGTTCGTCCAAGGGATAATAGCATTTTCTTTGATTTCAAAGAGTCTTGGATTAAGCCTATATCTTCCCGGAGGCAAAGTATCGATTTGACGGCCTCTTTCGCCGCCTTTTGCCAAGAAAGCTTCGCCATTATAGAAATTATCATGTCCTTCTACTTTGTTAGCCAACAAACGGCCTTCAGGAATCCTGGCACCATCAGTCGCTAAAACCAAACCAACATGCCCGCCTGGTATTACGGTAATAGGCATGAGCGCTACGTCAAACATGATCGTATTAATCCTATAGAACCCTGGCTCTATAAAAGCAACCTGCGGGCCTTTCTGTCCGCCGTTTGCCAAGAAAGCTTCGCCATCCTGGAAATTATCACAGGGTACTGGCGATCCAAAGTTTCCTCCGGGCCTAGTGACCGGTAAACCGGCAATGGCTTCAACGACTGCAATATGATCATCATCAATCATGATGGCTTCAACTTCTACCACATTGAACAAATGCGGATTAATCTTGTATTCACCGTCTGGCAGTATGGTAATCTGCGGACCTTTTTGTCCGCCATTCATCAAGAAGGCTTCGCCATCTTGGAAATAGTCACAAGCTACCGTCTTGGCCATAATCTTATCGCTCGGCAAAGTGGCACCAGTAATGGCACGCACGACACCGACCTTATTCTTATGGATGGTGGTAAAAGGCATCTTGGTTGTCTTATAAATAAATGGAATCAACCAATGGAAACCTGGACCCAGAACTCTGGCCTGGACGCCGACTTCATTATGAAGAGCAACTGTACGGCCGTCCGGCATAGACTTGCCGAACCAACGGCGTTCTAACAAAATAATCTGATCGCCTTTGGCGTTCGCGAATGAATTCATAACGACAATCAATACGATGAACGCAACGATTATCGGAACGATGTACTGTAGGACAATGCTTAATAACATTTAGACTTCCTTTGCTGTAAAGGTACATTTGGCAAAATTGCCGAAAATCACTATAACTCATAGTTTGTCTCCTTGTTAACACTATTTAATTTAATTGTCAATAGCATTTGCTTATAATTTTATCCAAAATATATTTTGTTATTTTTGTCAAATATCTTTTTGTAAAAAAACAAAAAATCGCCATAATTGACGATTTTTATTGCTCATTTTTATGCTAAAACACAAAAGTTATTATGTGTCAATGGTTTTATTTTTTTACCTCTTTAACCAGTAGTGATAATTTCTTGACATTATAGATTAGATACCAGCCAATCAATAAAGAGGCAACGATTGCGGCATATCCCTTACCCAACAAAGCCACGACACATCTGATCGCCACCACAACAGCAATAAAGGCGATTAAAATTTTTGGCGAGCGTCTCAGATATCGATCAATTTTAAAACCAAAATATATAAATAGCAAAGCCATCACCAACTCGATTACTCCAATAAAAAATAATTTACCGTTCATCGAGTCAAGAGAACCCAGAACATCGATTATGCCAGAAAACATTCCGAGCACGCCGATAATCATAAAATATGCCTTGAGCGATTTGCTCGTTTCCTTCATCATAAATATAAAATTATTTTATAAATTTGCTTATTAATAAAGCACCCAGGATAATAATTAAAAAAATAATAATACCGATAATGGCCGCAAGCAACGGAATAAGCGAATAAATCAATTTACCTTTCAGCGTCCGCTGCAAAAATTTACTTCCACCTCCAAGCAAGTACCATAGCGGCGCGAAACAAAAGCCAACCAGCTCATTTAAAAAAGAATGGTCAGTACCGGCGTCACGCATGCTATATCGATCGATCTTATTAAAGATATCGAATTTCTTGGTGAAGATATTTTTTTTCATGTCTTTTACATAATAATAACACAATATGTTCAGTTTGAAAATAACAAAAAGCCGTCGGTTAGGACGGCTTAACTTTAGGGCATTATACTCAAGATCGGCAGGATCTTTATTAGCTTTTTGAGATTATTCCTGGCTTTGTCTTCAAAGATGGCAAAGCTCGGATGCTTGTAGATACTGTCTTGCGACAATAGATGTTCAAAGAAACCTTTTTGCGCCTGATAGAAATCTTCATCATTCATATCGGCATACTCCAATCGTATTCCCCGGCTGGCATCTCGACACTCTTCAAAGCTCTGGCCGAAGCCATACAGATCGATATCGTGGATCAATTGGCCGTCATTGGTCGTGGGGTTGCCTGGGTGGACAGTGTCGAGTATCAGCTCGGCAACTCGATTGATTAGCATTCGACCTAAGACATGGTTGAAAGGCTTAAGCAAAATTCCAGCCATTGAAGCGCTCTCACGCTCGTGTTTATGGCCTTGCCTTAGATCATGAAACAATATCGCAATGCGTAAAGCATCCAAACTATCTGCTTCGGGTAAGTATTGATCCAAAACATTCAACATCTTACCAATATGCCCGAAATCGTGATAATGCCTGCCCGGTTCAGCATAAGTATTCACTACATACTCGGCTAAAGCGGCAAAGCCTTTGTCACGACTATCAAGACCAAGTGAGTAAAAACAGCTGTAAAACAAATTGATATCAGCTTGATGCATTTTCACACAAACTCCTATTAATTAATGAACAAAAAACGGTTAATAATCTCTCCCTCACGGGAGGCAAGCCTGCCGGAGTCAACCCGACCTTTGGCGGGCAGGGATAAAAATAAAAAAACGGGTCCAGGATCCCTGCCTTCGCAGGGATAAAATTTAATTATAATCTATCCAATTCAATAAACTCATTAAATTTAATTTCTTTTACAAAATCAGGCATATGACTGATCATAATCAGCGCGCCTTCGTATTTGTCCAAAGCCTCGGCAATTACCGGGATATGGCGGAAATTAATATGATTGGTCGGTTCATCCATAATCAGCAGGCCGGGACGCATCATCACTAGGCGGGCAAAGGACAAAAGACCTTTCTGCCCTTCAGATAGATCGCCTACCAGATGACCCATCAGGTCGCCGGTAATCAAGAAGCCGGCAGCAATAGAACGCATATCCTGCACGTCGCAGCCATCGCCAATCAGACTCTCGAGAGAAGCAAATACGGTCTGGTCGAAATCCAGATTGGCAAAGTCCTGGCTATAATAACCGATCTTAACCTCCGGCAATATGCTGGCGCCTTCACTCTTGCCCGACACCAAGGAGCGCAAAAATGTGCTCTTGCCGATACCATTGGGGCCGGAGATCAACATCTTTTGCCCCATACGTAACACCACTTCCTTGTGCTTGAGCACCGGTTCGTGATTGACGATTATTTTGAATGAATTAATATCCACAATAGCGCCAGTGATATCCTGAGCCGGAATGGTAAAACGGCGAATAGTCTTGTCCTCGCGGCGAACATCCACCATATTTTCCTCGGACTCCTCAATCTCATCGCGCATCTTCTTGGCCAGCTTGCGCATCTTACCGCCCTTATTGGCGAAAAAGTTGACCTTTTCTTTGCGGTCCAGGATGGTCTTTTCCAGCTGGGCGTTCTTTTTCTGTTCACGCTCTACCCGCTTGGCGATCTCTTCGGTCACCGTATAATAGTCGCCGACATAGATTTCGGTCTGCTTGGTAAAGATATCCAGATAAATGACGCCTTCGGTAAAACAGTTTAAAAAGTCTGCATCATGAGAGATAACCACCACTGTCTTGTCATACATGATTAAAAAGGCGACCAGATGATCAATGCCAGCCTTGTCCAAGTTGTTGGTCGGCTCGTCCAAAAGCAGGATGTCAGGATCCTCAATCAAGGCATAGGCCAAGAGCAAACGAGCCTGCTGTCCCCCGCTCAACTCACCTACTTTGCGGTCTAGCGGCACCTGCAGGTTTACCGCATCCATCACTTTGGCGATACGAGCCGGCAAGTTGTAGGGCACGGGATTAAAGGCACGGGCGAAGTATTCTTCCACGCTCAAAGGCAGGTCCTCGCGGGCAATCATCTGTCTGGCGGTGCCAACGCTAGTCTCCTTGCCTATGGCCACATTACCATTCTTGGGCTTGAGTTCCCCGCGGATTAGGCCAAAAATCGTGCTTTTACCGGCCCCATTCTGGCCCATCAGCGTAACTTTGGCGCCTCGACGCAAGCTGAAACAAGCGCTATCCAGGATAGGCTTTTTCTCTTGATATTCAAAATCGACATTGTCGAAACGCAAAATTACTTCTTCGGCCATATAATATGTATACTTAGTATTGTTAATCGCTAAATCATAACAGATAATTGAAAAAATGTCCAGAGCAGACGCAAAAATAAAAAATATAGCTTACTTGATTCAGCTATATTAACGGTTCAATTTTGGCTTTTGGGCGCAACTTCGATTAAGTTTTCACGGCTTTTTTCTTTGCGTTTCGCCAGATAATATGAGATTGGCAGGTCGATAGCAAAGATTAGGGTCGGGATTACCAGGCTTAATATCAGCATCAAATGGACATTACTTACGTCTCCCCTATACTTCTCCAGATGGTTTATATCGACTTGAAAATAGCAAACGGTTCCATAGATGCCAACCAGCACCATCACTATCCAGATTGGCAAAACCAGCATCAAACGCTCTATATACCACTCCCAAGCAAAAGAAGTCGATTTATTATGCAAATTAAACAAATGTATCACGCCCCATCCTCCAAATTAGTAAAAGAACTCTAATAACATATTTAGCGCTATCATATTACAAGATATTAATCCAGTCAAGGCAAATAAAAACCTCCCAGACATGGCGTCGGAGAGGCTTCGGTTTCTATTTGCTATAATTGAGCAAAAATCGATCATTTAAGGATAGCAACCATTTGCAGGTTTCCGGCTCCGGTTGATCCAACCAAGGATTAGAAACAAGATGCTTGAGATTACTATTAAGAACAGAGCTATATCCAACGCTCGGAGTCTGAGGAACATACGACCATTCTTGGCCGCACATAACACCTTTGACTTCCGCTTGAGCATCATCAGACAAGGGTAGATAGACTAACGCCTTGCCAGCCTTACCCAGAGAAATACCAAGAAGCTTAATAGCCTGCGGATGAAGTCTGATGACTTCTTCGTTACTTAAACGTGGACAAAAACCGGCAAATTCTATCTGACTGACAGAGCTCAATAGGACAACCCTATCGCCAACAATCGCTTCCAGCTTTTCCAATGCTTCGGGGTGGTTATTTTTAACCATTCCACTAGCCGTCTTGTAGGTATAGCCCGGATAAGCTCTAGCTTCATCTTCATCAATCTTCTTTAGATCGACTGTAGTCTTATTGCCAGCGGCAATATCTACTACTACATCTGCCAAGATAGGAGGCAGATCCGGATAAGAATCGTCCCAAATCGGGTCGCAAGGAGTTTCCGGCGGCGATGCCATCAAGCGCTGAAGCACAAAAGGCTCAAACAATCTGACTGCCAGAGTTCTAGGCAAAACGCATTCGTCGATTGCCAGGCGGTCATCTGGGATAACCAGCGCACGTCCGGAATAACTAACCTTTTTGTCATAAAGATTGCGACCGGCTGCTTGCAGGCTATGGATCAATCCGACAGGCGGAGTCTCACTCCCCAAATGAGTGCAATTAAATAATTCAGACAAAGCCTCTTGTAGCATTCGATATTCATTGGAGATAATCATCCAAGGAGCTTTGATGTCGATTAATCGAGTCAATCGATTGTTACGAGTCATTAATCTGCTATATAGATAATTTAAATCCATTGTCCAACTGCTAGTATAAGACATCCAATCGGAACGCCAACCGGCCGGCATGACCGGGATGACATTAAGAATCTGCTGTTCGGGCAACGATAACTTTTTCATTATCTCGGAACATTCAAAAAGATAATCGGCTTTTTCTAGATCAAAGTTTTTTTCGATCAGCTCTTCAAAATATTGCGGAGTGTTCGTGTAATCGATCGACTTATATAACTCGGCAACTGCTTTTTCGAACAAAGGATGCACGCAAGGCAAAGCCAGGTTGATATGGCCGAAACGTTCTTTGCGCACAGAGCTTTGCGCTACCAAGACACCGCAACGATCGCAGACGATGCCGCTATAGCGGACTCGCTTGTATTTACCGCAAGCGCATTCATAATCCCGTAGAGGGCCGAAAATGCGTTGGCTGAACAAACCGACTTCTATCTTGTCTGTTTTCTTTTTCCCTTGAGCCTGCTTGATAGCATCATCCATATAATCAACACCGGTCAATTCACCGTGGGACTGAGCCAAAATCTCTGATTGCGGAGTTACCCACAAAGAAACGCCAATACCTGGCAAATCCTGGTTGGGATAATTATAGCCATCAAGTAAGCCGACTTGCCTACTGCCGTTATCGACTCCGATAGTCAAGGCCATTGCCTTGATCGTCGCTTCATAGCGCTTTAGCGAAGCCGGAGCAGCCGCTGCGGGCAAAGACCATCCATTAATAATAGCTTGTACAGTATCGCCGTAGCCTTTGGCATCGTCAGACTTGACGGTCAAAAATTCTCTGGCTACAGCCGGCAGATTGTAATGCAACAGGCTTGTGATAAATTCTTGGCGGATCTTGATGCCATCCACCAATTGGGCATCGTTGCGCAATCTACTTTGAACGCCATAACCGATATTCTTTTGACCGGACAATAGTTCTAATTTTTTCCAAGCGATAGCCCCAAAACGCGCTTCTTCATCTTTGCATAACCACTTCTTATTTTTGCTTGGCCTATCAAGCGGCGGCGCTATCAGGATAAACTTGGGATCTTCGGTATCATATACCACAACCAGCCTTTGTTTATCCAAATGATCTACCATCGTTTCGCCGCAATCAGTGAGCGGCGTAACCACTATTTGAGCTCTGGTTTGCGAGCTTTTCAGATAAGGCATTTCATTATCAGCAACAACAGCCGAGACAACTGCTTGGTTACCTTTGCTATCGACCAGAATATCACCCAAACGTAGTTTACGTTTAAAGGCCAGATAAACAGTCACCAGCTTTTTTTTGCCTTCGAGTTTTTTTTCGACGCTATAGACTATAGCAGGATCAGGGAAAGACATGGTAACCGAACGATCGGTCACGTTAGTAGCACCGTCGCCAAAAATTGCTTTGAGCAATTTTTCTTCCGGCTGATACTCTCGTGGATCATATTCAATCATGGCAACCAGCACATCACCCAAGGCGACGCTCTCGCCGACTCGGATTACTCCGTCTTCGTCCAGCTTGTCCATTGGCAAGCGATAACCGTCATAATCCCTGGTTACGCTTTCGTTAACACTAAGCGGAACTTGAATCTTAAAGGTTTGGGTAGAAGTAAAAATACCGCTATTAGCGATAGTGCTAGAAACAATAGCGGCCGAACCGATGCTGATGTCTTTCCAAGGCATAATAGCCGTAGCAAGACGCTTTTCTGTGTTTAATTGTGCAACATTCATTGCTTATTCCTTTGTAAAGGTACTAAATGATCCTATGTTTTATCCTCCCGACCAAAAATTGGAGTAAATACAAAATACCAGAAAAGGCCAAAAATGTCAAGAAAATTAATAACCCTGCCGTATTTACAAAAACACACCACACTTCAGTAAACTAGTTTACTGAAGTGTGGTGTATAATTTTTTGCCTAATATTAGGAAAAAAGGGAAGAAAAAGAATCGGATTTGATACCCGATTCTTTGATTTTTGGCTAGAGAATATAGCCGGTCGCCCAACCTTCAGCATCGCTAAAAGTATGGGCATTGCTAGAGAGAAACAATTCTTGCTTACCCTCCTGCGACTTGAGAAAATATAAAATAGAACTACTGTCAGCATCCGGCGGATTACGGGGCGGATAATGCGCTCCGGCGCAACGGATATCCAAATTAAGTTCAGCACCGTCATAATACAAATATTGATGCGACAGCAAAACAATGGCGACGGTATACGGATCAAGGCCAAACTCATCTTCCCTGTTCATCTTTTCCGTATACAAATTACGGAAGCCAAGATCCTGATAATGCCCGGTAAACTGCGCCGGCACAATTACTACACCGCACTGCTGCGCCTGAACCATTTTTTCCCATCCTTTAACCGTACGAAATTGGGGACGCAGGAACTTGAGGTCCTGGCGCTCGCCATGAGACAGGTTTAGGCCATTAGTAAACTCCAAATGAGCTGCCAAAGCCTGATGCACCTTGTCCAAAGCTTCCAGATAGGTCGGCGCTAATATGCTCCACTGAGGCACGACAAAATTATTTGCTGCCTTGTCCGGCAGAGGCTTGACGATAAAGTCCGGGTTAAAATCAGGCAATTCGCCCAAATCCACCCTCAAAGATGCCAGTTGCTCAGCGGGAGCCAACATAAAAACATTATTCTTGCTTACCATTACATCTCCTTAGAATTGTTTATGAACTATTTTTCTTTTACGCTAGTACGAAAAGCAGATAATGTCAAGGCAAAAAGCAAAAACACTCCATTTAACAGAGTGTTTTTGCAATCTATAAATAATTAGCGACGGCCCTTTTTGGTAGTTGAGCTTGCTTTATAAGAAGATTTGGTATCGCGCCTTTTGTCAGCAAAACTCTTTTCGACATAACCGCCGCGGCTCGGTCTTTCCATTCCTCCCCCGCCGCCAACGACTCTAGCCTCCAAGGCGCGTCCGTTATAGCGAGCAGTCTTGAAGCTGTCAGCCACTACTCCAGCGCGATTCTTGTCAATACCGAAAACGGTAAAGGCTTCGGAAATCTTGACCTTGCCAATCTCGGCGCCCTTCAATTCCGGCTGGGAATTGATAAAGCCCAACAAAGTTTTGACCTCCAGATTATCACGACGGCCGATATTGATATGCACGTTGACAAAGTTCTCCTCCGGCTGGCGCTCGCCGCGTTCACGACGCTCGCCTCGGTCGTTAGTACGGCCGCCGACAGCCTCACGGCCCATCGGCACGGACGCCAAGTCTGATTTGTCTTTATATAATGATAAAAAATGATTGAATTCAGCCGAGACAAAACGAGTCAGCAATTCCTCGCGGGAAAAATCGCCCAGCATCTCTTCAATAGCCGGCATAAAGGGCGCGATTTCCTTCTTATCCACCTTAATCTCTTTCATTTTCTCGACCAAGGCGATCAATTGCTTCTGGCAGATTTCTTGGCCGGTCGGCACTTGCTTCTGTTCAAAGGTCTTGCCGGTCTTGTATTCCAACTCGCGCACTTTGTGCAGCTCGCGATTGGTCAGGATAGAAAGGGAGACGCCGCTTTTCTGAGCGCGTCCGGTACGGCCGCTGCGATGGACATACAATTCGTTGACATCAGGCAGATTGTAATTAATGACATGGGTCAGGTCGTTGACATCGATGCCGCGGGCGGCCACGTCGGTCGCCACCAACAATTGGATTTTGCGCTGGCGGAATCGTTCCATAATCTGAGTGCGCATGCTCTGGGAAATTTCGCCATGCAGGGCCTCGGTCGAATAATGATCTTCCTTCAGCTTATCGGCGATCTCCTGGGTTTCGTTGCGAGTGCGGCAGAACAAGATACCATAGATATCCGGTTCAGAATCGACGATGCGGCGCAAGGCTTCATACTTCTGGCCTTGCTTGACCAGATAATATTGATGGACCACTTTGTCGGCGCCGATATTCTTCTTGCCGACGCTGATCTCCTTCGGGTCGTGCATGAACTTCTTGGCGATATTGTGGATCACCGAAGACATGGTGGCCGAGAACAGCAAGGTTTGCTTGGTCTCCGGCGTATCGGCCAAGATAGCATCCAGGTCGTCCTTGAAGCCCATATCAAGCATCTCGTCAGCCTCGTCCAACACCACGAAACGGATCGTGTGCATCTTGAGCACCTTGCGGCGGATCATATCATGCACGCGTCCGGGAGTACCGACAACGATATTGGCGCCAGCCCTAATCTGCTGTACTTGCAAATCGGCGCGCGCGCCGCCATAGATAGTAGCGATTTTGACGCTGGTCGAATGTTTGGCAAAGCCGGTCATTTCCTTGCTGATCTGCAAGCACAGTTCGCGGGTCGGACAAAGGATGATGGCTTGCACGTCCTTATTCTTTTCCAATTTGTTTAAAATCGGCAAGCCGAAGGCCGCCGTCTTGCCGGTGCCGGTTTGCGCCAGCCCGATCAAATCTTGTTCGTTCTCCAAGACAAAAGGGATCGCCTGTTCTTGGATAGGCGTTGGGTTGATATAGCCCAATTCTTCCAGGCTTTGCTGGATATGGTCGTTAAGACCGAGTTCTTTAAATGTGATCATAATGATAGCTTTTTGGCTAATATTAATTATTACTAGCCCTCAAATCTGATATATCTACCCCGTGCATATCTAATCCAAAAAGCTACCGGCAAAGTATGACACAATTATTATATCTTGTAAAGCATGCGAGATGGTAGCACCTTATTAAGCAATATTACACTTATCAAATTATTTTTTTAACATTAGCGGAAAAACAATCAAAAACCCGCCCGACATCAAGTCGGAGCGGGTTTTATTCTTTTTGGAATTATTTGGCCAGTCGTGCCACCCGGTCCAAGGCCAGCAGATTAGGCGGATCGGTGACAATCTTTTTGGCATCGTCGATAGCCATCCACTGCGTGGCATGGAACTCTCTGGGATCGATACTAAAATCATGGCCGTCAGTAATCACCAGATACCAAACGTCATAATGCGTTTTGCAGGCATGAGCGGCATTGGCCACCGGCGTGATGGTCAGCAAGAAAGGCTTAGGCTCAAGCTTGAAAAAATCAGCCACGCCCAACTCCTCTTTGATCTCGCGATTAACCGTCTGCCACAAAGTTTCGCCTTCGTCCACATGTCCGCCGGGCGATAGCCACAGGCCGGATTTCTTGTGATGCGTAATGAATACTTTTTTGTTGTACGGATTATAGGGCAAAAAATAGACAGAAAAATGAGACATCGGATTTTGCTCCCGCGTCGGCGCGCCTTCGGACACCCGCAATTGGAAAGCCTTATAGACTTCCGGGCTGGCACAGATGTTCTTGTGAACAATCTTGACGATCGATGACAATGTTTTCATACGATAATTCCTAATATTTGAAACAACTATCCTCTTGACCATAGCAAACAGCTTGCCAGGAGTCAAATTGCTGATTATACTACCAATCTATGACCCAAACCAAAATCGCCTGGCATGGCCTGCACACGGGCGAAGAACCACCCCTGCTGCCGGCCGGCGGCATCTTCTTTAGCGGCTGCAATCTGCACTGCGTCTTCTGCCAGAATTTCCAGATTTCGCAACAGTATCTGGGCCGGCTTTTTGACAGCCAAGAACTAGCTGGCATGATGCTAGAATTGCAAATACTCGGCGCAGCCAACATCGACCTAGTCACTCCCACAATCTGGCACCAGTGCATCAAAGAAGCGATTATCAGCGCCAAAGGACAAGGGCTAAAAATTCCGATCGCCTGGAACTCCAACGGCTACGAATCGCCGGACATCATCAAAGAGATGGACGGCTTGATCGACATCTACCTCCCCGATTTCAAATACAGCCACGACGATCTGGCCTTCAAATACTCAGGCATCAAAGATTATTTTGCCACCGCCCAAACAGCTATCGCCGAGATGTACCGACAAGTCGGCAATCTGCAAATTGTAAATAATAAAGCAGCCAAGGGACTGATAGTCCGGCACATGGTCTTGCCCGACCAGCTGACCAACAGCTTCGGCGTGCTAGACACCCTGGCCGCCATCGACTTGGAGCTGCACATCAGCCTGATGAACCAATACTCCCCGCTTTACCAGGCCGACCGCTTCCCCGAACTGGGTCGCGCCGTGACAGCCGAAGAGTTCGCCATCGTCCACCAGTATCAGCTCAAGCTGGGCCTGGGCAACGGATGGATACAAGAGGCAGGAAGCCAAGAAAACTTAATTCCAGACTTTTGCAAAGTCGAGCCTTTTAATAATAACCCTATCACTTTCTAGCTTTTCTAAATATAGTTAATATAAACAAAACTATCCGCAAGGTTATAATCTTATTTTAAATATTATAAAACCCCGCTAGCATTGAGCGGGGTTGGTTTTTAAAAATCTATTACTTATTGCCAGCGATAGATTGTGGAAATTTTTTGCTTAATATTTTGTTATGAGCAAGTAAGGAATTTTCCAATTCCCGGTTTGGCTGCGGTCGGCAGCAAAACAAACCTTTTTTAAGCCCGATCTGGTCCTTGTCGGTAAACAGCGGCTTATCTCCGGATGAATGGGCGAATTTCCCATTACCCAGATAAGTAACCACGTGCCCCTCAGAGACTCCGGGCCTTCCTACCAAATCGCCGGGCTTAAGCTGATCAACAGAAGTGACCAGACGCCTGCCGTGTTTGGCGGTAAAGATAGTAAGCGAAGTATTGCCGGGGGCTATTTGCGCATAGCAATTGCTCAAAAAATAAGCAAAGGCGGAGCAGTCCAAATAAACCAAGCGGCTGATCCACTGAAAACGCATAGACCGCGAATAGGCCACTTTCTTGCGCCCATTTTCATCATACATGCTCTGTACGATTTCTTCGCGATCGTGATAACGGCCGCCGGGATGATTGAACTTGATGCCCAGTTCATGAGCTTCAATAATCATCTTTGGATCCTGGCAATCATACAATTCTATACCCAGGCCATAACAGGCCCACAGCAGTATATCTTTGTCGGACTGCCTAAGATACATCTTAGCGCCGTTCTTATCCAGGACAAAACTTTTGTCCTTGCAATAAATTAATTTGCCTTGGAAACTTTTTATAATCTCTTTGGCTGAATACAATTTGCTAGACTGGGTATTATATTTAATTCCCAAGAGTTTAGCTTTGGCTATCAAGATTCTATCAGCTTCGACATATTCCTCTTTGTCGGCAATCGTCGGGTCAGACTGGCCGCAAGTGCTATCAGATGGGGCAACATAGAGGCAGAAAGGCAACAGATAACCGAAATAGTTTTGGCTAAAAGTATTAGCAGCGCCGTCGCCAGAAACCACTGTGGTTGTTTGCGGCTGGACTGTCTCCTGATAACCGACGATAAATTTCTGACCTGCATAAATCAAACTTTTATCGCTGATTTTGCTTTTGTTCAGATTATATAATTCAGCGACGCTTAAGCCGAATTTATCTGCAATAGTGGATAAGCAATTGCCCTTGGCTACCGTGTATATTATCGGGGTGCCGGCTGGGGCATTGCTTGTAGTGCGTGTTTTTGTTTTGGCGTTAACATTTGCGGAAATAATGCAAAAGATAACTGCCACGATTAAAGTTAAATATATTCTCTTCATTTTTATGCCTGTGGTATAAATTAAAAAATAAGTTATTTTTTGCCAGACATAATTTTCTGGCATTATTCCAGACGAAGTTTCGAACTCCAATAGGATTGCATTTTCAATTATTTTTTTTATTTTCTGGCCGCTCATTAATCAGTTTGGTCGTACCTCACTTCATATCTAAGTAGTTTCTGATAATAATAGAATAACCTGCGAGACAATCTGCTCTTCGATCGAAAAATCTTAAAAACAAAGACTCAATTATTTATAATCTACCACCAACATAAAAAGCTCTCATAGCTCCAATTATTAGCCAAGGATAAGTTCGGACGACGCCTCACTTCCCCTCAGCCAACATTAAAGTCATCAAATCTTTGAATATTGACAATCAATTGATACTTAATTGTTAATGTACTTTGCTTTCTCTTATTTTTTATTAAACATGGACCTTGCGGACAAAACATATTTAATAGAGAAGAATATAACACAAAATATAGTAAATGTCAACCCTTCGACATGCTCAGGGCAAGCCCTCTCGTCTTTTGACATGCTTTTTTGATATACCAAGCACAAAACAAGGCTAGTAATCTATTACAAAAATTTATATTTTTTTAGCTAATAATAGAGAAATTTGGCCTGCCCTGAGCTCGTCGAAGGGCTAATATTACGCATGTAATAGATATAATTCAGCATATCATTGACAAATACCAACAAATGTGCTATAATTTAGCCTTAAACAAGTACATTACAAACTAAGATACAGGAGTTACGATGAGAACTTTTTTCATCATTTTATTTACCTTTCTGCTAACTGCCGGCGTTGCATGGGCTGGCGAAGAACAAAAAATCAGCTATCCGGCCGACTATACAGACTGGGACCAAACGATGACCGATTGGCAAAAAAGGATAGAAAAAGCCTTTGACAAAGACCAGGAAATACTGGTTCAAATCACCGGCTGCTATGCCTCAAAAAGAGAAAAAGCAGAAGCCTTGAAAAAGGCGGAAGAATTCGGCGAAAAACTATCCAAGCTTGGCGCCAAGGTTACAATTGGCGACATTGAAGAGGATGACAAATCCGCACTCAAAGTCACCTACCAAGCCGTTGACCTAAATACTTCAACGGCCAAATCAAAATCCATACTAGACAATTTGCCGAGTGGAACAGTGAAAATTGCCATCATCTTCGCCTTAATCGTCATTAGTATTTTTCTACTAATTGCCCTGGTTAAAAAAATCAAACGCGCTGCCATCAGCTATCGGCTCAAAAAAACTGTTCGAGACAGGATTAAAGATGAACAATGGCTGGTCAAAGCGAACAATCAGCAATTGGTTTGGCTTGCCAAACAAGAAAAAGACACAGAGACGGCCAGGCTAAAGGTAATTGCCGACAAGAACAAGGCGATTGAAAAAGCCAAACAGGCTGAAGAAAAGAAAGCAGCCGATAATATGGCAGCAGTCCAGAAAGCGGAAAAACTTAAACTCAAACAGCTTACGGATGCAAAAAAGTTAAAGGAGGAAGCTGAAAAGCTAGAACTCAAACAAATTGCTGACGCAAAGAAATCAAAAGAAGCAGCCGACAAAAAAGCTAAACAAAAATTAGCTGATGATCTGGCAGCTAAAGCGCAAGCCGACCTACTGGAAGAACAGCGCAAAGCCGACCTGCAACTAGCCAAAGAAAAGGAATTGCTAAGGATAGAAAAAGAAAGGGTTGACCTGGAAATCCAAGGCTACGAATTGGAAGCCAAAAAGAAAGTGCTGGCGCTAAGGAAAAAGAAAGCTAACGAAGAACAGCTGCAGGCTCTCAAGCTATGGCCCAAAACCGTCGAGGAAATCAATCAACTCAGACAGCTCAACGGGACAGACGACGAAATCGATGGCGATGAAGAACGGCTTTGTCCGTATTGCCTGGCCAATCTGCAAACACAGGTTGACCTGGGACAGATAACCGAAGATTATATGTTTGCACAAATTACTCATTTGCAAAAAATAAAATTCGAAAATGTCTTTAGGCATTACAAAAGAGTCCACGGATTCTTATCGCCCACCGCAACTGCTGCCAAAGCGGCATCAAGCAACATTCATTTGAATTAGAATTAATAAAACTGACCCTCAAGCGGTCAGTTTTTTCATACCCTTAAGATTTACAGAGACTACTGGAGATGATAGACGGAATAATCCGGACCGAAGGTGGCATTAAAATATGCATAGGTGATAAAGTCGACGCTGACAGTCTTCTTGGTCTGCCAATTGCTATGGATCCAAACCATGCCTGCAGGTGTAGCAGACACTACAATCGCCGTATGCGGCAGATCATTCTTCAGCATGTTCATCTGGATAATGTCACCGCGGCCGGTGTTCTGTATAGAGTGATCCCTGGTCTGTACTCGGCCATTGGCATTGTTTTTCCAAGTATAATTATTATCACTGGTCGTGGGCAAGGCAAGAGTCTGGTCGGTAGCCACAGCCACTACCTTGCTGACCCAAGGCTTGCAGGTCAAACCGACCTTGAGCCCATTTTCGGAAAAAGCAACGCTTAACAAGCGATCATCCAAGGTTAAACTTTGCTGGCTAGGATGAAAAGTGCCGATCGAAGGCTGCGCGCTTACAACAACAGTCTCCGCGGTTGAAGTAGCGGTAGAAGTCGCATTAGCACCGCAAGCCTGCGCCAACACAAAGGCGCCGCCTGCGCAACCGGACGGATAAGCAAAGACAATACTGCGCGTCTGGTTGCCCCAGGACGAACACGCCGACCAATCGGTGTATGTCCAAGCAGTGCAAGTATTAGCCGCTATAAGGCGGCCGTTGCTGACTGCGGGTGTGCTGGTGCCGCTGGAAGTAGCCGCGGTTTCCCTATTGGCAATCGCCAGATAGCCCAGGTTAGCCTTGGCGCGCGAAATAGGGCCAAAGACGCCAGAGGCCTTAATGCCCTTGGACTTCTGCCACTTAGCCACAGCCGCCTTGGTCTGCTCGCCATAGTAGCCGTTAGGCTTGTAACCATAGACAGGGCTCGGCTTGGTAATCTTCAGATACCCCGATTTGATTAGCAGCTTCTGCAAAGCCAACACATCCGCCCCCTCGTCGCCCAGCTCCAAATCGGCCTGAAAGCCGGCAGCCGTAACATTATCACTGGCGACCTGCGCATGCACCGCGTGGGCAGAAGGCAAAAATACCGCCAGCAACAAGCAGACGGCAATCAATAACAAGGCCTTATTAAAAGTTGTAATAGTCATAATTAAATTCCATAACCAATCTTAGCAAATCACAGAAAATAACACCAGTCAAAATCATCATTACATCGTTCTGCCAATCAAGAATATTTCTTCGCCAATTTTTTTATTTATATTTGGAAAGATAATGCATTGGTTCGTCCCCGCTTTATATTTATTCGGTCCATCCGTGGCGTATATTTCTCCGGGTTTTAACTTGGCAAAATCATTATAATTTTTGGCAAAGGCAAGCTGCTCCGATTTCTTATAACCGGCTTTGACAATCTTAATCATTTTTTGTTTCTTATGATTATACTTAACAGTTGCATCTTTAATTGCGCCAAAAAATTTAAGAAACTGCATAATTGATTTAACGGCTAATGGTTCGTTATTATCGTGTACAGAACCGCACTCCAGACACAAGGCTATTTTGCGCTGAGTATTCATGTAGCCATCAGTCGCGCCGGGCTCAAAAGCATCCCAGCCATGTGATACAATTTTGAAATCAAAGATGCTGGCAGCTTGAAATGCGTGTTTTTCACAGATGATGAACGGTATTGAATTGGGGTTGTTACTGGCATGCAAATCTAACAACGCTTCGCATTTATCCAACAGCTTCATCAGCTCTCTAGCGCGCTTATCCTCTGCCGTCCTGCCTTTATTGCCGAGAAAAAAGCATCGATTTAAATTCTTATCAACTTGCCTGACATTCTTTCCAATCGCCTCCGGATTAGCCAAAACAAAATATACTGTACCAGCGTCTATTTTAATGTTTTTTACGACTTGCTTAAGAGCCTTGATGCCCGTGGTTTCATTGCCATGGACACCGGCAAAAACAGCCAGCGTCTTGCCCGGCTTAGCGCCCGATATCTTAATTATCGTCTCATCATATTTCATATATCCTATTCTGACTCAAACTGACATTTTTGTAAATAAAAAACGGCAATCATTATAATTGCCGTTCGTGGACGCGACGGGAATCGAACCCGTGACAAATGGAGCCACAATCCATTGCTCTGGGCCAACTGAGCTACGCGTCCATCGGCATGTAAAGCTCAACTGTTCTACAACTGAATACTCTTGATTTCTGTCGCCATAATTACACGGCAATCATCATCATGATAACATTGGATGACACTATAACCCAATCGAGGGTACCATTTAAAGGTTATGGTCGGAGGCATAGTCTTGGTTCTTAATACAGCTATATCCAAACCACTTGCCTTAAAATCTTCCATTCTTTTCTTGAAAAGTTCGGTAGCAATCTTCTGCCCTCGATACGAATCGAGAACGCCGATCTCATCTTGATAACCGAATCTAACACCATTGGGAAAATAACAACGCAACCATTTGGCCAATTCAGGAAGCTGCAAATGCTTTTCCAATTCTTCGGGAGTAGTTTCGTAACCGGAACAGAAACCCGTAATCTCGTCTCTGGAATTAACCGCAACACACAACACGCCGCTGGAGCTTTGTAATTGTTTTTGGAAATCATTTATAACATCCTCCTTCGCCCAGAAATCAACAAGAACGGGAGTAGCATCACATTTTGAACAACGTCCATCTTCCGGCGCATCTTCTTTGCCCCACCTCACCCCGCAATCAGGGCATTTCTTGTATTCATTCCAAGGATAACCGGCAAAAACCTCCTGATAGCAACGCGCTAACTTTTCAGCTTCTGCGGCATTATCAAGGTTATTTATTTTCCTATAAGTGCAGGTATTTTTTTGCATCTTTTAACCCTTTTTATTAATGAACTGATATTTTTATTTTGTTCAATATTCTAGCATGATTCCTAGTTTTGTCAAATGCCAGCCAATCCAATTTTACTACGAATAGCCAAAAAAAAGCCGACCCAGGTCCGAAGGTCGGCAAGATAGCTATACAGAACTATGGTAAGAAATCCTGAGGATCAGACTTTATCATGAAATCGACCAAAGCCTTGAAATCTTTGTGGATATAACGATCTTCATACATTGCGGCGACTACCTGGCGGACCTTCTTATAAACAAAGGTAGTTTCTCTTCCCAAGCCATCAAGCTCGAGCGGCCTTAGCTGGTCTTCGGTCAGTGATATGCCCTGGGCAGCAGCCAATAATTCGGCACCGATAACGCCATAAGTATTTTTTATCACCTTGCGCAGATTACGCGCGCCGATAGTTGACATACTGACATAATCTTCTTGGTTTGCAGAAGTCGGAATAGAATCGATAACCGAAGGATAACATAATGCTTTATTCTCTGATACCAAAGCAGCTGTCGTGTATTGGAGGATCATTAATCCCGTATTCAGATCGCGATTAATTGCTCCAGCCAAATCATCCGGCAAGCCATAGCTGGTCGTGGACATCGTCAAGGCATAGAAACGCCGATCGGAAATGTTGGCCAACTGCTGGATGGCAATCTTAAGAAAATCAGCTGCTTGACCCAACGGTTCGCCATGAAAATTGCCACCGGATATCGCTTCAAACCTTTCATTCTCCCCGAATCCGCTCTTAAAGATCAATGGATTATCTGTAGCTGCATTCATTTCCGACAAAAAGACTTCTTCGGCATACTCGAATGCTTTAACCACCGGTCCTGCCACCTGGGCATAGGCGCGGAAAGAATAGGCATCCTGGACCCGAGGAGTCGGCCTTGATTTAGCATCGTCCTGATATTTCTTCGATTTCTTCTCATCCGTCAAACAGACATCTCTAGCTGACGTAGTCATGCGGTCTGAACCGCTGGTCAGGTCACGAATGATTTTCGCTACTCTGGCGCTATGCTGGTTCTTTCTGGCCTCGTGGATTCTGGGGTCAAAGGCGTTTTTTTCACCGCGGATCGCCTCAAGCGACAATGCTGCCGCCATATGGGAATACGCTATTAATTTTTTGCTATCATGAATAGCAAGCAAGCCCATGGCTAAAGTTAAGGTTGCGCCGTTAGTCAAGCCCATCGCTTCTTTGGCTTTTAATACTATCGGATCGATGCCGGCAAGCGACAAAGCTTCTGCCGCTTGCATCAATTTGCCGTGGTAGAATGCTTGTTGTCCTTCGACGCCAGTAATGACTGCCGCAACATGAGCCAACGGGCACAAATCACCGCTGGAGCCCACCGAACCCTGTTCGGGTACAAAGGGAATCACGCCCTTGTTGTAGATTTCCAACAATTTATTGCAGGTTTCCAGCCTGATTCCGGAATTTCCCAAGGCGAAAGAGTTGACCCGCAAAACAAGAGCGGCTCTGACAATTTCTTCATCAAAAGGTTCGCCATAACCGACACAATGCGCCGGAATATAATGAGCCTGATAGGCATCGATCTCTTTCTGATCAATGATAGTGCCTTTCTTGACACCGCAACCGGTATTGACACCGTAGATAATATCGCCAGCCGCGATCCGAAGATCAAGGCCGTGGCGAAAACTGCCAATATCTGCTTGTGCTTGTTCGGATAACTCAACATATGGATAATGTTGATGTCCGTCTTGGCCGCGATAGCCGCGAGCTATCAAGACAACGTCTTGCAGCGTTAAAGTGCGACCATCTAGACTAATAGTCCTTTCCATGTCTGACTCCTAAATTAAATATTATTAAAATATATTTCCAAATCGGAAAAATTAATTTCTGTCTGTTTTCGAGTGCTTAGATTCTTAATCTGGATTGTGCGCTTGATTGATTCATTTTCTCCGTAAATAATGGCGTATTTAACGCCACGACCCAACGCAAAATTGAATTGAGCCTTAAAAGTCCTGTCTTCAAGCATAGAAACCTCCGTATTCAGGCCACAGCGCCTGATTATCTTGGCGATTTCCAGATATTCACTATCAAGATTGTCCGCAATGCGCATTACCAAAACATCGGTAATGGTAGCCCGACTAACGTCCAACAAACCAAGCTGCCTTAAGGCGGCAAATAATCTATCGACTCCGATAGACGCGCCGACCGCGGGCAATTCTTGTCCTGTAAAACGTTCCATCAGATTGTTGTAACGGCCTCCCGAGAAAACACTGCCGAATTCCGGCGCAGTCAGCAAACTTGTCTCCATCACCGGACCGGTATAATAATCCAGCCCGCGAGCAACGCCAAAGTCAACTAACACCTTATCGCTCGGAACGCCGAGATCAGCTGTAAATCCTAAGATCTGCTCTAATTCCTTTATGCCGTCTTCGGCGATACTTAGACCCGCAAAGACTGTTTTAGCTTTTATTAATTTCTCGTAGTTGTCACCATCGATATTAATAAAAGATTTGATCTTTTCTCCAGCCTCTGACGATAAATTAGGCGCCGGATCGAAGATGCTGTCAGGCTCTTGCGTTAATTCAAACAATACCTGATCCAGGCCGATTTTATCCAATTTATCCAAGATTCTAAAAATAGCCTTGGTAATATCATCTCGATTTACTTCCGCCCTATCGTGGACATCCAATAATTCCGCCAAGCCATTTAATAACTTGCGATTATTAATCTTGATTACAAAATCATCAAGCCCTAAAGCTGTCAGAGTTTCATAGATTATAGCCACAATCTCAGCATCTGCCATCATGGAAGAAACTCCGACTATATCGACATCGAATTGATAGAACTGGCGGTAACGCCCTTTCTGCGGACTTTCGCCCCTGAACACCGGACCAACCACCATACGGCGCCAAGGCAGTTTAATGCCTTCTTTAGTGTCGGCGTTGTATGGATTAGCCGCTAACAATCTGGCAAAGGGTACAGTGTGGTCAAAACGCAAACCCAACTGCCCTTCTTGCGTCATATTCTTATTCTTGTTGGAAATATAGAATATATTTTTCGATGTTTCGTCTTCGCCGACAAGGGATTTTGCAAATTCCACCATCGGTGTTTCGATCGGATCGTAGCCATAAGACCGGAAAACTTTTGCTATGATGCCAAAGATTCTTTCCCGCGCCAGATAATCGGCCGGTAAAAAATCCAGGAATCCTCCCGGACGCTCAGGTTTGACTATGCCCTTGGCTTTGTTGCCTTCTGCCATTATTAATCTCCGAAATAGTTATACAAATTGCCAATATTTTATTTATGGTTAAGGATTTTTTGTTGTTAAGGTGCATTTAACTCTTTAATCTAGGACTTTCCGGGCCTTTTGTCAATCGAGGTTGGCTCTCTCTGAATTTGGCTAACATAAGCCAAAATAAAATAAAGCCCCTATTTCTAGGGGCTAAACATTATTTGAACGTGATCTTTATTTACTTAACGCCATTACTACGAGGCCGACAAAACATAATACTGCGCCAAATAATTTTTGCCAGGAGATTGTTTCATTATAATGATAGACTCCTACCAAAAACAAAACAGCCGCAATCGTCGAATAAATAATCAACGACGTATTATTCATCTTACCGCCATAACGATAGGCCATCATTACGCCGATTTCTATACCGATTATCGTGACCCCGACAAAGAAACTGGGCCAATTTACCGCCTGCGTCAATTTGTCCAGATTCAAAGACTTACTTGCTTCTGATAATCTGGAGACAACCGGCAAAAGAATTATAGAACCAATCAAAGCTATGATATAGCTAAAGGCCAACGACGCCATCGGGTTAACCGACTTGGGCACTTCTTTTTGTGATATGTGGTAGAATACACCGGATACAACCACCACTCCGACGAATACGTAATACATGACTACCTCCAAAATTTATCTTAAATTTATGTTTTCTTAATTATATTTATTTTTCAAAGAACATGCTTAAAATAGTATTATATCGGCGCTTTGTCAAATGTTCCACCTTGGCTAAAAAAGCCTAAGTTTAACAAAAAAGACGCCTTTGCTTGGGCGCCTCTAGTCCATAGAATATTACCAAATAACCGTTCCACTCAAAAATAAATAAAGCAGATAGAGCAAGGCGGCGTTCTCGATCATCAAGAGCGGAATGCCGATCAAAAAATACCATTTCCTGGTCTTGTGGCGGAAGGCGAACATGCCGGCATAGACGCCGACGCTGCCGAAGAGCGTTGCCATAAAGAACAGCATGCCTTCGGAAATGCGCCGCTTGCCTGTCTTGGCCGACTTGATCTTGTCTACCATCATCGCCGCGAAGGCGATCAGGTTGAGCGCCAGCAAGATGCCGGCGATGTAGTAAATATCATTTGCCACAAACTTTATTTAGAAAAATTATACAACGCGCTTATCTCTTCGGGCAATAAACTGCGGCTGTAAATACGCACATCATCCATAATTCCATTATAGAAATTGCTGGCATAACCGAGCTGACCAATATAGAGAATGCCGGCGTTGGATGTAGCTGTTTGCGTTGGGATCGTTCCGCTAAAAGTTAATGCCAAGTTAGCGCCATTAACATAGACTTTTACCCGATCAGCATTAGTAGCGCCGCTACCCTGATAAACGGCCGCCACGTGCGCCCACTGGCCGACTGACAAAACACCCAAGCCAGTATTGGCAAAAGAATTTGACACACCGTTGTCAACGTCGACATAGATGCGCCCGCCCGTATCCGCCTGCACCGTTATAACATTAGTATCGCTCGTACCTTTGCCGATCATTCCTTTCCAACCGCCAAAACTCAATGGCTTGGTCCAAAAAGCGATTGTAAATTCGGTCGCGTTATTCAAGATGTTTGAATTAGTAGCTATGGCATCATTAACGCCATCGAAGGTGTAGGCCCCTCCGCCATATTGGCCGCTGTCAGCGCCCCAAGTTGCTCCATTATTCGAGCCGCTATTGCTTTTACCGCTGCTATCAATTACCGGACTATTGCCGTCAGAAAATTTCCACCAGCCGATCAATCCGGGAGCGGTATCAAAACCGCCTTTGCTCACCGAACCAATGCCGGGCGACAAAGCGCCTGCGCCATAAGCCAAACAAAAGTTCAATGAATAATCGGTAGCATCCGAGGTGGTAGCATAAGTGTAATTGTCAGCGCCGCAACTGCCATCGTTCATCGGACTGGGATTAGTCGGCGTCTTGGCCATATATGTTTTAGTGCCATCAGCGCTAATAATAGCATTAGCAATAGAACTAGGATAAATACCGTATTCAGCATAATACAATTCAACAGCAGTGCTAATCTGCCGAATATCATTAACCCGCTTAGCATCCCTACTCTTGGCTCGAGCGTTATTCAAGGCCAGCATTGTCAAGCTGGCCAACACTCCAATAATCACAATAACAACCAACAGCTCAATTAAAGTAAATCCGGACTTAATTTTTCCGCACTTAGGCATATAAATCTTTACAATAACACAAGCGCTTAACCGACGCCTCTTGTGCAAATATTATAACATGCCGGAAAACAAAAATATAGGCGCAGTTAAAAAATAGCTGCTGCCACAACTTTTGCCACATCCTTATTAAATGCATTAGGCAAGACTTCGTCCGGTCTCGGGTCGGCTACCAGGCCGGCCAGATTTTCGGCCGCGCGAATCAGCATCTCGTCGGTAATCTGCTTGACCTCATTGTCCAAGGCCCCGCGGAAGATGCCAGGGAATGCCAGGACATTATTAATCTGATTGGGATAATCGCTGCGGCCGCTAGCCACGATAAAGGCGCCCGCCGCCAAGGCCAGCTCGGGCATAATCTCGGGCACAGGATTAGCCAAACCAAAGATAATCGGCTTGGCGCCCATCGTCTTGACCATCTCCGCCGTCAGTACGCCAGGCGCGCTAACTCCGATAAAGATATCAGCGCCTACGATCGCCTCGGCCAGAGAGCCTTTGATTTGTTCAGGATTAGTCTGGCTGGCCAACTTCTTTTTGACTTCGCTCAAGTCAGGACGGCCCGCATAGATTGCGCCCGTGCTATCACAGATGATAATATTCTTAAAACCATATTTAATCAGCAGATCCGACACCGCTGTGCCGGCCGCGCCAGCGCCATTGACAACCAAGCGCGCCGTGTCCTTGTCTAGTCCGCTCAATTTGAGAGCGTTGATCAGCGCGGCCAGAACCACCGTGGCTGTACCATGCTGATCGTCGTGCATCACCGGAATATCCAATTCGGCCTTAAGCCGTTCTTCGATTTCGAAACAGCGCGGAGCGGAAATATCTTCCAGATTGATGCCGCCGAAGACTGGGGCAATCAGCTTGACCGCTTTAATAATCTCTTCTGTGTCTTGCGTGGCCAGACAGATGGGGAAGGCGTCAACCCCGGCAAACTCCTTGAACAATAGGCACTTGCCTTCCATTACCGGGATGGCCGCCTCCGGGCCCAGGTTGCCCAAGCCCAAAATCGCGCTGCCATCGGACACTACGGCCACTGTATTCCCCTTGAGTGTCAGGTCCATCACCCTGGATTTGTCCGCTGCAATCACCCGGCAGACTTCAGCCACGCCGGGCGTATAGGCCAAAGACAAGTCATGCTTATCGGCTAATGGCACTTTGCTTTTGATTTCAAATTTGCCGCGATGAGCCTGGTGCAAGGCCAAAGACTCTTGATAGACGTCTGCCATATAAATTTTTATTAATTATCCTAACATCAGTATCTAACGAATCAACAAATAATGCAATTTTGCAATTAAAAATAACGCAATTAATTTGCTCAACATGTAAATCCCAAGCTTCTCCCGATTTACGAAAATACGCGCAAAATGTTTACATAGCATTATAAGCCGTATACTGACGAAAATTGACAAACAGCCACAATAATGCTTAAATAATTACCTTTAGAAAGTTCATTAACAATTTAAATATATTTACCAGAAGGTATAACCATGAAAAACGACTCACCGGGAGAAGCCGAGCTAAGCAAACTGTATCAAAATTACTTTCTCAATAGCTCTGACGCCATATTTATTATCGATAGAAATGAGATAATTATTACCTGTAATTCAAAAGCAATAGCCATTACGCAAGAAAACGGCGAAAATAGCTTGATTGGCAAGCTCTTTTATGAGTTGCCGTTTTTCCAAGTAGATACTGCCGGCCATATGCGAGAAATCTTCAACAAATGCCTAGAAGGCATTGTTACAAAAGCCAACTACAGGCCAATCAACTCAGGAGACACCACAATTGCGTGGGTCAGTTCAACTATGTCACCGATTTATAACGGCAATGCAATCGAATTTGTTCAAATTGTATCTCGGGATATGACATCGGAAATAAGGAGGCAGCTTGAGCTGCAAGAAAGCAAGCAACGGTTTAAGGACATCGTCCTTAGTTCATCCAATATAGCCTGGGAGATAAACTCAAACTCGGAATACACTTACTGTTCAAAACAAATAGAAGATACATTAGGGTATTCACCTAACGAGATTATTGGCATCACGCTCTATGATCTGATGCCGGAGAATGAACAGGCTCGCATCAAAGAAGTGCTAAACAACATCGCAGCAGAAAAAAAAGCCATAGTTGATTTAGAGAATTGGAATCTTCATAAGAATGGACAGCCCGTCTGTTTCTTGACTAATGGCTATCCCATACAGGACAAAAATGGCGAATTATTAGGCTACCGCGGTATCAGCAAAGATGTTACAAAAAGGAAAAAGCACGAAAGCAATCAAGAAATGTTTATCGAGATACTCAAAATCCTTAATGAAACATATTCACTAGAAGAAACTATCGACAAGATTATAAGCATTATCAAAAGGAGATTAAACATAAGCGCTGTCGGCATAAGACTTAAACAAGAACACGACTTCCCTTATTACGCCAGCAAAGGCTTTGACAATAAATTTCTCATAGCAGAAAGATCGCTCATCAGCAAAAATCAAGCTTTTTGCCACAACGAACAAGGAGAAATTAGCCTCGAATGCACTTGCGGATTAGTTGTTTCTGGCAAAACAGACAGCAATAACCAACTATTTACCAATTATGGCAGCGCATGGATCAATAATTTGCTAGATTTACTCAGCCTCTCTCCGGAACAAGACCCTAGGCACAACCCGCGCAATCGTTGTATCCACGAAGGATATTTATCGGTTGCCCTGATACCGCTCAAAATAAACAAAGAAATAATCGGACTATTGCAGCTAAACGACTTGCGAAAAAACCAGTTCACTCTTGAGTTTATTAATTTTATGGAAGGCATCAGCATCGCGATCGGAGGGTCGTTGCAACGCAAACAAATCGAAAAAGCGCTTGAAGACAGCCAGCAAAAAATGAGCAACATCCTGGAAATGATGCCGGAAGTAGTCTTCCAGATTGACAGTCTGGGCAATGCTACGCTGCTCAACAAGCAATCGTTTGAAGTCTTCGGCTACACCGAAAAAGAAATCGGCCAAGGCATGAATATCTTCAATCTGATAGTCGAAGAAGACAGAGAAAGGGGCCGAAAGAATCTAAGCGATTCCATCCAAGGAGTGCTGACCGGCAATAACACTTATCGGTTTAGAACCAAGGATGGCACAATTATCTCGGCTACCGTATACAGCCGTCTCTTAAACACAGAGCATGAGAGCCCAGTCCTTCAAGGCATTCTAATTGATGTTACAGAGCAAATTCACATGAGAGAAGACTTGGTCAAGGCCATGAACAAAGCGCAAGAAAGCGACCGACTCAAGTCAGCCTTTCTGGCAAATATCAGCCACGAAATAAGAACGCCTATGAACGGCATTCTAGGGTTTTCGAACTTGCTGCTGGACAATATAACATGTACAGAAGATCGAGAATACTTGAATATAATAAAAAACTGCGGCAACCACCTGCTAGACATCATTAACGACGTTGTCGATCTGTCTAAGATCGAGGCCGGACAAATGAATGTCAACCAAACCGTCACCTCAGTTAATGAGCAATTCGGCTTTGTCTATGACTTGTTAAAGCTTGAGGCAAAAGAAAAAAATATCGGATTTATATTCAAGAAGCCGCTTGCCGATGGAGATAATCTCGTTATCACCGACAAAGAAAAAGTACGAGCCATACTGTTAAACTTGATAAAAAATGCTATCAAGAACTGCGATGAAGGCCTAATTGAGTTTGGATGCGCAAAAAAAATTGACGCCGAAAATAAATCAGAATACCTTGAATTCTTCATCAAGGACAGCGGAATAGGCATTCCCGAAGATATGATAACGGCCATTTTTGATCGATTTATTCAAGTGGATAATTCTAGAGCAACGCAAGGAACGGGACTCGGGCTATCAATATGCCAAGCATATGTAAAGATGTTAGGAGGAGAAATATGGGTTGAAAGCGAGATTGACAAAGGGTCAACTTTTTATTTCACCATCCCATTTATCCCAAAGCCAGACACCAAAGAAGCAAAATCAAATCTTCAAGCATCAGCTTCGTCCGATTTAATAAATTCCAAATTATTAGTACTAATCGCCGAAGACGACAAAGCATCAAAAAAACTGCTAGAAAAAGCGATAAACAAGTTCATTCCGAATGCAAATATAATATTTGCATTCGATGGCAAAGAGGCTGTCGAAATCTTCCAAGCAAATCAAGATATTAACTTGATTCTAATGGATATTAAACTGCCCAAACTCGACGGCTATTCCGCCATAAGACAAATCCGATCTATCAGCCACGAGGTAATAATAATAACACAAACAGCGCACGCCTTATCAGGCGACAAAGAAAAAGCGCTGGAAGCCGGCAGTAACGACTATATCCAAAAGCCAATCGACTGGCGGATACTTGAAAGCCTGTTAAAAAAGTATTACTAAACACGAACCCCCTTCCGATGAAGGGGGTTTTAATTTACAAACAACAAACGGAAAAGCCCTCCGACTTGCGTCAGAGGGCTCGTAGATTAGAACTTTATAATTAGTTGCGCCAAGGCTAAGCCATGGCTTTTTTCCGGATTGTAGCTGTAGGCAAGACCTAAACTAATGCTTTCGCTTGCTCTGATAATAGCCCTGGGACCTATGCCCAATTCACTGCGGCCGTAGAGACCAAGCTTGAGCCAATCGGCGGCCTTGTAGTTATAGAAGCCTCTCAGCTTAAGATGCGTGCACACATCCACTTGGAAATCCAATTCATGATGCTCGGACTTATACCCGATGCCCAGATTAGCGCCAGGCGAAGGTTCGTGCTGCCACAGGCCGACCCCGAGATTAATAGTCATGAATGAGCTATAGATCAGACCGACAAAGCTGCGGCCGTTAACCGAATCCCCTTCCTGTTCTATCTCGACATGAGCGTAGATATTAACCGAGTCATGGCCCTGTTCAGGGATCTGAGTCAGGACATCCAGCTTGATGCTATTCACAGACGAAACCTTCGGCCAACTGGCATTTTCGATTTCGATCTGATTTTCAAACGAATAAGCAACGGTAGCAAATATGAGGGCGAAAAGAACGATAAAAAACTTCACGATAACTCCACAATAGATTAACAATAATTAATTTTAATTGTCTACATTATATCACAGATTACCATATTTGTCAAGCTTACGGCAAGAATAGCCTATATCTTAGCCATTTTACAACAAAAAATAGCCGGTGATCATTCACACGGCTATTAAACTTATTTCAATTCCAGAGCACCGGTCTTTTTGTACTGATTAAACAATTTCTCGTTCAAAATGACATATTTACCGGACCAGCCCTTGACTCCTACTGTGCCATTCTTATCATCGCCGACGGCGATAATATCGCTTTTGTTGATAAATTCACCCAGTGAATGATGGCCATGCAAGAAATGGAAAAGTATCTGTGTGTCATTTATCAACGACGGCGTTTCGACTATAACGTCTGTCGGCGCTCCGCCGTTGTAATTAAAACCGAACATGTAGCGCTGTTCCGTGGCGAATTCGTATGTATTTACTGACATTAGGCTGCTCCAAATTTATTGATAATATAATGAACTTTTTTGATTGTTTACAGTATAGCATACTTTGGCATTTCTGTCAATGGTTTGAGAGACTCGCCACAGGCTATATACTAAAATATCCTTTATTTTAGCCCTTTTGTATTTGGCAAACAAAGTACATAAAAAGCCCGCGGTATTGCACCTTGGGCTTTACTTGGCAAGCGATAATTCACCTATTTTGTATTGAATAATCGATTGGATTATTATCGCTTTTGATCTTTGCGCATAATAGAGATAGTGTTCCAACAATCCCGTGTTGTTTTCGCGATCTACCAACTCGGCGATAAGACCGACGATAATATCACGTAGTATGGACTGATGGCGAGGAGCGGCGGCGTAAAATTGAATCAACCAAGCCACGTCCAGATGTTTCATTAGCATTTCTCCAGTGCGTTCAATAAGAGCTGCCTGCTTAAAATCCAGACTACCCCCTACTTTTTCTGCGGCATACCAAGAAGAGAACACCGCTACCGGCGAGAATACATTATTGACGACTTTGATATTCTCAAACCAAACAGACAATAGCTCTACCTCATCCAAGTATTCACGCTCCACAATCGGCTCTATCCGACCAAACATACGGCCTCCTTTTTGTTAGTTTTTTGTACAGTGGGTCAATTAAAACACAAATATCAAAATATTACAAGCCCACACTAATAATATAAAAAGCCTCAATATTGTTAGTATCAAGGCTTCGAAATGATGATTTTCATCAAATATCTATTTATTGGCTCAATGGTAATGGTTTCTAATTATGGTAAATATGAATCCCAAAAGAATGATATATATTAAACCACGACATAATACGCTTTGTCGCAATGCGGGCATTTGGTATATGTGATATCAAAATCACAATGCGGACAAGATTCTACATCTTGGTGCAAGATAATCATCTCTTCACAGCCCAGGACAGGACACTTAATAAAATCGAATTCAGTATGGCAGGCCGGGCAAGACTTATAATCCGCAAAGATAGTGTCACCGCAATTTGGACAATCCATCTGCCGCAGACTAGCCTTACATTTAGGACATTCATCGGCATCGTCAGGATCTTCATCTATATACTCATGGCAGAATGGGCAGATATAGAGCGTAGTATCGCAATATGGGCACTCATCCAGATTTTCCGAAAAGATAATCGGCTTTTCGCAGCTCGGACAAGGCTTGAGGTCAAAGGGCATATGGCACTCCGGACATTCCGTGGCATCGGCATAAACATCCGCACGACAATGATTACCAGGACAATCGGTTATCCTTAGCGTCTTATGGCACTTGGGGCACTCCTCAACATCGTCAGGATCTTCATCAATATAACAATGGCAGCGCGGGCAGATATAGAGCGTATTTCCGCAATGCGGACACTCCTCCTGTGATTCCGAAAAGATAATCGGCTTTTCACAGCTCGGGCAAGGCTGTCGTTCAAACGTCTTCTTGCACTCAGGACAGTGCTTGGCATCTATCCAGACTTCGGCTTGGCAATTATTGCTAGGGCAATCGATATGCAGATAGGTCTTATGGCATTTGGGGCACTCTTCCAGGTCGTCGGGGTCTTCTTTTAGCAGAACTGAACAACGCGGACAAACATAGAAATACTCCTCGCATTTGCTGCAACATTCATCCGCCACTTCTTCGGCAGTCAAGCGATGATTGCAATGAGGACAATTCCGCCTTTTCTCCACAACTACCGGCTGCTGGCCGAAATTAGGTTCAACTACCATATCCGGAACCACCGGGACCTCCGGCTCGAGATGCAGGAATTGTCCGATCGTTTCCGCCTTTGTTTCTGTTGGTGCTTTCTCTTTCCATTCCCAAGGTTTATCAGGAAATATCTCGGGGTGATAATGCGTCCCGATCGTCTTGGTCAAATCAAACACCTTATCGGCAGAAAAATAGCTGCCATAGACCCAAGTCACAAAATCGATGTCATGGACCTTGAGCGCCCATTCATCCTTAAGATTATGAGCAGCATTGCTGACCAATTCAATCTTCAAGGTATTGAGATATCTCATGATAACCAGATGATGCGAACCAAGGCTCAACACCACCTTGCTTTTCTTATCAAATTCCGTCTGCCACTCATCAGGGATGACTGACGGTAGGACGATGTCCACTCCAAAATGCTCCGCCGTCATAGTCATGACCTGGCAAAGACGCTTATATTCCTGTTGCAATAACATCAAAACCTCCACATATATGCATAAATACTGATTAATTTTCAAATAATTATGGCTTTTTTAACACATTTTAATAACAATGTCAAGCCAGGTAAAAAATGAAAACCGCCGTCAAAGCCGGCGGTTTCTATCTTGCCCGCTACGCGGGCTTAGGCATCAAGGGGTAA
>JBAXSE010000012.1:0-40065 GCA_037130845.1 Candidatus Falkowiibacteriota bacterium | reverse complement strand
CATCATTCAATACGCAGCAAGCTGCGGGGAATTTACCCCAAGGGATTAAAAATTATTTTCATGAACAAGGATTACTATAAAACATTAGGCGTCGATAAGTCTGCTTCGGCTGAAGAGCTGAAGAAGTCTTTTTATAAGCTTGCACATCAGCATCATCCGGATAAAGGCGGCGATGCTGAAAAGTTTAAGGAGATTAATGAGGCTTATCAAGTGTTATCCAATAAGGAAAAAAGAGCGCAATATGATCAGTTCGGTCAGACTTTTAACGGCGCCGGTTCGGGCGGTGGAGGCGGCGGCTTCCAGGGTTTTAACGGTCAGAATGTTAATTTTGACATGAATGACTTGGGCGATCTCTTTGGCAGCTTCGGCGATATGTTCGGCTTTGGCGGCGGACACAAGGCCGCTCCGCGCCAAGGTGAGGACTTGGAAATGGACTTGACTTTGGATTTTTTAGAAGCTTGTTTCGGTATAGAAAAAAAACTTAAGTATAAACGCCAAGCGGCTTGTGCGCATTGCAGTGGTAGTGGCGTAGAGCCGGGTGCCAGTGTGGATACTTGTCCCACTTGTCATGGTAGTGGTCGTGTTACGCATATACAACGCACTATCCTGGGTGCCGTGCAGATGCAGGCAGTTTGTGGTGATTGCCAAGGAGCTGGACAAAAGGCATCCAAGTTGTGTGGCGATTGTCGTGGTCAGGGCGTAATGTCTGAAACAGCTGAGATGACTATTAAAATTCCGGCCGGTATCAGTGATGGCGAAGCCGTTCGTTTTGTTGGTCGAGGATCGGCCGGCAAGAAAGGCGCACCGGCTGGCGATCTATACGCGCGAGTGCAGGTGCGCGGCGATAAGCGTTGGCAGCGACAAGGTTACGATATTCGTACCAAGCTGGATATTAGCTATTCAGAAGCAGTTTTGGGCTCCAAGAAAGAAATCGAAACGATTGACGGTTTGGCTGAGCTAAAGATTCCTGAAGGCGCTAAATCCGGCCAAGTGCTGTCAATTAAAGGACGCGGCATCCCGCGCCTGAACCAAAGCAGCCGGGGTGATCACCAAGTGGAGCTATCGATCAAGGTGCCGACCGGCATTAACCGCGCCCAAAGGAAGCTGTTGGAAGATCTGGCGAAAGAAGGACTATAAGTTCGTAAAGTTTGTAAAGTTTTTAAAGTTATAGGGAGTCTGGATTTTTATTTGTAGATTTGTATATTCATTCGTAGATTAGGATTATGGTTTGTTTTTATATATTCACCATAGGCTGCCAGATGAACAAGGCGGATGCCGAGAGAATTCGGGGCTATCTGGCCTCTTTCGGTTTAGTAGAATCTTCTGTATTGGAAGAGGCTGATTTGATTATCTTGGTCACTTGCGGCGTGCGCCAATCGGCCGAGGATCGTATTTTTGGCCTGATTCCCAACTGGCGTGCCGGCAAGCCTGGTCTGAAGATTGTCCTGACTGGTTGCTTGGCCTTGAGGGATGACGTACGTCAAAAATTGGCCAATGAGATTGATCTTTGGTTACCGATTTATGATCTGCCAGCCTTGGGTGCAGGTCTAGGCTTGGCTCAGCCGACGACTGATAATAGTTATAATAGCTTGTCTTATTTGGCTCTCCAGCCGCATTATGATTCTTTGGTTAGCGCTTATGTGCCGATTGGCAATGGTTGTAATAATTTTTGTTCATATTGCGTGGTGCCTTATGCCCGTGGGCGAGAAGTTTACCGGCCTCATGCCGAGATTGTGGAAGAAGTGAAAAAGCTGATACGCCGCGGTTATAAAGAGATTATATTAATAGCCCAAAATGTTAACAGTTACAGCTCTCTTGTCGAAAATGGAGAGTCTTTAGATTTTGCCGATTTGTTTAGAATGGTAGATGCGATTGAAGGCGATTGGTGGCTGCGATTTTCGACCAGCCACCCTAAGGATATGTCGGATAAATTAATCCAGGCAGTAGCCGGCGGTAAGCATGCCTGTCAGTATTTTCACTTTGCGTTGCAGTCTGGTGATGATGAAATCTTGCGTCGTATGAATCGGCGCTATACGGCAGCTCATTATTTGGAATTGGTTAAGAGGATTAGAGAGGCTAGCCCTGAGGCGATGATTTCTACCGATATCATTGTTGGTTATCCTGGTGAGACGTTGGAACAATTCGAACATACTGTAAGCGTGATGCAAGAGGCAGGGCTGGATATGGCATATCTATCACAGTATAGTCCGCGTCCTGGCACAGTTTCAGCCAAAGAGCTTGATGATGTGCCTAAAGAAGAAAAACAGCGACGTGAGACCTATTTGAATGACTTATTGAGGTTGAGCGGTCGGGCAAATAATCAGAAATATTTGGGTAGAACTGTGGTAGTCTTGGTTGATTCAATAAAGCAGGATAAGATGGGCAATTTGATAGCCGGCGGCAAGACTGCTGATTTTAAAACTGTGCGTTTTCCGGCAAGCGATGTAACTGTCGGTCAATGGGCAAGTGTAGCGATTGATAAAGCGCGTGATTTCAGTTTGCTTGGACATTTGGTCGAAGCAAAAAGCAGCCTATAGGCTGCTTTGGTTGTTGGTGATAAAGACAGTATTACGTCGATAGTCTTGTTTGAGACGATAAGAGTAAAAACTGGTATCATCACCGATGATTGAATCTGTATAACAGTCCACAATCTTGATATTCTTACCCAATAGTCCAGCCTCGCTTAATTGGCAGGTGATTGCTATTTTGAGGTGAAGAAGCCCTTTGTGATACCAATCCCACAGATTTGTGAGATGCGGGTCTTGATCGGAGATAGTGTTTAAGTTATCTCTGAGCCCCGGCCAGAACCAAGCTAACATTCTTCCCGGATAAACATCTGGAAAATTGTGCTGAATTAAATCGATAGTTTTTCCGACGATATTCAGATTGGTACCGGCTCGTCCGCTATGGATAATGGCTAAAAACTTTTGATCCATATCAGTAAGTGTGATAGTGGCGCAATCGGCAGTATTGGAAAACAAGGCAACAGGCTCGCCGTCTGCCGGACACATAATAGCATCGGCCTCATGGTGGCTACTGCTATTAAGTTGTCCATAGTTTAGATAGACAATATTATCTTTGTGCTGGGCTTTGAGTTTGTGATAGCAACCAGCCCCTAAGATTTTTTGCAAGAATTCACTTTGCAATTCTTCGAATACTGGGTCAATATAACTACAGTCACCGAAGCGATTGGTAGTGATGCCACAAAGTGGCGTTTCTTTATTAAAGAGCAGAAACCTTTGGTCGTCGGTCAGGATTGAACCGTCTTTCAAGGGTGTTCTCATAATACCTCCTATATTTTGTTTGAGAGAACACTAAATCTTCACATATTTATTATCGTATGTCAAATCAAAAAAAGCCCAAGATTATTGCGATTATCGGCCCGACCAGTTCAGGTAAAACCGGCTGGGCGGTCTCTTTGGCTAGGCAATTTAATGGCGAAATCGTCAGTGCTGATAGTCGGCAGGTTTATCACGGTATGGATGTGGGCACTGGCAAAGATTTGGTGGATTACGAGGCGAGCGATGCCGGCCCGGCTGTGCCATATCATTTGATAGATGTAGCTGACCCCAGCGAACAATTTGGCTTGGCGGATTATCAGTGTCAGGCTTATGCAGCCATTGACGATATTCTGAAACGAGGCAAATTGCCAATTGTCGCTGGCGGTTCAGGTTTGTATTTGCAGGCCGTTATTGATGGTTTTGCTCTGCCCGAGATCAAACCGGACGAAGAATTGCGCCAGGATCTGGAAGAATTGCCTTTAGAAGAATTACAGGCAAGATTAAAAGAGCTTAATCCTGCCTTTTTTGCCAAAATAAATAATAGCGATATCAATAACAAACGACGGCTAATCCGCTATGTTGAGCTTAATAGCCAAGGTGTACTTAAGGAGCCGGACCAAAACAAGAGCGAGCCGCGCTATGATTGTTTGACTATCGGTATCGAGGTAGATAAAGAAGAGTTGGATAAAAGGATTATCAGCCGTCTCAAACAACGGCTGGAAGAACAGAATTTGGCAGGGGAAGTGGAGGGATTGAATAATTCCGGCATCAGCTGGCAACGTTTGGAAAAATTCGGTTTGGAATATCGTTGGCTGTCGCGTTACTTGCAGGGCAAGATTCCCTACGAAGAAATGGAGCAAGCTCTGGGCCGCGACATTATCCGCTTTGCCAAACGCCAGCTGACCTGGTTCAAGCGCTGGGAAAAACAAGGTCGTCAAATACACTGGATAAATAATTTGAACGAGGCCAAAATCTTGATCGAAAAATACTTAAAAATTCCACTTCAGTAAACTAGTTTACTGAAGTGGAAAGTAATGTATTGTCTTGCTGTTACGAATAAAAAAATTCAGCACTTTGGTGCCGATTTTTTTTAATTGATAATTGATAATCGAACATCCCCCTACGTGAGTAGGGACAGGTTGTTAATTGACTATTGGTATCCCATTACACTAATCTTGCCGCCTTTGGTCGGGTCGGTGAAAGCGATATACAGGTTGTTGTCGAGATTAGCCATGCTGGGGTCGCCTGTGTCGCTGGGTGAGAAGCCGGCTGGACCTAGCGGCTGCCACTGGGCGCCGTCCCATTGCATGACGGTGGCTTTGTTGTCATTATACTTATCAAGATAGGAGATGTAGAGGTTATTGCCATGGGATAATAGAGTGGTGTTGTCTGCTTGACCGGCGCTAAAGCCGCTGCCGCCCAAAGCATTCCAACTTGATCCGTTGTAGCACATCACGGTGGCCTTGTGGCCAATATTGTAATCGATATAGCCGACGCAAGGCTGATTGCCGTAGATAGCTAGTGAAAGATTAGAGGCATTGCCATTGGAAATGGTCTGGCTCGAGCCGACATTAACCCAGCTGTTGCCGCTGTTTTTTTTGACTACTACTTTATCTAGGCTTTCGTCAAGATAGGTGATATAAAGAGTGCTGCCCATTTGCAGGGAGATCTGGCTTGCTACGCCGGTAGAAAAACCGCGGCTGCCTAAGGCGGACCAGCTGCCAAGATTGTCATTGACCATGACGGTTGCCTTGCCATCTTGAGCCACATCCTGGAAGGCAAGGTAAGCTATTTTTTTGTCTACGATTAACGACAAGTCTTTGACGGCTGTGCTAAACAGGCCATTGCTTAGAGCTCTCCACACATCGTTGCTGGTATAATCATTAATCAAGACTTTCGCTTTGCCTCCAGCTCCTAAATCAGACAAGGCTAAATAAATATTTTTGTTGCTGTTGTCGTGATCGTGGACAGCTAAGACGGGATAGGCGGCTTGGCCTTGTTGCAGAGCTAGGACGGACGCGGCCTGTACGTCAGTCCAGCCTCCATTGTTGCGCAAATCATAGGCCATGACATTGGCTTTGCCCCCGGCTTCGCTATCGCGGAAGGAGAGATAAAGCTTGGCGAATTTATTTAATAACAATGAAGCTGAATCGGCTTCACCGTCGGTAATCCCTTGTTGGCCGACATATTGCCAGACGCAGTTTTCCGAAAGACAGCCTTCGCCCAGGCTATTGCAGAAGTTGGACGGGTCAGCTACGCAGCGGCCCGGTGAAATATCGGCGTAGCTGTTGGCTAGGCAGAAAACCAGGTTATAGCTAAGTCCGCCATCCAGTGATTTATAACTGTAATTGCTAATACGGCAATCGGCTGGTTTTGGGTTGACCGGAATCTTGGCTGCAATAATTTCTCCGCCTGGGGTGATAAGAGGGTGGCCGGCAGTTAAGGTGTTTGGGTAGACGCCAACTTTTTGGTGATAGATTTCTAAGGCTTCTTGCAGGTTTTTTATGTCATGGACGCGTTGCAAATCTCGGGTGCGGCTTTGATTCTGCCTAAACATGGCAGTCGCAATAATCGCTAGTGCGGCAACTAGCGCAATAATTACTATTGTTTCGATTAGCGAAAAAGCGATGCGACGGCGCATAGGCATAAGTTATTTGATTAGATTGATGGGCTGGCCGGCCACATAGGCTTGAATATCGGCAATCGTAGTCTTGGTAATGCGATCACAGGCTTCTTGGCTATAGAAACCGATATGGGGCGTAAAGACGACATTGTCTTTGGATAATAAGATATGATTTTTAATCAGGCTGGCCATTCTTTTGTCGTTCTGCTGGCGCCAGACCAGATGTTTTTCTTCCATGATCAAGTCTTCTTCTTCCAGGACGTCCAGACCGGCGCCGGCTAGAATCTTGTTGTCCAGGGCATAGAGCAAGGCTTCTGTTTCTACAACCGAGCCTCGGGCGGTATTGACCAGGAGAGCGCCTTTTTTGATCAGTTTGACGTTGTTTTTGTTGATCATGTGGAAGGTTTCTGGAATAGCCGGTACGTGTATGGTGATGACGTCTGATTTCTTAAGTAGTTCTTCTAGACTGGCATATTGATAATTCAAGGTCTCGGCCAAGAATTCATTTTGGAAACAGTCATAGGCCAAGACGTTCATGCCGAAGCCTCGGCCGATGCGGATGGCGTGCATGCCGATTTTGCCTGCGCCGATGACGCCTAGGGTTTTGCCTTGGAGGTCGAAGCCCTTAAGCCCTTCGATGGTGTAGTCCTCGCGCATGGAGCGCAGGTAGGATTTGTGGATATTGCGCGATAGCGAGAGGATGAGTGCGAAGGCATGTTCAGCGACTGTGTTCTCGCCGTAAGACGGTACCGAACAGACAATGACGCCCTTAGCCTTAGCTGCTTTAAGGTCGATGTGGTCGTAGCCGGTGGAACGAGTGGCGATCATTTTTAGCTTGGGCAGTTTCTTGATGATGTCGGTGGTTACTTTGCTGGAGACGAAAACGCTGACGATTTCGGCGTTGGCAAAGTCGGCTGTTTTGGTTTCATGCAGGGGAGTGGTAAAGAATTTAAGCTGATGTTTTTTGAGCTCTTTGCTCATCATCTTTTTTTCCCAAGGCTTTGTGTCAAAAATGGCAATTTGCATACACTTTAGTTTATAAAGTTTATAAAGTTTGTAAAGTTAGAGGAGGATATCTTTTTTATAAAATCCGCAAAACTTGTTGCTGCGATGTAAGCTTCGGCAGGGATCTTGATTTAATTTTTTAGTCTATCAGTTTCTTTAAGATTTCTTCGACTATCAGCGGGTTGGCTTTGCCGCCGGTTGCGGCCATGGTTTTGCCGACAAAGAAATTGATTAGCGTAGCCTTGCCGGCTTTGAGTTCGGCTGCTTGGCTAGGGTTGGCGGCTAAGACCTGCTCGACGGTGGCCGTGAGGGCTGCTTGGTCGTCGATTTGTTCCAAGCCCAATTCGCGTAGAATATCTAACGGTTTACTTCCTCGCACAAACATGTCAGCTAATATTGTTTTGGCTGTCGTATAATTAATACGGTTTTTATAAACTAGTTTGATTAGTTCAGCTATATTTTCCGGCGTAATCTTGAAATATTCGATTGCCATGCCGTAGGCATTTTGCATTTGAACTAGCTCGTTAGTTAACCAATTGTAGGTTGTTTTTGATAATTTGCGCAGCTGTCGTTGCCAGTCGTCGCCTTCGGCTTCGATCCAGGCGCGCAATTCGGAGATTACCTTTTCGAAATAATCAGCTAGATCGCGATTGTCGGCCAGGAAGGTCGCTTCGCTTTCTTCGAGACCATATTCGTCTTGCAGCCGAGCAATCTTTTGGTGGGGCAGTTCGACGATTTTGGCGCGTACTTTTTCAACATAGGCCTCGTCTAATTGCAAAGGCGGTAAATCGGGTTCGGGGAAATAGCGATAGTCGGCCTGGGTTTCCTTGGTGCGTTGGCCGACGGTTTGATTTTTGTTTTCGTTCCAACCGCGGGTTTCGGCCTTAATCTTTTTGCCTTCGTCTAGCAGCTCGCTTTGGCGTTTAATTTCATATTCAATCGCTTTTTCGACTGCTTTGAATGAATTAATATTCTTGACTTCTACTTTATGATTAAGCAGATCTTCTCCGGTGGGCAGAATCTGGCCATTGGCATAGCGCCAGCTGCCCGGGCGTTGTAGGCTGATATTGGCTTCACAGCGCATCAGGCCTTTGTCCATATCGGCATCGGAGATGTCCAGATAGCGCAGGATGGATTGGAAGCGTTTGCAAAAAAGCTTGGCTTCTTCGGCCGAGGCAATAACCGGTTCGGTTACCATTTCGATCAGCGGAATGCCGGCTCGATTAAAATCGACCAGTGAAGAGCCTGTCTGATGGTTTAATTTGCCGGTGTCTTCTTCCAGGTGCAGGCGTGTAATATCAATATCGCGATTGGGACTGATAGTCAAAAAACCGCCAGTGGCCAAGGGCAGGTCGTATTGGGAGATTTGATAGCCTTTGGGCAAGTCGGGATAAAAATAATTTTTGCGATCAAATTTGGAATAATAATTAATATGAGCATTTAGCGCCAAAGCCAAGAAAACGGCGTATTCCACCGCTTGTTCATTGACGGCCGGAAGAGTGCCGGGGTGCCCCAGGCAGATGGGGCAAGTAAGGCTGTTGGCTTCTTCGGCCAGCGGCAAATTGGGGCAAGAGCAAAACATCTTGCTTTTGGTATTGAGTTCGGTGTGGATTTCCAGGCCGATAATCACGTCGTACTTGTGCATAAAAGTAAGTTCATAAAGTTATAAAGTTATAAAGTTTATAAAGTTAGCGGAACTGGGGATTTAATTATTTAGGAATTGCTTCTGTAGGATAACGGCTTTGCGATAATTTTAGATAAAAATGTTATATTGCAATATATTCCATTATATTTTAACCTAAAATCAGAAAATATAGAAGTTGACAGCAGATTGATTTTATTTTATAATCTTTAAATTGTTCATTATTGCTTGAGGTGTTGATGGCTTATCTTTTCTCTGGTGGCGTTTTAGCGCTATTTATGGCGGCTTGTTTTTTGCAATTTGTGCCGGACAAAGTGTTTTATAAGTTACGAAGCATTTTCTTCGGACTAATGATCATTACGGCAATAGCCATAGAAATCCCTTGGGTTTATCTATTGGCCAGCGGTTTGGCAAAAGCGATCAAATCTTTGTCTTGACTCACGCTCCTCCGAAGCATATCGGGGGAGCTCTTTTTATTAAAAAAAGTTGGCGATAGCCAACTCCAACTCTTTTTACATTTTCTCCGCCAGCTGGCGGATTACATTTTAGCTATTTCAGCCCAGTCGATCCAAATCCTTCCGCTCCTCGATACGTGTCGTTGTCGAGGCCGGTCTCGACTATATCGTGAATTTCTATTCTTTGAATCAAGAGTTGGGTGATTTTTTGTCCGGCTTCTATCCGATGTTCATGCGGATTCAGATTGACTATATTAATCATAATTTCACCGCGGTAGCCAGAGTCAATTACGCCGGCTAGGCAATGCAAGCCTTTGCCGGCGATGCCCGACTTATCCCAAATCAAGCCGACGTGGCCGTCGGTAATGGCTAGGCGTATGCCTGTTTTGATGTATCGATATTCTCCTGGAGCCAGGATTACCGTTTCGTCAGCATAAAGATCCAGGCCGGCGTCTGTGTCGTGGGCGCGGTTAGGCAGTTTGGCGGTCGGGGTTATTCTTTCTACCAAAAGATTTGCCATATTATATTTCTTGGTTGCGCAGTCTTTGCATTAGCGCGTCAACTTGGCGGTAGAGCGTTTCGATGTCATGATTATTGTCAATTATATGTTGGGCTTGGGCCATGACAACCGGAATTTCGCGGTCGGCTTCAGCCTGCTCGTCAGCTTGGAAGGCCTCGAGAGTTTTGCTCTGGTCGTCCAAATTCTGGCTGCGTTTAAGCAGTCGTTGATGGCGGGTTTGCTGCTCGGCATGTACTGCTATCAGTACAAAGCCTTCGAGCGCGCGCGCTTGCTCCAAATCACTGGGGCGCCTGATGCCGTCCAAAACGATAACTTCGGCATCGTCTTCGCCTATATCATGGACGATAGTGGCGCTAATCAAATGCTGGTGGAAGGTGCTGCGCAGAGCTTCGCTTAGTTTGGCCATGTTTTCTCGGACTATCGACAGGTGGAGGCGTTTTAGCACATCACGCAGTGGTCCGGAGAAGCCATAGACGCTGGCCTGGTAGTTTTCTCTTAGGTATTCGGCGACCGTGCCTTTGCCGGTGACCATGGGGCCGGTTAGGCCTATGATGATTCTTGCCATATGTAAGTTTGTAAAGTTTCTAAAGTTCTTAAAGTTTGTAAAGTTATAGGAATTGGGGATTTTTTGGTTCCAGTAAGTTAGACAAGTATTTTTTTCATCACTGCTTCCACTTGGCTGGTTAGTTCTTCGGGGATGCCGTTATTTTCGATGATAAAATCTGCTTGGCGGCCGACTTCGTGGATGGCTACTTCGGTTAGGCGGGCTTCTTCGGCGATGAATTCCGGCCAGGTCATCTTGTCTTCGCCGGCCTTCTCTTTGCGCAGCTTGGTGCGTTCGTAGCGGATGCGCATATCGGCGGTAACGTAGATAAGGTGGAAGTTGCTGCCGTAGCGCTTTTTGAAAGGCTCTACGTCGTCGTGCATGCGGATACCGTCGGCAATCACAATGTCGGCCTTAGATTGGTCTTCGATATCGTGGATTAAAGAGTCGATAACGACGGATGCGCCGAATCCTTCTTTAAGCACGAGCGCTAATTTGATAAAGTTATCGCGAGTCAGCTCCAGGTGCAGGTCGCTGACGGTGCGTTTGAGAATCTGGGAGGTGCCGAAATGTTCGGCGCCGTAATGAGCGATCAAATAGTCGGAAACGGTGCCTTTGCCCGATCCCTTTTCGCCGATTAGGCCGATAATGATTTTGGGTGTCATATGTAAAAATAAAAAAAGGCCAACTTAGGGGGCCAATTTAACATCAGGGATTATAGCTAATTTACAATAGATTGTAAAGCCTTGGCGATTAATGCTATATTTGGTATAATGATAAAAAACTATATGAATAAACGACACGGCTTTACCTTTGTAGAACTTTTGGTCATTATTGTGATTATCGGAGTTTTAGCGGTTTTGGCTACAACTTCTTTGCTCAAGGCTCGCGTCAAGGCTTGTGATGCCAAGCGCGTGTCTGACGTCAAGCAATTAACAACGGCCTTGGAAATGTATTATTATGACGCCAAAGGTTATCCGAAAGATTTACCTTGGGGACAGCCGTTAATTAATAATGAAACAGGAACGACTTTTATGAATATCGTTCCTCAGGCGCCATCCTTTTGTGTTTATGGTGACGCCTGCGTTGATCCGAAAGACAAGAATTACGATTATGTTTCGGCTGATATCAATAAATATCGTATTAATTATTGCTTGGATAATGCGGCTAACGGCGAAGTGGCTGGACAAAAATTTGCTAAGCCAGGCGTTATCGGCACAAATGCTTCTTCGACGGCTTGCTTGATTGATGATGATTGCGCCGGCACCGGCACTTGCCAGGACCAGGGCGGCGGCAATCTGATTTGCGCTTGCGGCGCCACAACCGCTGCTTGCCCCGCTGGTAAGCGTTGTGACGGCACGCAATGTTTTCCTTATTGTTTGGATGATACTGATTGTTCTGGACTGACTTGTGATAATGGCAGCTGTAAGTAGAATAATAAAAAACAACCGTCCTGAGGCACCTCGGGACGGTTTTTGTTTACAACAACGCGCTAGCATGATCCCAGATATCTTTAGCAACTTGGGCGATAGTTTGATTTGCGTCAATAATTGGCCAGCCGTATTCGCGAGCCAGGTATAGATGCTCCAGTCGGACGCGGGCTGTCAGCTCGCTGTCGGTTTCGTGTTTGTGGCCGGTTTCGGTTGAGGCCAAAAAACGGTTGCCGTCCAGTAGGATCGCCAGATCCGGCTGAGTCAGGTGGTTATTGAGATTGATCAGAAAATCTTTGTCGACTCCGGCAGCAATGCCCCAAGTCAGGCTGGTGCCGATGTAGTCTTCACAGACGACATGGACTCCTTGGCTCAAGAAAGTTTCCAATCTTTCTTGGCATTGCGTGCGGTTTAAGGCGTGCAGTATCTGGAATTCACGTGCGGTTAGGCCAAGCGGATTTTGCTTGCGTAAGTAATCGTTTAACAACGGACCGCTGGGATTGACGTCATACTGTGCGTATTTAATGCTGACGCAAAAACGTCCGCTAGCCTTGATACTTTCGTATAACAGTTTAACCTGCGTACTTTTGCCGATATTATTGATGCCGTACAATACGATAAACTTACCTTTGGGTACAATAGTCATGCTTTCTCCTTGATTAAATGAACTGGTGTAATTGGTATAGCAAAAAAGAAAGCCTCCCGTCAAGGAGGCTGTGTTTGTTGTTTTTGTAGCTAACTACAATAATGATTGCGGCGGTTGCTGCCGTTGAGTAATGTCGTGCGTGCCTCTTTTGATGTCCCAAGTGTTGGGGCTGAGATCGACATACATCTTAAGATTCGGCAGATAAAAATGCAAACTGCTAAACATCTGATGAATGACATGGCGCAAAGTCGGATGAACAGTCTTAGAAGACCGTAGCTCAATGGTGTAGACCATGGCCGGCAAGCCGTAATTGATTGTACATGGAACCCTATAACCTAAGGGCAAGTAGTATTGCTTGTTGACAGGGCTGGCGTTAAGCAGGGAGATCGCCTGCTGTTGTTTTTCAATCAAAGCTAAACCTTGCAAACATAAATCATCCGGTAGTTCAAATAGATACCAAGGATTAAAGTCGTAGCGATCAGTCAGCAGGGGGATGCGGCATGTGCCATTGCGATGGCGCTGGATATCTCGAAACGAACCGAAGTCCAGCATAAAGTTAAAGCAAACGGTGCCAAGTTCTCCCATGATTACCGGTAGATTTGTCATCGGACTGCGAGCGTCGATAATTTCTTGGAATTCAGCCAACCTATCCATGTTTATTTGAATGTCACAGGTAAAACCAGGTGCATCGCACGGGTCATAATAGCCTACTTTTTCCATAGCAAGCTGGCGGTAAACAATCTGGTGCGCTGTTTCAACTTGTGAAAAGCTTTCCGGATATTTAGTCTGAAGCTGGCTTAGAATCTGCTGGGCGGTAATTCGCGCTTCCTGCAAAGGATGATGCATGAGCCAGGCCAGGTGATCGTAGGCTTGGCGCAGGTTAGTATGCCAGCTGAGCTGGGTGGTAATGCCGGCCGGCAGCCAGGCGCGCAAGATGTCGAAGGAGCGAGCCTTGATAGCTTTGTTATACACAGCTTCATTTTGGCCGTCTTCAAGCGGGTGTTGCCGTTTGACGTGCTCTTGAAGCGGTGCTTGAGCCGCCATATAGAATTCCATCCAGGCGTCCAGGATGGCCTTGGAAGCAGGCGTACCAAGCGGGTCGATAATCGGTTGCTTGGCCATATCAACATAGCGGGTGCTTGTTTCTTGGCCCGAATACAGCGGCCAGTCTTGGATCAGCTTGTCGGCCAAGGTTGAGATGCCTTCGATAAAGATAGTGGTGCTGCCGCAGTCGGCGATGCTTTGGTGGCCGTAGCCGATGTAGTATTCAGACATAAACTTGCCTGAACCAGTGGCCTGCACTTTCTCAAGATGCTTTGTGACACTTTCGGGACTGCGGGAATAGAGCGCTTGCAGCATGGCATTGTCTTGCGGCGGCAATTCGTCGATGATGAATATTTTGGGCATTATTTACCTCTTTGTGAATGAACAATAATTATTTTTTGTATCCTAAGTTTAGGCCTTTTCTCGTTTTATGTCAATGTTTTAAGCCAGTATTTTAGGCCGATATAGCGCAAACAAATAGCTTAGCTCACTCCAGTATACTAGTATACTGGAGTGAGCTAAATGTGTGGGTTTGAGGGTGGGCTGGATATTTTGTTAAGACTATTAATATCGCGATACAAAAAACTTCCGACTGAGCGGAAGTTTTTTGTATAGATCTTTTGCTAGTTATAGGGAAACCTTGATGCCGGGGCCCATGGCGGTGGTAATTACCGCGTTCTTGATAAAGAGGCCTTTGGCAGCTGATGGCTTGTTCTTGCGTACGGTATCGACAATCGCCTGGAAATTTTCAGCCAGCTTGGCGCTGTCAAATGAGACTTTGCCGATAATCATATGCAGATTGCCGGTGTCATCGTTCTTGTAGGAAATTTTGCCTTTCTTTAATTCAGCCACGGCTTGGGCTGGGTTAGCAGTCACGGTTTCGTTCTTCGGGGAAGGCATCAAGCCTCTGGTACCCAAAATCTTGGCGATTTTGGCTAAGTTGCGCATCATCATCGGTTCGGCTACGGCTACCTGAAAATCGGTTTTGCCGGTCTTAAGGATGGTCTCAATCAATTCTTCGCCGCCGACCAGGTCGGCGCCTGCTTGACGGCAGGCTTCTTCGTTCTCTGGGGCGACAAAGGCGCAGACTTTAATCTGCTTGCCGGTGCCGTGAGGCAGAGAAAGGGCAGAGCGGATCTGTTGGTCGCCTTTGCGTGGGTCGATGCCTAGGTTGAAATGCACTTCGACGGAAGCGTCGAACTTGGCCATGTTCATTTTCTTGGCGAGTTCTACGGCTTCGTTGATTGGATAGGCCTTGAGCTTGTCAAAGCCGGCGGCTTTGATGGCGGCCTGCTTGGCTTTGGTGCGGCGGCCGTTAGGATTGGTTTTTGTCATAGTTGTTCGTGGTACAAGCCTTCGACTCACGCCGAAGTCCCACAATTAATAATAAGTAAATTAAATTGCCCTTTAGGGCTCAATAATTTTTGATTTTTGTCCGCCAGCTGGCGGATTAATCTTTGATTTTTTAGCCCTTGATTTCGATACCCATCTGGCGAGCGGTGCCTGCGATGGTTTTTTTAGCAGCTTCGATGTCGTAGCAATTAAGATCAGGCATCTTGAGTTTGGCGATTTCCTCGAGCTGGGCATCAGTCAGAGTTCCGACCTTGGTGGACAAGGATGATCCGGAACCGGCCTTAACGCCGGAATATTTCTTGATCAATTCGGAGGCTGGAGGAGTCTTGAGGATAAAGGTGAAAGTGCGATCGGCGTAAACGGTGATCTCGACCGGAGTCAATTCGCCCATTTTGTCGCGGGTCTGCTCGTTGAACTTGGCGCAGAAATCAGCGATGTTCAAGCCATGTTGGCCCAAAGCAGGACCGACTGGCGGCGCTGGGTTTGCTTGTCCGGCGCGGATTTGCAATTTGATTTTGGTGACAATTTTCTTTGCCATACTGTATTTATATTGCTTTCGCTAGAAGCTTCCCGGTTTTAAAAAGGGAAACGAACGCAGTTTTTAATATCTTTGAATTAAGTGATGGGTTAAATCTTCTTGATCTGCAAGAAATCCAATTCGATCGGGGTTTCGCGGCCGAACATGGAGATAAGGACTTTGATTTTGCCTTTGTCTTCGTCGACTTCGGTGACCTTGCCTTCCAGATTCTTGAAGGGGCCATCCACAATGCGGACCGGGGTATCAGGGGAGACGTCGATTTTGAACTTCGGCTCTTCCACGCCCATGCGTTTCTGCAAGCCTTTGATTTCGTCTTCCGAGATAGGGGTAGGCACAGTGCCGGTACCGATAAAGCCGGTGACATTAGGCGTATTGCGGACCGCATACCAGGAATCGTCGGTAACGACCATTTCCACCAGCACATAGCCGGGGAAGATCTTCTCTTCGACGACCTTGCGTTTGCCGTTTTGGATTTTGATTTTTTTCTCCTTGGGAACCAGGACGTTGAAAATACGGTCTTCCATGTCGAGAGACTCGATTCTCTGGCGTAGATTCTGTGCTACGTTTTCTTCGTAGCCGGAATAGGTGTGCAGCACATACCAGCGCCGGCCCTGATTCAATGTTTGTTTGGCCATACTATTTGATTAGATGGGTTAGCTATTTATTAACGCAAGATAATGGATTGCAGAATCTTGTTGAACAGGAAGTCCAAGCCGCCTAAAAAGGCAGCGAGACCGGCGCTGACCGCCAACACTAAGATGGTGTAATTGGTGGTTTCTTTCTTGGTCGGCCAAGTGATTTTTTTCAGTTCGTGAAATGCTTCCTGAAAGTAAGCGATGAGCTTGCCCATATTTTTCTATTCAAAAAAGCCCTGCCGAGGGCGTTTAGTTATGCCTCTATCATACAAAATCGGGCTATATCTGTCAATAGAAGCCCGGGTTTCGTGCTGTATAGGCGGTATTTAGTAATTAAGCTTTAATATTAGCCATAAAAATGAATACGGCAATCTGATAATAATTGTGGATGGAGCGGTTGTAAGGCTAATTTTCTGTTTGCTTTCAATAAATAGAGGGGATAATGGCTGTAAGCCTTGTCTATTTGGATGATTCGTGGTATAGTCTAAATCGCTAAAAAAGTTCTTTTTAAAACAATCCAAGAGGAGATTCAATGCTATCAACAGAGCTCGAGTTAGAGATTATCCGTAATGACCAAAAAATTGTCGGTTTAAAAATTAAGCCGTTGTCCGAAGCTAATGCCGAAGCGCAACATTTTTGCAATTCTTTCCCGTATCGATATTACAAGCAGGAAACGCGTCTATTTTTCCATCGACGGAAATTATACGTACGTCACTATGATTATAAATTTAATGAGATGCCAGCCTTTGCCTTGAGCCAGGCTGATTTCGATGCTCTAAAAAGTTATTCGCCGACCGATTGGTCTTTGCAATATAGCAATAGCCGGACAAGCGCCCATAACGCTCCGCTTATTCATCTGTGCTTAAAAGATCGCCTCCCGGCTAAATCTTGGTTGCATTAAATGTTAACCAGCCTCTACGCCTTATCCGCCCTCATCCGCTCGGTGCAAACCGAGTCCGAGGGCGGTTTTTTGTTATCAAGAATATTTGTGGTATAATAAAAACATGTTAGGACTTATCGGAAAAATAATCGCCGGTTGGTTTGGCGAAGCCCTATATTTTCCTCTCTGGTGGTACAGCCAGGGATTTTTGGGTTTGTCTGCCGTTGTCTTCGGTTATCTTGGCAATGAGTTTCAGGCCTTGGCAATCAAAGTCTGGCTGACCAATCTTTTTGTCCCGATGTATGGCCAGCATGATTTTGCCAGCCGCCTGATCAGTTTCTTTATGCGATTGGTGCAGATTTTTTTTCGTTTTATCTATTGGCTGGTGCTGGTGTGCTTGGCTTTGTCCTTGTTGCTCTTGTGGCTTGCAGCGCCGGTCCTGGCATTAGTGGCTTTAATCACTCAACTGATTTGATATGGATCAAACGCCTAAAATAAATTGGAGCTTTTGCTCGTCTTGCCAGGGGGAGGGACGGCAATTCGACAAACCTTGCCCTGTTTGCCATGGCTTGGGCGTTGCCTTGGTTGCGGGTGAGCGCTTGGTATTTTTTGACTTACCTCTGAGCCGAGCGTCTATTTATCTGCGCCGAGCGCGCGCCAAAGCTTTTAATCTTTTGGATTTTTTGGCGTTGCTGGTGGGCGCCGTCGGGCTGGCGGCATTGGGCTGGTGGGTGATTTATTTTAGCGGCGCCGATAATACCGTTACCACCTTTTTTGGTTTCTTAACCGCCAAGCATCCGTTGCTTTTTACCTTCTGGCTTTCGGTTTTAGTCGATCTGTTTGTTATTTATCGATTTAGCCGCCGAGCCGCGCAGGACCACAAGTTTAAGAAGCGTGATTGGTTGCCCGAAGACGCCCAATTTGGCCCAGAAATTGAATGGCAAGAAGCTTGGAAAGCAAAGCGCAAGATTAACGCTGCCGATTTTTTAAGTGAACCGCTTTTGTCTTCCTTGGAGCTGGCTTATTTGCAAGCGGTTAAAAGCCAGCAGATTGTGGCGGCTACGCATTTATTTGTAGCTTTGGTTTCCGGCAGCATACAAGTGGCTAATTGGATGAGCCGCCTGGAGGTTAACGGCCAAGAGCTGTTGGCTAAAATCGGCAGGCATATAGCAGAATTGCCAACAGGATCCGGGGCCGGTGAATATAGCCGCGGCTTGAAGCAAGTCGTCTTGGGCGCTTGGCTGAATGCTGCCTGGGATGATCGCTTAGCCATCGAGCCGATGGATACGATTCTGGGTATTTATGAATCAGACAGCCAATTGGCAGAGATTTTATTTGATTCAAGCATTGATAAAGAGAAGCTGATTAATCTGGCTGAATGGTTTAATATCAGCGAACGCATCTTGCGAAATTATAAGATTTTTTCCCATATGGCGCGCTTCAAGCCGGGTACCGGCATGGATCGTGCTTATACAGCCTTGGCTACGCCCTTGCTGGATAGCATCGGTATCGATTTGACAGTACAGGCCAAATTTGGACGCTTGCCTATTTGCGTGGGCCGCGATACGGAACTGAATAGCATTTTGACGGCTATGGCTAGCGGACAGCCGGGGATTTTGCTGGTTGGGCCGACCGGCGCCGGTAAGCATGCCATGATAGAAGGCTTGGCCCAACAGATGGTGATGGAGAAAGTTCCGCCGGCTTTTCAGGACAAGCGTTTGGTAGAGGTGGATATCGCCAGACTATTAGGTGGAGCCGCTGGAGCAGAAGCGGAAAATCGCCTTATGGAAATCATTAATGAAGTCGGACATGCTCGTAATGTCATTTTATATTTTCCTGATATCGAAAAATTGACCGGTATTACAGCCGGTTCCGAGGGCAGTCTGGATTTGGCGGGTATTCTGGTAAGCGCTTTGGAGAACGGGCAAATCTATTGCTTGGCTAGCGCTAGTGAAGAAGCTTTTCGCGCCTATGTCGAAGGCACGTCTATCGCCCAAGCGATGGCTAAGATTGCGGTACTGGAGCCTGAGCCGAATACCGCAATCCAAATGGTGCAATCGAAGGTCGCTTGGTTGGAGCATCAGTACGGCACGTATTTTTCTTATGAAAGCTTGGCGCAGGCCGTGGTCCTGACCGCCCGTTTTGACCATACGAATTATTTGCCCGAAAAGGCCATCAAGCTATTGGAACGGGTCGCGCCGATGGTGGTGCAACAGAAAGGGGCAAATAGCCCGTTGACCGCCGATGATGTCGCCGATTTTGTGAGCAAGGAATTAAAGGTCCCTGTTAATAAGGTTAGCCAGCAAGAAGGCCAAGAATTATTGGCACTGGAAGAAAAAATGCACGGACGGATGGTGGGCCAAGAAGAGGCCGTCAAGATGGTGGCCGAAAGCTTGCGCCGCGCCCGCGCCGAACTGCGTGAGGGCAAGCGGCCGATTGCTTCTTTCTTATTCTTGGGCCCGACCGGTGTCGGTAAGACCGAGCTGGCCAAAACTTTGGCCGCGACCTATTTCGGCGATGAGCAGACGATGATCCGCTTGGATATGTCGGAATATCAGTCCGAAGACGCGCTTGTTAAGATGATCGGTTCGGCAGAAGGTGTGGCCGGCTATCTGACGGAAAAGGTGCGCAAGCTGCCTTTTGCCTTGGTGTTGTTGGATGAAATCGAAAAGGCCAATGCCCGGGTTTTGGATTTATTTTTGCAAGTGATGGATGATGGACGATTAACGGACGGACAAGGCCGGACGATTGATTTTACTAACGTTATTATTATTGCCACCTCTAATATCGGTGCGGTGCTAATTAAGCAGGCAGTGGAGCAGGGGGTTGATTTGGAAACGATCAAGCAGAATTTATTGGATACTGAGCTAATCAAATACTTGCGGCCGGAGTTTGTTAATCGTTTTGACGGCGTAATCGTCTTTAAGCCGTTGAATTTGGATAATGTCACGCAGATCGCCGGCATGCTGATTGCGCATCTAGCCAAATTATTGGAGGCTAAGGGGATTATTCTGGAATCCACAGACGCCGGATTGCGCAAGTTAGCGGCTGCCGGCTTCCATCCGGAGTTCGGCGCCCGGCCTTTGCGCCGGCTCTTGCAGGATAGGATAGAAAATGTTATAGCCAAGATGATTCTTTCTGGCGATGTCGCCCGCCGCGACCATCTGTTGATTAATGATAGCGGAGAGGTAGTGGTGGAGAAGGCCAGGAAGCTGTAATAAAAATCAAAAATTAAATATCAAATATCAAAAATTTGGAGTGCTTCGCACTTTATTTAAAAATTGTCCGACCTGTCTCGAGCTTGCCTCGGGAAGGACTCAATGTTTTTGATCTTTGATATTATATTCTATGTCCTATTTCTTCGTCTTTCTCCTAGCCTTTATCATTAGTGCTGTCAGCGCGCGTGTTTTGCAGTGGCTGGCGCCTAAGGTGGGACTGATGGATTTGCCGCGCGACCGGCACCAGCATGATAAGCCGACGCCATTTCTGGGCGGTGTGGCTGTTTTTATCGCCGTTGTGGCCGTTTTATCACTGACGTATAAACAGCTGCTAGTCGGTAATCTGGCGCCCAAGCATTGGCTGTTTGTTTTGGCCGGAGCTACGCTTTTGGTTATCGGCGGCATTCTGGATGACAAGTTTAAGCTCAAGCCGAGCCTGCAACTTATTTTTCCGTTGTTAGCCTGCGTCTTAGTAGTGATGGGCGGCGTGAATATAGAAAAAATAACCAATCCTTTCGGCGGTTTTATTTATTTGGACCAATGGCAGATTCCTTTGTTTACTCTGGGCGCCTACACTAGGCATCTGGTAGTTTGGTCTGATGCTCTGGTCATCTTGTGGCTCTTCGGCATGATGTTCACCACCAAACTGCTAGACGGCCTGGACGGCCTAGTCAGCGGCGTGGGTGTGATTGCCAGTATTATTATCTTTATTTTTACTATGTCGACGCGCTGGTATCAGCCGGACATTGCCTGGGCTTCTTTGGTTTTGGCTGGGGCCTGCGCCGGTTTCTTGTATTGGAATTGGTATCCGGCCAAGCAATTCTTGGGAGAGTCAGGCGCCTTGTTGATTGGCTTTCTATTGGGGGTCTTGTCGATAATCTCTGGCGGTAAATTTGCCGTGGCTTTGTTGATTATGGGTATCCCTATCTTGGATGTCGCTTGGACCATAGTCCGCCGCACGCTCAAGAAACAAAATCCTTTTCGGTCGGCCGATCGACAGCACTTGCATTTTCGCCTCTTGGATGCCGGATTATCGACCAGGCAGGCCGTGACTGTTTTTTATGGTTTTGCGGCTCTTTTTGGCGGTTTAGCTATATTTTTGCAGTCAAAAGGCAAGCTGATGTTGTTGGCAGTAGCGCTGATAATTATGGTCGGTTTGCTGGCTGGATTCGCCTGGGTTGACAAAAGAGGTAAAGCACGTTAGAATAGCTTAAGATTAATACCACTAATATAAAATTATGGCTAAGATTGCAGTAATCAAGACCGGGGGTAAACAGTACAAAGTCAAAGAAGGCCAGGTGCTTTCTATTGAGAAGTTGGATGCAGCTGCCGGCGACAAGGTAAAATTTGAAACTTTATTGTTAGCTGATTCCGAAACGGGTGAAGCTACCATTGGCAAGCCTTTCTTGGGTGAGCAGGTTGAGGGCAAGATCGTGTCCCAGACCAAGGATGACAAAGTCATGGTAATCAAGTTTAAAAACAAGATTCGTTATAAGCGGACTGCCGGCCATCGCCAGCAGATCACTAAGGTTGAAATCACCAAGATTGCCTAAACAAACAAAAAACGCCCCGGCCTTGTGTCGGGGTGTTTTTTTGTAGCTAAAACATAGGGGATTGTCGCTTGATTTTTTAAAATGTGTTATTATTACTAAAAAGGTAAAATAATACCCATATGACAAAAAACAATTTTATTTGGAGGATCGCTTCGTTGGCAGTTTTATTGTTGCTCGGCCCGGGTTTTGCTTTGGCGGCCGGCATCGACACGGCTTATCGCTATGCTTATAGTGAAAAGCTTGGCGTTATTGATTTTACAACGGTTAGGGTTGATGACGCTACCCTTACCGGCTATGCATTAGCCGGAACCGAACGCATCGATTTTGCGACACCGGATTTTTCGGTAAAAAATGATGGCCAAGGCCGGTTGTCCGGTTTTGCATCTAGCGCTAAGTACGGCATTATTAATTTTAATGGCGTGACGATTGACAAAGACGGCTACTTCCAAGGAGTGGCTGATGGCGGCATCTTGTCTGGACGATTGATATTTGACTGCGCGCGCAATATTTATTGTCCGGAAGGTCTGACTTATAAATTACGCACCGACTGGGTACCGGCGCAAGCTGCGGCGACTCCGGTGGCAGCCGCTTCGACGCCAGTAGCGGTTGGCGGTTATAAGCCAGTCACGGTTGTGGCCTCCGCAACTCCCGTGGCAGCGGCTAGTGCGCCAGCCGACCCTGTTAGTTACAAATCTTGTGATAAGATTAATGATTACGTTAGTTATATTAAGTGTATTTCCGATATTGATGCCCAGCGCTCTGGCAATAAGGTGGTGGTTACAAACGATCTGTTGTCAGGCGATCCTAAGGATTTTTCTGTGTTAATCAACGGCGGGGCCGGAATAGCGCCGAGCCGTCAAGTTAAGTTAAGCATCAAGGCCAGCCCTGCGTCTGTGCAAATGGCTATCGCCGCTGACAATCAAGTCGCTAGTCCGGCAAAAGAAGCATTGGCGGCCGAAAAATCATATGAATTAGCCGATATTGAAAACGTGCCGCAAACTGTTTATATCAAATTTTATGACAAAGACGGCAAGCCCTTGTATATCGCCTCGGCCGCCGTTACCTACAGCAAGCCGAAGCTTGACGCAGCTCAAGAGGCGAAAGCGGCTGTTATTTTTACTAAACTCTATGGCCGCCAACCGCAAACGACGGTTAACGATCAGGCCGCACTTGGCGTAATCGCCTTGGGTGTGGATAAGGCTTTGGTTCGTGATTTAACCAAGGAAGCCGCTGCTCTTAAGCAGTTTCAAAAGGTTTACAAGAAAAATCCAACCGGTGAAGAGTGGAATTGGGTAAAAGCTTTGGCTTATTATAACAATCAGACTATTGCTGCAACCGAAACGGTCGCGCCGGCTGTCATATCCGAGGTTAACGTTGATTGTAAGCCGAAGAAAGCCTTGTCATTAGCTTTGACTCTGGATTCTCAGGGAGAAGAAGTGAAGCAATTGCAAGCCTCCTTGTCATGTATGGGATATTTGGCGGGCAGCGGTTATACTAGTGGAATCTTTGATAAGCCGACCGAAGACGCGGTCAAGGCCTTTCAGGAAAAGAACAAATTGAAATGCGCGGATGGTACTTTTTGCGGTTTTGTCGGTCCGTCCAGCCGCAAGGTTTTGAATAGTGGCAAGGCAACTCCAGTGAAGCAAGCGGTGGAAGCTGTACCCGCAGTGGTTAAGCAAGTAAATGTTTTTAAGCGTAATCTAACCGTCAAGATGAGCGGCGATGACGTTAAGGCTTTGCAGACATTGTTGGCCAGCGACGGCACCTATGCCGGAAAGGTTACCGGCACCTTTGACGATGCTACCGAAAAGGCGGTAATGAAGTATCAAGAGAAGAATAATCTGAAGTGCGCCGATGGCACCTATTGCGGCTATATCGGTCCTGCTACCAGGACAAAATTAAACGCAAGCCAAGCGCAGTAATACAAAATAAAAACTCCCTCATAACGCGAGGGAGTTTTTATTTTGCTTGATTTATTGTTGATTGACGGTAATCGGGCAGTCGGTTAGCTTAAGGTTAAGCGTGGTTTGGAAGGCGGCGTTTTCATAATGATCGGTAACCATAGTGTCCGAAGCGGAGGCTACTAGCTTTTGGCTATTGTCCGTCAAGGTGGATTTGCCGATTAACTTGAGCCCATGATTAGGCGGTACGTTAATGGTCATTTGGCAGGCGTTGCCGGTTATGTGGACGTCCTTTAGATTAGCGGTATTGGCTAGGTCTAGAGTTATTTGTCCGCCTTCGAGCTGTAGATTGGCGGGGCCGTTGGCGGGAAGAGCTAAGGTGTTGACGGTGGTAGTAGAATCTACGGCCAGCAAGTCTAATTGGTCTAGATCGGGACTGAGATTAAGGCTGAGTTGAGCCGCAGTGAGTCCATTGACTTGGGGCGCGGGCAGATTGATGTCAATGATTTGCTTTTTGCCGACCAGATTGGAATTGCCGCAAAAAGATGAATTGCCGTTTTTTAGGTTGCCGTAAACAAGCTGAGTGCTATTTGAACTTGAAGTAATCTCAAGCTGCGTCGAATTGACGGTAATATTTGCTTGGGTGCTTTGAGCCTGGTAATTTTTGTCGATAGCTAATGGTATAGTAGGGCTTTGATTATTGGTTGATAGTGAAACGTCAGGACTTATTAGATTGGTGGCGATGGTCTTGGGCAGGTTATTAAATAGCAGTAATAATATCATGGTCAAGACGGTCAAGGTGAGGGCGCTGCCTGCCAATATTGATAACAGGCCTTGGCCGGTAATCATTGATAAGCCCAAGAAAATTAGAAGCAGCGGCCACATTTGCCATAAATCAGGTTTGACTTCCGGCGGCAGCCAGCCCAGATTGACCCCTAAATAGATAAAGCCCAGCATGATTAGCGTGACGGCAAAGGCGATCTTGCCGAAGTCGGCTCGTTTTCGGTTTACCTGGTAATAATGATTGTGGATATCAGGCGTTTGCCAATCATCAAAAGCCTGCGGTTCTTCCGGCATCAGGTCGTGGATTGTCGCTTTTTTGCTTGAAGCTTTTAGGATTTTTTTTGGCATATTATTTTTTTCTAATGAGATAAATACCTATAAAAATAATGGTTAACGGCCAAACAGTGGCCGACCAGAACCAGTTAAACTGGGTAGGGACAAAGTTATTGATCAGCAGGATGAATCCAATAAAGCAGACGATCAGTCCTAGATAAAATCTGGAGCGGGGGATTGCCAAGTCTTCGTTGCTGTCAGCTGTCCGGTTTCGTTTTGGTTTAAGCTCTTTGGCTATGGCTTGAGCCTGGCTTTTGACGCTGCCGGTTAGATCGTTCAGATTGTCTCGGGGCGTTGCTTCTTGATTGACGTCGCTAGGTGTTATTAGAGCCAATATGATATAAAGCAAAATGCCGCTGCCGCCGGCTAAAGTCAAAACGATAAAAGCGGCGCGTATTATCGTTGAGTCTATTTCAAAATATTCAGCCAACCCGCCGCAGACGCCGGCAATAATCTTGTCGCGGCTCGAGCGATAAAGTTTTTTGTAGGGCATAGAGATTAATTATTTCTCTTACGAAGAATTAATCTATTATAGCATATTATTTATAGCCATGGAAATGTCATGGACGATGCTTGAAGTTTAAAGCTCTGTTTAGAAAATAATATATAAGCGTAAGTTAAGCAGATTGTTTTGTGCTCTATTAAGTTAAACGGATGATATTTTAGGTTGCTTCGAACCGGTTTCTGGATTATACTGCTAGTATAATATAATAATTTGGTATAGCTATGAAAGCAAAAAATCCAGTCATTTTAATCATTCGCGATGGGTGGGGTTATCGGCGCAATCCGGTGGGCAATCTGATTGCCGCGGCCAAGCCTAAATATTTTGATTATTTTTGGCATCATTATCCACATGCATTATTGAAGGCGAGCGGGGAGGCTGTTGGTTTGATGCCCGGCTATCAGGGCAATTCGGAAGTCGGCCATTTGACCATCGGTTCTGGCCGGATTATCAAGCAATCTTTGCCGCGCATCCAATCGGCTATCGATGACGGGAGCTTCTTTAAGAACAAGGCCTTTTTGGCAGCCATTAAGAATTGCCGCCAGCATAAGACGGCTTTGCATCTGATCGCGCTGGTGCAAACCCAAGGGGTCCATAGCCACACCAATCATCTGCTGGCGTTGTTGGATTTATGCCGCCGTCAAAAATTTCACAATGTCTATGTTCACGTGATGACGGATGGACGTGACGCGCCGCCGACCGAGAGTTTGAAGCATGTGAGAGTGATCAAAAACAAGCTTAAGGCTCTCGGCTTCGGTAAGATTGCCACCATCAGCGGCCGCTATTATGCCATGGATCGCAACCTGCGTTGGGAGCGGACCAAAGAAGCTTACGATTGCATTGCCCTGGCCGGTGGACCGAAATTTACAGAAGCGGAAAAAGCAATCAAGGCTTGCCATCAAGCCGGAGTCACTGATGAGTTTATCAAGCCGCAACACGCGCAAGGCTATGCCGGCCTCAAGGCGCATGATAGCTTTATTTTTGTCAATTTTCGAACAGACCGGACCCGCCAATTAACCAAGGCCCTAATCGAACCTAAGTTTACCGGCTTCAAGCGGAAATTAACGCCGTTGTTCTTTGTGGCCATGACGCAGTATTACCAGCCGATGCCGGCAGCCGTCGCCTTTCCGAATATTACAGCCAAGAATCTGTTAGGTGAAGTTATCGCCGATGCCGGAATGAAGCAATTGCGCATCAGCGAAACAGAGAAATATGCGCATGTCACTTTTTTCTTTAACGGCCAAAGAGAAGAGCCGTACAAAGGCGAGAAGCAGCTTTTGATTAAATCGCCTCATTTGGCTACCTATGATTTGCAGCCGGAAATGAGCGTTTATGATATTGCCGCTAAGCTGTGCGTTGAAATCAAAAAACAAAGTTACGATTTTATCGTGGTAAATCTGGTGAACTGCGATATGGTCGGGCATACGGCCAAGAAGTCCGCGATTATCAAGGCGGTGCAGAGCGTAGACAAGGCCGAGAATGAGATTGTCAATTGCGGCTTGTCCAATGGCTATACTTCAATCTTGTGCGCCGATCATGGCAACGCCGAGGATAAAAGTCCTAAGTGGGTGACCAGCCATACAATTAATCCGGTGCCTTTGGTAATGGTTGCGCCTGAGACGAGCGGGCTTAAGCTGAGTCTGCCGAAAAATGCCGGACTTAAGGATGTTGCGTCGCTGGTATTAAAAATATTAGGCTTGAAAAAGCCTAAAGAGATGCGTTAATCTGATTATAATTATAAAAATAGCCGCTTTTTTTGGCGGCTATTTTTAGATAGATAGGCAAATTGCTTGTATTTATGGCAGCTTGGCTTTGTGGCGTATATCTGCTAAGATGCCAATGTTTAATAAATATAAATCATAGATCGTATGAAGAATCCACAAGAAATCTTTAACAAAATAACTCAGTTAAAACAGGAACAAAAGATATTGCGTTCCAGCTTCCGCGATGCCATGACTCATTCCCGCGAATTGCAGGAATTGACGGAAAAGGCTAAGGAAGTCCGCGCCGCTAAGAAAACGCAAGAAGATACTATAAAAAAAGACTTCGGACCGGAGATCAATAAATTGGATGAAATAAAAAATGAAATGGCCGAGCTGAATGTCCAACTGAGTGACATCGCGCTGAGCAATATCATGAAAGGCGAATTGGTGGAGATAGTCGGTCAACATGAAGAACAATACGAACCTGTTTTGAGTGTCAAGTTCAAGCGCAAATAATTCCCTGATTTATACCCGCCCGCCAGTAGTCGGGTCGACTCCGGCAGGTATCTGCAGAATGCAATTATTAGCAAAATTATTCCCAGCTCATGTACGTATTAATCAGGTAGATAACTAATTTTAGCTTAATACAAAAATAAGCCTCGTGTTAACGAGGCTTATTTTTTATTTAGAAACAGTCGCGATGAGGGGCGGTGCCAGTTTGATGCCGGCTTGAGCGAAGCCGGCTGTAATCTTGAGCAATAGTTCCTGTTGGTTGTCTAAGAAGAGCTGCATATCGGCACCGCGTACGGCATAGGCGACTTCCAATAGCAATGAGCGGTCGGTGGCGGCGATAATGTTGGTGTGGTCAAATTTGAGGGCAGGCAGGGCCTCGACTGCTTGGCGCGCGATAACCAGAGCTTGGCGGCAGGCAGCTTCGTCGGTGTCTAGGTTGACGTGTAATTGGATCTTGGCTTGCCGTTCGGTTAGTTTTTGGAAATTCTGGATGCGGGCGCTGGTCAGCTCTTTGTTGGAGATGATAATAATCTGTCCGGAGCCGCCTAAGAGACGGCTAGTCTTGATGCCGATCTTCTGGACGAAGCCGCTGTCATTGCCCAGGACGATGAAATCTCCGACCTTAAACGGTTTATCCAGGTAAATGGCAAAAGAGCTAAAGAGGTCGCCTAAGATGTTTTGCAGCGCCAAGGCGATAGCGATACCGCCGATGCCGAGGCCGGTTACCAGGCTGGTTACATTGATGCCTAAGTTGGATAGGATCATGATGCCGCCGAACAGCCAGAAGACCACTTTAATCAAAAGCGAGATAATGTATAAAAAGGACTTGGCTTGGTTGTCTTTTTCAAAGTGGCGGCTCATTAGGCGGGTAATAATTTTTTCTCCAATCGCAATCGCGATAGTTACTACCCAGATGAGCATGGTTAGATTGATGAAGCGCACTACTTGCGGGTGGACGGCCAAAGTTTTGAGCGCCATATACAAAGAAAACCAAATGTAATAAGGCGGACCGAAGCGTCGGGCTAGGCTGGCGGAAAAGTCGACCAATTTGTTTTTATTTTTGGCGAAGATTTTATTTAGCCGGCCGATGATCAGGCGGTGCAATAGGCTGGTGGCGGTCAGAAAGATGCAAAAAACAACCAAGGCTAAAAAATAAGTTTTTAGGCTATTCCCTAATACGACAAAGTGCCAACTGGCGCCGGCAAAATATTGGTCAAACATAAATATTGATGATAATTAGCATTCTTAAAGATATTTAGATTATAGCATTATTCGGCGATGAGTTCCAGGCAGTTGGCAGGTTGTCAAAAAAATGCTATAATGACTTTGCTTAAATAAATTCGTTATGCCTCTAGCCAAGTCTAAGAAAATGGCAGCTAAAAAGCCTGCCACCAAAACTAAAACCGCCAAGCATGCCCCGGTTAAATCTTTGGTTGGGATCAAACCCAAGATTAGAATTCAGCGTGTTGCCGGTTTGGCGCCGAATTTGCCAACCAACAAGGAAATGGTTGTGGATTTGAAAAAATCCATGCCAGTCGCTCCTCCTCTCGGCTCGCGTACGCCGACTGTTCTCGCGAAGCCAGCCCCGACCGCCGACAAATCCTTTTATAGCGACGAAGAAGACGATTCTTTGGAGCCATCGCTCAACTTGCCTGCATCTAAGTCGCAACAAGAAGAAGACGGGGATCTGGATGACGATTTATCTTTGCCCGAATACGTTTCCGGCAAAGATAAGCAAGCGGCGCCTGATTATGCTTCGCTTGATAACAAAGAACGTAAGCCCAAAGACGGCGGCTTGGACAGGATGTATAGCCAGTCTGGTAAAGACAGCCTGCGTGAACAACCATCATTGGACAATGCATCCGTCGGCGTCTACAAGAAATTAGCAATCACTTTTGTTTTCCTGGTGGCCGTCATTGGTTTGGCAGTGTTTTATTTTGCAGCCGTCAAAACAAATATTTTAATCAGCCTTAAAAACGAACAAATCAAAGATAGGCTGACCGTTACCGTAGTTGATGGCGCCAGCCAACCTGGCCTTAACGAGCCGACCGTTTCCGGGTTAGTCAAGGAGATTGCGGTGGAGCAAAGCAAGGTCTATACGATTTCCGGCACCGAAGTCATCGGCACTGAGGTTTTTGGCAAAGTTACCTTGATTAGTACCAATAACAAGAGTCAGCCGCTAGTGGCTAATACGCGCCTGTTGTCTGCCAGCGGCAAGCTATACCGCTTGAAGAATTCGGTTAATATTCCAGCCGGCGGGCAGATTGAGGCCGAAGTTTTTGCCGATAACCCAATCCAAGAAAATGTCGTAGGAGCGGAAAAGTTTACTATTCCCGGCTTGTGGGCAGGTTTGCAGGACAAGATTTACGCAATGAGCAAAGAAGGCGATATCCATTTTGGCCAACAGACCAAGAATACAATCACCCAAGAACAGCTTGACCAATCGGTGGCCAACCTCAAACAAGAAGTTGCTGACAAGGCTCAGGCCGATGTGGATAATACTTATAGCGACTTCAACAAACGTCTAGTGACTATTGTCGCCAGCAGCACCACTTCGACGATAGACAGCAAAGTAGGCGAAGAAAAAGACCGCTTTACCGTGACGGTCAAGGCGACGGTGCAGGTAGTAGCCTTTAAGGATGCCGATTTTAAGGCATTGGCCGAGAAGGCAATCACTGCCGCGTTGCCGACGGACAAGAAGTTGGTCGCCTTGGACAATAGCTCTCTGGATTATCAGCTGGTTAAGTTTGACGCAGCTGCTAAGCGAGCCGAAATCGAAATGTCCATGGGCGCCGAAGTCACGCTCGTCCAGCAAGACAATATTATCGACAAAAAGAAGATTATAAATTTAAAAGAAGACCAGTTGAAGCTCTACTTGGCCAGCCAGCCACTAATCAAGGATTTCCAATTGCAATTCTCGCCCAGCTTTATCCGCAAGACCCCTGGCTTAGTAGACCGTATTACCGTCCAGATTATCAAGTGATCAGCTCAAGGTCAACGCCCTGGTTATAAGACTGGGGCGTTTTATATTCCAGATTTCTTCTGTGCGTAGAATACCAACCTAGACTGTCGTAGGCGAGGCAGGTTGAGTTATATTACGGTAGGTCCCTACAAATACAAATTATTACAAATATACAAATCCGTACCCAAACGTTATGTTATATTTGTAGATTTGTAATAATTTGTATTTGTAGGAGCATGGCTATAGTAATTTGAATTATTTGACTCAAGTATACGATATTTGACTTTTAGACAAAAAATAGGCATTATTGCTGTATAAATAACCCCTATGAATATTTGGAAACAAGTAAAACAGCAGCTGGCCGCAGAGCTTAATCAACAGCTGGAAAAAGATATAATCAAACCTGGCGACTTTATCCTGACTCCGGATGCCAGCTTAGGCGATCTAGCCTTGCCTTTGTTTGTCTTGGCTAAGGACCTACAAACTAGCCCGGCTAAACTGGCTATCGATTTGGCAGCGAACTGGAACTCTGATTGGTGCCAAGCGGAAGCTGCCGGCGCCTATCTTAATTTTCGCTTATCAACCGAGTGGAACAAAGAAGTTTTGGCCAACATCGAAACAGGCGAAAACGAGCGGATAGGCGAGGGCCAGGAGGTGATGATTGAATACTCTAATGCCAACACGCATAAGGAATATCACCTAGGCCATTTGCGCAACATTAGTTATGGCGATGCTATGGGACGGCTTTATCGGGCCGCCGGTTTTAAGGTGTGGCCGGTGTCTTATATTAATGATTTTGGCATCCATGTGGCCAAGACCATCTGGGCGCTCAAGCGCGGTTTTGTACCGATGACCGAAGACGCCAGCGCGGACAAGGGGTTTTTGTTAGGCCAGGCTTATGTCGAGGCGGTCAAGCAACTGGAGATTTTACCCGAGGGTCCGGCCGAAGTTAGTCAGATCATGCAAAATATTGAGGCTCGCACCGGCGAGGATTACGACCTGTGGACTACGACCCGCCAATGGAGCTTGGATTATTTCGCTTCTATCTATCAGGAATTAAAAATTGAATTCGCGGAGCATTATTACGAGAGCGAGTATATCGAGGCGGGCCGCGCTTTAGTTGATGAGCTGTTGAAAAAAGGTATTTTGCGCGAAAGCCAAGGCGCGATCATCGCCGATCTGGAAGAATACGGCTTAGGCGTCTTGGTCGTGCTGCGCGCCGATGGTACGGCGCTTTATCCGGTGGCTGATCTGGCCTTGGCGCAAGAGAAATTCCGCCGCCATGAATTGACCAAATCTTTATATGTGGTGGACGTACGCCAATCGCTTTATTTCAAGCAGTTGTTTAAGGTTTTGGAATTAATGGGTTATCGGGCCGAGATGGCGCACTTGCCTTATGATTTCGTTAAGCTGCCAAGCGGGATGATGAGCTCTCGCACCGGTAATACTATCAGCTATCGCGATTTGTATCTTAAGGTATTTGAAAAATTCAAAAATGAGATTGCTGATCGCCACGTTGATTGGGACGAAGATCAGATGATCGAAACGGCTCGGATTTTGACGGTAGCAACTCTAAAATTTGAAATGCTCAAGGTGGGCGCAGACAAAGTGATTTGCTTTGATGTCGACGAAGCTTTGCGTTTCGATGGCTTTACTGCTTCCTACCTGGAATATGTAGCGGCCAGGATAAATAGCGTTCTGTCAAAGTCCGGTTTGGAAACGTCCGCTATTCTGAGCGCTGGGGGCGATTTGTCGCAAGCGTTGGAATCAAGGTTGGTGGCCAAATTGGCGCAGTTTGAAGAAAAAATAGAGCAGTCTGCTCAGGCTGCCAATCCTTCGGAATTGGCCAAGTATCTCTACGAACTGGCCCAGCTGTTTAACGATTATTACCAGACAGTGCCGTTGCTGGTTGATGATAGCGGATTACGCGCCGTACGTATGCGCTTGTTGCTTAATATTAGGACAATTTTGCAAAATGGTTTAGAATTATTAGGGATTGAAATAGTGCGCCAAATGTAGTATATTGAACACTGGGCCCATTTAGAGCTATTTTTAATATTATGTTTGGCAAGCTAACGTTTAAAGAGAAAGTCTTAATCTTTTTCTTGTTGATTATAGTGGTTTGGGTAGCAATCGTGCTTTTTGATTTACGCGACCCAACTCGCAAATATAGGAATAACCAATTTTATTGCAAGATGGATACCGATTGCCAGATAGTGCTGGACCCATTGTCAAATGCTTGCCTAAGCGTCAATAATCTACACAAAGATAAATATGATATGGATACGCAGTGTCGTCACCGTATCGCCAAGTGTTCCGTTAATCTTTGTACTGCACCATAAAACCATGACAAAAAATTATTTAGATCAATTCATGCCTGATTTGGCCGCTGCTAGGACTGATAGCGAGTTGGCTGAAGTCTGGCAAAAATATCTGAGCAAAACAGGTTTACTCAAGCTAGCCGTCAAGGAATTGACGGCTTTGAGCGTGGAAGAAAAGCGTGAGCAAGGACCTATTTTGCAGGCCGCTCTCAAGGAAGCCGAAGAAGCCTTGCGCGCTAAGCGTGAAGAATTGGCGGCGGTAGCAATGCAGGCTATTCTTAAGAAAAAAGCCGAACAGTTATCATGTCAACCGATTAAGTTGGGCCATCTACATCCGATTACCGCCACTATCCGCCAGATGAATCAGCTTTTTGTCTCGATGGGTTACAGTATTATGGAAGAACGGGAGATTGAAACAGATGAATTTTGTTTTCAGCGTCTAAATGTGCCATCCGATCATCCGGCGCGTGACATGCAGGACACTATTTACATCGAAGAGCCTAATTTGTTATTGCGCACCCAGACTTCGTCGATTGAAGCGCGCACGCTGGCTAATTTCCAACCGCCTTTCAAGGTGGTGGCCCCGGGCCGCGTTTATCGCAACGAAAAGGTCAACAAGAGCAATCATTTTATCTTCCATCATTATCAAGGTGTCGTGGTGCTGGAAAAAACCAGTCTCAAAGATCTATTCGGCACTTTTACCTGCTTGTTTAAAGAAATGTATGGCCCTGATGTCGTAGTTCGATACCGAAATAAATATTATCCCGAAGTTGAGCCGGGTGTCGGCCCTGATATGCAGTGTTTTTCCTGCCATGGAGACGGCTGTCCTTTGTGCAAAGGCGTCGGCTGGATCGAGATGGGGGGCGCCGGCATGATCCATCCTAAGGTCTTGGCTATGGCCGGCATTGATACTGACAAGTTCTCCGGCTTTGCCTTCGGCCTGGGTTTGGACCGTTGGGTGATGGCCAAATATAAAATCGGCGATATCCGCACTCTATTGGGCGGCAATCTTGCCTATAAACCGCAAAAGTCATGAAGATCTTATATAGTCAAATCAAAGAATTAGTGCCCAGTTTGTCTGCTGCGGCCCAAGAAGTCGGCGAAGCGCTCACTATGACCGGCTTTATGATGGATAATTTTCAGCAAGTTGTTTTTAAGGGCGAGGCTGACCAGCTGTTGAGTTTGGAAGTGCGCCAGAATCGAGCCGATTGTCTGTCAGTTATCGGGGTGGCGCGCGAAGTGGCTGCCTATTATCATTTGCCGTTGGAATTGCCTGCCGGCCGATCGTTTCTTAGTTCTGCGGCTGCCTTGCCGGTATCGGTGCGGGCTGTGGAACATGTCAAAAGGATTTTGGCCGTACGCCTGGAGGGCGCTGCCAATGGCGCTTCGCCAGAGTGGCTAGTTTCTTTCTTGGCTTTTTATGATATCAATAGCATTAATTTGTTAGTCGATTTGTCGAATTATATCATGTTGTATACGGGTTTTACTTCGCACTTGCTGGATAGCGATCTGGTAGAAGGCGCTTTGGCTTGGGAGGTCAATCCGATTGAGCGCAATATTCAAACGCTCGATGGCAGCGAACTGGCCTTGACGGGCGGGGAGTTGGTTATCGTAGATGATGCAAATGTCTTGGCGTTAGCCGGCATTGTCGGCTGCCGTTCGGCTGCCATCAGTCCGGCAACCAAGAATCTAATTGCCGAAATGGCCGTGTATGACCGCTTTATCATCAAGCAGAATTCTCGCGCTTTGAGCGTGGTGACCGAAGCCTCCAATCGCTTATCCAAGGATATGTCGCCGGCTGCCGCTGAATATGCTTTTTCTTTATTGATTAAATTATTGACCCAGGAAACCGGCGCTAAGATTGTTGGCGAAGTTTTTGATTATTATCCGGATCCTCAGTCGGAAGTTGTTATCGATTTTAATCCAGAACTGCCGGGCAAAATCGCCGGCATCGATCTATCCTCCGAGCGAGTGCGTGAAATTTTGGAAAATTTGCGCTGCGAGGTCGAGATGATCGATCCGCTTAGTTGGCGTGTTAGCGTGCCGGAAGATCGTCTGGACCTGGAACTGGCCGAAGACTTGGCAGAAGAAGTCATCCGTTTGAATCGTTTTGATCGAATTCCCAGCGACCAGCTTCCCGCCTTGACGGTGACGGCCGATATTACGCCGGCTTCTTGGCTGCTTAAGGAAAAGATTAGGGATGTTATGGTTGCTTGGGGCTATGATGAAATTTTGTCTCAGCCATTGGTCTCAGCCGAGCTTAACCAGCAGACCAATTGGATCGACTGGCAGATGATTCTAACGCAAAACAGCGTCAACGAAGAATTCCCGGCCTTGCGTCAGTCTGTCGGCACCGGCCTATTGAACGAATTGGCCGAATATAACAAGAAGCAGGTTTGGCCGATCCGTATCTTTGAAATCGGCAAGGTTTTTGGCCGTGATTTATCAGGCGTCAAAGAGCTATACAGTTTAGGCGCCCTATGGACCAGTGATCAGCCCGCCTTGCCGGCGATGCAGGCTGATGTGTTGCGCCTATTGTCGTTTTTGGGTGTGACGGGTGTAGTCTTGGAGCCGTTGGCACAGGCGCCGTTGGCGGCTAATCCCTTTTGTAGTTTTGCTATCATGCTCCAGGGCGTTGCCTTTGGCATCTTGGCGCAGCTCAAGCCGCGCGAACGAGCAGACCATTTGTATTATTTCGAATTGGATTTGGATAAAGTGTTGGAATTGCAATCCGCCACTCATTCGGCACGTGAGTTAACCGGCAAGCTGGTTGTATTGGATGCCAATTGGGAGCGGCCCGCGGATCAGTCTTTGGCTCAAGAGCTGATTGATTTGTCTGTCCAGGCTGGCGAGTCGTTGTGGGATTTGTCGATAGTTGATGTTTATCCTCTTGCAGATAATATTGTTCGTTATACTCTGCGGGCGGTCTATGCCGAGCTTTCCGATCAGGAAGCTAAGCAATTGCATGCCCGTCTTTTCTCTTTAAATTGAATTTTTTACCAGGGAGGCTGCTAGCAGAGGCTGGCAGTAGTTTTTGTTTTATGCTCGAATTAAAAAAAGTCAGCAAGCATTTTGGATCGGTAGCCGCTTTGGTAGAGTTGGATCTGTTGGCTCGTCCCGGTGAAATTCTGGGCTTGCTCGGGCCTAACGGCGCCGGTAAGACTACGACGATGAAAACCATCGCCGGTTTTTGGTATCCCAGCTCGGGACAGATTTTGTTAGACGGCCTCGATATCGCCATCAAGCCGGAGGCGGCCAAAAGGAGGGTTGGCTATTTGCAGGAAAATGTGGCTCTTTATGATGACATGAAAGTCTTTGAGTATCTTAAGTTCATGGCCGAGATGCGCGATTTGTTGCCCGAACATCAGTTGGAGCGCATCAAGGAGGTGGCGGAGCGCTGCGGCTTGAACAAGGTGATCGGCCGTCCGATCGCTCATTTGTCAAAAGGCTTCAAGCAGCGTATCGGCTTGGCGCAGGCCATTTTGCACGATCCGGAGGTCTTGATCTTGGACGAACCGACAGCCGGCTTGGATCCTAACCAGATTGTGGAAATCAGGGGATTGATCAAAGAAATCGGCGCAACCAAAATCATGATTTTCTCTACGCACATTTTGGCCGAGGCTGCCGCTATTTGCGATCGCATCGTGATTATTAATCAGGGCTTGAAGGTGGCCGAGGGTACGCCTGATGAACTGGCTTGCCTGACTGCCAGCCAGCAATATTATTTGGAGGTGGCGGCCGAACCATCGCTGGTTGCGGAATGTTTGGCTAGCTATGGCCTGACTGCCGAGCAAGAAGATCCTCAGCTGGCAGCCTACAAGATAATATTCAAGAATAAAGAACAGCGCCTGCAATTAGCGGCCGCGCTGGCCCGAGCCGGCTTACCGGTAGTGGAATTCGCGCCGCAAAACCATGGGCTGGAAGACAGCTTCCGCCAATTGACGCAAAACATATGATAATTAACGATCCACACGCCGTGCGCTCTATCAGCGTCCTGGTCAAGAAAGAATTGGCCGGATATTTTAATTCGCCGATTGCCTACGTGGTGATTTCGGTATTCTTGGTAATCGTCAATTGGTTATTTTTCAAGCCATTCTTTTTGGTCGGTGAGGTTAGCTTGCGCGGCTTTTTTGATTTGTTGCCTTGGCTATTGCTGTTCTTGGCGCCGGCTTTGACCATGCGTCTGTGGGCTGAGGAAAAAAAATCAGGCACTTTCGAATTACTGATGACATTGCCGATTACCACTTGGCAGGCGGTATTAGCCAAATTTATCGGCTCATTTATTTTTATGCTGTTAATCTTGGCTTTGACCCTGAATATCCCATTTTCGGTCGCCTCGATGGGCAGTCTGGATTGGGGCCCGGTTGACGGCGGCTATCTGGGAGCTGTTTTTATCAGCTTGATCTTCTTAGCTATCGGCTTGTTTATGTCGGCGATGACCAAGAACCAGATTATTGCTTTTGTCGGTACTCTGGTGGTTGCCTTTTTGGCCTTGGTGGCCGGCAGTAGTTTTGTATTATCCGGTATGCCTGATTTGGCGGCCAAGATTCTGGCCGGCGCGGGGCTGGCTAATCATTATGCCAATCTGGCTAAAGGCGTCTTGGATACCAAAGACTTTGTCTATTTTTTCTCTATGACTTTTTTCTTCCTCTGGCTAAACGCGCGAGTCTTGGAGGCCCGCAAATGGTAAGTTTTCAAATAACATGAAAAACATCAGACATAACAACCAACGAGAATTAATAATAGCCGTCACATTGACCATCGGTATCATTGTGTTGGTTAATTTTTTTGCTTGGCGTTTTTCTTGGCGTTTTGATTTGACCGAGAACAAGGCCTTCTCTATTTCGCGTTACAGCCAGCAGACGGTCAGGGATCTGCCGGACCTGGTGACAGCCAAGGCTTATTTTAGCAAGGATCTGCCGCCGCAATTCAGTGTAACCCGTGAGCAAGTTGCCGATTTATTAAACGAATATGCCGGCTATGGCGGTAATTTCCGCATCAAATATCTGGACCCGGGCGATGGCAAAGAGGCAGAGGCTGCCGGAATCCCTAAGCTGCAGTTTAATGATGTCCGTCGCGATAAATTGGAAGTGGCCAATGGGTATTTCGGCATTGCACTAAGTTATCATGGCAAAAGCGAAGTGATTCCCATGATTGAAAATGCTTCATTGTTGGAATATCAGTTGACGACTGCGCTCAAAAAGTTAACCGCCGCTAATATGTCAACGGTCGGCTGGCTGGACGGTTACAGCGCCGATCTTGATGCCTATACCGCTTCTCGCCAAGCCCTGGATAAAATTTATACTAATCAGAATATTGATTTAAAAAATGAGGCCGGCCTGGCTAAGGCTTCGGCCTTGGTGATTGCCGATCCCACCAAGAAATTTAGCGCGGCCGATCTGGCCAAGCTGGATCGTTACTTAAATAGCGGACATAATATTTTGGCATTATATGATAGCCAGTTGGTGCAATCGAATTTGTCGTTAGCCGCAAATCAAAGCAATTTTGGCGCATGGCTAGCCGGTCATGGCGTCGAAGTGAGCAAATCGCTAGTCTTGGATTCTCAGGCCGGCGTAGCTTCTTTCGGCCAAGGTTATTTGTCTTATAGCTTGCCTTATGCCTACTGGCCGCAATTGACGACCGCCAACTTTAATCCTGATAAGCCGATTTTTGCCAAGCTAGAGGGCGTCATCCTGCCTTGGGCCGCCAGCATTAGCGCCGGCCAGGCTAGTTCTAGTTTCCAAGTTTTGGCTAACACCAGCGCCAAGGCTTGGCCGGCCAAAGGTTCTTATAGCCTGGAGCCTGATAAGACTCCTGATGCCCAAGGTCAATTTGGATCGTATGCCTTGGCAGCCGAAGCGCAAGCCGGCAAAGGTAAACTGATCGTGGTCAGTGATGCCGATTTTGCCAAGGATCAATTTGTCTCCGCCAATCAGGCTAATCTGGCTTTCTTCCAAGATCTGGCTGACTACGCTTTGCAAGAGGATGGTTTGTCGGCTATTCGCGCCAAGAGTATTGCCAGCCACCCCCTGGGAGATTTATCGGCCGCCCGCATCGCTTGGATGCGTTATCTCAATCTGGCAGGCGGGACCTGTCTGGTTGTTTTGGCCGGCATTATCCAATATTTCCGCCGCCGCCGTACCAAATATCTAGAATACTAATATGAGCAAAAAAAATTATATCTTGCTGCTTGTTTTCTGCTTATTGTTGGGCGGCGCTTTGACCTATCAATTTTTATTGCCCGGTTGGTTGGGGCGAACAGGCAGCCAAGCCAAGAATCCCTTGCAAGACATTGATTTTGCGTCGGCTGACAGGCTGGAAGTCGCGAGCAGCGACTTTAGCGGTGCCTATGATAAGAATGGCAAGGGCTGGCGTTTGGATAAAAGCGTTTATAGCCTTGAGCCGGGGATGATCGAAGGCCTGCTGGCCGGCTTGAAACAGGCAGCCAGTTCTACCGCTGAAGTGATAGCCACGAATGATCAAGGCGGGGATGAGCTGGGTCTGGGCAAGAAGGCTGATCATCTGGTTTTTTATCGCCAAGGCAAAAAGTTTTTCGAATTAACCATCGCTTTGCCGCCGACCATTGCCGGATTCTACCTTAAGAGCGGCCAAGGGCCGGATAGTTATCTGATCAACTACCCCTTGTCTTATGATGGTTTGGATTGGCGCAGCCGCCGCATTAGCCAGTTTGAGGCCGGACAGGCAAGCGAATTGACGCTAAATATAAATAATAAGCTTTACCGCTATACCAAGGCGCCTACCGGCTTTATGCCTCAAGGCCAGGCGCTAGCGGGATTAAACATACCTCAGGTAATAGCCCTTTTTAGCCAGCTAGAGGCTCAAGGCTGGCCCAAAGCAGGGCAGTGCCTGATAGACGGCGCCAAATTGACGGTGATTGCTGGGGGAAAAGCCTATGATCTGGAGCTAGGTAAGAACACAGATGCCAAACAAGCTGGCCTGTCTTGCGTCCGTCTGGGCGGCCAAAACGCCTGGTATCTAATTGGTCAAGACCAAACCAAGGTATTATTTGGTTCTCGTTAGTTATATATTTCGTTTAAATATAAGTCGGTCAGACTTCTATTTTTTTTGGCCAATTTTTGCTATAATTATTTAATGATTTAAAGTTATTGAATTAATATAAAAAAATGTGGAAAAACTGATTGCATTTTTGAAAAGAACCATTTTCAAAGATTATCAAAATACGTGGCTAGCCGGTTCGATATTGGCTTTGTTAATGATGGTAGTTTATAACATCAGTAACTATACTTCTGGCGAGGTTTTTTTTGGTGTTTTTATCCTAATGCTTTCTTTTGTTATATCTCAAATTAGTACGAACAGGATAGCGAATGTGAAATTGTGGATATATTTTATCACTTGTATCGGACCATTATTAATTTTTATAGGCATGTTGCAGTTTTCTCCAACAATTCGTTGGTTGGGGAGAAAAACTATTCGAGATGTGATGCTTGATAACAGCGTAAATGAGGTTTTAAATATTAATTCGAGGTTTGTTTGCTATCTGTTAGTTATCTATTTTGTCGTCTATTTGCTTTTGTTTGTTTTAAGCAAGAGAAATGGAAAAAAGATTGGTAAAAAGAAAAGGTAATAAAGGATTTAAGATATTTATGAATAAGTTCAGATACATTTTGGACTCCGAAGGAGTACAAAATGTTCAATCTG
>JBAXSE010000011.1:0-46702 GCA_037130845.1 Candidatus Falkowiibacteriota bacterium | reverse complement strand
AAGCCCGCGTAGCGGGCAAGATAGAAACCGCCGGCTTTGCCGGCGGTTTTCATACTAAAATTAGGCCCAAATGGCTAATATTAGGACATATTCCCTAGTAGTGAACTGCCTGCCTTGAGCTTGTCGAAAGGGTCGAACTATTGACAATCTGTAAACTATGTGATTTAATGCAAATAAGCAAAATATAGTACATTTTTGTAACAATTTAAGGAGTTTTGTAGTGAAAATATCCGTTTTTCTTAGCAGCAAGCTGTTTTTGATAGCCTGCCTAATAATGGGCACAATCGGCCTGTTTACTTTCTGCAATACTAAAACCGAGCCCTTTACAGTTGCGCCGGTCGATAATAAGCCGGTGTTAACCGCCGAAGAAGATTTGGCGGCCAAGGGCTATCAATATAGCTCACTAATGACCTTGTCCAAGGCGGACAAAGCGTTAGTAGAATTAGCTGGCTTACAAGTCGAGATTAGCGGTCCTGATAGCCAATGGGGGACTAAGCCCCCAACATTTCTGCTGGCTACTAGCACCAACGATGGTGTTGATTGGCAGACCAATACATTAGAGCACAAGCAAATGCCGCTCTATCTCGGCTCTTATGCCTTTTATTATGGTGATAATAAGATTATCAACAGCAAAGATGTAGGGACGATCATTGTTTATTGCAAGCCATAACTCAAACGCTCCGACGCAAAGTCGGAGCGTTTTCATATCAAAAAATCCGCTCGACCCGAGCGGATTTTTATATCTTAGTATTGGCAAACTATTTGAGCGCCGACCCTTTTGCAATTGACGCATTCTTCGAATCGCGTGTCAGGCACGCAATAGATGTTTGAGCCTTGGAGCTGGCAACTATTGGATGGACCGCTAATTGTTCTGGTGTTGTTATTCTTGCAGCTGTATGTGATTGGTACATTGCCGCAGGATAATGTTTTAGCTTGGTAGGAGCATGACCCGTTGTAGCAAGTGCCTGGGCTGTAGTAAGTGCCTGATGTTTTGGTCGAGCAATAAGATACAGGAGGGTTTGTGCATTCGCTAGACGAGGTGCAGTCCTTGCAGCGGCTGACGCCTTTGTTGTCTGTGTAACAGCCATTGACGCAAGGATTGTCGCTGCGATTGGCGATGCAGCGGTTGCCGGCTGGGTCTTTGTCATCTTTCTGGCAGGCAAAAGTATAACTAGTCAAAGTTTTGTCGTTGCAGACTTTTTGATATTGGGATTGACCTGCCATGTAAGTGCAATTGGCGTCTTCGGTACAAGCTGTGCATTTGGCTCCGTCGGCCGTATCGGTGCAAACCGTATTTGTAGCGCAGGTCATTTTAATTTCGGTATGATTGCAATTGTTGGTTTTGTCGCAAATTTTGTCAAATTTTGAATAGTGATATGAGTCAGTACACTTGGAGAGCTTGTCTGGTAATCCGGAGCATTGACTGTCTTTTGAACAGGCGCATCTTCCTTTGTCGGCCATACAGTCTAGCTTTAAGGCGTTGCAATCAGTAGTTCCTTTTAGAGTGCCTTTCGCATTGCAGCGATTATTCTTTTGGCAAGTGGCATTGTAACTTTCCAAGACATTGCCGTTGCAGACAAAATTGGGATTTGTAAAGGCGCAGTGTGCGTCGGTTTTGCACTGGACGCAGCTCAGCTTGCCGCCGGCATCCAGGCAATAGGTCGGTTGAGTACCGGACTTAGGGCAGATTAATGGAGTGCCTGTCTTGTCCATATTGCATTTGGCATTGGTGCAGACAGCTTTGGATAAGGAGTAGTTTGTACCGGTAGTTTCAGAATCGCAAGCCGCATTGGTGATTTTGGAAGCGCAGTCGGTATTATATTGGCATTCAACGCAAGCTCCATTTTGGCAATAAGGATTGGGGGCTAAACAAGGATTATTCTTATCTAGTGTCGCGACGCACTTTTGGCTTTGGCATTTGACATTGAAAGTGTCGTAACTTTTGCGGTTAGCGGCGCATTTCTTGGCGTCTGTGCTCTTGCAATTGCCATCGGTTACACAGTCTACGCAAATGGCATTTGTTTTGTCGTCTTGTTGATAGCAGAATTGTTTGCCGCAGTTAGTGAGGCTGGATTGAATATTGATGCAAGTGTTTTTATTGCAGATAGCCTTAAAGCCTTGTTTGTCATAAGGAGTCGCACATGAATCAACCTTTTTGACGCATTGGCTGTCGGTAGCGCAATCGACGCATTTTGCTTTGCCATCGACAACGGCGCAGGCGACTGCGCATTGAGTGTAGGTAGTTCCATAGTTGCAGCGTCCCGCTAAACATTGCGGGTTGTAGTCAACTAGGTTTATCCCAACGCATGCGGAAGGTTTGCCGGCGCAGTCAGTGGCGTCGTTGCATTGATTGCATTTGGTGCCAGTGTTATCTCCGCTCGGACCGACTATTACAGAGCATCTGGGAGTGAGGGCTGGGCATGGAGTCTGATTGAGTACAACATCAAAATTGCATTCACATTTATTGTTAACGCAGGTACCTTGGAAAGACGCTTGCCAATCTGGTTCGCCTGGGATGCAGTCAAAGAAAGTACAATCATTATCTTGGGTGCAGCCCATTGTTCGTAAGCACTGGTCTTTGAGTTTTTTTAAATTAGGGTTAAGGATGTAGCCGTTGCCTACTCCAGGTGTTAATGTCACGGCATTTTGGATGCTGGTATTTGTAAGATTAGCCGGCTTGGCTAGTACGGCGCTTGGGTTGATTTGCGCTTGTGCCGTGAAGCCGATGCAAAGTATGGCGATTGCTAGGCTAAAAGATGAGCCTAAAAGCAAGCGTGCTACTTTAACAAAACTGTTTTGCATAGTTTTGAATTAATTTGTAAGATTATAAAAATTTTAAAGTCATTTCTATTTGAAGAATTAATATAATAATAACAAATAAATACAATAGGGTCAATTAAATTCAAGGATTTGCGGTGGACGGCACAAGTATAGCTCAAATGGTTATGGCCAGTATTTGATCATTCTTATTTTCACAACTTATTATTTGGCATAAATTGCAGTTGTTGCTAATAGCAAGATTGATAGGCCTGCCTTGAAGTAGGGAAGTTGTGTTTGATGGGACTCGCCCCGAGATAGCGAAGTTGAGTTTTTTTCGGAGCTCGCCCTGAGATAGCGCTTGCCCCGAGGTGTAGCTTTTCGGGGTTGACAAATAGCCAAAATCCTGTAGTATTACAATAATTTAAAATATAAGTTCTTTTAAACCAAAGGGGGATTAATCATGAAAGCAAGAAGTAAAGTTGATGGTTTTTTTGCCAAGATGGACCGCTTGGGCCTGGGCTTAAGCTTCGGCGATATCCGTCTCAAGACGGGTTATTCGTTGGTCTTGCCCAACAACGTGGATTTATCGACGCAATTGACCGAGAAAATCGGGCTAAGTATACCGATCTTGTCATCGTGCATGGATACTGTGACGGAGGCCAAGATGGCCATCGCCATGGCCAAGGCGGGCGGCATGGGCGCCATCCACAAGAATCTGACGCCCAAGGAACAGGCTGACCAGGTGACCAAGGTTAAGTTTCATCTCAATGCCTTTATCACCAATCCGATCTGTATCCAGGCGGACCGCAGCGTCGAATCGGTCTTGGCTATGAAAGCCAAGAAGGAGTATGACTTCTTCAGCTTCCCGGTAGTCGATGGCGACCGCAAGGTGATCGGCATTGTGACACGCAATGATTTCGATTTTTGCCGCGACAAGAGCCAGACGATCGCGCAGATCATGTCAGCCGATGTCCTCAGCGCCGATGGCGATATCGATGTTGCCGGTGCTTATGACATCATGAGCAGCAACAAAAAGAAGATTCTGCCGGTGCTCGGTCCGTCCGGGCAGTTGCGCGGCATCTATACTTATGCCGATGTCGAGAGGATAGTCAAAGACGATTCGCATGGCTATACGATCGATCAAGACGGCCGCCTGCGAGTGGCGGCTGCTATCGGAGTCGGTGATGATATCGGCGAACGTTTGGAGTTGCTAGCCAAGGCCAAGGCGGATCTGCTGATCATTGATACGGCTCACGGCGATACGCGCCGGATGGAAGTCATCATCGGGCATATCAAGCGGGAATATCCTGATTTCGAGATTATGGCCGGCAATGTCTCCGAAGGGGATTCAGCCAAGCGCCTAGCCAAGGCCGGAGCCGATTGCATCCGTGTGGGCCAAGGACCCGGGTCTATCTGTACTACCAGAATCGAGGCCGGCATCGGCTGTCCGCAAGCCACGGCTATCTACAATTGCGCCAAAGCCTTGCGCGGCAGCCATACGACAGTCTGCGGTGATGGCGGCATTAACTTTTCCGGCGACATTACCATTGCCTTGGCTCTCGGAGCCAGCACGGTGATGCTGGGCCGGCTCTTAGCCGGAACTGATGAAGCTCCCGGCATCAAATATTACCGAGGCAACAAGGCGGTCAAGATCTATCGCGGCATGGGATCGCTGGGAGCGATGCTGGCCAACAAGGCTTCGCGTGAGCGTTATGGCCAAGGCGAGGTCGCTCTCGACAAGGTAGTGCCGGAAGGCATCGAAGGCGAAGTCGAATACAAAGGCGAACTGGCCCAGGTGATTGTCCAGCTTTTGGGCGGTTTGCGTTCCGGTCTCGGCTATCTCGGCGCTGCCAATATCAGCGAACTGCAGGCCAAAGTCGATTTCTATCGCCTGACCGATGCGGCTCGCAATGAATCGCATCCGCACGATATAGACAATATCAAAGACGCGCCGAATTATACGGCCAGAAAACAGCACGACTATTAGTCTTGTACCGCCTCCTTATGGGGCGGTATTTATTTGGCCAAAATAGGCTAAAATTGGGCCTATACTTGACATTTATGCTAAAGTATCCCATAATTTAGGCCTTACATTAACAATTAATCATTTATCAGTATTTAGGAGTTTTACGTGAAAAAGCTTTATTTTGTCCTGTTAACCACTTTGTTTTTGCTGGCCTGCTATCCTTTGTTGTCAATACCACCAATACTGAGGAATCCAACAGAACCACTGCCTCCGCATGGCCTAAGCCAGAGCAGGGCAGACGGTAAGGGCGGTGAAATCTATAACAAATATGGTCTACTCGGCCGCAAAAGGGTGGAGATGCAAGATGATCACTATATCGTTTTGCAGATTATCGACGCCAGTAACCAGCGGCTGCCGGCAGGAGTCAAGCAGATCTATCGCAATGTTACAGTCGATTCTGTGTTAGATCATATTTACCTTTACAATACGGTTTTGAATTGGACTAATCTCCAAGACAAGATGATCGAAGCGCAGACAGTCTGTAAGATTCCGCTGCACGAGCAAGTGATAGCTACTAAGTTGAACCATTATCCTGAAGGAAGTGATAAATTTTCTTGGGTGCCAGATAAGCCGGATTATTACGCTCTTAATTTCGGCCTCCCACAGCGGGTTTATAAGGGCAAGAATCTTTATGCCATGCGTACCAACGGCGGTGTGATTGCTATGTGGGAAGAAGCGACCTTAATCTACGAAGACTCAATGACTTTGAAGTTTTTTTACTTCTGTTGGATTATGGCTGCCGTATTCCTGATAATATCCATAGTTATGAACGAACGCAATGCGGTAGTTCGTAGGGTTGTTTCTTTGTTTGCCTTTTTGGCGGGTATGGCGGGCTTGATCGCTATCCTGTTTGGTATTACGGCCACTGGCGGAATCTGCTTCGTCTTTATGATGCTTGCTATGGCCTTGGCTATAGCTGGAGCATTAGCCACTCGAGCGCATACTGCTGCATATATCGTTTCTTTGTCCCTGTCCTTAGCTGGCTTCTTGTTCCTATTAATACAATCTTAAATCTCAGCCGTCCCTACCACAGGGGCGGCTTTTACTATTTTGGCTAAAATAAAGGTATTTTAACTACAGATTGACTTTTTTAGCAGTTTGTGCTATAATAGAGTCATAAAGTATTTAATAGTATTATTCAAAATTTATAGAGGTTTTATCATGTTTCCATTGTTTTTGGTTATTGTCTTGGGTTTGCTTATTCTAGCTATTGGCGGAATGATTGCGGTTTACAATTTTGGCAGAGGGATTGATTCTGATCCACTGCACTACGCGGAAGGTAAACGCGCCCGCTTCTTGAAAAAAGCCGAAAAAGTATCACAAGCAGAAAAAGAAAAGCTGATTATGCAGAAATGGGGCAGTATCCTATCTCTCGACCGAGCGGCTTTGGGTAGAGACAATCTCAAAGCAGCGCTTTGCGAGATGTTCAAGGCTCTGCAAGATGCCGGTCTGGATTTCAGGAATGTTGCGGATTTCTTGGTGGTAAATCGGCCGGCCAACAGTTCTTTCATCAAAGTCAAGTTGCCGAACGGTGAATTGGTGGCATTCAAATATGATGTCGTCACACATCGCTTGATCGGTATGGGAGTCGAAAGAGCCTACGGACCGCTCAGAGAAGAATTGGCAAATTCACTCCGACGCATCATGGAGGTCAAAGGCCTTAGGTCTACTGTAGCAACGCAAAGTTGCTAAGCAGGTTGATTGAATCTATAATAGAAGGAGGGTTAGATAACCCTCCTTTTTAAATTGCAACAATATGGCCAGTGAACAATTCGGCGGCTTCAACCAAAAGGCAGTCCCGCCGGTCGAACAGAAAAACAATCCATCCGAACAGCTGACGGGCTACGGACAAAAATTGTGGGAGAGGACCAAGGCTGTTTTTGATAAGTTGGAAATGGGCAAAGCTGATGCAGGCATCGAAAAGCAAGCGGTTGAAAAAATAAATGAGATCGATATAGAAAACGAAAACGATCGCTTTTTGGACCTGGAGGTAGCGCGCGGCGGAGAGAATCTGAGCCTGCGCACCATTGCGCCAGTCGATGAGGCCTATGATCCGAACCGCGCCAAGGATTATATCAATTGGGACCTGACCAATCAAGAAGAAGCCGAGCGCTGGCTGAACCGCGAGATCATCATCAACCTGAAGCTGGACAAATTTACCGACGGCGAAACCATCTCGGCTGACAGGCTGGTAGAGGGCAACCGCTACCAGGCGGCAGGGGATCTGTATATTTTGAAAAAGACGCAAGAGCAGGCGAAGAAATTTGAAGGCTACGGCGAGGCGGAGGGCAGCGCTATGGCGGCTACCTTGCTCAAGCTACAGACCAAGCTGCGGGCCACCGAGATGATCCAAGAGATTATGAGCGAGGAAAAGATCGCCGACAAGACCGAACTGGAACAGCTGGTCTTCGAGGATTATTTTGACAACTTTGACGGCTATCTGGAGAATTCCGAGAATATCCTGGAGGATACCGGCGATGAACGGCTCAAGGCGGTGGTGTCGGCCAAGATGCAGATCTTCCGTCCGGCCATCGAGGCGGGCCAGCTGGCCGATGATGATTATGCCTTCGTCCATGGCAATGCCAATTTGGATAATATCAAATATGCCGAGGACGGCCAAGCCTATCTCAGTGATTGGCAGCGGCCGGGCGAGACCAATAACCACGAGCTGGCCTTAGTCTATGATTTGGGTGATGCCCTGAAGGATGCCGTGCTTCGATTGGATTTAGCTCAAGCTCAAGCCTATATCGGCGGAGCGGAAGGAGAAATCATGGAGCACTACCGGGACAATCCGGCAGCCGGCGAAGCCGTCATCAAGCTGACTAAGCTGCGGGCCTTCGCTATGATCATCAATGATGTCTCGGACGAGAAAGAGGCCTATCTCAGGAAGGAATTGTTGGGGTAGCCCTAAGGCGAATTAAAAATTAAAAGCCACCTTATTTTTGGGTGGCTTTTTATGCTTTGTGAATTTTTAGCTTGTGTGATTTTTTTTAATGCCCGTTTTTTATTAGTCTTATTTCTGCCCGCCAAAGATTGGATAGACTCCGGCGGGAATCTACATCATAACTTGTCACGATATTCCGGCTACTGCCAATAATATAAAAATAGAATAAAAAATCCTCGGTTTGCCTTTCTGGCAACTCGAGGATTATACGGTAACATTAATCAGCAAGCAAGCTGTTCTTTGTAATTGAATGATTTGTTTGTTTTTGTATAAACTTCAGATCTTTTAACGGTTGCGCCTTCACCATATGCAGATATAGATTCTTTGTATAAAGAAATATAGTGCATTTTTTGGCAGATGCCAAATCTTGGTAGTTTCTCAAGAAAGCCTCCTCTGTTCATATTCCTTTGATTAATTGTTGCTAGAGGAAATTCGCCTTTGCTGTTAACTACTGTGAAATAGTTAATAGGCGAATCGCAAATCGGGCAATTATTGACCTTTGGAAAAATTCCTAAAAACTTTTGCGGGTGTGGCTTTAAGCTGCTGATTTCAGAATCATCAAGCTTATATTTCTGAAAAAAAGCTTTGGCTAAGTTCATGATGTCTGTGTCTTCTTCTTTGCTCATTGAGATCTCCAATAAATGTTAAGTAAAAAATATTTTTATATTATTATATCCAGTTTTGACATATTCTATGATTTGCGATGAGTCTTTTCTGGAAGTTTCCGTGCCTGTGAAGATGCTCCAACCGGAAAAGATATGGATCAAGAGATAGATAAGGCATATTACGGCTATGCCTAGGCATGCGCCGAAGGCCATCTCGTCTTCCGAACCGATAGCGCAAAAGATAAGAACGACAATGACGACAATAAAAATGAATGTTTCCATGATTGCTCCAATAAATTGTAAATAACGACTAATATTTACCTAATTTCTATCATATGTTCCTTATTTTGTCAAGGATTCAGCAGGCGCCAAAACCTTGACAAAATGGTTAATTTGTTGTACATTTATGGCAATTATTATTAGTTCATTACATTTTAAAGGGTAAAACAATGGGGAAAGTCGATTCAGAAAATGTTTTGTTTATTCCGGCCGTGGACATTTTGGTCCATCGCAGCGAATTCTTAACTCTATGGCATGACGGTAGTGTCTGGCCTGATCAGGTCGTTAGTGACCGGATAATCTATAAAAAAGCCAAGTCCCGTCTGGATTTGTTCCGGATTATGAACATGGTCTATTCGTCCTTGCGTACAGCAGATATGGAGCTGTCTGATGCCATAGATGCGCGTTTAGTCAAGCCGGACCGTGCTATAGCCATGTACGAACAACTAGCTGAATTTCTGCTAGCCGATACTTACAATAGCCGCTTGGTGCTCTATCTGCCCTTGGAATTGATTCCATTTGATCAATGGAGGACTAGCTCAGTCGAACTGGTTGTGGCGCTGCGACACTTCTGTGATGCCTATATGCAGTCCTGGTTTAGTTTACTGTCACAGCATGATATCCGTGCCAGCTTTGTGGATGGCGACATCCCGGAGCCGGAATTGCGAACTGGACCATTGCCTATGGTCTGCAAAGCGGCTCATCTGGCGCCTTTCTTGGTCTTGAGAGGACTTTTGTACTGTGTTCAGGTCATCACATTAATTATGGATAGCAAGGATGAAATCCTACGCAATAGTTTGGCTGATGCCATTATGGTTATTTCTGATCTGGGCGAGCTGAAGGCTGATGATTTGGAACTGATGTCTAATAGCGGTGACAAATTGTTAGTTAATCTGGCAACAATTATCCGCGCTGAATATCAGGCTCCGAAAAGCTTCGCTGTTCCTGTAATCCATGACGGCCAGTGGCTTGATAATCTGAATCTGGAGGTAGCGGTTAGCCTATCGGTTATCTACAATATCCAGGAGTACTGGCTGGCAAACGGCAAGCCGGAGGCTCGAGCAGTCTGGGAAGCGCAACGGGAAATCGGGAAACTGATCAAGCGTTACGCTGGCTATATCGCCTTTAACCTGGACAACGGCCACATCAAAGTGACGGAACTGCAAGAGTTTATGGACACTTGCGAACGTCCTATCTTGTTATCCATGGCCATCAACGGCCTGAGGATAGCGGTGGAAGATAGAGCCAAGATGGATGTGGAATATGCCCAAACCATGGCTGACGCCTTTGCATCGCAATTGGTGCGGCTGGCAGTAAATGATACCCCGGAAGTAGTCGAGGCTCTGCAAATGTTGCGGAACCGCTGGTCGCGTTTCGGCCTGGTCCGTGGCGGCCGCTTGTTCCCTGTCGACGATGAGCATGCCTTGTTCGAACAGATAGGCCAACGCCAACAGCTTCAGCTGGGCAGCATCTTGGCCATGATCCGGGCGGACAAGCAATTGTCGCAACATTTGTTGCTGGCGATGCTGATCTGCGGATCACAGTCTCTGGGCTACAGCAATGCCAATTCCGATTTTGACCTGGCAGTATTCTTTAAGCCCGGTACGGATATCGCTTTGCGTGATTATCTGCACCATTCACTGGTTGTCATCTTGCGTAAGTCCAAGCTTAAAGCTTCGGTCATTGATTTCTGGCTGGAAGCCGACGGCGCAAACTGGCTGTTGCAGGACTTCGAAGAAGTCGATACTTATCTGGGTGATAATTCTCGCGCTTCCCACTTGTTGAGCGGTTCCTGGTTCGGCGATTGGTTGACAATTAATGATTTGTTCAATAAACTGTTGCCCAATTATCTATTGCCTGGTGATAGGGAAATTTGTCGATTGCCGGCCAAGCAGTTCATCTTGTCCCAGTTGGAGCGCAATGTCTTGCAGTATCGCTTGCTGCATTACGGCTACTCACGCCTCTATCCCGAACGCGGGGGTATTAGTACGCGTAATTCGCAGCACATCGACGCTGATTGCAGCTTCTACGATTCCGGGTACCGCTGGCTAGCCAGCAAGCTGTTCATCAAGAAACTATTCTTGCCCTAAGTTTAAAACCAACCGTCCCGATAAATTTCGGGGCGGTCTTTTTTTCGATTTATCCCTGCGGAGGCAGGGATCTTTCCATTCTGTTTCTATTTTCCAACGCTAATAAGTCTTTCCGATTATGAAGTATTATTATAATATTTAGATATGCCATTCCCGCGAAGGCGGGAATCTACGTCGTGATGTACTGCCAGTGATTAGATTCCCGCCTTCGCGCCTGCCTCCCGTTAGGGACGGGGAATGACACAAGGAAGGCGGGAATGTCTGTACTTTAAGTTGCGAGAAAGAATAACAGAATGAAACTAATCCAGGATCCCTCCCTCACGGGAGGCAAGCCTACCGGAGTCAACCCGACTGCTGGCGGGCAGGGATAAAAAAGAAACGGACAACCATGTGATATGGTGTCCGTTTTTTATTACTTAGAACATTGCGTTCTATTGTTTGTAGCGATTGACATTAACGCCGATGCCGGCACGGGTGCCGGGTGTGGTGTTAAAGTTGTCCCAGGCAATCGTTGCGCCTAACTGGCACAATGATGACAGATACATGTGTTCGATGTCCGGTCCGATTGAATTCAATTGGAGTATGGACATGGTGTATCTCTTTAAGCTCTGCTCGGTGCGGACGATTTCGGCGCCGACGGAGATACCCAGCATCTTGAGCATGACGTCCTTGTTAGGTGCATTGATCTGGACCGGTAAGCTCGGGTTGTTGAGTAGTCCCATAATGCGGGTAGCATTGTGAGCCAGTGCTCTAGCAACGGGGATGCCGGTACCGGCAAAGATTTTGTTGATCTTGTTGATCACTTCTTCGCCTGCTGCGCGGATTGAAGCTGTATCAGGGGCTTCCATTAAGCCGCTTGGCATCTTGACTCCACTCATACCACCGGTCATTATTGCCACCATCATGCCTGGGTTATTTAAACTCTTAACCCAGGAATCTTGCCAGGCTGATAACTGGGATTGGAAGCTGTGTAAGGCTGGCCAGAGTATTGTGTCTAGGTTGCCTAGTAATTCATTTTTCTTCTTCTCAGTCACATAATTGCTGGTCAGATTAAGAGCGGTCAGGACATCACCGTACTTTTGTTTGGTGATCATCTTTTCCATCTCATAATAATCTTCTTTTACCGGTTCATCCAAGGTCTTGGCATATTCTTCCATTTTGACCAGGATTTTTTCCGGTACATCGTAGATATCGACCGAATTGGCCAAAGCGGCTACGACTGCCGACAGGATGTCTGCTTGAGAGACTTTGGAAATGCCGCCGATTTTCAAGCTTTCGAGGAATGAGGCTTCATCCGGAAGCTGCGGCAGTACAGAATAGGATGCTTGGGAGACACCGCCAGTGACTGTTGCGCCATTGTCGGTTGCTGCCTTTTCGCTGCGTAACAGCTTGAGATGCATGTTGATCTTGGCTGAAGGTATTTTTAGTTCCTTCAAGGCATCTTTGATATCGCTGTCCGGTGTCGATTCGGCGTTGTCCAGATATTGGAGCGCTTCATCAACCGGTTCGCCGACCAAGGATTCCAAGGCCGCGTTTACTTCATTGATGTCTTTGCCGACTGCTGCTGCGAATTTGCCGATGCGGTCGTTCCAAGCAAGATTGTTAACTATTGGCGCTGCTGTGGTAACTGTAGCTGTGGTGTCTGGTGTAACTGTGATAGTTGCTCCGTCTGTTTTTTCTTTACCTTTTTTCATTATGATTTCTCCTGTTTCTGTAAAAATAGTGAATAATTAATTTCAGATTTTGATAAAGCATTCTTGTTCGGTCGGTCCGACAGTAGTCAGACCTACGGTCACATTCAATTTTTCTTGGATGACGTTCGGGCAATTTTTCATCAGTTGGACAGTGGTGCCGTCAAGTCGAGCCAGGTTAGGGGAGCAGTTGGCTAGCAACTGTCCTAATCTTTCCTGGCGTATGTATTGCTCGGTACCGCTTCCATGGCTGACGATGATTTCGCCAGTGGCTGAAAAGTAGTCGGGGTCGGTAGCGTTGTTATAGCTGTCGCAATAGCTCCAGCTGCCGGCTTTCATGATTTGGTCCAGCCAAGTGATGGCTAGGGCATGGAAGCTCTGGGCTCCGCCGCAAGCGTTGATAGCATAACGGAGAGCGACCAGATCCAACGGACCGACACGGACTTTGCCTTGCCAGCGGTTGTCGTTTTTGGAACTGCCTGGCAATAGTTCGCCTAGCAGTAGAGGTGACTCGGTGACCATAGTGCCGGCGCCATGGCGGATAGTATAGGCTCTCGTAACGCCTATCTTTTTGATTTCTCCGTCGTAGTGCAGGCCGTCCAGTATCTTGATTGTTTGGTCAGGGACAGTGCGCAAGCTGCTAGTGTGCGGATGGAAGCCGTAGTATCTGTCTGTCAGTACTCCGTTTGATCCTTCCACTACTATCGTGCCGTTTCTGGACAAGATATTGTCGACCATGAATTGTTCGTCGACGATCTTGGCCAACTTGCTCAGCTGGGCAAAGCTTTCAGCTATGCGGTCTACCAGATTGGGAGTTTCCAATAGCTCGATCAGCTCGCGGGCTTGGTCCTGGTCATCGGTCCAAAGTTCTTGGACATGGTCGATGATCGGGGTCAGTTCACGCATCTTGATCGTTTGCAGGACTAGCAACCTGTCCTTGAGATCCGGACTTGCCAGATCTTTGGCTCTGATTGCCAGCTCGGGATAATTCTCCTCGTCCTGGATAGTGACGCCTGTGCCGATGCCGACTGTGCCTTTGGGCTTGTCCTTGCGGGCCAGCTCCATCAGCTGGGAAGCGACGGTTTGGAAGGGGGTAATGCAGAGAGCGTCTCGGTCTATCGTTAGATAGTCATAGATGTCTCTGATACCCCATTCGTACATCAGCTTCTGGGCTTCGTGCATCAGGGCGTATGGTTCGATAACCATCAGCTTGCTGATATGCGTCCTGACTCCTTCGAAAGTGCCGCAACCGAACTGGCTAAAGTTGAAAGCCTGGCCGGACCCGGTGCGGACACCGTGGCTGCCTTGAGCTCCGCCAACCTTGACTACGGTGTGGGCATGTTTGTGGTGGCATAATTTGTGGATTACGCCGCCTTTGCCGCCGTCGCCGCCTCCGAGGTCGGTCACTAGATAGATCTGTTTGGCTGCCATGCTTGCTCCTATAACCACATGGATGATTCTGTGTCATTGGCCGACGGTGTGTCGGTCATTGCTTCCAGATCATCTTTGATGGCAAAAGTAGCTCCGCGCAGCGGGATCTTGTCGAAATTCGGCAGGATCGCTTGGGCGCCGATCGGGATGCCGGCCACAGCGCGTTTGATAGCGGCTGCGTCGTCCTTACTGAGCTTGGCTTCTTCTACTAGGTAGTTTTCCAAGTTCTGCAAAGTGAGCACTCCTTCGGTCAGTCCGATGATCGCTGCTTTGAGTTCGGGTAACAGATGCATCTTGGCGGTGCGTGAATTCTCCATCGGGATGTTGATGACATATTCGGCTCCATAGAGCTCTTCCCACTGATCTTTGGTGTAGCCTTCTAACCCTACTCCGAGCAAGAAAGCATGAGCGTTCTTCTGTAGGTCTTGGATTATCTTTTTGGTGCTGGGCAGGAATACCTCGCTCATCTCATGGCCGTTTTCTTTGACTTTGTCCATGACATTATCGCCGAAAACTCGCTTCAGATTGGCCAGTGTGACAAATTCGCGGCACGGCTCATCGGTAATAGTGAAGTCATAATATTTGAGGCCGTACTTATTAATCTCTGCATTGGTCAGGTAAGCAGCGCCGAATAGTCCGTATTGGGGATCTTCGCCGCCGTTGCCGTAGCCGCCGCCTTCGGGATACATCATCGTCATCTGTTCGGCAATCTTCTCATCCATCTCCGCTTGTGAGCGGTCAAGGATGTATTCGTCCATGGCATCTCCAAAAATACTGGTGATCATCTGCGTGTCATAGCGTCCGAGCACGGCTTTGGGGCCGCTGGCCAATAAATCGTAAGTCTTGGGCAGTGCCTTCATGGCCACGGATACGTTGTTGCCCATTGAGCCGGTGGTGTCCAGCCTGGTTTCTTCAAGCATGGCAATACCGCAGCTCAGTACGAAGTACGGACCGACGGCATTCTTTCTGCTTTTGGAAAATCTGATAGTGCCGAAGCCGGCCGGGTCGACCAGCGGGTGCAGGCCTTCGCCTTTTTTGCGGCGTTCTTCGCCGACGTAGGTAGTTGATCCGCGCTGGGCTGTTTGTGATACCACAGCCTTGTAGGCCTTGTTAGTTAGAGTTCTCACTCCCATGATGTTTTCCTTTTCTGAATAAATTATAAAACGGTTAATTTGTGTGCTGTATAGGGATAAAATTCATTGGGCCAGAGTTCGCGGATCAGTACGTAAAATTTACGATGGGCCGCACTGGCGTCAGTCTCTTCATAACAGGCCAGATGCCTGAGATAGTTTTCATAACGGCTGTCCGTCAGCTGGTCGCTGTCAGGCAATAATCCGCTAATGGGATCGCCACCTAAGAGCAGGGTAATTTCGCGGGCCACTTGTCCGATTTCGATAGCGGCTTCTGCCGGCTTTAGCGTATCATCGCTCATCTTGGCTTGGCTCCAATCGAAGATCATCACATAGTGTTGTTCTCGATTGATCAGGATATTGTCACGGCAAAGATTGCCGATGTGTATACCCAGGCTTTGGGTAAAGACCAAGAGCTTGAGCAGCTTGCCCATGATCCAGGCGCTGGTCCGCGGGTCAACCCGTAGCTTTTCCCGGCTAATGATATGCGAGAGCGGTACGAGCTGGCGGAGTTCTTCGGCCACCAGGGACAAATCCAGGATATTAATCCGGCGCTTGCCTTGGTTAGGGTCGATAAAGCTGTCTAAGAGATTAGGAAACTGCAGCTGATAGTTCAAGAAGGCATTGTCGTTTTCGGCGTGGGCGGAGAATTCCGCTTGCGCTTTGGCGGCTTCCTTTTTGAGAGTGTCCAGCAGGTCGGCCTCGCGGTCGAGTATGCCGTTGTGTTCGGGCAGAGTTGCGATTTTCAAGATGCAGGCATTGTAGCCGGAGTGCGGGCAGTGATAGAGCTTGAACTTTTCAGTCGAGCCGATCAATGGTCCCACTTCATAGGCGAAGCCGTCAGGATTCAAGATGGTCATGATTGTCACCTCTTTAATGATTGATTGTTAATGAACTTTCCTTACCGCAGCGGCCTAGGAATTAAGCAACTGGGGCAAGGAGGAAAGGCGATCGTCGAACCGCTCTTTCCAACTTGTAATAAGCTAAGGTTAGCTATTTGTAATGATTTCGCACCGTACACTATTTTGGGAGATTTGTCAAGTCCATGATAATGCGAATCTACGAATGAATATACGAATCTACAAATATAATACCAAGCTTATGGTGCGCGTCCCCAATTCGTAGATTAGTATATTCATTCGTAGATTCGGATTATGTTTGGTGGATTAGGATTATATTGAGTGTATTTGGAACACTATCAAAAGTTAAATTTTTTTACAGAATCTGGACTATTTGCGGGGACTTTTTGGTAAATTTGTAGAGGTCGGCTGGGCGGTGGGCAGTGCCTTCGGTTTTCTTGCCGGTCTTTTCGACCATATTCAAGGAGAGAATCTTCTTGCGGAAGTTCCGTTTGTCCAGATTTTTGCCTAATATTACCTCATAAACCTGTTGCATTTCAGCCAGGGTAAAGTCGGTGGGCAGCAGGCTGTAGACTACGTTGGTATATTCCAGCTTGGCGCGCAGGCGATCCAGGGCCATTTTGATGATATGGCGGTGGTCATAGGCCATTTTGGGCAGATGGTCTACATTATGCCAGCTGATATCGGCATAATCATGGGTGGTTTTGATCTGGAACTTGTCGGCATCGGGAATCAGGGAGAAATAGGCCACCGACACCACGCGGCCGAAGGGGTCGCGGTCGACATCGCCGAAAGTGTATAATTGCTCCAGATAGATGTCTTTGATGCCGGCTTTGTTGGACAAATGGCGCTGGGCCGAGGCATCCACCGATTCTTCGGGGTTGACCATGCCGCCGGGAGTGGCCCAATAGCCCACAAAGGGCTTTTTTTTCATCTCTATCAGCAGAACCTTAAGCTGCTGATTGTGCACGGTAAACATCACTACATCGGTAGCGATAGCGGCCATATTGAAATTTTTGCTTAGTTTTGGCATATGTGAATTGCTTAGTGTATTTATAACACTATAGTAGCACGGATTAATAATCTGTCAATACATTAATATTTGTTTAATACTGGCTAAATATGGTGGAAATAAAATTAAAATTCAAAAGCATGCCCGCCCGTAGCCCTGTATTCTTCAGGGCGAAGGAGGGTCAAAACTCAAATGTCAAAAGTATTGAGTCCTTCGGACATTCTTTTGTATATTTATTTGTAGATTCGTACCTGCCTCCCGCTAGGGAGGTATTCATTCGTAGATTCGGATTATGCTAGCTTGACAAAATCATAAAATAATGTTATTTTCTGGCCAAATAGTAAATTAACAATACAAGGAGTTTAGGTTTGAAGACATTATACGAGTATCAACAGCGAGCGCATGATCTGGTTTTTCAGGATTTGCTGGCCAAAGGTAGGGCCTTGATGGTGATGGCGCCCGGATTGGGCAAGACCGTCGTTTCCGCCTTTGTGCTGCAGACTTTGCTGGACCTGGAATTGCAGGCCGAGGACAAGATTTTGTTCTTGTGCCATGACAATTATATCTTGCGGCAGGCGCACGAGGAGTACAAGGAAACCCTTGACCCTCTAAACGATTGGGAGTTTGAGGACTTTTTCGGTTCGATCAAGAATCTGGATAAGGCCCGCATGGCCAAAGTGGTCTTCGGGTCATTCCAGTCGATGAACAGTCCCATGAAATGGTATCAGGAGTTCGACCGAGAGCACTTTGCCGTTATTGTGGTCGATGAAGGGCATCACGCCCAGGCTTCAACCTTCAAGGAAGTGCTGGATTATTTTGCTCCGCGTTATTCCTTGGGTATGACCGGTACGCCGGATCGCCAGGACAATCTGGATATACGCCAATTGTTCGGCGAAGAGTCGGTGAATATCACAATTGAGGAAGGCATAGCCAACGGCTGGCTGACCAAGGTCGAGTATCACGTTTTGAGCGACGAGCTGGACAAACAGGTCTTAGCCGATTTGTTCCGCGAAGTAGTCGTGGAAAAGCGGCGTATCTCGATCAATCAAGTCAACAAGCTGCTATTTATCAAGAAGCGCAGCGAGGAGCAGCTAGATATCATTAGGCAGCGCACAGACAACTGGCAGAAGAAATGTATCATCTTTTGTGAGAATATCCATCACCTGCGGACTATGGCCCATCAATTGGACAAGGGTTCCTATGTCACTTTCCATTCCAAGAATACGATAGTCCAGAATGATGAGAACCTGAGCCGTTTCCGTAATGGCCGGGTCAATCTGATACTCAGCGTTGATAAGTTCAACGAAGGCATCGATGTGCCGGATGTGGAGATGGTCGTCTTTCTGCGAGTCACCGATTCGGGCATCGTCTATCGCCAGCAACTGGGCCGCGGCTTGCGCATCAAAGCAGACAAGAGCCGTGTGGTCGTGTTGGATTTCGTAGCCAACTGTGAACGCATCCTAATGATCCAAGGCATGTTGGAGCAGGTCAGATATTTTGACACTCTTAATGCCCCGGACAGGTCGCTACTATCGGTGTCGGGAGCGAATTACCTCTTTGATTTCTCCGACGAGCTTACTGATATCATCGAGATACTTAGGTTAGCCCGCATGGGCTTCTATGCCACTTGGCAAGAGGCCTCGGCCGCCGCTATCGCCCTGGGTATCAGGGACAAGAATGATTATCGCCGGCGTTACAAGGAAGACCGGCAACTGCCGGTCGCACCGGACGATGTCTATGCGGATTATCCGGGAGCCCGAGTGTTCTTTGGCGGCCAGGATTTGCTGAGCTGTGATGAATTGCAGATCGCAGTCCGAGCGGCTGGCATTAGACATAATCTGCAGTATCTGGAAGAACAGGTGAAGCACGGCGATTGGCCCTATAGACCTGATCAGACTTACGGTGACGAATGGCCGGGCTGGAAGATGTTCTTGTCGGAGACGGCAGTGGAATTCTTGCCATATGAACAATTGCAAGCGGAAGTCAGAGCGGCAGGCATCAAGTCTAACGCACATTACATTGAGGCTTATGCCAGCCATGCCGGCTGGCCGTCACAGCCTAATGCCGCGGCTGCTTATCGCGGTCAGTGGCGGAGCTGGGGATATTTCTTGATAGAAGACTTTGAGGAATTTTTGAACTTGGAGCAGCTCAAGCAAGAGGTGCAAGCAATCGGAGTGAAGAGCTATGACCAGTATCTGATCGAGGCTCGTCTGCACCCTAGCTGGCCCTCTCATCCGGAAAAGTTCTATCGTGAGGGCTGGACCGGATGGAGTGAATTATTCGCTACCGTTGCCTATCTACCGTTTGCTGATTTTGTGTTAGAGGTTAGGGCTGCCGGCATCAAGACGGTAGCAGAATACAGCGCCAAGTATAAAGACCATCCCGGTTGGCATTCAGCGCCTTATAAGCTATATAAGAAGCAATGGACTGTCTGGGCCGAGATTCTAGGCAAATATTTGCCTTACGATATCTTCGTTGTACAAGTCAGGGAAGCCGGCATCAAGAACGGCAAAATTGACTATAAGCAGCGTTACAAAGATTATCAAGGCTGGCCTTCTAATCCCGGACAGTTCTACAAAGACCTTTGGCCCGGCTGGGACCAGGTCTTGGGCACGGTCAAGAAAGAATTTATCGCCACCTGGCAGGAAGCCAGCGCTATCTGCCTGGCCCACAATGTCACAGGTGTATTGGACTATCGGAAACGTTATCGGACTATCGATAGCCGCTTGCCCAGCAATATGGAAATTTTTTACGCGGATTGGCCGGGGTGGACCAAGTTTCTGAATAAATAACAAAGATAAGCCGTCTCAAGCAATGAGGCGGTTTTATATTTGGCTAATTATGGTATAATAAAAAGACTAATTAATTAAAAATATTATGGACATCTTTATCTTCTTGGCCAGATTTTGGGGTTTGATGCTGGTCGGTTTGTGCGGCAGCTTGCTAGTCAATCGCAAGCTCTATGGCGAACTGCTGGCCGATATGCGCGACAAGGGCATGGTCTTTATCTTCTCGATGCTATCGTTGATTGTCGGCGCGGCCACTGTGGCTATGAGCAACAGCTGGACTTGGGATGCGCATGGCTTGGTCACTCTGCTGGGTTGGGGCGCTTTGCTTAAGGGTTTTATCGGCGCCGCTTTCCCCAAGGTGATGATTGGCACGGTCGAAAAAGCCAAGATCAACCAGCGGGCTGTTAATATCTTTTCAATTATTTTTATCATCTTGGGTATATATCTGTTGATGCTTAAATAACGTTCATGAAGTATCAAATCAATAAAGACCAGATTATTTTCGATCGCTTGCTGTACAAAATCGTCATTCCTAATGATAGTTTTTTTGCTTGTATTCTTGTGGATATCAGAAAAACGATAGGTGTAAATCAAGATGTCTATGTCGGGTTGATTATTGAGTCGGCGCACCGAAAATATATGCCTTGGTACGGTTTAATTTTAAATTCTTTAGTTGATAAGGGCAACCTTAGGGCTGATGTCTATGGACTGGAAACAATTGAGAAATTTTTGCTGGAATTAAAAGAGAATGGTTATGCCATAGGCAACTGTTTGGATGAGTTGCAGAAAGCTAAGGATTTAAAAATTACATTTTTCGGAAAAGGTTAATAATGTATGCCAAAAGATTTTTTGCGCCAGGGCTTGAGTGCCGCACAGGCGGCCAAGCGTTTGGCACTGGATGGCCCGAACGAAATGCCGTCGGCCGACAATCGGAATTTTTTGCGGATCTTGGTGGATATCTTCAAGCAGCCGATGATTTTTTTGTTATTGGCCGCCGGAACAGTTTATTTTATCTTGGGCAGCAGGGCCGAGGCTATCTTGATGATAGGCTCGATTTTTTTTGTCTTTATTATCGAAATAGTCCAAGAGAATAAGACCGAGAAGACTTTGCAAGCGCTCAAGAATCTGTCCAGTCCGCGCGCTTTGGTTATTAGAGGCGGACAACAAATGCGGATTGCCGGCAGAGATGTTGTGATCGGTGATTTGGTAATCTTGGCTGAGGGCGACCGCATACCGGCCGATGCTTTGGTATTGGAAGAAACCAATTTTAATGTAAACGAAGCAATGTTGACCGGAGAATCATTGCCAGTCAGCAAGCACGCTTGGCTGGATAAGGATATGCCGGCGGCTGATCTGGAAAATCGCCATGAATATTTTGTCTTTGGCGGCACCTTGGCAGTCAAAGGGCAGGCTATGGCGCGCGTGCTGCAGATCGGCGCGCAGACCGAAATGGGCAAGATCGGCGTATCGCTCAAGATATTACAACCGGAGCAAACCTTTATTCAGCGGGAGACCAAGCAGTTGGTCAAGATCTTTGCCGTAGTGGCGGTGTCCGCTTGTCTGATAGTGTTTAGTTATTATCTTTTGGCCAAGGCGGATCTACTGCATGGCATTTTGTCCGGTTTGACATTGGCTATCTCGATTTTGCCAGAGGAGTTGCCGGTAGTGCTGACCGTTTTTTTGTCCTTGGGCGCTTGGCGAATATCCCAGCGTAAGGTCTTGGCTAGGCGGGTGTCGGCGATCGAAATGTTGGGCGCGGCCACGGTGCTTTGTACGGACAAGACCGGCACTTTGACTCAGAACAAAATTTCGGTGGAGGAGTTGTCTATAGGCGCTCAACGATTTGCCATTAATCAGGACAGCCAAACCATGCCGGCCAGTTTCCAGGAATTGGTGCAGTATACCGTATTGGCAAGCCCGCCTGATCCCTTTGACCCGATGGAAAAAGCGATGCGGGCTTTGGCCAAACGAGTTTTGCCGGCAGGGGCCGACCAGCCGGTTGGTTGGAGCTTTGCCAAGGAATATCCCTTGGTCGAGAAATTGTTGGCAGTTTCGTGTGCTTGGCGCACAACTGATGACGGCCAAGCGGTAGTGGCGGCCAAAGGCGCGCCTGAAGCCATTATCGATTTGTGTCATCTAAGTGCTCTGGAGAGCGAACAGGTTTTAAAACAAGTGCAACTTTTGGCGGCAGCTGGCCGGCGGGTGATGGCCGTAGCCAGGGCAAATTGGGATGCTAAGCAATTGCCAACGAGCCAGCATGATTACGATTTCAAATTATTAGGACTGTTGGGTTTGGCCGATCCGATACGGCCCGAGGCGAAGGCGGCCATTGCCCAGTGTTATGGCGCTGGTATCAGGGTGGTGATGATCACCGGCGACTATCCGGCGACCGCGGCGCATATTGCCACGGAATTGGGTTTGGATTTTGCCACCGGTATTTTGACGGGAGAAGAGGTTGAGAGTTTAGCCCCGGCGCAATTAAAAAAGAAGGTCGCCGTGATCAATATCTTTGCCCGGATGGCTCCGGCGCAAAAATTAAAGCTGGTCAAAGCGCTCAAGGCCAATGGCGAAGTGGTGGCTATGACCGGTGACGGCGTGAATGATGCTCCGGCGCTCAAGGCGGCGCATATCGGCGTTGCTATGGGGCAACGAGGAACCGATGTGGCGCGCGAGGCCGCCGGATTGGTGTTATTGGATGATAATTTCGCCTCGATCGTCGCGGCTGTGCGTATGGGCAGGCGGATTTTTATTAATCTGAAAAAGGCCATGAGCTATTTGTTGGCCGTGCATCTGCCGATTATCGGTTTGTCATTGATACCGCTCTTGGCCGGTATGCCGATAGCCTTGTTGCCCGCGCATATTGTTTTCTTGGAATTGATCATTGACCCGGCTTGCAGTATCGCTTTTGAGATGGAACCGGAAGAAAAGGGGATCATGAAACGACGGCCGCGGCTGGCTAGCGAACGGATCTTGGATCGGCGGACTATCATCAAGGCGATGATCAGAGGTTTGGCGGCTGCGGCTATCTGTGTCAGCGCCTATATATGGGCGGCCACGCATTGGCCGCTGGAAGAGGCGCGCCTAGTCGGCTTCATCTGCGTGGTGGCAGTCAATCTCGCCTTTATCCTCTCTGGCCGTTCGGAAACACAGAATATCTTCAAGACGATTATGGTGCCCAATCGAGCGGTTTGGCTATTGTTGGTTGGCACTTTGATATTGCAGGTTGTTATTTTTTCTTTTGCGCCCGCGGCCAGGTTGTTCGGCTTCGGCGAAATGCACAGCTGGCATTATGGTTGGGGCATAGCCGCCTTTGTCTTGGCCCTAGCCATCGGTGAAGGCACTAAATTGATGTATAGGAAGCCAAACGCATAAATAAATATTTCAGGTAAATAAAAACCGCCTAGTCGGCGGTTTTTATTTTGTATCGTTTGTATTGTATTTTGTATTTTCCCCCAAAGCTACGATATGGCTGTTTAAGCACCATGGAAAATCGTTTCAATCCAGCGTCAAAAGCAAAGAGAGTCGGCCCGCCTCGACTTGCGTCGACGCGAGGCGGGCGGAGTGCTGTTGAAGGACAAATATTCCTATAGAAAAAATGGTAAGATTTGTCAGAGTTCACGAAGCTCTCTTTGATTTTGACATAGCTGGATTGCCAGATTTTTCTCTGGTGCTAAAACAGCTATATCAAAAAGAAAGATAAGTTTGATGTTACTGTCTAATGATGCCAAGACGGCCAGTTATCACTTCTCTAACATTACCGATGTTTAAGTCCAAACCTGCCAGTAGGTATTTTCTAATTTACTTGATTGAGCCAGCGTTCTTCAGCCTCTTTGATGGCGGCGTTGAGCGCGTCCAGCTGCCGCACTTTGTCGACCGTGTAGTTGGTGGGGTGGTCGGTGAAGTAGAACATCAGCTCGGCGTGCTGTTGGTTGAGACGAGCCAATTCTTTCTCTAGTTGGGCCAGATTTTTTTGTTTGGCTTTTTGCTCCAAATATATTTGGCGGCCGTTGGAGTCTGTTTTCTCTTCGCTGGATTCCGGTTTAGCGCCCAATGTGAGTTCCAGTTCGGCAATATAATCTTCGTAGTCCTGGAAACGGCGGCGGGCCAGGCCTTTTTCAATCTGGATCATGCCGGTGGACAATAGATTGGTAAAGGTGCGGTCATGGCTGGTAAAGATGATCGCACCGGCAAATTTGGATAGCGCCACGCCTAGTGCTTCGACTGTTTCAAAATCCAAGTGGCTGGTCGGTTCGTCCAGGATCAGGATGTCCGGCTTGGATAGCAGGATGCCGCCCAGCAGCAAGCGTGATTTCTCACCGCCTGATAAGACGCCGATTGTTTTCTTCAGGTCGCGATCGTTGAAGAGCAAGTCGCTGGCCATCTTGAGAACGGCTTCGGTCTTGACGTCGGGCGAGGCTTGGCGCCGCAGGTAGATGCCGACTTGTTCATCGCCCTTCAATACTTCCATGGACTCTTGCGCGTGGTAGGCGATCTTGCCGCCCGAAAACCAATGGAATGATCCGGCCAAGGGCGGGAGTAGGTCGGCCAGGGTTTTGAGCAGGGTGGTTTTGCCTTGGCCATTCTGGCCCAAGACGACCAGCCGTTCGCCGAACAGCATTTCGAAGACGATCTGGCTGACCAGCGGTTTGTCGTAGCCGACGGTCAGATTCTTGACCTTGAGCGCCATGCTTTTGCGTTTGACTACCGGCGGAATGACGATGCGGGTGATGCCGGCCTGGTGCTCGATAGTAATGCGCTTGGCTTCCAGCTTTTCTATCTTGCGCAGGGCCGCTTGGGCTTGCTTGGCCTTGGAGGCCTTGGCGCGGAAGCGTTCGGCGAATTCACGCAGATGCTCTTGCTGCCGCTGCAGGCCTTCGTTGGCCTTGATTAATCCCAGTTGGCGCAATTCCTTGAAGGCCAGATATTCTTCTAGCGGGCCGGGATAATGATAGCAGCCGCCGGCATTGATTTCCAAAGTTTCTTCGCAGGTCTTCTTGAGGAATTCGCGGTCGTGGGAAATGATCAAAAAGCTGCCTTTATATGATTTAAGATAATTTTCCAGCAGGATGAGAGTGTTCAGGTCCAGGTAGTTGGTAGGTTCGTCTAATAGAAAGAGGTTAGGCCGTTGCAGCAGCATGCCTGATAATTTGAGGCGCATGCGCCAGCCGCCGGACAGATTGAGGGCGGGGCGGTTCAAGACATCGCCCTTGAGCTCGAAGGCGGAGGCCAGTTTCTTGACCGTCCATTCCTCTTGTCCGCTGACCCGCAATAGGTAATCCAGGGCGCTTTCGTCCGCCCGCCAGTCTTCCTCCTGGCGCAGATAGCCCAAATGAGCCTCGGGCCCCAGCATGACCGTGCCGTTATCAGCTGTTTCCTGGCCTAGGATAATCTTGAACAGGGTGGATTTGCCGGCGCCGTTGCGGCCGATAATGCCTATTTTTTGGCCGGTATTAACGCTAAAAGTCAGGCCGTCAAAGATTTTTTGCGGTCCGTAGTACTTTTCCAGGTTGCTGACTTGTAATAAGGCGGGCATAGCCTATATGGTAGCATTTATCAGAAAACACGCAAGTTTAGGTCTTTTTAAGTTAAATACGCCCCTACTTGAGTCTAATGATTTAAATTTGCGACATGCTCCTGCAAATACAAATTACTACAAATTTACAAATAAGAACTTCGTGCCTAGGTACGGATTTGTACATTTGTAGTAATTTGTATTTGTAGGAGCATATAGTACTCAGGTTTTGATCTCTTTTATTAACAAAAGAAGGTTTTTTGCTGCAGGGCACAAAAGAACATTTTGCACTCAAAAATGAGCCATGTTATAATTAATGTGTGTTGGCTGCAGAAATATTTGACAATTAGAGGCTGTATTCAAGAAAAGGGCTTAGCTATTGACTTTTTTTAGTATATGTGATATAAATACAGTCTAATTTATACAGATTCGAATCTCGCGATGATACCTATGGTCCGCTTGAAAACGGGTCATTTTTTTATGAACGAACAACAAAAACAAAGCGACGGCTTTAACGGGCTTGGCTTGAGCGCAAAAATGGTGCAAATTTTGGACCGTTTGGGCTTCAAGACCCCGACGCCGATCCAGAAAAAATCAATTCCGCATGTTTTGGCCGGTACCGATATGATCGGTATCGCCCAGACCGGCACCGGCAAGACTTTTGCTTATGGCCTGCCTCTATTGGAGCGCCTGGAGCAGATTAAAGGCCCTATTTTAATCTTAGTCCCGACTCGAGAATTAGCCTTGCAGGTAGACGAAAGCCTCCGCAAAATCGGCAAATTCTTTGATTTACGCACGGCAGTTGTCATGGGCGGCGAATCCGCCGGCCGCCAGATCGTGGCGCTTAAGCGTGATCCGCACGTGATTGTGGCGACTCCCGGCCGTTTGATCGACCTGGCCGACCGCAAGATCGTCCGCTTGGAACGCATCAAGGCCTTGGTCTTGGATGAGGCTGATACCATGTTCGACATGGGCTTCGCCCCTCAGGTGACCAAGATTATTAATCAGATCTCCCGCGAACGCCAGACCTTGCTCTTCTCTGCCACTATGCCCCCGAGCATTGCCAAGCTGGTCGCTATCCATATGCGTCTGCCTGTCACCATCGAAGTCGCCCCTCAGGGCAGCACTGTCGAGCGCGTTGAGCAGGAAATGTATGTTATCAAGAAAGAAGACAAGCTGGCCCAGGTCAAGGAGATCCTGCAGCGCACAACAGGTTCGGTGCTCATCTTTAGCCGTACTAAGCACGGCGCCAAGGCCCTCGCGGCCAAGGTGCGTGCTATGGGCATCAAGGCGGCTGAAATCCATTCCAATTTATCATTGATCCAGCGCCGCAAATCTTTGGACGGCTTCAAGAGCGGAGAATTCCGCGTCTTGATCGGTACCGATATCGCCGCCCGCGGCATCGATGTCAAAGGCATTGCCTTGGTTATCAACTATGATCTGCCCAGCACGCCTGAGGATTATGTCCACCGCATCGGCCGCACCGGCCGCGCCGGGCAGACCGGCCTGGCCATCTCTTTCGCCACGCCTGATCAAGGCAAGGAAATCCGCAATATCGAAAGCTTGATCAAAAAGAGCATCAAGCTGATCGAATTAGCCCAGCTGGAATTCACCCCGCATCGTCCTAAGTCAAAGTTCGGGCAGAAGTCTGTCTGGAGCCAGCCCAAGACGCAGCGCCCCGGCCAGAGGCCGCTCTATACCAGCCACCACAAACACTAAATATATAAAAACACCCCGATTTGCCATTTGGCAGAACGAGGTGTTTTTTTGTCTATTTTTGGCGCGATTGTTCTCTTGATATTTGTCATGTAATGGCCTATAATTCAATTATTAATTTTGTCTTTATGTCCGAAAATAATACAGCTCTGACCTACGATGATTTGGCTCGGTTTACCGAGGAGGTTTTGTTTCCTGGAATCGAGCATATGATAAATGATGTGCGGACAGAACTGAAAGGCGATATAGCTGATCTACGAACAGAACTGAAAGGCGATATAGCTGATTTGCGAACAGAGCTGAAAGGCGAAATGGCTGACATGCGCAGTGAATTTCGTGGTGAGTTTAGGGCGGTTAGGGGAGATTTGGATGACTTGCGAGAGCGGGTTAGCCGTTTGGAAAAAATGGCCAAAGAAGACTTGTCGATGATGGCCGGAGAAATTGCGTCAATCAAGAAAGAAATTAAACGTTTGCAGATGCGCGTCAACGCATTGGAAAGTTAATTATCTGTAGTATATAATTACTAGTGATTATAACGAAAGGGTTATGATTTAGTTATAAACTTGCGCTATGTCCGAAAATAATAACAAAGCCTTAACTTATGATGATTTGGCTCGGTTCACCGAGGAGGTTTTGTTGCCTGGCATCGAACAATTGATAGACGACAAATTCGAACAAAAATTTGATGAAAAATTCGCGCCTATTCATCAAGACTTGCTTAATATCCATAACGAGCTAAGCGATATACGAGGTGAACTGCGTGATATTAAGGCGGAGTTAGGCGATTTAAGTACTAGAGTGTCTCGTTTGGAGGCTATGGCCAAAGAAGATTTGGCTGTGATGGCCGGAGAGATCGCGTCAATCAAGAAAGAAATCAAGCGTTTGCAGATGCGCGTCAACGCTCTAGAAGCCTAATCTGATAAAACGAAAATTAAAAAGATCGAATTTGTGTTCGGTCTTTTATAATACGCCTAGGAAATTTTGGCTCAAGCTGTTATAATAGTGGTTATGAAACAAGTTTATCGGTTATTGTCCACGCTCTATCGCCGTCCAGAATGGATTTGGCTGCCATTGTTGGCCATCGGCTTTTTTTTGTTGGCTGCTTCATATAATTATACTACGCAGGACGCTGGTTTTGTAAAGTGGATCAGTCCTGATGAAAATGCCAATTATCTGTTTGCCAAACAATATGCCGAAAACGGCACGCTGATGTTCTGGGAAAAATACAACTTGTTGGGGCAGGGGATAGTGATGCCGCGCAGCTTCCGCAGTGATGGAGCGCTGCTCAAGCCGGTTAGCTTTCTTGGCCTGCCTATTATTTACGGCACAATAGCCAAGGGCCTCGGCGCAGCAGCCTTGCCTTATATTACGCCGGTCTTAGCGGCTATCGGGCTAATCTTTTTTTTCTTGTTGGTGGCGCGGCTGTTCGACAGAAGAGTGGCGGCCGTGGCGACAGTTATTCTGGCTTTTTTTCCGGTCTATATCTATTTTTCCAGCCATAGTTTTTTCCACAACGTGCCTTTTGTTGTTTTCTTTTTGATTGGGTTATATCTTGCTTTGCGCTTTTCTGATTATCCCGATTTCAGCCAGACTGGCAGGTCTCGGCCTTATCTTGGCTGGCTGTTGTCTGCTGTCAGCGGTGTTTTTATCGGTTTGGCCGTGGCGACGCGCACCTCGGAATTATTATGGCTAGCGCCTCTGTTTATCGTATTATGGCTATTTAACTTGCGGCGAGTCGGTTTGGTCAAGCTCATCTTTTTCTTATTTTTTGCCGTAGTGGCCTATTCGCCAGTCTTTTTTTGGAACCAGGTACTGTATAATTCTCCTTTGGCATCGGGCTATCCTAATATGGACAAGTCGGTTAGCGCTATTGTGTCAACCGGCAGGGCGGCTGTAGCCAGCGTGGTAAAGGCGCCGGTGACTATCGCGCAAAATCGAGTAGAAGCCGGTGATTATCTGGAGAAGCTTAACTCGGCTATTTTTGTTTTCGGTTTTCGCCCCGACCATAGCTTTAAGATGAGTTATTATTATTTCTGGAAGATGTTTCCTTGGCTGATTATTATGACCGTCTTGGGCTTTGCTTGTTGGCTGGCTAATTGGCGCCGTCGCCGTTTCGGACAATTGATTTATATTTTGTGTTTATTGATTATCGCACCGATTCTGATTTTTTATTATGGCAGCTGGATTTTTTATGACAATCCAGATCCTAACTCCTTTACCATCGGCAATTCTTATACCAGATATTGGCTGCCGCTATATTTGGGCATGATCCCATTAGCCGCTTATGCGATTGTTTGTGCAGCTAAGTTGGGCTACAAGCCTGCCATCAGATCAGCTTTGCGTTGGTCGACTGTGGCTATAATCGCTGCCTGGAGCATATTTTTTGTCTATTATGGTTCGGACGAAGGTTTGGCTTATAGCGCTAGCCGTCAATTGGCCTCACGCCAAGAATGGAAAAGCGTCTTGGATTTGACGCCGGCTAATAGCGTTATCGTGACTCGCTATCAAGATAAACTGTTTTTCCCGCAAAGAATGGTGATTGTCGGTCTTTTGACTGATATTAATATGAATAATATTTATGCCAAGCTGGCGGCCCGCATTCCTGTTTATTATTATAATTTTAAGTTGTCGGATGCGGATTTGGTCTACTTAAATACTCGTAAATTGAAAGATTCTGACCTAATAATCGTCAAAATAGCCAATATTAACGAAACCTTTACTTTGTACCGGTTGTATAGCCGCAGTAAAACCCGCTAGCGCCATAGTTAAAATATTCCTAATATTAAAGAAAAAAGTTGTCTAGTGACGACCTTTTTCTTTTTTTGTTTAATTCTTAGCTCATAAGGCAGACCCATTGACACATTTGGACTTTTGTGCTAAGGTTTTGCTTTATTATAGTATTTATCTGCAACAATTTTAAAAATATTTATGTCTAAAATCAAATTGTCTTTGGTCGCTATGGCGGCAGTCGTAGGAGTTCTAATCTGGGGTAGCCAAGAAGGCTTAAGCAAGTCCGGCGCATACTATGCCGGCGATGCTTTCGAATATAATTATCAGCTGTATGTGGCTACTGCCAATACCGGCTCGGCTGAAATCTTTCGTCTTAACGGCAGCGCCTTGGAGCCATTGATTAAGTTCAACCCGGTGAAAGAAGCGGACATGATGACCAATACTTTTAATGATATCATTTTGAACGAAGAGGGCGGCCGTCTATACGCTTATGCTTCTAGCGGCAATGTGCTTTATAAATACAATTTAGCCGATTTCAATTCTCCTGTTTTAGTCACCAAGGTGGCCAGCACTAACTGGGATTGGTTCGGCCGGTTGGATCGCGCCAATGGCCATGTTGTAACAATCGGTTCCAAGGGCGTCAAGATTTGGAGCGAGGATTTGCAGGTGATTGACAATTACGCCGTTACCAATAATACCAATCCATATAATATCCGCCTTTCGTCTGATGGGAAATTTATTTTTAACATCAAGAATGACAAGTTGGAAATTTTCGATCGCCAGTTTCGCGCCGTCGTCAGATCGGCTCAATTGCTGGTCAATACCGCTAGCGCCAATCGCCGCGTCGCCTATGACGCCAAATCAAACATGGTTTATGTCATGGACGACCAATCATTGCAGCAAATCAGTTTGACTGGCAATGTCTACAAGAGCCTTAAGCATGATAGCCGTTTTGGTTATGATGCTTCCTTGTCCGGTGATGGTGAATATCTGTATATCTCCAATGGCACAACCGTGGCCAAGCTTAATCAGCGAAACTTCCAGTTTGTGCGCGCTTTTGAAGACCGTGACTTAAAGATAGACGGTTCTTGGGCGATGGGTATCAATCCGGTAATGACTGATATGGGAGAAAAAGTTGTGGTTTTTAATAATTCCAATATTTTAGTTTTGGATAGCAATATGAATCTGTTGGCTGTCGCTAAAGCAGGCAGCGCTACGCCAAAGGCTTTGGTGAATGAAGCGGTGTCATTATCAGTTGATAAGGCGCATGCTACCGTCTATGCCGAAATCGGCATTCGAGGAACCGGCTTTTGGCCTAATGAGCAGGTTATCGTCAATTTTGCCGATCGTTCATATCGCGCTACTGCCGACAAGAACGGCCGCTTCTTTAAAGTGTTGCCGGTGCCGGCCGTTGCCGCCAGCCGTGTTGACATCAAAGCTATCGGTACCAGCTCTCAGGCCAATTATAGCGTTGGCTTTACTATCGACCGTTAAACCTAATTAATAATTATATTACCAGTAATATGACTATCGCCTTTATCGGACAAAAAGGCATTCCGGCCACAAGCGGCGGCGTTGAACGTTACGTCGAGGATTTGGCTGTCAGAATCGCTGCACGCGGAGTGCAGGCGGTAGTTTATACGCGCCCATACTACACGGCTCCCGGACTGACCAATTACAATGGAGTCAAGTTGGTTAGCCTGCCAAGCATCAAAACCAAGCATCTGGATGCTATCAGCCACTCTTTCTTGGCGGTAGTCCATGCTGTTTGGCAGCGGTATGATGTTATCCATTTCCAGAGCATCGGTCCGGCCTTGGTGATTTGGCTGCCTAGATTATTGTCGCCTAAAACCAGGATTGTTTCTACTTTGCAAAGCCGTGATTACGAGCATCAGAAATGGAACGGCCTTAGCCGTTGGTTCTTGCGTTTGGGTGAAAAGTTTATGTGTCATTTTTCGCATGAGGTGGTTGTGGTAACGGAGTCCATGCGTGACTATGTCCGCGCTGAATATGGGTTGGAAGCGTTATATATCCCTAATGGCGCCAACCATTATGATGCGGTCGGGGCCGATGAATTATCAGCTTGGAGCTTGGAACCAGGGCAATATATTGCCTATATCGGCCGCTTGGTGCGGCACAAAGGCGTCCATCATTTGATTGCCGCTTATAATCAACTTTCCGAAAACAAATTGCCTTTGGTGATCGTGGGTGATGGTGCTTTTACCGATCGCTATGTCGATGAGCTTAAGGCGTTGGCCGGCGATTCGTCTAAGATTATTTTTACCGGCCGCCAATCGGGTTCTGCTTTAGCCGAGCTGTATGCTAACGCTCGATTGTTTGTCCAGCCGTCCGAATCAGAAGGCTTGTCCTTGGCGTTGCTCGAGGCTATGTCGAGGGGAGTGCCGGTTTTAGTTTCTAGTATCTCAGAAAATCTCGAAGCTATCGGCGATACCGGCTTTATTTTTGAAAACAAGAGCGTTGATGACCTGCGTGAAAAATTGCGCTTCATCTTGTCTGAGCCGGAGTTAGCGGCAGAAAAAACTGTTGCCGCAAAATTGCGTGTAGCCTCCAAATTCGATTGGGATGAGATTGCCGGCGCGATGCTAATGTCTTATCGCGGACAAGGCGGATTGGTCGAGAGAGAGGCGGCGGCCTAAGTCCTGTCGGCATAGCAACTTAGTTATTTGGTTGCTGCGCCGACGGGGCTTGCAATTTTTGGCAATCCGTCTTTTAATTTAAAATAGTACATTAAAAATTATCTATTAATATATAGGAGAAATATCATGAAATGGCGAATGCTTTTTCTTTGCCTGTGCGCCTTGTCAATACTGGCTTGTAATCGTGAAGGCCCATTGGACGTTATCGGAGTTGATGATAATTCCGCCGTTGCCTGGAGTGTTAAGAATACTGACAATCCTGATTCGTTGATTTATACTGTTTATCTGCCAGCTTCCTGGTGTTCGAGAACCAATCTGGATTCTTTGCGTCCTTGGGCGATGGTTTATATAAATGGCGTTGCTTCGCTTTATCGGATTAATGACATACAGACTCCGGATCCCGGCAGGATGAATTATTTTAGGTACAAGATAACTCTATCTCGCTATGACGCGGTCCAAGTGCTATTGAACTATGGTAATTATATGAACGGCAATGACCCGAATAATGCCAGTATTGCTAGCATTAAGGGGCGCAACGATCCTTATGCGGTTGTTTATCAGCCAAATTTGAATCGTGCCGATGATTGCGGTTTGATAGGGTGTTCGTTTTACGGAGGCTTTGTCGGTCCTCTGAATAATAATTTATTATTGCCGATCAGAGCCGAAGTCGGCATCGATCTGCCGGTTCGAGTAGGAGTCGATGCGCGTTTTACGGTTGATAATCTCTCGTACACCGCCATGATCGGTATGAAGTCTATTGTTTGGGAATTTTCCGATGGCTACAAGCGTTATGGCCGGGAAGTATTCCAGCGGTTTAGCCGCGCCGGCCAGACTTCAGTCACCTTGACTCTCACCGACAATCTTGATAAAAAATTAGTATTAACCAAAGCGTTTACGGTTAATTAGCATTAAAGTCCCGAGTAATTCGGGACTTTTTTAATATTTATCCCGTCCGCCAGCTGGCGGATCGTCCGGGATCCTGGACCCGTTTTTTCTTTTTATCCCTGCGCAGGCAGGGATCCTGGACCCGTTTTTTTTATTCATTTCGCATAATTTACAAATCCAGTTTATATGCTAATATAGCCCTATATGAAATTAATCATCGACACAACCGACAATCTGCATGTGGATTTATCTTTAATAGATGCCAAAGGCAATCTGATAGGCCAAAGCGCAACCGAGGCTTTTCGCCAACAAGGAGAAAAGCTCTTGCCGGCTGTCGTTAAACTTTTGAAAAAAAATAAATTAGGCCTTAAGGATTTAAATAGCATCGGTGTCGCCAACGGCGCGGGTAACTTCTCCAGCTTGCGGATTGGCATCGTGACTGCCAATGCTTTGGCTTATGCTCTGGGAATTCCTGTAACCGATCAAACGGGTCAAGTTTTATCAATACAAGGCCTGCAAATAGTGGAGCCTGCATATACTGCCGAGCCTAACATTGGCAAGCCAAAAGGCTCTTGAGCCCTGTGGATAAGTAAAAAAATAGCCCATAAAAAGGTCGAGAATCTATCTCGGTCTTTTTTTTATCGCTAAATATGGCCTTTTTTAAGTTTCTTCGGGCTCTGAGGTGTTGACGGGTTAAACTCTAGTGGGGTAAAATGTATACATAGGGTGATGAGTGGTAAAAAGTGGTGAATATATGTTTATTGGCGAATACTCCCATTCTCTGGATGACAAAGGCAGGTTAGCTATACCGGCTAAGTTTCGTGCGGCCTTAAAGGGCGGTGCGGTAGTCACTAAGGGCTTGGATAATTGTCTATTCATCTATACCAAAAAAGAATGGGAGAAGATTGCTGTCAGGATGGCTGCTCTGCCGTTTAACAAAGCCAACGATCGCGCTTTGGCGCGCCATTTTTTGGCCGGTGCCATGGATGTAGACTTTGACACGCAGGGACGCATTAATTTGCCCGAATATTTGCGAGTTTTTGCCGGCCTGAAGAAAAAAGCAATTGTAGCCGGCCTATATAACCGTTTGGAAGTTTGGGATGAGACCTCTTGGAATACTTATAAAAAAACGACAGAAAAAGAATCCAATACTATTGCCGAAGCGCTAGAAGGATTAGGGGCATAATATGTATCAGCACGTACCGGTCATGTTAAAGGAAGTGATGGACTATGCCGACATCGGTCCAGGAAAAGTCGTCGTTGATTGTACTTTAGGTGGCGGGGGTTATACCGCGGCAGCAGCCAGGTCAGTTGGTAAAACAGGGAGGGTTTTATCAATTGATCTTGACGAACTCGCTTTGGCTAACGCCCGCCGCCTAAAAGACGACTTGTCTTTGGAAAATATTGTTTTGAAGCAAGGAAATTTCGCGCAGGTTGCCGAACTGTTTGCCGAGGAGTTCGGATCCGAGGCCAAGGCAGACGCAGTCTTCTTTGACCTGGGGTTGTCCAGCGCGCAATTGGCTGATGTTGAACGAGGTTTTTCTTTTGCCCAAGATGGTCCGTTGGATATGTCCTTTGACCATGATGGTAAGACCACCAAAAGCATCGTCAACAAAGCCACCGAAACAGAACTGCGGCGGATACTGTATGAGTATGGAGAAGAACGCTTTGCTCCGCGCATTGCCAAGGCGATAGTAGAACAGCGCCGTCAGGAGCCGTTTGCGACCAGCGGCCAATTGGTCAAGCTTTTAGAGAGAGTATTGCCTGCCAGTTATCGCCGCGAAGCACGCATCCATTTTGCCACTCGTACGTTCCAGGCTTTGCGCATTGCCACTAATGAGGAATTAAGAGTCTTGCGTACGGCTCTCGAGGCAGCTGCAGGAATCTTAAAAAGCGGGGGACGGCTAGTGGTTGTTTCATTCCATAGCCTGGAGGATCGGATAGTCAAAGACTACTTCCGCCAAGAAAGCAAAGATTGCCTTTGCCCTCCTCGCCAGATGGTTTGCTCTTGCGCCCACAGCGCTGTGCTTGAGGTCATGACAAAAAAACCGATAGTGGCTTCCGAAGAGGAGATAGCAGTGAATCCGAGGTCGCGCAGCGCTAAGTTGCGAGCTGCTGTCAAAATTTAAGCTTGTTAAGCTGCAAAGAACTGAGAGGGAATTCTTTGCCTTATAAATCCCTCAATCTAATTTTATGTCGATTGTCCAAGGAGAGGCTTCTCTGCGCCGTTCGTTTGCCGAGCCGCGCATGGAAGTGGGTCACATCAAAATTAATTTGAAAGCCGTTAATGGCCTGTTGGTCCTATTGTCGATAATCACTCTAGTCTATTATCTGGCCGGAGTAATCGACCGTTCGGGACAGGGCTTCGAGCTACGCGATTTAAAAAGCCGTGCCGCTTCTTTGGCTACTGACAATACTCAACTGGAAGCGCGGGCCGATTCTTTAAAAAGCATGAGTTCGCTTAAGGAAAGAGTCGCCAAGCTCAACATGGTAGATGCGCAAGATGTGGTTTACCTTGGATTGGGCGCGCCGATAGCCAAACGATAGCTAAAAACGGCTAAGCATTCAGCATATGAGCGCTTGGTTGGCTAAGCACAAAAAACGCACTTTAAAGAAGGATCATCGTTATCAATTCATATTGGCGATGGTTTTTTTGCTATGCGCCGTAATTTTATGCCAATTGGCTTATGTTCAGATATTTAAACATGGCCATTATCTGGCTTTGGCTAATGACCAGCATCAAACAGGCGGTACAATCGCGCCGGTCCGCGGAAAAATTTATTTTCAAGATAGCAATGCCGAATCTACCGGCGGTTTGTTCCCTATCTCCAGCAATAAAGAAATGGTGGCTATCTATGCGGTGCCGCGAGATATGGCGGACCAGGAAAAAATAATCAATGCTTTGTACGAATTCTTTAAAAAACCCTATGTTGAAGCCCAAGTTGACGCGCAATTGAAACTGGAAGAAAATGACCGCCTTGATAAGGACCTGGCTTATATCGATAGCTTGCCGGAGCCGGAAAAAAGCCAACGCGCGGCGGAGGCTCGCATGGCTCATGAAGCCTTTTTAAAAGACTCGACTTTTGTGACGGTCAAAGAGGCTAAGCGAACCCAGAAGATCGAAGAAAGCAAGCAGGCAATCTTGGCTAAATATCGCGAGCAATTAAGCAACAAAAATGAAACTTACCGGATATTGGAAAAACGCGTCGATCCAAAAATAGCTAAGGCTTTTCATTTATGGCTGGTCGGTCCTAGGCTGTTGCCGCCGGATTTAACGTCTGATGACCTGATTGTCTTCAATGGACGGATGCGTTCGGCTAAAGTCGGGCTTAATGCAGACGGCAAAAGTCCTCTTGATTTTCCGGGCATCGGTTATGAACAGGAATTGTTTCGTGTATACCCGGAAAATAATGTAGCTTCTCAACTGCTGGGCTTTGTGTCCTTTGACCAGATGGAAGTAAATGGCAAGTATGGCCAACATGGACGATATGGATTGGAAGGGTTCTTTGATGACGAGCTTTTCGGCCAATTCGGCGAAGTCAAGTCAGAGCGGGGAGCCGGCGGCGTCCAGATTACCGCCAATCGTGAGTATAAGCCGAAAATTGACGGCGATGATCTGGTGCTGACGATTGATCGGACGGTGCAGTTCATGATTACCGAGAAGATTAAGGCGGCTGTGCGCAAGTATGCGGCCGATTCCGGTACGGTTATAATTATGGAGCCCAATTCGGGAGCGATTGTCGGTATGGCCAGTTACCCTGATTTTGATCCGAACAATTATGACCAGGTCAAGAATTATAACGATTATAACAATCCGGCCATCTTTGATGCCTATGAGCCCGGCTCTGTCTTTAAGGCTATTACGATGGCAGCTGCTTTGAATGAAGGCAAGGTGACGCCAGAGACCACCTATGATGATAAGGGTTTTATTATGATTAAGGGCTGGCCGAAGCCAATCAGCAATTCCGATGCAGAAACCTTTGGCGGGCATGGCATCACCACAATGCAGGGCGTGCTGGAGAAATCCCTCAATACTGGCGCAATCTATGCTATGGAACAAATCGGCCCTACCGTGTTTGCCGATTATGTGAAAAAATTCGGCTTTGGTGAAAAAACAGGAATCGAATTGCAAGGGGAGTATCCAGGCGATATCAACCAATTGAAAGAAAAAAAAATAAATGAAGTTGCCGCGGCGACCGCTTCTTTTGGCCAGGGTTCTGTCGTTGCGACGCCTATCCAGCTGATTACCGCTTATGCCGCTATTGCCAACGGCGGTATGTTGGTCAAGCCCTTTGTGGTCAAGGAAATACGGCATGCCGATGGCACCGCTACCGTGACTATGCCGGCGGCGTCGCGCCAAATAATAGAGCGCAAGACTTCTAAACTGTTAACCGGCATGTTGATTAATGTGGTGGAGGAGGGGCACAGCAAGAATGTGCGCATTCCTGGTTATTATATCGCCGGCAAGACCGGCACCGGCCAGATTCCCAAGAAGAATGCCAGGGGTTATTTGGATAATGCCTTTAATCACACCTTTATCTGTTTTGCGCCTGCCGATAATCCCAAGTTTGTTTTGCTGGTGCGTTTTACCAATCCTAAGGGTATTACTTATGCCGACTCTACGGCTGTACCGGTAGCGCGCGACATTATGCAGGCACTGTTCAGTTATTGGCAGATACCTAAGAATCGTCAAGTCAATTAGATGTATATGTTGAATTTAACTATATGCGAAAATTATTAGAACTGATGCTGAGGGTGTTAGCTCGAGGAGTTATTAAGAAATACGACCCAGAGGTAGTGGGCGTTACCGGTTCAATCGGCAAAACCAGCAGCAAAGAGGCGATTGTGCGCGTGTTGAGCGCTAAATATGCCGTGCGTGGCAGTATTCGTAATTACAATAACGAATTGGGCTTGCCTTTGACTATCTTGGGACTTAACTCTCCGGGGCGTTCTTGGGCTGGCTGGCTGTCTGTCTTGATACAAGGCATTAAGTTATTGATGTTTATCGATAAGGATTATCCCGAAGTGTTGGTATTGGAAATGGGCGTCGATAAGCCAGGCGATATGGACTATCTGCTGTCGATTGTTCAGCTCAAGGCGGCTGTTTTGACCTATGTCGGGACTTCTCATATGGAGCAATTTGGAACAACCGCCAAGCTGCGCGAAGAAAAAGCCAAGATCTTTAATGGTCTGGATCGTTCCGGCTATGCGATTATCAACCTGGATTTTCCGGAGGCTGACAAGATTGTAGAGGGTGCAAAGAATAAGGTTCTGACTTATGGCTTTGCCGAAGAGGCAGAGATTAGAGCGCAAAATATCATCTATCGTTTTCAAGACGAAGAAGCAGCTAGCCTCGGCGGAGTAAATTTCAAGATACATTACAAAGACTCATATATTCCAGTTTTAATACCGGCGGTTATCGGCCATCCGACTATCTATGCCGCCTTGGCTGGTGCGGCGGTCGGCTTCGCTTTCGGCCTCAATGGCATTGAAATCAGCGAGGCCTTGCGTGCCATGGAGCCGCCCAAGGGGCGGTTACACTTAATAGCCGGCAAAAACGGCTCGATGATAATCGATGATACCTATAATGCAGCTCCGCAATCCACGTTGGCCGCTTTGGAGGTCTTGGATAGCATTAAGCAGCCGGCGATCTGCACCAAGTGGGTGGTGTTGGGTGATATGTTGGAGTTAGGCAGCGAGAGTGAAAAAGGCCACAGTGAAATCGGACAAAGAGTCGCGGACATTGCCAAGGCGCGGCTGTTGTATATCGGCAAGCAAGCTCACTACTATGGAATGGGCGCACGTAAAGCCGAGATGGCCGAAGAACGGATCCAGGCCTTTAATAATCATCAGGAAGTGATAGAATATCTAGAGATACATCTCAAGCCGCATGACTTGGTTTTGGTTAAAGGGTCCCAAGGTATGCGTATGGAAAAAATAGTCAAGGCCTTGATGGCAGAACCGCAAACTGCCGGTGAACAGCTGGTTCGCCAAGGCGCGGATTGGCAAAATTAAAAAAGCTATGCAAGTGCTGTTTGGTATCATTGCCTTAATAATCGTAAGCCTTATCCTGGGAGGGGCGCACCTGCTGCTATTTTGGCTGACTTCCCGTTTTTTTGATATCAGTTTTATTAATCGACGCAGCCGTGTTGTCCTGTCTTTGTTTGCCGTTGTCATGACATTGATAAGCACTGTTTGGTGCCATACCGGCAGCAATTTCTTTTCTCGCTTTTTGTATCTCGTGACCTGGTTTTGGCTGGGCCTGATTAGTACGGCTGTCTGGTGTTTGCTGCTGGGGTGGCTAGCGTATTTAGCTAGCAGAAAGTATATTAAATACCATTTGCCTGCTTTAGGTACGGTCTTTTGGGGTATTGCCTTAATTTTGTATCTGGGCGCAGTAGTCGCTTCATTCTTCCCGGTAGTCACTAGGGTAAATATTTATATTGCCCATTTGCCTTATGGGTGGGAGGGCAAGACGATAGTCCAGATATCGGATGCACATCTGGGAGCGGTCAATGGGCCATTTTATCTCAACCGCTTGGTTAATAAAGTGCAGAAGCTTAAGCCTGACATGGTGGTGATTACCGGCGATCTCGTGGACGGAACGCGCCAGGACTATCCGGTGCTGTTAAGCTCTCTGCGGGGCTTAAAGCCGCCCAAGGGTACTTATTATATATCAGGTAACCACGAGATCTATGCCGGCTTGATGAATTCCTTAGCCAAAATCGTGCCGCCAAATATTACGGTGCTAAATAATCAGTCTGTTAATATTGACGGCATCTCTCTGATCGGCGTCGGATATCCTGTTACGCAAGTCAGAGGCTATTTGGCGCGCATCTTGCCTGAGCTTATTGTCGGCACTCAGCCGATTAAGTTTTTACTTTATCATTCTCCGGTTGATGTTAAGGCTGCCCAGCAGGCCGGTATCAGCCTGATGTTGGCCGGCCATACTCATCGCGGACAATTGTGGCCCTATAATTACTTTACCTGGCTGGTCTACGGCGGGTTAGATAAAGGCCTGAGCACTTATGGTAATTTTAATCTCTACACCACCAGCGGCAGCGGTACCTGGGGGCCGCCGGCCCGTCTGGGCTCTTTCTCGGAAATAGTCGAGATCAAGTTGTTACGTCAATAAAATTAGCTTATATTAGCCTTAAAATATAAATAAATAATTAATAGGCCTTGACAAATACATAAAAACATGCTTAACTTTCAGCATGTTTTTTAGTTCATTTTTTTGAAGGCTTAATGATGAAATATTTGTTTAAAGTTGTCTTTCTTTGTTTGGTGTTTGCTTCCGTTGTTTCTGGTTGTGTTGTGCCGCAACCCGTTCGTAATCACAATCACGCAGTTGTTGTTTGCGTAGTAAGTAATGGTGATGACAAGGAGGCGAGTATCAGTAACGGCGACCGGAATAATTTTATTTGCCATAAATTGACGGATGAAAGGCGCGGTTTGAGGCAGGGGCAGTCCAAATGATAATAACCGTCGATGAGAGCAGAAACGTTAGCTTTGAAATCGAAGCTCAGGGTCTAAAACATCCGATAGCTGACTATGTTTTTAAGCTTTCTCGTTGGCAGGGTGCTATTTCAATGGCAGATATTGCAAATACCACCGGGCTTAAGATTAGCCGGATCAAAGCAATATTCAAGACTGGCATAGCGCAGCCGGTAGAAAAATATGCAATCAATAAAGTGTTGCAAGAAAAAATTAGCGAGTTAACAAATTAATTACAGCAGGGGCGTTTTAACGCTCCTTTTTTATTTGTCTGTAAAATGTTATAATTATATTATGATCAAAAAGAATCAGTCTCTAATAAAATTGATTGCCGTGCTTGGTTTGACCTTTGGCGCTTCGGCTGTTGGTTCCGTCGCTACTATGCCGGCTATTACTACCTGGTATGCTGCTTTGGCGCGGCCATCTATTGCGCCGCCCAATTGGCTGTTTGGCCCTGTTTGGACGCTATTATTTTTATTGATGGCTATCGCCGCTTGGCGTATCTGGCGTCTAGGCCTTAAGAAAGCCGGTGTGCGACGGGCGCTAGGCTGGTATTGGGCGCAATTAATCCTTAATGTCTGTTGGTCTTTGGTTTTTTTTGGAGCGCATAGCCCTTATTGGGCGTTGTATGTGATTATAGCCCTATGGCTGGCGATTTTTGCTGCCATCTTTCATTTTAGCCGCTTAGATAAGACGGCGGCTTGGCTCCTGGCGCCATATTTACTCTGGGTCAGCTTCGCCTCAATCTTGAATTACGCTTTTTGGATGCTGAATTAGGTTTTTTGTTTGCTTGCATATTATTCCTGATGTATAATTAATGTATCATTATATAATTCAGGAATCTATGAAAAAGATTTTGTTTTTGTTAGCACTGGCGTCCATCGCGGCGGGTGCTTTTTTTGTGCTCATGAATGCCCAGGCTGCCCGCGCTGTTGACATCAAGCAAACGGTTAAAAATGTTCTGCCAGTTGCCGTCAATGGTGATAAGGCGGGCCAAGTGATCGGCAAGGCGTCTTTAGCTAAGCAGGCTAAGGCCCGGCCTCGAGTCGCGGGGATTAAGATTACCGCCAGTGCTAACGATAATCTGGCGAGTGTCAAGGCAACTGATGCGGTTCTGCAAAACTTAAGTTCTTTGCGCACACAGGGCTTATCTTTTATGGCTAATCAGAATGATGGGCGATTGCTTTCTTTATCGGCAAAAACAAAGATCATTCCTTTGACTCAGACTGTGAAAGGCGCGGATAATGTTGCCATGCAATTTATTAATGATTACGGTTCAACTTTTGGCTTGGACAATGCCTCAGCACAAGTTGTCAAAGATAAAAGTGAAACGGACAAGCAAGGTTACGTCCATCTGCGCTACCAGCGCGTGTATAATAATGTCCCGGTTTATGCATCTGCCTTTTTAATCCATGAAAATAAGAGCGGGCAAGTCAAATCCGCAACCGGCAATATCCTTCCCATTACCAACTTAGATACTGCGCCGAGCTTGAGTAATGACCAGGCTAAGGCAAAAGCGGTTGAAATCGGCGCAAGCCTATTAAAAATGGCCGACCCGGAAGCGGAGCAGGGGACATTGTATGTATATAATAAAAAATATGTTGATGATAATGCAGCTGATCAAAATTATTTAGCCTATGAAGTGGCGGTGCATGATCTGAGTAACTCGGCTATGCGTAAAGTCTTATTCATTAACGCCAAGGACGGATCGTTGATTGATGGTTATGAAGGTGTAGTGTTTGCTTTAAATAGGCGAATTTATTTTTGTAATAATGAAGATAGTATAGATAAATGTTTAGATAATACCTCTAATGCTAAATATAAGGGAAGATTTGAAGGTGATAATGAAGTTTTGTTTACCGAGGTTAACACTAATTATGACTCTGTTAAAAGGGCATATGATTATTATAAAAATAAGTTTGGTATTGACGGAGCTAATAATTTGGGTGGAATTATTGATAAAAGAGCCCAACCTGATTTGATTTCCTATTCGCCAGTGTATACATTTTTTAAGATTACAACAGATTTAAAAGGTGGTGGCCCGGCATATTATATTCCGGTGAGTGGTATTTACACAGGAGTTGGCTTAGACAGTTTCGGGCCTACTAGGCAAGATGTAATTTCTCATGAATACACTCATGCCGTTGTGGATAACCAAGGTCCGAATGAATTATCTAATTATGGAGAATCGTTGGTTATTAATGAGGCTTATGCCGAAATTTTCACCATATTTATAAAGAAACTTTATAGAGTAGGGGATATGGTCTGGACAGCGCAGGGCTATAATTATGCCAACCCTTCAGGCGACAAACCTTTGACTCACAATAGTTCAAATTGGGGTTGTAAAATTGCCGATCGTTATAATAATTTAACAGTCTTAGCGCATTTGGCTTATTTGATGAGCGAAGGCGGTGAATTAAACGGAACTACGATTACTGGCGTTGGAGAAGATACGGTTGAAGACCTTTTCTTTATAACTTTGAAATATTTGCCAGATAATGCTAATTTCCTAGATTTTTATACCGCCATGAACAATGCTTGTTATGCTACTTATACCAGTGACACTTGTTTTGATATTGATAACGCTATGAGGGCTGCGGAGCTTAATCGATCCAGCCTCTGTCCTCCGCCCAAATCGGATGAATATTACTGCAAGTATTTTGGCTATGAATGCGGTTTGGGGGCTGTTGAAGATGAATACGGCATTAGGAATTTAAGATGTGGGACAAATAAAGATGCGTTTAATTATCCGTATGACTGTCCAACAGGTAAAAAATGTGTCGTAAATAAGTGCATAAAGTGCTCAAGCTTATCTGATAAAGACGCTTGTATAAGCAAGGATGCTAATTGCGGTGAAATTAATTTTTATGATAGTTGCACAATGAAACCGAGAACTATAAATTGTGATATTAGAAAAAAAGAAACATGCCCTTCGGGATGGGGTTGTGATAATGCAAATCATTGCAAGCCGCCTGAAAAAATATTATCAGCCGGCGGCTTCTATAATTTGAATGGCCAATACGATCCCAACGGTGGCTATTACCTTACGGTCAATATTAAGGATACGTGGTTGCTAAAGAATAATTATAATTCCGGTATCTTCCAGAAAAAATCAGACACGCCGAATGTCGCCAGCAAGGTTTGCAATGGCGATGATGAGAAGAACTGTCCTAAATACGGCGGCCTCTATACTTGGTGGCAGGCTATGAATCTGCCGGCGGAGTGCGCGACCAAGGATTGTTCGGCGCAGATCAAAACGCCTCATCGGGGCATCTGCCCGGCCGGCTTCCATATCCCGACCGCCAAAGAAGTCGATACCGTTGTCAATTCGCTGGCTCTGCCGGGGCAGAGTTGTAATGCCAATCGCTCCAATCAGTACGATTGCCTAAATGCCGGAGCCAAAATGCAATGGACCGGCAAAGATGACTTCGAAGCCTATCTGTTCAATGGCCAGCCCGCCAGCTTTGTCACCGCGGACCAGAGCTCCGCTACTAATGCTTGGACTTATGCCATCCAAAAGCATTCTGATCCAATTGGCCCAAACGACAAGACAGGTACTGATTCAATGTTGACTGTTAATTCCAGCGACGGCGTGGGTCGGATGAATAAGAGCAAGAATTCCCTGGCTAGCGTGCGTTGTTTCCTAGACTGTACCCCCAAGGACGGCACCTGGTCCGACTGGAAGCCCTATGGCGATTGCGGCGAGGTTGGCGCTGGCAAACAAGGCTACTATCGTACTTGCGACGCCGCATGCGGCGGAGCGCCTTGTGTCGGTGATAATTATAAGGTGGAGACCTGCGACCCCAAGACCAGTTGCAGCGGTCTGCTGAAAGCGGCGGGCGGCACCTTAGATATCTACGGCCGAGTTGCCACCGGGGGCGAGGATTCCCAGCCTGGCTATTATGCCACGGTCAAGCTCAATGGCAAATGCTGGATGGCGAGCGACCTCTGGACTTCTGAAGCTAAATGGTACTTAGCGGCAAATAGATATGATTGGGAGACGGCTACCAAGCAGAGCTATCACAGTCAAGAAATACCTCTGACCTTGATCAGCGACGCCATGACTCAGAAATCGCCGGTCGGCAGCACTGCGGTTCGCGGAGTCTGTCCGGTCGGTTGGGCCATTCCCAGCAATGATGACGTGGCTAAGCTGACCGACAATGATTTGCCGGCCTTGGGCTATACCGGGCATAATACTGTAGAATTTTGGACCAGCCAAGGCTTCGTCCGCGCGGAAAATACCGATCAGAATGGAGTGTATTTGCAATCCGTGGGGAAATTACATGGTGCCGTTTTGCTCTATGGTTATTTCTTTGGCGGGCGCAATGGCTATTATGAGTGGAACCTGACTAAACTGAATACCAATCTCGGCTGGAGTCATTATGCCGAGCTCAAGCCGGTACGCTGTATCAAGAAAGACTCTTGCGGCACTACCGCGTGGAAAGATTGGCAGAAATCTGGTATTTGCGGTCAAGAGAAGCCCTTGATGCAGAAATATGTCCGTACCTGCGGTGATATCATGCCTGCTTGTTGCCAAGGCGATGCTTCCAAATATGAACGTTGTGGCGAACCGGCCAATTGCGGTGTGGTGAAATATGAAGGCGGGCCTTACGCGGCGAACGGAGTCACCCGCGACCAGGGCGGTAATTATCGAAGCGTGATTATCGGCACGCAATGCTGGCTGCGCGACAATCTCAATATCGGCTTGCCGATACCGGACATGAAGAAGGCCGACGGTTACAACCAATGGATCCCCAATTATCAGGGCAATGACGCGCTGATCGAGAAATATTGCCATAGCGAGAATACGGAACACTGCAAGACCTATGGCGGCCTCTACCAATGGCACGAAGCCATGCAGCTGCCGCTAGCCTGTGATTCGGCCTCCGACTACCAGAATAGCCGCTGCATAGTGCCGGCTGGACCGCGCCAGGGCATCTGTCCGGCCGGCTGGCATCTGCCGACTATCGCTGAATGGAATGTCTTGGAAAAGTTTTTGGCCAATGCCGCTTCAGACTGTTATGTCAGCCGTCAGAGCGACGCCATCGCGCAGATTATCACTAACAGGAACTGCGAAGATACCGGCAAGCTACTGCGCGACCTGGACTTGAGCGGCTTTGACGCCAAGCTCAGTTCCAGCCTGGCCTATCTGGAAAAGGGTAATAACGGATATTACTTCGTCAATGGCCTGGTGGGGTCTGGCAGCGCCTATGCCAATTTCCGCTTGGACAAGGTTATCAGCTCTTACTGGTCTAGCGATAATGTCTATGATTATGCCTGGGATGAAGCGAAGGAAAGCGGTTACAGCAATCCGCCCGGAGCCAATTATGCCTACGGCCGCCGCCTGATGTCCAAGGAGACCGGCATTTACCAGCTGTTGGATCCCAAGACCAGCGCCATGTCGGTGCGCTGCATCAAGGACAGCAAGTGCACCGGTCCGGACAAGGGTTGGGACGACCCGAACAAGGGCATTACGGTCGGCGGCGTAAGCGCCGATTATCTCAACACCATCCAATCCATCCGCCAAGCCCTGGAAAGCTATCGCAACGCCCACGGCTATTATCCGGCCGACACTACGGCGTTGGGCAAGAATTATAATATCACCTTCTTCTACCAGCCCAGCAGCTATACTATGGCCCAGAGCTATACGCTGACCTATATTCTGCCCGAAGCTTTCTGCGGCTTGTCGGCCGTCTCCTATCGCGCCACGCCGGCTAGCTTGGGCCTAACCAAGAACATCACCGGCGCTACCATTCCAAACACCCAGGTTGCTCCCCAGCCGCCCGCGACTCCGCCAATCGTGATCCTAACGGAAGCTCAGATCCAGCAACAGCTCCAACAGCTGACTGACCTGGTTAACAAGGCAAGTATCGGTAAGCCTTATACTCAAGAACAATTAAAGTTTATTTCCAACCCCCGAGCTTACTTGCTGCAGTATGGCTATACCGCAGCAGCGCAAATGTTAGCCCGTTAGTAATTAAAAATCCCTCTCCATGATTGGAGGGGGATTTTGTTTGTTATGTTATCAACATCTGAATAAGTTCAGATACATTTTGGACTCCGAAGGAGTACAAAATGTTCAATCTGA
>JBAXSE010000010.1:0-48503 GCA_037130845.1 Candidatus Falkowiibacteriota bacterium | reverse complement strand
AGCAATTATCTCTCATCTGATACCCCGTCAGCTTGCTGCGGGGTAATTCATTTTTATAATTTTTAATTTTTGGGGAGTGCGATTTAAAAAGTATTAATCAAACGCACGTTGTTTATTTTCTTCAATAATCTTTATACATGCACAACAGAAGGGATTAAAAATTAAAAATTATTTACAAAATTAAAAATTACAAAATTAAAAATTTAAATGCTTTTTTCTTTAGCAAACAAATCTTTCAAAGTGTACTGTTCCAGCTTCCCTTGCACCGATTTCTGGACTTCGGCGAGCATTGTTCCGACGGCGCAACAGCCTGGCTTGCAATAGTTCTTGCGGCCGGCACTGCCTTGGCAGGAGCCTTCGGGCAAAGTCTTCTCTAGGGGGCGCAAGGCCTCCCAGACATTAATCTTGTGCGGAGCCTTGGCTAGCTTATAGCCGCCGCCTGCTCCCTTGGTACTGGTCACCAGGCCCTCCTTTTTGAGGATAGCAAAAATCGCCTCAAGGTATTTGAGGGATATTTTCTCGGTCTCGGCAATCTCTCCCAGGGACAAACCCTCGGGAAACTGACGGGCCAAGCAAGACAGGGCGCGCAGCCCATATGTGGAGCGTGTGGATAGTTTCATGTCCTAGCAAATTAATAGGGTTAATATAGCAGGATAGTTTGGGTTTGTCAACGGTTGAATTTTACCGTGAATAGCTGTAAGATAAGCAATTAGTAACCCTAAATTATGGCCGATTTCGCCAAATTACCGCCACAGAGCCTGGAAGCCGAAAACTATGTTTTGGGCAGTCTTTTGATTGATACCCAGATTATCGTCAAGGTTGCGGATATTCTGGCCCCCGATGACTTCTATAAAGAGGCTCATAGCCTCATTTTTACCGCCATCCAGGACCTCTACACCCGCCACGAACCGATCGATATCCTCAGCCTGACCACCCGTTTGGACGAACAAGGTAAACTGGAGGCTGTCGGCGGCCGCTCCTATATCGCCGGCCTGACCGCCGGCGTCGGCACCTCGGCCAACTGTGAATACCATGCCGAGATCATCCAAAAGAAGTCTACCCTGCGCAAAATGATCCGCGCCGCCTCTATGATCTCCGAACTGGGCTACCAAGAGGAAGAAGAACTGGACGACATCCTAGACCAAGCCGAACAGGCCCTCTTTGCCGTTTCCCAGAAGGTCACCAAGCAATCATTCGTCTCCATCGAAAATCTCTTGGCCAATGCCTTCGAACGCATCGACGAGTTGCATCGCCAAGGCGGCAAACTGCGCGGCCTCTCCACTGGTTTCCACGAACTGGACAAACTGCTCGCCGGTCTGCAGAAATCCGACCTCATTATCCTGGCCGCCCGCCCCTCTGTCGGCAAAACCTCCTTGGCACTGGACCTGGCCCGTCAAGCCGCTATTATCAACAAGCAACCGGTCGCCCTCTTCAGTCTGGAAATGAGCAAAGAGCAGCTGGTCGACAGATTGCTCTCGGCCGAGGCTAATGTCAGCCTATGGAATATGCGCATGGGCAAACTGTCCGACTCCGAAAGCTCCGACGATTTCTCCAAGATTGCCGACGCTATGGGACGACTGGCCGAAGCGCCGATCTATATCGATGATACTGCCGGCTCCAATGTGATGCAGATTCGCACCAAAGCCCGCCGCCTGCAGATGGAAAAGGGCTTGGGGCTGATTGTCATCGACTACTTGCAGCTGATGGAAGGCCGCGGCCGCTACAAGGACAACCGCGTGCAGGAAATATCCGAAATCTCCCGCGCCCTCAAGTTGATCGCCCGCGAACTCAACGTGCCGGTATTGGCGCTATCCCAGCTCTCCCGCGCGGTCGAACAAACCAAGCCAGCCATCCCCCGCCTGTCCCACTTGCGCGAATCAGGCTCTATCGAACAGGACGCCGATGTGGTAATGTTTATCTATCGCAAATCAGCCGACCGTGGCTTTGATTTGGAATCGATGACCGAAGACGAAAAGAGCCAAGCCGAAATCCATATCGCCAAACATCGCAACGGCCCCGTCGGCCTGGTCCACCTCCGCTTCCACGGCCCCACCGTCAGCTTCAAGAACGACGACTCCCGCCGAGGCGCCAGCGACCTCCCCGATTTTTAATCTTTTTCTTAATTATTTAAATAAACTCAAACTAAAAGACAAAGAACGTGAGCTTTGCTCACTCAAACACATTCTTTTTACATTTTAGTTTTTAGTTTTTAGTTAATTCTATGTCCATGTTCAACAAACTCAAACAAATCAAAGACCTGCGCGGCCAAGCCAAGACCATGCAGAATGCCTTGGCCGAAGTTATCATCACCGAAGAACACCACGGTGTCAGCATCACCATGAACGGCAATATGGAAGTGCAAAAAATCACCATTGCCGACAGCGCCAAAGAACACTTGGAAGAAAACATCAAACAGGCCATTAACAACACGATTAAAAAAGCCCAGATGGCCATGGCCAAAAAGATGCAAGAAATGGGCAATATGCCCGGCCTGAGTGATTTGCTCAAGTAGTTTTAGCCTAAAGCCTTGCCCACCAGCAGGGCTTTAAAATAATGTCGCCCTGCGACTCCAATTCCTTTTCCATTTTCTCCGCCAGCTGGCGGATTACTTTTTAGCTATCCCATGACCTACCCCGAATCCATCCGCAATCTGATCAACCAGCTCACCCACTGGCCTGCCGTCGGCCCCAAAACTGCCGAACGTTTTGCATTGTATTTATTGCGCCAGCCCCAGGAGCAATTAAACGAACTGGCCCGCGCTATCGCCGAAGTCAAGCATGGCCTAACCGTCTGCCGCGTCTGCTGCCGCCTGACCGATAGCACTCCTTGTTCTATCTGCAGAGACGCGCAACGCGAACGCCAGACGCTTTGCATCGTGGCCGAAAGCAAGGACCTACTGGCCATCGAAAACACCGGCCGCTACCACGGGCTCTACCACGTGTTGGGCGGCGTCATTAATACAGTGCACAATACCAGGCCTGGCGACTACAATCTCAAAAGCTTGATAGCCAGGCTCGACAAAGAACCGATCTTAGAAATAATATTAGCTTTGAACCCGGATTTGGAAGGCGAAACAACCGCTCTCTATCTGCAAAAGATATTAACCGGCCGCGAGTTGCGCCTGACCAAGCTGGCTCGCGGCCTGCCGACCGGCGCCAGCCTTGATTATGCCGACGATCTGACTATCGGCCATGCCTTTACCAATCGTCAACAATTAAAATAACTCGAGATACTAATTAATAAAAAGACGCGACATCATGTTGCGTCTTTTGCTTTTGCGCCCGCCATTAGCAAACAACAAAAACAAGGTCTATATAGGCAAAATAACCAGCTATGCTCAGCTGCAATCAAATTTACAGTATTGTTAAAAAATGTTAAAATACATAAGTATGGCGCAAGGCAAAAAACTATCATCTGTTTTATTATATGTTTATATTCCGGGATTATTAGTAATCGCTATTCTTGCCGTCCTAAACTTTTTTATCTATCGCCAAGAGTTCGGCTTTTTCTATAACATCTATGCCAACGAGCTGACTCAAACCAAATCCGCTATCAAGCAAAGATTCCAAAGCGCCCTTATCGCCGCCGAAAGCACCAGGGCTTTTTTTGTCTCCAGCCAAAGTGTAACCAAAGATGAATTCACTAGCTATGCGGAGATCCTGACAAGAAATATGTCATCCGGCACCATCGCTCTGCCCATTACGCTGGAATGGATAGACCCGCAGAACAAAATCCGTTACGTCTACCCGATGAACGCAGACAACGCCAAAATAATTGACCTAGACTTAAACCAATATCCTAACCGCCTATTGCCGATTACCAAGGCCGTCTCCAGCAAAAGCTCAGTTATTACCGAGCCCATCATGCTGGCGCAAGGCTATCCCGGATTGCTGCTATACACCCCCATCTTCAAGGCAGACCAATATCAAGGGCAAGTTGTCGTGGTAATAAGACTGGCCAATTTACTCGCGCCGACAGCTGGCAACTATCCCACCTACAACAAATTCGATTATATTCAAACAAGCAATTTCATTGTTCCTTTTGACAACGACATAATTGTCAATAACAACGGTGAACAAGTTATCAATCCCCAAGGACAACTGGCTAAAAATGCAACGGCCCAAAAATATCTGGCAATCGACAAAGGCGTCCTAAGCGAAAGTATTGTCTTTGCGGATAAAGCTTGGCAATTAAAATTCTCTCCAGCCTACATCGCCGAGGTAAACAAAAGATTTGCCATCTACATCATCGTTTCTTTTCTCTTTGCCTTTTCAAGTATTTTGTTTCTATGGGCATTGCACAAAAGAAGAGACCAGATATCAAAAGAAAAGGCCAGAGCCGAGGCCCTGATTCTCGGCATCGGCGATGGAGTAGTCGCCTGCGATAAGAGCGGGAAAGTCATCTTTATCAACAGCGCCGCCGAAAAACTTACGGGTTACAGCAGCACCGATTCAATCGGCAAAGCTTATGATGAAATTTGGAGCCTCCAAAACAGCAAAGGCAATGCTATCCCGCCGCAAAAAAGGCTTATCCATCTGGCAATCACCAAAAAAACAGTGATTAACGTCTCGGTCGCCAACCATCTCTATATTCAGAAAAAAAACGGCACCCGCTTCCCGCTCGCCGCTACGATTGCCCCGATCATAGTCGACAATATCTTTGAAGGAGCCATAGCTATCTTTCGCGACATTACCAAAGAAAGCGAAATTGATCGCATGAAAACAGAATTCTTGTCTTTGGCCACTCACCAGCTTTTGACCCCGTCAACTGCTATCAAATGGCTCAGCGATGTCTTACTCAAAGGCGACCTGGGGCCGATTAACAAAAAACAAAAATTCAACCTTCAGTCCATTTACACGGCTAACGAAAGCATGATCAACCTGGTCAATTCGCTGCTTAATGTTTCGCGCATCGAATCAGGGCGCATTATGGTCAAGCCGGAACCGACCGAATTGCCATCTTTGCTAAATGAAATTAAAACAGAACTAACAAGCCGTTTAAGCGCAAAGAAATTATCCCTCGATATTAATACAGAAAAAAACCTGCCCAAAATAAATATCGACCCCCGCCTCATCAGCGAGGTCTACAAGAATCTACTAACCAACGCCATTAAATATACCCCCGCCAAAGGCAACATTACGGTTACGATCAAAAAAATCAAAAACGGCATAATCTCCACTGTCACCGACGATGGCTATGGCATCCCAACCGAAGACAAAAAGAAAATATTCAGCAAATTCTATCGCGGCGCCAATATCACCGAAATCGAGAAAGACGGCAACGGACTTGGCCTCTACTTGGTCAAACAGATTATCGATGTCTCAGGCGGCCAAATAGGCTTTAACAGCACCCCTGGCAAAGGCACATCCTTTTGGTTCAGCCTCCCACTAACAGGCAGCAAGCCCAAAGCCGGCGAAGTGACTATCGCTGCTACAAACTAATACATCCCCCGACATATCATCGAGGGATGTATTTTTATCTTTCTTTTTCTACAAGTTTGCAGTACTACTCAACTAATAAAACGCCGATCTGGCCTTTCATGCGGTGGTAACCCTTGCCGACCGAACAATAGAATTCGAAGGTGCCTTTCTGATCCGCCTTGAAGGTAAAGCTGTCAGTCTCGCCCGCCTTGATTACTTTTGTTTTTTTGCCAAAGGCCGGCAAGTTAAAATCATGCATGCCTCCCGTGTTGCTAAAATCAATAGTGACGGTGTCACCTTTTTTAACCTTAATCTCATTAGGCGCATACCAAAACATACCGCTAGCAACATGAAACGTCAGTTTAGCCGGCTGATGGGCAGACTCGCCTGCCTTCAGCTCAGCCGCCTGCATAGCAGTCAGATCAACAGGCACCGTAGCCATCATCACCTTCTTGCCCTTAGGCATGGCCGCGGCATAAGTCACAGCAGCTGAACTCAACGCAGCAACAACAACCAAACAAAATACTAGAACAAAGAAAACTTTTCCCATATTATTTTTATTAACAAATATTTTAATCTCAATTTACATTGAGCATATTTTTAGTTTAGCTAATATATCACTTTTAAAACCTTTAAGCAAACTCCTACTAAATTAGTATGATATATGGCACTTTTGAATATTACAGCTATATTTCATTGCTCACATAGGCAATTTAAACATAGGGCTGTGGATAAGTGCCAAAATTTGACAAATAGTCTAAATTAAGTTATTAATTAGACTCAATTTGTGTTGTTATTTTAAAATCGGAGTTAAAGTGTTAAGCAAAGAAGAAAGCGAAAGATTTTTACAGATCATCCAAGGCACGGCCATGGAAGAGCTAGTCAAACGTTATGTCGGCATCAACGACGAGCAATACATCCCGATCGACTCGGCACCCGAAGAAGGCGACAAAGAGCTTGGGACTATGGACGCCAATGAAAAGATCCTTTATACCTTGCAAGTCCAATCCTTTAACGAGTACAAGCAGATAGTAGAAGAACGCAACGCCGCAACAGGGTCCTTTGCCACTATCGAAGAAGTAACGGCCTTTATCGCCGAAACAGAACAGCTGGCAACGCCGCCGCGCAGCGCTATACAAGTATTCCAGACTTTGCTCTGGTACTCTATTAATCGCCGTGTTCCCCATGCAGAATCATCGGCCCTCAGAGACGGCTTTAAGATTGTAAAAATGGCGCCAGAAGAAGAACTTCCAGATCAATGCGCCTGCTGCGAACATCGCGAAGAATGCTTCGCTGCCGAAAACGACAATGTCGATGACGACCTTTAGCTATTATGCTCCATCGCACAAAATCACGGGTAACCCGTGATTTTTATTTTGCCCGGGTAAATTAAAAAGCGGCTCGGCATTATGCCTCACCGCTTTATATTTGTGATTATTGATTAGCTTTTTTGTCCACTGCCGTTTTGTGGCCGGATGTTTCAATCAGCCAAGTGACGGCCGCCGCCGGTACGCTGAACTGGCCCACGAATAATCCGACTACCGCGCATGGCAAGAACTCGGCATGGTATTTAAAGGTAGGCGTATCCGGAGTGATCTTTGGCATCCAATAGTTTAGCGTGTACTGCAGCGTGACACCGCCCAAGGCAAGGTTTATAACCAAGATTACCAAAGCAATCTTCAAGAAATTTTTGAACAATTTTTTCATGTCGCAACCTTTGCAAATTTTTAAAAAAACATTATTTTATAACTTTGGCATATGCCAATTCCTTCTTGACCTTTGCTAATTCTTCATTCATGGCGATAGTCACCGATTTGCGGGCCCAATAATCGATCAAGAAACCGATGATAGTATAAGCCAGAAAAATAATCGAGACTACTTGGCCAGGGACTCCCCAGCTTATCAGGATAATCCCAAGGACAATATTGCTGATAAATATGGTAAGCCTTACCAACCGCTTGTACTTCTTCACTCACTCACCTTTTTTAATAATTAATACAACTAATTTTCCCAATAATCTGTTATCGCCTTGACCTTTTCTTCTACTGACAAATGTTCGATACTGGCCAAAAAATTGTCATGCTTTTCCTTGCTCAGCTTCATTTCCAGTTCATGGCCATGCTTGATCTTATAGATATGAATCAACTGGATTGCACAGCCGACGCAAGCACTAGACATAGACAATACGAATGCCAGCCAAGGCGGCGCGCCACACATAGTCAAGGACATAAAAAAGATTGAGCCGCAGACCATAATAGTCCCGACAATCAACCAACGATTACTTTTCACAACTACTCCTTAATGATTTATAAATGAACTTTTCTTTATAATGGCTACATTTATAGCACGAATTACCAGAATTGTCAAGAGATGGTTAGTTTACGCACATTTCGGACAAATTATTACAAATCTACAAATCCTTACCTAAACGCAATGTTTTATTTGTAGATTTGTAATAATTTGTATTTGTAGGAGCATATTTATGGTAATTTGGAGTATTGGAAACAGGCATTAAAAATCCCCTGGATATTAGTCTAAGGGATAGATTTTAGTCGCTATTTAATAGCTTCTGGATAGCCAAGTGGATTTCCAGAGCCAGTTCATGATAAAACAGCTCCGCTTCGGCCAGCTCGGTATAATAGCATGGCTTATAAATTATAGTCGTATTGGGTCCGCGTAACATAGCGTTGATGCCTGCTTCGTTGGCGATATTGGTGCGGAAATCAGTGCGATAGACGATAGCTCGATTGTTGACCGCTATAGCCATGCCGTATTCCACGCAAGTACCGCTGTCGGCGTCTGCGCCATCAATACAGGCCACTAAGATAGCCTCAGGATGGGTAGCGCACATCTGGCAATCCAACACGATCATATCAATATCGAACTTGCCGTCGTGAAAGAAATCCAAGGCACGACGTTGCGGCGAAATAATTGTATAGCCCAATGCTTTCAATTCCTTCTCAATATACAAATTATGCAGCCGTTCACCGGCATTAAACAGCCCGCCAGCCAAATATAGTGTCATCATAATTACTCCTCAATAGTGATTTCAAAAAACTGGCTACACTATCACCCAAAAACCACCTTTTGTCAATATCACATCAGCGTAGCTATTTTGCGAGGCCTTGTCCCGAGACAGCGCTTGCCCCGAGGCATGGCTTATTGGGGAAGCTATTTTCGGGATTGACAAAACAAGATAAATCTGTTAGTAATAAGACTCAATAGCACATTACAAATTCACAAACAAACATAGAGGTAGCCATGTATCGCACAGAAGAAATGACCATGCTTGACCAAGCCGGCCTAAGCAAGCTGCTGTCCGCCTTTGAGGCTGACAAGCTATCTAACAAGGCAAATCAGGAGTCAGAAAATTTTAAAGCCTTATTCCAGCTGGAATATAATATTATTTACGGCATCGGCCGCTACCTGCACGAAGACCACGAGAGTGGATATCGCGAACAACGCAAAAGATATGGCACGCTGCAAGAAGCCTGGATCCATCTCTTCCAAGAGATGACCGAAAAGTACAAGATGATTACTCGCGACAACGGTCCGTCCAAAACCAACGATTTCAAAGAATGGCGGGACTGGGTCATCAGAGAATACCTAGCTTGCCTTGAAAAATTCGTCAGGCGTTACAGAGATGCTACTGAGTATTACAACGGCTTTGCCGAAGGCTGTCTAAGTTTTAGCAATAGCCATCATACTTCAGAAGCTATATCTAAATACAAGTGGGCTTTGGAATCGGCCGAAAAGCTGCTTGATTTAGACAAGATTGTCGAAATCAAAAATATGATTCAGTTCCTTAACACCGCCTAAGACAAACAGCGCGGCTATTCCGATATTACGTCGGGGCAGCTTCTGCAATTAAACGGTCTTAAACTGAATATTACTCACACAATATAGACGCGGCTCATTAATAACTATTTTTATTAATTTCTGGAGTAACCATGAAAAGTACGCTAATAATATTAGCCATCCTCTTTGCAACAATCAGCCTGGCAGGAGACAAAGAGCCTAATTATTTTAAACTAAGGCTATTCGGAGAACGTGAGTTCTCGTATGACGCAGTGAAAAATCCCGTCGGCCGATTGTATGGCGCAATTATTGTTTCACGTCATAAACTAAAGCTCGATGATGCTATGGCTCTATGCCTTGGCAAAATTAAAGATAAAAAAGTAAAGGCTTTTGCTAAATGCGATGAATACACTATCAATGGCTATGATTATCGCTATGTCTACCACCTAAATATCGACAGAGACAATCTTAGTCCTGGTGAAAACTACAAAATACACGAATTCAAAATGAAAGAACACCGATATTTTCTAATTATTGCCAAAAAGCCAATCCCTAAAGATAAATAATAATGATCAAACACTAAACCCGACATTCTTTGCCGGGTTTTTATTATATCTGCGCAAAACAATTCAAAATATAATAAAAAGCCACATTCTACAACAGAACGTGGCTTTTTACATTTAGTGCAAATTCTAATCTTTGAAATAATCCAGTCGCATCGCTTTCCTAACCTCCAACAAAGTCTGCGCGGCCACTTTTTCTGCCTTCTCGCTGCCTTGGCGCAACATTTCCATGATCGCCTGCGGATCTTTGGCCAGTTCATCACGCTTGGTCCGTATCGGCTCCAGTACGGCCTGCAACACTTCGTTGAGGCGTTTCTTGACCACCACATCGCCCAAACCGCCTTTGGTATAATGCGCTTTGAGTTCAGCCACTCCTGCTTTATCATCATCAAAGGCGTCCAGATAAGCGAAGACCGGATTGCCCTCCACCTTGCCAGGATCTTCCACTCGCAGGTGTTCCGGATCGGTATACATCGCCATTACTTTCTTCTGTACTTCTTCGGCTGTATCGGACAGATAGATGCAATTGTTGAGCGACTTGCCCATCTTGGCCTTGCCGTCGGTACCGGGCAGACGGACTACGCCCGAAGTCAAAGCCTGGCACTCCACCAGAGCCGATCCGCCATAAAGATTATTAAATTTACGGACGATATCGTTGGTCTGTTCAATCATCGGCAGCTGGTCCTCCCCCACCGGCACCACTGTAGCGCGGAAGGCTGTGATGTCGGCCGCCTGGCTGACCGGATAGCACAAGAAGCCGGCCGGCACATTAGCCGCCATTTCCTTCTGCTGCATTTCTGTCTTGACCGTCGGGTTGCGTTGCAATTGAGCCACGGTCACCAGATTGAGATAATACATGGTCAGCTCAGCCAGCTCCGGCACCAGAGATTGGATAAAGATGGTATTAGCCTGGGGCTCCAGGCCGACAGCCAAATAATCTAAGGCGACTTCCAGGACATTGGTCCGCACCTTCTCCGGATTCTCGGCATTGTCGGTCAAGGCCTGCATATCGGCAATCATGATATATTGGTCATGGCTATGCTGCAGTTCCACCCGCTTAGCCAGCGACCCGACATAATGCCCCAGATGCAAACGCCCGGTCGGCCGGTCTCCTGTCAGAATTATAGTTTTGGTCATATTCTTTAATATTATGTACTTTTATTGTAGCCCCTCAGGCACCAGCAGTCAAACCAAGATTAGACTATAATCTATTCTTATGATTTAGGAATAATATAGTCAACCTCTTCGTGTTCCTCGCCTTTCATATTAGCGCCCATATACTCACGAACCATTATTCCTCCTAAAGCTCCCGCAATTTTACGGCTTGGAGCGTTATCCTTATACACCGGGTAGCGGATATGGTCATAGTCCAGATTATGATCAGCCCACTCCTTAAGCGCCCTCATCGCCTCTAGACCATAGCCTTTGCCCCAGACCGATTTCTTGAACCACAGCCCCAATTCAGGCACCCTAGTGTCTACATCATGCAGGCCGGCACAGCCAAGGAACTCTTTGCTGTCTTTATCTAATGCTACCAACTGCAATTCACGTCCAGCCAAAGTCTTTTCCCGACTTTCATTTATAAATGACACGGTATCTGCAATGTCACCGCTGGGCTGAGGGTACAAAAAACGAGCCACCTCGGGCGTAAATTCTCGAAAAATATCATCTTTATAAGACAAATCAATCAAAGCAAGCAACATACGATCGGTAGCAATTGAAAAGTTTTTTGTTATCATATAACAATATTTTAATTTAAAGACCAAACTTTGGCAAATAGCCTTGAAACTGATATTAAAAAAAGAGGCGTATAGTCAAAAATGGGTTATCCTCGCATTAATGCTATTAGACATGGAATATCAGGGCCTAAAACAAAAATAACAGTTGCTACATCTAGCCTGATCTAAAATAAAAGTATCGCCCGCTAGGCGATACTTTTTACGCTAATAAGTTGAAGTTAATCTTTTAGGCAACGGATCACCCTGGCATCATTGGCGCTACCGGCAACGGCAAAAGAAACCATAGGCGGACCACTAACAATCTGAATAGAACCCGCAGTTGTATGGTCAGCGGTTTGAAACCAAGCCACATTTGAACCACTATAACGGCCGAGATAAGCGCCACCGCTATACTGGCCATAATAAAAAGCGCTAAAACCGGTGGAATTAGTACAACCACCGCAATACCAAGAAGTCATTAAACCGTAGTTAGGCGAGCCACCAACATTCAAAAAACCAGGCCAAAAGTCACTGCCTTTGGGTACGTGCCAGCCTTTAGGACAAATACCCCTAAAATTACCATTGCTGTCGGCCGCACTATAATTAAGAGCTTCATTAACTTGATATAAACCGCCATAAGAATCAACATCACAATTAAGAGCAGAGTCATTATAACAATATTTTTCAATAACGCCATTATTGGACTGAGCGGTGGTGGTGGCGTTAATGCGAGTGCCAATATTCAGACTTTTGGCAAACCAACATTGTGATCCTATCTGTACAGTCGGATAAACATCTCCGTAATAATTAATATTATCACCGCAAGCGTCAACCCCGCAAATATTACCCTGATAAGCGACGCATTTGCCGGGACCGGCATTCTGGACCGCGGCTCCCAAACAATAAGTCAAGGCGTAGCCGCGGGTGCTAGTGGTATAAGTATAGCCGGTTATATCGGCACAGTCGCCATCAATCACAGTAGGAGCGGCTGGGACTTTATTCAAATATACTACGCCGCTAGCATCTTTCAATATTTGACCGGAAGTAATAATCGAGGGGTAAGCATTGTTGTTGGCAAAATAAACCTCCAGCGCCGATTGCAGTTGCTTTATATCTGCCACTCTCTGGGCATCGCGCGCCTTGGACCGCGCCGTACCGATAGCGACAAAAGCGATAGACGCCAAAATACCGATGATGACAATCACCACCAACAGCTCGATCAAAGTAAAGCCTATTATTTTTTTAGACTGTGAACTATATTTAAAGTAAACCATACAAGATAATCTGTTTAGTTTATTTATTATACCATATTTATAATTGTTCAGTAAACGACCACCGGACTGAGGTCCGGTGGCTTTGGGTCTGCCGGCTAAATCGCCGGCAGGGCGGCTTGCAGTATTTACTTAATTAGCTTCTCGAACAAAGATGGTTGGTCAACTTCATTGTGATGATATTGATGCTTCACATACCGTTTGATGATATTTTCGTCCAAACCAATCGTAGACGCGAAATATCCACGCGCCCACAAAGATTCTTTTTCATAAAGACCGTGGGTGCGTTTTATTTTCTTTTTCATCCATGCTGAAGATTTTCCTTTGATAATCTGCATGACATAGGATATCGAATCCCTGGGCGTAGCCAGAAGACAAACATGGATATGATCTTCTTGTATGCTCATTTCCACGATTTCCCAATGTTTCCATTTGCAGATCGTCTCAAAAATTCTTCGCAATTCGCTTTTGACCTTTTCCGACGCTAACACTTTCCCGCGATACTTTGGAGTCCAGACTAAATGATACTTCAAATCGTAGAAAGAATGTGATAGTGTACGGATAGTACGTTTTTGGTGGTTCATAAACGTATATTTATTACTAAAGCCGCCCTGCCGGGACGGCTTTATTATACGGCTTCGCCTTCAAACGTACACTCCGGCTAAAGCCGGAGGTTTTTACTTATAACAAAAAAACAGCCGAAAAAGGCTGTTTTATTTTTGCTCGGGGACCAGGATTCGGAGGGGCGAAAGCCCCGTCCCTTTAATCGAAGACGTCTTTTTGAAGATAATCTTTTTCCTGCCAAGCTACCCTTGGCTTTGCCTTAAGCTCTTGGCCCAAGGTCCAGGTCCTCACCTAGTCCCGCAATCAAAAATAAAACAGCCGAAAAAGGCTGTTTTATTTTTGCTCGGGGACCAGGATTCGGACCTGGATAAACGGCTTCAAAGGCCGTTGTCCCCGCCTCTTCGGCGGGTCGCCGGAGAGGCGACTACCATTGTAAATATAAAATTGCGTTCAAGGCTCGGGGACCAGGATTCGGACCTGGATAAACGGCTTCAAAGGCCGTTGTCCTACCATTAGACGATCCCCGAGCTTTGTACACAATTATTTAGACCACTTATCGACTCAACTCACTATTGTCCCCGCCTCATCGGCGGGTCGCCGGAGAGGCGACTACCATTAGACGATCCCCGACCGTGTCCCGCCGTAGCTTCAGCGTAGGCGGAATGTGTCCGCTTAGACTTAATTAAGACGGATATTCAATTGAATTTCACTTAATGATAGTAAAACAAAATCTAATCAAAGTCAATAAAACGGGCTTTTTGGGTGAATTATTAGCTAAAAATCACAAATACTTATATAATTTATATATTAAATATTAAGACATATATTCTATGAAAAAAGTCATTTTAAGCATGGTAGCCCTATTATGGCTAGGACTAATCGCCGGGCCGGGACAAGCTGTGGCCGCCAGTTGCATTATTACTATTTCTGGCAACAAGTATGATGTCACATCTCTACAATCTTCCCATTCCGGAGGCAATGTTTTTGATTGCGGCACCGATATGACTTCGGTCTATCTTGGTCGCCATGGCAGGAATCTAAACCGCATGCAACCTTATCTTATTGCCACTCCATCACCGGCACCAAAAACCAATGCAACAACGCCCGCTCCCGCCAAAACTACTCCCCTGCAAGCTCTCGACAAACAATATACGGCCGAAAAAAAAGCACTGGCGAAAAAGCATCAAGCCGAAAAGATAGCGCTCGAACAAAAGCAAGCGCAAGAAAGAAAAAACCTGGAAAGCAAATACAAAACGCTTAGAGCCAAAGCAACAGCTAAATAATTCAAAGACAAAAAGAGACGGACCGGCCGTCTCTTTTTTTGCTTTTTCGTTATTTAATATTTTCTGTCTTCAATATCTTCCATTCTATGCTTTTGCATCAAGTCAAATATATCCTCTTCGTGTTTCTTTAACAGCACTTCTTCTTTTTGCTCCTTCAATAGCTTATCAGCATCGCTATGCTGAGCTGCCAGGTTTTCTTCATAGTCTTCGATGTCTTGGTCAGCCTCGTCAATCGGCTCTGGCTCTTTAGAAAAAACTGGTAACTTTTCAAATTGGCTAGTCATAGTTATTTGATATTGTAGGAAACTCCTATTTCCATTGTTATTTGATTGCCCGATGTCGAAACAGCAGGCATGGGAGCAGATGCGCCGCCACCCACACCGCCTTTACTCTCTATCATTGGATTAGCGTCGTCTGTAATCTGGTTTTCGTACCAATTGGTAATATCACCCAAGGCCACTCCGGCAGCGCCGGCCAGTCTGGACGCCTTAGCCTTAGCATCTTCAATTGCCTTGATCCTGGCCTCCTGCTTATAGTCCTCTAGCTTAGTGGTGGTGAATGTTACACCATTCACCTGATTAGCACCGGCCTTGCCCGCTTCGATTATCACCTTGTTCAATAAATCTTTGCTGTCCTTAAGGTTAATAATCTTGATGTCTAATTGCTGATTAGCGCTATAGCCGGAAACGACCTGAATATTATCCTTGTAATCATACTGCGTATACAAAGAATAATTCTTGGTGTCGATATTCTCATCTTTGACGCCAAGGTGTGTCATAGCCTGCCGAACGCCGGCAATCTTGGTATTTAATTCATTTAGAGCCTCTTCGGCCTTGGCCTTCTTGTCTATCTGCACGCCCAAAGAAACCGTAGCTTGATCCGGCTGATAATCAACCTTGCCTCGTCCGGTCAAGGTCACCACCTTGAATTGTTGATTGACGATCCGATCGCGCAGTATAGACACAGTCACTACGCCGGTTATGGCCAATATGGCCAGCAGAACCAAAAAGTGTCGCGGCTCCCATTTGTTGTTCATATATTATGTATTTATCTCCGTGAACACGGAGATCTCCCCAAGGAGAGTAATGGGGTAATATTTTAATAGTGTTAGTGAGTGAAGCCAGAATATTAAAGTTCGTCCCCGAATTACAATTGTAAAATACCGAATATTCTTTTTCCTAGCGTCCCTATTTTGTGAGTTTTAAATTTGTTTTAATTACGTACCTGGGAGACCTCCGTATTCACGGAGGTAAATACGACCTGAGTTTATCCACGGTACTCCCGTGGATCTCCCCAAGAAGAGTAAATTATCAATATTAAAATATGCTGAAAAGTGAAGCCAGAAAAGTAATGCTCGTCCCAAATTTTCTTATATTGAATATCGAAGTATTTCTTTCGCAGAGTTTTATGCTAATTTCCTAGACTTGCCATGTCTACGTATCCAGGAGATCTCCGGGAGTACCGGAGATAAATGCGCTTATTCAATTACAACGACTTTTGCTTTTCATCAGCTCCAAATCGTATCGGTAACCTTATTTCCGCATCATTAGCCGGGAGTCCTGATGGATTGTCTTTCTTCAAGATAATAAACCCTCTGCCAGTCTCTGGCTTAGCCAGGCTCAGATCAGAGACAAAAGGCACCCAGCCCTCTTGCATCCAATCGGCTTGAGCTTTAGCCTGACCCTGAGCCAAGGTTTGCCCCGCTTCATTCACAATGGATATCGGAAATGATCCTTCGAAATACCATTTACCCTTGGCTTGTCCTCGGATATGAATAGTAGAGCTGACAATAGAATTGGGCACCGGCTCATAAATAATCAATTCTCCGTCTTGCGCAGGCGCAGCCGGCCTTTGATTTTGCAGATTAACTCCACAATCGGCGGTCGGCTTCGGCGTCTTAGGGTTGCCCTGCTTGACCCATTGGCTATCTTGGCAGACCCAGATGCTAGGCGTATAGAACTTTAACAAAGACAAAGCGGCAGACAAACAGGCTATCAAGCCGACAAAATAATAAGGCCAATTCTTTTGCAAATGATTTTTGATGTTCATAATGTTTTCTTTTCTCTAATAATAACACAGGTGGATTATAATTCAATGACACTCAATCACTACACCAGCCTAAAATAAACAATATACATAATAATTTTATTAGTCTGCCTAAAGTAAGAACGTATCACTCCCGTGTTATTTGTGTCATTCCCGCGAAGGCGGGAATCTAATCATTGAAAGAGCACATCACGACGTAGATTCCCGCCTTCGCGGGAATGACACAATACAAAAAAAATCGTTCAGAATGAACGATTTTTTTATTATGAGCCGTTTCCGGGACTTGAAGGGGCGGAAGCCCCGTCTCTCCAAGAAGGAAACACAAACCAGTCTTGTTTAGCATATTACAAATTGAAATAATCTGCTTACTACTCACCTGTTTCCACACGGGTCCGCACAGGAAACGGCTCAGATATAATAAAAACCGCACACTGTGCGGTTTTTATTATATCTGAGCCGTTTCCGGGACTTGAACCCGGGACCCCTTCCTTACCATGGAAGTGCTCTACCACTGAGCTAAAACGGCAAATGTTTGATTGTAGACTTCACCACTCAAGTATCGTTGTGCTCATCGATACGCAGTCCGCCTCGAGCGGAGAGCTCCCGCCTCTTCGGCGGGTCACCCGCCATGGTGAAAAACGGCAAATGTTTATTGTTGATTATTCTCTTGGCTTTCGTTCGCTTCGCTGACAGAACCACTGATACTGCTTTTATCAGTACCGACCGCCAAATCACGAATCTTGTCCTTGAACTCTTTGAGCTTCTTGTTGCCAGGATTAGATTTCTCAAGCTTGCGGCAATAATCAAGCGCTCCGCTTGAGTCCTTTAGATTTAAACATATCTCGCAAGCTTTATCAAGGTACCTGGGGTTATTTGGCTCAAGGTCCAAGGCTTTCTTAATGTTAGCCAAAGATTTAACACTATCGCTCAAGGCGCTGGCAACCTGCCCGACGCTAAAATAAGCCTTAGCTAATTCCAATTCCATTCCTTTGCCATGACGATGCTTGGCTTCGAGCAATTTGACTGCATGATCCAGAGTTTGCTCCGCTTCATGGTTGCTTCCTCGATCGGCATACAAGTCTCCCAAGGACTGAAAAGCGCGATAATTATGGCTGTCTAAGCCAATAATCTCTATATATGTGCTTTCGGCCTTGCTAATCTCGCCCTTATGAGTCAAATCCTCTGCTTCGGCAAACAAAATCTGCAGTCTGCGAACTTTGTCATCACTGACTGCATGGTCCTCCTCGTAATGTTCTTTGAGATTGACTAGCTTATTGTATAGAAAAGTAAAAAACTTGGCAATAGCTACGCCCACTGGTTTCAAAAAACCGCTAATCTTATTCCAAAAATTAAAGAAATTACGCTTAAACTTCTGGTTGATAATCCGTTTCTTGACCTCCGACTGGCGCTCGGTAGCGATTTGGGTCAAATCGATATTTGCAAGAAGCGTCAGTTTTTTACTGACTATTCCGCCGATAACCACCAGGCCGGCCAATACTAAGATTAAAGCTAAGTATAACATAACAAAAGGCATTATAAGAGAAAGCTGAAAAAATTGCAAGCCTAAGTAGCTATTTTTGCTTAAAGTTAGCTATTTTATTAAACTTCGCTGCCTCTAGGCTAGCGCCCCCAACCAACAAGCCTCCAACCTCCACAATCTTTAGGAAGCCGGTAGAGTTAGCAGGGCTTACACTACCGCCATACAAAATAGGCACTTGCCGTCCCAAATCAGCTCCCATGAGCTTTATTAATCTGCTGCGAATTGCTAAGTGCATTTCGGCTGCGTCTTGCGTGCTGGGCACTAGGCCGGTGCCGATAGCCCAGATAGGCTCATAAGCAATCACTAGACGCGCCTCTCGCCATTTGATGCCGGTTAGAGCCCGCTTGAGCTGACCGTCTACAAAAGCCAAATGTTTGCCCGCCTTGCGTACTTTCGCATTCTCGCCCACGCAAACCACCGGCATTATCCGCGTCGCGGACAAAACATTTTTTAGTTTAAGGTTAACCTGTCGGCAAGATTCGCCCAGATACTCCCGACGCTCGCTATGGCCCAGCAAGATATACTGACAGCCGATTTCCTGCAGAGCAGTAGCCGAAGTCTCGCCGGTAAAAGCGCCCTTGCTCTCCCAGAAACAATTCTGCGCTCCCAGCGACACCTTGGATCCTTTCAGCTCCTTGGCAACCGTTGTCAGGGCAAATTCGGAGGGGCAAGCCACAATCTGCGTATTCACCCAGCCGGCAAATTGTTTTTTGTATTCCGCAGCCAAAGCCCGGCTCTCGGCCAAACCAAGATTCATTTTCCAATTAGCTATGATTAGTTTTTGCATATTTTTTCGAATTTATCTCCGGTACTCCCGGAGATCTCATCAAGCAGAGAAATCATTAATTATATATAAAAGTTTAATAGTTTTTCCGGAACGCAAACTTCGTCCCCTACCCGGACAATACTTAAGTTTAATATTAAATTATCAGGTCGGGAGCGTTCTATATTATCACAAAACTTGAAATCTAATGTACAAGCCTAGGAGATCTCCGGGAGTACCGGAGATAAATACTAAGACCGGAGATAAATGCATACTATTGCCATCGATAATTATCATACACCCAATTAACAATCTTCTTGGTCTCTGTGAACCGCGCATTGATATCCCCGGCGCCCAAGACGACTGTCATGATCTGGTGCTGGTCCTTGGAGAAGCGCCCGACAAAGCAATAGCCGGCGCTTTGCAGATAGCCGGTCTTGCCGCCTTCGATGCGCACATTCTGGCCGCGAGTAGACAGCAGCTTATCGGTCGAATAGACTGTCCGCTTCTTGCCCTCGCCGGTAGTAAAGGCATAGCTATCCGCCAGAACAGCCTCTTGGATCTGCGGCGTCTGCAAGGCCAGTTGGGCGAAAATCGCTACTTCGCGGGCCGTCGAAACATTCAGGTTATTCAAGCCGGTCGGATCGGCAAAGCTGGATTTGGCCAAACCGAGCTCTTTGGCTTTGTCATTCATCTGGGCTACGAATTCGCTTTCGGTCATGCCGGTGGAATGCACCAAGGCGGCTACCGCGGAATTATCCGAAGCGACTAACATCGAAAAAAATAAATCTTTGACTTTAACATGCTCACCCGGAAAGAAATAAGCCTTGCCTCCATCGCGCTTGTCCGATTCGGCAAAGACGTATTCCTTGTCCCAGCCAGGATTGCGGTCCAAGAAAACCAAAGACGTCATCAGCTTGGTGATGCTGGCAATCGGCTGCGGTCTTTCCGGGTCTTTGGCATACAGCAGATTACCGCTGCCGGCATCAATCGCCAGGCACGAACTGGCAGAGATATTCAGATCGGTCGCCAACCCGGTCATACGCGGACCTCGTTTTTGTATTTCATTGAGAGGCGAAAGGTCGCTGTCAGGATTAGGCCCATTAAAGACGGCCTGCTGTTCATAAGCATAGGCAGCCAGCTTTTTATACAAAAAGACTATCGACTGGTCAAATAAATTATACTGCGCCGAAACAGCCGGGAAGAGCTGGGCGGCAACCGCAAATAATAATGTAAAAAAATAAGCAAGCATAGGTTAAATAACAGGATTTTCTAAAGGCTCCTCATCAGCCAAGGCCTCATCGACAGTCGTGTCCATGTGCAGGCGGGCAAAATCCGGCAAATCTTCTACCGAACCAAGGCCCAAGAATTTAAGAAAATCAAAGCTGACATTATAATGAGTGCCGTCGTCTTCGCTGCCTTCTTTAGCTTCAATCAATCCGCGCAACAACAAATTGCGGATAATCAGCGAGCAGTTGACGCCGCGAATGCGATCCAGATCGGTCTTGCTGATCGGCCCGCGATAAGCAATGATGGTCAGCGCTTCCAAACTGGGACGGCTCAACTCACCCGAAGTTTCCACCTTAACCATCTTGGCCACCGTGTCAGCCGCTTCCGGCGCCGTCACCATCTGGAATTTGCCGCCATTCTCAATCAGCGTCATGCCCCGGCCGCTGTCCTTGTAGTCGACTGTCAGTTCGTGGCAGGCCTCGCGCACTTCTTCTTCCGCCGCCTCGGTGAACTCCGCCAGCTGCTTGACAGCCATCGGCTTGGCCGAGACGAACAGCAGGGCTTCTAGTTTATGTTTCAGATCCATATTCTAATTGATAATTGTTAATTGATAATTGGAAATTGTTTAACTTCCATCTCCCCGAACAACGACAATTGCTCGATAATCACTTCCCGCTGGCGCATCAACTCTAGTATAGCCAGGAAGCCGACGATTACTTCGGTCTTGCTTTTGGCGTGCTTGATAAAGTCGCTAAAGAAAAAATTGACTTTGCCGGCCAGTAATTGGCGCGCGTGGCTGATCTTGTCATCGATATTAATATGGTCCTCGATGGTACTCTGGCCCAATTTCTCGGCCGGTTTGAGCCGCGCCAAGACATCTTCGAAGATCATTGCAAGAGTCGAGGCCGAAGCATTAGGCGGCGGGAAGAAGCCGGCCTCTCGTTGCAGCCAGCTGGCTTTGGTAAACTCACGGCCAAACATCTTGCGATTGCCGGCAGCCAATTTGTCCACCACCTTGGCAGCCTCCAAGAACTCCTTGTACATCTTGATCTGCTTCTCGAAGTCATCCGCCTCCACATCTTCGGCCGGATATAAGAAAGGCAGCAGAGCACGCGACTTGATGAGCAGCAACTTGGCCGCCACCACCAAAAAATCGGCGATCTCCTCAGGATCGATATCCTTGTTTTCTTTAATATAGGTGACAAATTGATCGGCGGTCTTGGCCAGGCTAACAGTCGTGATATCCAGCTCATCCGCCTCGATCAATTTCAACAGCAAGGCCAACGGCCCTTCGAATTTTTCTAGAGTTATTTCCATAGTTACATTATAAGCTGATCGTTATTCCTCTATTTCACAGGAGCGGTCTCGGCCGGCACCGGCATCACAGGCTTGAGTTGTCCGGCCGGAATCAATTTGCGCACACACTGGTGGCCGGAGCCATGCAACCATTGATTGCCGGGATAGCTATCGTTATTATCATTACGGTTATCGGTGCGAAAATCGGCGCATAGCTCATAAGTAGTGGCGTTGTTACCGGTAAACTGATAGCCATAGGCCTTCTTAGTCACCTTGTCGACCAGGTTTTGATCAGTCAGATTGCTATTACTTGATTTAAGATCGGCTAAAGTAGCTGGCATCTTGCCGGTCGCGCTAAAGTAAATCTGAATTGTATTATCAATCGTAGCGAAATCACTCAAGATCTGGTTATCAAGATTCTTGGCTCGGGCTGTCGCTGGAGAATCGATAAAGAACCAAGCGCTGACAAAGATCACCAAAACCAGCGCCAGGCTGCCCCAACAAAAGGCGCTTACCGTCTTATCCTTAGCAGCAATCACGTTGCGGCGTATATCATAAAAATAATAACCAAAGACTACAGCCGAAATAATCACTACTGTCGCGAGTTTCAAGCCGAATTTGACAGTCAACTCTCCGGACAAAAATAGATTAAAGGTGCCGATCAACCAGCCCAAGACGGTCATCGAGGCGGCGAACAAAATCAGATAGGTCAGCCAGCGGCGCGCGCCAGAATCCTTGGGCAAATCGCCCTTGACCATGCTCTTGAGCAGCATGCGCGTAGTTAGATAGTACACCGGAGCCGCCACAAAGATAGCGGCGATGCCAAATTTAATGGCATCTTGGGCAAAAGTTCCGGCCACCATGCCGGCATCAATCACAGTCTTGTTAATAATCTGAAACAAGATCGTACCGCAAGAAACGGCCACAAAACCCAAGGCGACCAGCGACAAGAGATAGAGGAACGTAAACTTTGCATTGTTCATACGATTATTATTATGCCAAACCACGGCAAATATTTTGCCTTGTCTGTTTAGCTATTTTAACCTAAGATTAACATAGACCGAACACCATCATTGTGCCACAGATTATGATAAAAGACAAACACCAAATATAGCGAGCCAAAATCGAGGTAGCCTGTTTATTGCCAAGATAAGCCTTTAAATACGGCTAAATTACCTCATTATTAATACAATATCCCCCTACTTAAACCAAGCTAAATATCCACACAATATGGCCAAGAAAATTACCATCGCCCTGCTCTGCGGCGGCAAATCAGCCGAGCATGAAGTTTCGCTGCAATCCGCCTACAATATCTGCCAGGCCCTGGACGACAAAAAGTATCACAAATTGATTATTGCCATTGCCAAAGACGGCAGCTGGCGCCTGTCTCCCAATACCGATTTCTTACGCCACCCGAATAACCCGGCCAAAATCAAACTTAAAGTATCCGGTGAGCCGGTAGTCTTGGCACCCGGCAGCCGTGGCAATCTGGTCAGCCTTCGTAGCGGTAAGCCCTGCGGCAAGATTGACGTCGTTTTCCCGGTCTTGCACGGTCCCTTGGGCGAGGACGGCACCATCCAAGGCTTGCTCAAGCTGGCCGAAGTCCCCTTTGTGGGCGCCGATGTGCTTGGCTCGGCAGTAGGCATGGACAAAGATGGGGCCAAACGATTGCTAGCCCAGGCCGGCCTGCCTATCGCTAGCTTCGTCACTGTGCGAGCAGATGAACCGGCGCCCAGCTATCGCGCGCTGACACAAAAACTGGGTCCGGTCTTTTTCCTCAAGCCGGCGAACATGGGCTCGTCCGTCGGCGTGCATAAGATCGCTAAGCAAGCCCAATACTTACCTGCCCTGGAGAACGCCTTGCTCTATGACCGCAAAGTGATCATCGAAGAATACATCAAGGGACGCGAATTGGAATGCTCGGTACTGGGCAATGACCAACCCCAGGCCTCGGCTGTAGGAGAAGTGGTCAGCACTCACGATTTTTATTCTTACGAAGCAAAATACCTGGACGAAAACGGCGCCCGCCTGATCATCCCGGCCGAACTGGACAAAAAAACCATCAAATCTATCCAAGACCTAGCCATCAAAACTTTCCAAACACTCGACTGCGCCGGCCTAGGCCGCGTCGATTTCTTCATGCAAACTGACGGCCGACTGGTCATCAACGAGATCAACACCCTGCCCGGCTTTACCAAGATCAGCATGTATCCCAAGCTCTGGGGCGCCAGCAGACTGGGCTACAGCCAACTAATCGACCGCCTAATCACGCTCGCGCTCGAACGCTACGGACAACTGGCCAAACTGCAAAGCAATTACCAATAAAAAAATCAGAGCTTAATGCTCTGATTTTTTTATTGGCTATTGTTTAGGGGCTGCTGCCTTGATTTCTCCGATAAAGAAGTCTTTCAACGTCTCTGGCTCATCTTCATCATCAGTATTCAAGTGCTCCTCGGGATGCTTGAAGATGTCGATCAAAGTCATGACATGCTCCCGCTTCAGCCCGTAATAATTATTAAAAATTTTCTCCCACTCTTCAGCACTTAAGTTTTGCATCTTAAGCGGCGAAATCATGCCATTGTCTCGCAAAACAGAGCCAAACTTTTCGTCCGGCAAAGCCTCAGCGATAGCAGTCAGAATATAATAGACATCATTGCTGTTATTAATTTTCTCCAGCTGTTTAAAGTTCTTCTTTATTGATTCGTCTTGACTATCTAGCTGGTCATATTCCGCACTAGCTATGCCTCCTTTGAGCTTACCCAGACTATTCGGATCACTGGCACTAAAATCATAACCGTGCTTGCGGGTGACTTCCTCTTCGATCTCATAATCAATCAAGCCAGTATTGATATCTTCGGTATCCAGACGGCCTTCAACGCCCAGGGCTTTCTTGAGCTCGGCATCAAAGGCTTCTTTGGTTTCGGCGCCCAGCAACAGATGCATAATCCGGCTGGTGCGGCCGTTGCCATCGACGAACAAATGCACCGAATTGATAACCGCCGGTAACAGATACGAAGCATCCTCCCCGTCCAGATCCTTGGCCGCCTCGAAGGCCTGCTGCAGTAGCATCTCTTTGTCTTGATGCGCGGGCGGCAGCACCACATCACCCCCCCCCAAGCCGCCAGTAATAGCGACATTCTCACCATCAAAGCGCCTCTCTTTTTTAGCCACACCCCTGGCAATGCCATTGAGCCGCAGCAAAAAAGATTTGAACTGATCAAAGCTGATGTTCTCCTTGTTGCCCTCACCGCTATTCAAATCATGGCAAAAGTCGTACGCCTTTATTTTTTCCAAAAAATTAACCAGCGTCTCCGCCCTCTCCGGACGTTTAGCCTTGTCCAAAGCATCCAATTCTTCATTAGACAGATTCTTAAAATTAGGCTGTTCAGCACTCATAAATATAAAATTAAAGCCCGACTTGTCCCGAGTAACCTTGGGAAGGGCACAATATTTTTGATATTTTTACTGTCACTTAGCTGGTATTCCAGCTTAGAGACAGTTATCTCGCCTATTCTATATCTTATTACGCGAGGATATTTGATCTTTGATATTTTAACCGTAAATTCTCTTGATCAAAGGATTAAGCCTAGTAATAATCTCATAGTTCGACGTCCCCGCCAGATCCGCCATCTCGTCGGCGCTGAATTCGGCTGTGCCATCAGACCCCAGCAGTATCGCTTCGTCACCTACCGTAACCTCAGGCGCGTCTGTCACATCGACCACGATCATATCCATCGATACCCGCCCCAAGACTCGGGCGCGATGGCCGTTGATGATCACGCGGCCCAGGCTGGACAGGCTGCGGTCATAACCGTGCCAATAGCCGATAGGCAAGACCGCAATAATAGTGGGGCGCTCCAGGACTTCGGTGCCGTCGTAGCCGACTCGCGAGCCGGCCGGTACGGTCTTGACCTCCGAGACCACTGTTTTCCATTGCAGGATCGGCCGCAGGTCCAGCTTGTCAGCAAAGGCATACTCCACTTCGCGCGACGGCCACAGACCCATCAAGCCAATACCCACCCGCACCATATCGTAATGAGCCTCAGGGAAGGCAATAGCCCCAGAAGTAGCAGCTGCATGGCGAATCGGTGCCAGACCACGAGAGGTAAATTCGGCCAAAACTTCCTCAAATTGGGTCATTTGATTCTTGGTGCCGGCCGGAAAAGCCGGGTTTTTAGCCCCAGCAAAGTGAGTATATACCCCCTCTATAATCAAAATACCCTCTGGAATGGCCAAAATTCGGTCCAGGACGGCCCTAGCTTCGTTCGGAAAGAAGCCCTGCCGACACATACCGGTATCAAATTTTAAGTGTATTTTTAGCCCTTTTGGAGCCTTATTTATAATGGCTTCCAGGCCCGGCCAGCTGGAAACCGTCAGACTGATATTGAGGGCCGCCGCCGCCGAAACATTATCAAGCAAGGTATAGCCCAGCACCAGCATCGGCGCCTTGATGCCCTGGTCACGCAGACGAAAGGCCTCCAGTACCGAATCAAGCCCAAGGAAATCGACCCCCAATTCCTCGACTGCCCGCGCATAATCTACCAGGCTATGGCCATAGGCATTGGATTTGGCCACAGCCAAAAACCGAGTCTGCGTACCCAGTAAACGTCGCAACACTTGATAATTGTGCTCCAGATTGGCGCGGCTGATTTCGAACCAAGTACGCAGGCCGCGGTTTTCGTCGCTAAGCATTACTTATGTTTATTTTGAATAAAAATATAATCCTTCAGACAATAGATAAAATTGCGTTCGGTCTCGGCAATATGAGTAAACCAACCAGAGGCCTTGAGCTCCGCGTCCGAACCTTTGGCGTAATCATAGCCGACCACAATCGGCTTGGGCAGCTTGGTAGCGCTATCAGCCCACTGCCGAAAAGCGCCAATGCGCGCCGCATCAACCGACGCTATGTCATGGCCATCTAACAACACCGCCACCACATCAGCCTCCTTATCAATCAGTTGCTTAGGCTTGAGATAGATTACTTCGGCGCCGATGGCCTCTATCTTGGCCTGCAGCGAAGCGCGGTAATCCAGATCATGTTTGTTGGCGGCGGAGGCGATTAATACTACTTTCATATATTGGTATTTCGAGTTTACCTCCGTGAACACGGAGGTCTCCCAGGTACGTAGTTTATAGATAATCTCAGACTCACAAAATAGGGACGCCAGGAAAAAGAATATTCGGTATTTTGTGATAAATAAATCGGGGACGAATGATACAATTCTGGCTTCACTCACTATCACTGTCAATTAGATGTCTGCTACTCTGCCTGGAGAGATCCACGCGTTCGCGCGGATAAATGCAGTTCATCTAGCTGTTTGTCATCCACCTCAGATGGACTGTCCATCATCAGGTCGCGGCCTTGGCCGTCTTTGGGGAAGGCGTAGATGTCGCGGATGGAATCCCAGTCATTGAGCACCATCAACAGGCGGTCGATGCCCGGAGCGTTGCCGGCATGGGGCGGCGCGCCGAATTTGAAAGCGCTAATCATGGCACCGAAGCGCTTGTCCACCTCGTCATGGCCGTAGCCGGCGATAGCGAAGGCCTTGTACATGATTTCAGGATTGTGGCTGCGCACTGCACCAGATGATATTTCAAAACCATTCAAAACTAGATCGTATTGATAAGCCAAGATTTCCATTGGCTTGTCACTGTCCAGAGCAGCCAGCCCGCCCTGCGGCATTGAGAAGGGATTGTGGCCAAAGTCGATGCGTCCCGGTTCTAATTCGGAATCCTCAAACATCGGATAGTCGACAACCCAACACCAGGCGGCGATAGAATTATCTTGCAAGTCAAGCTCTTTGGCCACAGCTAGCCGCACCGCGCCCATGGCCCAGCATACTTTGAGCCAATCGCCAGAGGCGAAAAAGGCCATATCTCCAGGCTCTAAACCAAGCTCATGTTTGATAGCGGCAATTTCCGAGTCTTGCAAGAACTTGGCAAAGCTCGACTTGATTTCGCCGGCTTCGTCGATGCCGAAGTGGGCAAGTCCGCCCATGCCTTTCTTCTTGGCTACTTCTACGAGTGTGTCTAATTGCTTGCGGCTCCAGGCAGCGGCCTTAGGCACTTTGAGCGCATGGATTACGCCGCCTTCGGCCATGGCCGAGGCAAAAACAGTAAATTCAGTCTTAGTAAAGATAGGAGTCAGCGGCTTGATTTCCAGACTAAAGCGCAGATCTGGTTTATCTGACCCATATTTAGTCATAGACTCACGCCAGGCTAATCGAGGAAACTTAGTACCCAGTGGTTCAACAATTTTCTTTTGCGAAAACTTTTCGGTCAATTCAATCATCAATGGTTCCATGACGCCGAAGACATCATCTTGCCCAGCAAAGCTCATTTCCATATCCAGCTGATAGAATTCGCCGTAGTGGCGATCGACGCGCGTGTCTTCGTCGCGGAAGCAAGGGGCGATCTGGAAATAGCGGTCCATGCCGGCCACCATCAAAAGCTGCTTGAACTGTTGCGGCGCCTGGGGCAAGGCATAATATTTGCCGGGATAGAGGCGGCTAGGCACCAGGAAATCGCGCGCTCCCTCCGGGCTGGAATTGGCCAAGATGGGCGTCTGTACTTCGATAAAATCTTGCTTAACGAAATATTGGCGGATATATTGCATGAACTGCGCCTTGGTCGCCAACATCTGCTGCAGTTTCGGCCGACGTAAATCCAGATAGCGGTATTTGAGACGCAAAGCCTCGCTGGTTTCGGACAAGATCTTTTCGTTGTTCAGAGGGAAAGGTAATTCCTCACAGGTATTCAAGAGCTCTAGGCTGTCGACCAAGATTTCGATTTCACCAGTCGGCAGATTGGAGTTAATCATCTTGTCTGGTCTAGCCTGCACTGTACCCTTAATCTTAGCCACCCATTCCAAACGCAGTTTGCCGGCCTCAGCTAGCAAGGCTTCATTGGTCGGGTCAAAGTTCAATTGCACTAATCCGTAGCGGTCGCGCAAATCGACAAAAACCATACCGCCCAGATTGCGATAGCTATGCACCCAGCCGGCTAATTCTACGCTCTGGCCGACCTGCGCCTTGGTCAGCTCACCGCATGTATGTGTTCTCATCATAATATTGTGCCTAATTAATAATCAAAGATAAAACATAGACCCGTCAAAATACGGGCTTTTCTTAACATTAACAGTTTTTGCTTGATTTTTCAAGCCTCGCCCGCCGCGGCAAAAATACTGCAAATTACCTATTTTTCTTTAAATATTAAGCCAAAATGCGCTAATTTACCAAAAACGTTTTATTGCTGATTTTGACTGATTGTCGCCGCCACTTGCTCCAACTTCAAGAGTCCTTGTTTATCCAAATGGCAGCCGCGCACCGCTTGTTCCAAAGATCCATCTGACAACTTTTGCAACAAATTGATCGCTGTCGAACCTAGCTCGATTGAACTCTGTTCACCAGCAAGCCCGTTCGATTGACTCAGGGCAGGCCGGCAAGAACGACAGACAATCTCTCCGGACGGCAAAAACCAACCGTTGCCACGCAACGACACGGCGCAGCTGGCGCAAAAATGGCTATCTCCTATCAATCCCAAGGCCGCTAAGATTTTTAACTGGGCAGCTAACGCCAAAAAGCGCGCTTGCACCACTCTCTTGACCGCCTGATCGCTGAGTGTAAAATATTCGACCAGCAGCTGGTAGAGCGCCTGATCACTAACGCCTTCACGCGTAAGCCGCAAGACCAAAGCAACCACTCGCCCCGCCGCCATCAGCTTGTCATAATCGCTATTCAAACGACTATAACTCTGCCCGGTCGCCACCCCGCCGGCATAGCTCAATTGTCGTCCAGCAATGACCATAATTTCGGCTTGGCAAAAAGGCTCCAGTCGGCCAGCCAGTTTGGAGCCCAGTTTTTTAGCCCCACGCACCACTAGATCCAAGCGCCCAATTTCGCGCGTGTACAAAAAAACCCTGGTGTCATTTTCCCTCCAAGGATTTTTGTCCAACACAAGTGCGTTTACGAGATAAGTTTGTTCCATGATATTCTCCTACAAATACAAATTATTACAAATTTACAAATAAATACCGACACCTTCTAGTTACATCCATACTTGTATATATACATTATCTTTACAATTCTTTATCCAAATACGTCTGCAATATCAGCATCGCTGCTATGGCGTCTTCTTTGGCCTTGTTCTTCTTGTCACCCGACAGTTTCTGGGCGGCGTGGGTAGTCATGCGTTCGTCTATCAGATGCACCGGCAGGCCGCTTTCTTTACTGAGCCTAGCGACAAACTTGGCAAAGCCGACGGTAAACTTATCACTCTGACCACTAAGAGAAATAGGCCGTCCGACAATAACCTCGCTGATATCCTCACGCCTAATGGTGGCCAGTACTTCTTCCAAGGTCTTAACCACGCCCCAAGGCGAGGCCAACAAGTTCTGATTGTCAGCCAAACTCAACCCGATTTTCGAGCTGCCCCAATCAATCCCCAAATAAAACTTGGCTTCTTCCATATTATATTTTGGTCAATATTTCCGGACCGTCAGGAGTAATCAAAATCGTATTTTCGAAGTGCGCCGCCAGTTTGCCGTCGCGGGTAACAAAACTAAAACCGTTGGCGCCGATATCAATATGCCAATCCCCTTCGGTCACCATTGGTTCCAAGGCCAGTACCATACCGGCTTCGATGCGTACATTCGGCAAGCCAGATTCCTTGATAGCATAATGCGGAATCTGCGGATCTTCATGCACGCCCAGACCCACGCCGTGGCCGACCAATTCGCGCACCACGCCGAAGCCTTGGCTCTCTACCCATTTCTGAATCGCCTTGCCTACATCATCCAAAGTCTTGCCCGGACGCATCTGTTCGATGCCCAGCTCCAAAGCGCGCTCGGTGACCGACATTAATTTCTGCGCGGTCGCGCTAATCTTGCCCACAGCAAAGGTGCGCGCCATATCACTATAATACCCGCCCAGTTCCATGCCGGCATCGATGCCGACTATATCGCCCTCCAATAACGGACGGCTGGGCACCGCCGGACCATGCACTATTTCTTCATTGATAGATATACACAAAGCCGAAGGAAAAGGAATCGCCCGCTTGTGCGTCTTGTAGCCCTTAAAGGCCGGCCTTCCGCCCTGCTCGGCTATCAAGCGGCAAGCCTCTTCTTCCAATTGCAAGGTTGTCACGCCCGGCGCTACCATTTGTTCCAGGTGCGCAAAAATAACGGCCAAGCCTTGGCAGGATTTTCTGATACCTTCTATCTGTTTCTTTGACTTGATAAAATTAGCCATAATTTATTTACTTTAACAATTGGTTCCAGATGCTTTTACGCACTTCGGCCATCGGCAATTCACCGTTTATCAATACCACTCGGCCCTTTTTGGCTGCCAATCTAAGCATGGGTGTTATATTCTTTCTATACGTTTTCAGCCTGGCCTTCACCACTTCCGGTCGATCATCGTGGCGGATATACAGCCGTTTGCCGTCTTTATTACAGAAGCCTGCTCTTTTAGGCGGATTGAGGACCACGTGATAAGTCTCCCCGCAATCGCAGACTCGGCGTCCGGACAATCTTCCCATGACAGCCTTGTCGCTAATTTCAATTACGGCCGTTTGGACATTATCCGTTTTTTGCAATTGCTTGAACAAGTCTTTCATCTGCTCCGGATCCCGAGGATAGCCATCCAAGATAAAACCACGCTTGGTATCTGGCTTTAGCAGCCGCTCTTTAACCAAACCATGGATAATCTCATCCGAAACCAATTTTCCAGAATCTAATAATTTGGCAACCTTTTTGCCCAATACAGTTTCGGCCTTTTCTTCGTGCCGCAACAAATCACCGGTAGAGACAGAAGGCAGCTTCAAATGATCGGCCAACAGTTCGGCTTGCGTACCCTTGCCCGACCCGGGAGCACCGAAAATGATATATATCTGACGCATAAATTAATCTAAAAGCTTATCGGCCGCTTGTTGGCAAACCTATCGTTATTTGTAGTCTTTGCACCTGACTTGGGGCTATTGATACCGACCGAATGATCGAGCCAAGGCTCATTGACATAATGCGGCTGCTCTATGCCTTTGCGTCCAGGCTCTTCCTTGCCGCGTTCATAACGGACTAGATTAATATTCCGCCTGACCTGATCTGGGTTCAAAATATTATCTTTGTAGCGGGTCAATACCAGCCGCTGGACTTTCTTGGCGGCCGCTTCTCCTTCTATATCACGCACCGCCTCCAGCACGCTTTGGCTGGATACGGCATTACCCCACAAACGCCTAGTTTGCAAGGCCGCAATGACACGTTGACGCTCGTCAGGCCTCAGCTTCATTAGGCCTGCCTTTAATTCGTAGTGGGAATGGAAATCAGATGGCGTATATTTACCGGATGCCTTAGCCGCCATTCTTTTGAACTTTTGCGTCCCCATTATTTGCCCGAGTAATCCCATATTATTTAATTATTAGCAAAATATACACCCCTATAATACCACCTACCCCCATGTTTTAGCAAGTTAACAACAAAAAATAATCGTTGGCGCCAGCCAACTCCATTTCCTTTTCCATTTTCTCCGCCAGCTGGCGGATTACTTTTTCGCTATCATGTCTGCCAAACAAAAAGACCCTCCGTTTATGGACGGAGAGTCTTTTCTATAAAATCGCTTCAATATTACATAATATCGTATTCACGCATCGACAGCTGAGCTTCGACCTGCTTGACTGTTTCGATAACCACCGAAACAACAATCAAGATGCCGGTACCTCCCAGCTTCAAGGCGCTGATTCCGGTAAAGCCCTTTACTACCATTGGCATGACAGCCAAGATGGCCAGAGACAAGGCGCCGGAAAAGATAACCTTATTGGCCGTGGAATACAAATAATCAGCCGTATGGCGTCCCGGGCGGATGCCTGGGATAAACCCGCCCTGCTTCTGCAAGTTCTCGGCAATCTGCTTGGGATGGAAAATAACTTCGGTATAAAAATAAGCAAAAGCAAAGACTAAGACAAAATAGAGGATGCCATAAACCCATCCGTCGTTGAGCATGCGGATCAGCCAATCGGCCGCTCCGGACAACCAGGCCGACTTGGCCTTGGTAAAGAATTGGGCAATCATCTGAGGGAACATAACAATGGAAACGGCGAAGATGATCGGCATAACGCCAGCCATGTTAACGCGCAAAGGAAGGTGCGAACTGGCTCCGCCAAAGGTGCGATTGCCCCTGATCTGGCGGGCATATTGCACCGGAATATTGCGCTGGCCTTCGTTGATAATAACTACACCGACAACGGTCAATACGGCCACAGCCGCAAAACTGATAGCGGTAAGCAAGAAAGTGCCATCCATATTGGAGGCTTGCAATAGATTGCCTAAAGCGGTCGGAATACCGGCCACGATACCGGCAAAGATCATCAAAGAGATGCCGTTACCGACTTTCTTTTCGGTAATCAACTCACCTAGCCACATGACAAAGATGGTGCCGGCAGTGATAGTCAACACGGCGGCAAAGATATCCATGCCGCTAAAGTTAGGCAAGATGTCGCCCGAAGAGCGGCGGATCAAGGTAATCATCGAAAAAGATTGGATCATAGCCAAAGGCACAGTCAGCCACCTGGACCACATATTGATCTTTTGGCGGCCGGCTTCTTCTTTATTCATTTCCTCCAATTGAGGAACAATCATGCCTAAAAGCTGGAAGATGATGGAACTGGTGATAAACGGAGCTACCCCCATCATCACGATGGAAAAGTTCTGCATACCGCCTCCGGACAATAGGTTCAACATGCCGAATACTTGATTGCCCGCAAAGAATCTCTGCAAAGCGGCGGCGTTAACACCCGGGATAGGCATGTGCGCAGCTAAACGGTATATAAAAAGCATGGCTAAGACAAAGAGAATACTAAGGCGTAAATCTCTGGCTTTCCATATTTGTCTAAGTTTTTCCATCATATGGCTACTGGTTAATAGTGCCTTTGTTATCTTCGATGGTCTTGGCAGCGGACTTGCTGACAATTACGCCGGAAAACTTCAAAGCAGCTACTTTTAGCTCTCCCTGCGCCAAAATTTTAATCGGTCCGTCGGTGTGGTTCACCAGTCCGGCCTTAAACAAAGTACGCGGATTAACAGCGTCGCCCTGTTTAAAAACCTCGTTGAGCGCTTCCAGATTGACTACTTGATTTTTGCCGTAAACAGATTTAAAACCACGAGTCTTAGGAACCGACAACAACATTTTTTTGAGGCCCAATCTCTTAAGATTGGTGACGCCGGAACGGGATTTCTGGCCCTTGGTACCGCGAGTAGCGGTTGTACCATGGCCAGAGCCGTTGCCTCTGCCGACTCGCTTGCGCTTTTTGCTCGAACCCTCGCTAGAGGAGAGCGATGATAGACTGAGTACCATATGTATTTAAATTATAGATGAATGATCGATCTTCCGCCAGGCTTACACGATAGCCGGCGCTTCAGTCTTTTCTGTATCGGCTGTTTCGGTCTTGGCTTCAACCACATCAGTGGCTGGGGCAAGTTTTTTTGTCACGCCTTTCGGCCAACGTAATTCAGCCAGAGCTTCCATCGTGCATTTGGCATTGGCAACATTGTTGCCGGTGCCCAGGATTTTACCGGTCATATTATGAATACCGGCCAACTCCGCGATAATACGGATAACGCCGCCGCAAATAATACCTTTACCGACGCTCGCAGGCTTGATAATGATGTGAGCGGCGCCGAATTTGTGGTCGACTTGATGAGGAATGCTGCCATTGGCAATCGGCACAGTCAACATGGACTTCTTGGCCTGATTGACCGCCTTAGTGATAGCCGCGGTTACATCGACGCCTTTGGCCAAGCCGACACCGACTTTACCGCTATGGTTGCCGATAGCGACGCAAGCTCGGAAACGCATTCTTTTGCCGCCGGCCATAACGCGGGTAACGCGGGCCAAGTCGACAATCTTTTGATCAAATTCATCTTCGGTCGGACGCTGAGCATCGCGACGCGCTGGGCGCCGTCCGCCTGGTCCGCCCGGTCCGCCTTGGCCGCCTTGACCGGCTGGTCTGGATCCGTAGCTGCGTCCGCCTGGAGCACCTGCTCCGGCTGGCCTGGCACCCGGTCGGGCGCCCGGTCGGGCCGCTGGTCTGGCCGGCTTGTTCGCGCCGCCGGCTGGAGCTGTTGTCTTTTTAACTTCCGTCATATGCGATTGTTAATATTAAAATTCCAAACCGCCTGAGCGGGCGCCGTCAGCAACGGCCTTAACACGTCCATGATAAAGATTACCGCCTCGATCAAAGACGATTTTGGTAATTCCTTTGTCCAAAGCGCGCTTGGCAATCTCCTTGCCCAATTCCAAAGCCGCATCCGATTTATTGCCCTCAACCTTGATCTGGGCAGTATGCGCACTGGCTAAAGTGATACCCTTTGTATCATCAACCAACTGAGCGAAGATGTTGCGATTAGAACGGAAAACGGAAAGCCGAGGGCGCTCAGTTGTGCCGGAAACCTTGGCACGAACTCTGGCTGCCCTGCGCTCTTTTCTCGCATTGATTCTGATTTCCTTGTTCATAATAATATATATTAGATAAAAGTTGATAGAGTGGAAAGTTTGTAAAGCTATGGAATAAATAAATTATTCATCCTATAACTTTACAAACTTTATGAACTTTACAAACTTTACAAACTTACTTGGCTGCAGTCTTACCGGCCTTGCGGCGGATGACTTCGTCCACATATTTAATACCTTTGCCTTTGTATGGTTCTGGCTTCTTCAAGCCTCTGACCTGAGCGGCAATTTCTCCTACCTGCTGTTTATCGGCGCCGCTGATAGTAATAAACTTACCTTCAACCGCCGAAGTGATGCCATCAGGCATGGCGAATTCCACCGGATGGGAAAACCCCAAGGCAAAAGTCAGTTTAGCACCGCCGCCAGCCACTTTGTAGCCGACGCCGTTAAGCTCTAACTTTTTTTCAAAACCCTTAGAAACACCTTCCACCATATTGCGGATCAGGCTGCCGTAAAGTCCCCAAAAAGCGGATGAATTTCTGGCCTGTACCGCCGATGGCTTGACGATAATCTCGGTCTCGCCGATAACCACGTCAATCAAAGAATGTAATTTCTGCTTTAGTTCGCCCTTCGGGCCCTTGACGAAAATATAATCGCCTTTGATAACCGCTTGTACGCCTGCCGGGATAACGATAGGCAATTTTCCTAATCTGGACATATGGTTACTGCGTCAACGAACGGCCTAACCCGTCCCCGTCACGCTTTAATAATGATTAATAAATCTCGCAAATAACTTCGCCGCCGATTTTTTTCTTGCCGGCCTCTTTGTTGGTCATCAGACCTTGGCTGGTAGAAATGATAGCGATGCCGAAATTATTCAGAACCCTTGGCAACTCGTCCTTGCTCGCATAAGTGCGGCGGCCCGGACGGGAAACGCGCTGGATGCTGGAGATGGCAGGTTTGCCGTCTTCTTGGTATTTAAGAGTGAGCTGCATATACGGCAAGCCGTCTTGCTCCATCTTTTCTACCTTGCCCAGCCAGTGGTTCTGTTCCAAAATCTTGGCAATCGCGTATTTCACCTTGCTCATAGGAACAAGCACCTCTGTCTTCTTGACAGCGGTAGCGTTGCGAATTCTGGTTAACATGTCTGCTATTGGATCAGTCATAACTTTATAGTTAGCTTAAAAGTAAATTTACCAACTGGATTTGGTCACGCCGGGAAGGTCGGCATTGTTGGCCAGCTCCCGGAAGCAAATGCGGCAGAGACCGAAATCGCGGATATAACCGTGATTGCGGCCGCAGCGCCAGCAGCGCCGGACGATACGCGTGGAAAACTTAGGAGTTCTGCGCGCTTTGATGATTAATGCTTTTCTTGCCATATTGCTTTTGCTTAATTACTCGTTTTGCCAGCCTGTTCTTCTTCTTCCTTCTTGAAAGGGAAGCCCAGCTGCTTGAAGAGTTCCATGCCTTCTTCTTTGTTGGTAGCGGTAGTGGCGATAGTCACTTCCAAGCCGTGCATATTTTCTACTTGGTCGAAACGCACCTCAGGAAAGGAAATCTGTTCCTTGAAACCGACGCTCAGATTGCCGTCACGGTCGACTACCGTCCGGTTTACACCGTGGAAATCGCGTACGCGAGGGAAAGTGACATTAATCAGTTTGTCCAAGAAATCCCACATACGCGGACCGCGCAAGGTGACAGCCACACCGACCGGATCGCCTTCCTTGACCTTAAAGGCCGAGATAGACTTTTTGGCGCGAGTGACAATCGGCTTTTGTCCGGAAATACGGGTAATGGTCTTCACTACGTCCTCGATGTATTTCTTGTCCTTGGTATTGCGTCCGACACCGACGTTGATAGTCAGTTTCAAGATTTTGGGCACAGCCATGACATTGGTATAACCGAACTTGGCTGTGAGTTCCTTGATGACGCTGTCTTTATATTTTTGTTGCAAACTCATATTAGTCGATTAATTTCTTGCATTGCTTGCAGAGGCGCGCTTTGACTTTTTTGCCGCCCTCGACTTCCCTAATCTCATAGCCCACTCTGGTCGGCTTGCCGCATTTGGGGCAAACCAACATCAAGTTGGACATATCCATAGGCGCGGGAAATTCGATTCTCTGACCCTTTTCACCTTCGCGTCTCGGCCGGAGATGCTTGATCAGTAGATTCAAGCCCTCAACGCTAGCGCGGCGATCTTCGGGGAACACCTGCAATACTTTGCCGGTCTTGCCCTTATCTTTGCCTGCCAGGATTTCTACTTGGTCGTTAGTTTTAATCTTCATATACCTGTTGTTAATTACAAAACTTCGGGAGCCAAACTGGCAATCTTGGCAAAGCCGGCCTTTCTCACCTCTCTCGGAATAGGACCGAAAATACGGGTACCCTTGGGATCGCCATTTTTCTTGTCGATCACCACGCAGGCATTTTCATTAAAGCGGAGATAAGTGCCGTCGGCGCGGGCGATTTCCTTCTTGGTGCGCACGATTACTGCCAGCAAAACATCAGCCTTCTTGATAGCGGAATGGGGTACAGCCTGCTTGACTACGATAATAATCTTGTCGCCGACACGTGCATAGCGTTTTTTGTAACCGCCTAAAACACGAATGCACTTGGCATTCTTGGCTCCGCTATTATCAGCGACTTTCAGCATTGATTGGACTTGAATCATATAAGCAAACTTAAACTATTATTGGTACAACACGCGCCACTTTTTATCTTTGGACATCGGGCGGCAGGAAACGAATATTACGCTATCGCCTGTCTTGAACTGTTCGCGCTCGTCATGTACCTTATATTTTCGGCTGATGACAAAACGTTTATGATATTTGGGATGGATTTTGACAATCTCAACCTTAACCACGATGGTTTTGGTCATTTTGTCGCTCAAGACGATGCCGGTGAATTTCTTGCGAATTACTTCACTCTTGGCTGTTGCGGCTTGCTTAGGGCGGGCCGCTTTGACTGGAGCAACAGTCTTGGTTTCTTTTTTAGTAGTTACCATAATGCTAACTTATTTTCTAGTAATGTTGAGCAAAGTCAGAATCCGGGCTACCAGCTTTTTGTTTTCGCGGATTTCGCGCACATCTTTCAGCTGGCCGCTGGCATTCTTAAATCTCATGTCGCGGAGTTTGCTGCGGGCCTCGCTCAACAGATGCTGCAGTTCACTCTCTTGCGTATTTTTTAATTCCTTAATCTTCATAAGTTTGATAGCTACTTTTTGATAAAGATGCACTTGACAGGCAACTTGTAGGCAGCCTGCTTGATGGCAGCTTGAGCGGCTTCTTCGGACAGGCCATCAAGTTCGAACATGATAGTGCCGGCCTTGATCTTGGCCACATAATGGTCAACGGCGCCTTTGCCCTTACCCATAGGGATTTCACCGCCTTTGATGGTGACTGGGGCATCAGGGAAGATGCGGATCCACATTTTGCCGGCGCGATCCATTTCACGGCTCAAGACGCGGCGGGCGGATTCGATCTGGCGGGCGGATACCCAGCAAGTTTCCAAGCTCTTCAAGCCATAGGAGCCGAAAGCCAGGGCAATCTTTTGGGTAGCGCGGCCACCGTAGCCTAATTTATGCGACTTGCGATATTTTGTTCTCTTTGGGCTCAACATAAATTTATTTCTTAACTGTTTCCTTGATCACGCCGCCCTTTTCAGGAGCGCGTTCAAAGACCTCGCCTTTATAGATCCAGACCTTGATACCGATAGCGCCAAAGGTGGTATGGGCTGTGCCGCGGGCAAAATCAATATCGGCACGTAAAGTGGACAACGGCAACTTGCCGGAAATCAGATGTTCGCTGCGGGCGATCTCGGCGCCGTTGAGGCGTCCGCCCATGGCGATCTTAACACCCAAGGCACCGGCGCGCTCGGCGCGAGCGATAGCCTGCTTCATCACCTTCTTAAAAGGGATTCTCTTCTCGATTTCCATAATCAATCCTTGCAGAGTGATTTCGGAGCTCAAGCCGGGGCGGGATACTTCGATGATGTTCAGGTTTATTTCATTCAAGCGGAATGTTTTCAAAAACTTGGTGTGCAATTTCTTCTTCAAATCCTCGACGCCTGTTCCGCCGCGTCCGATCAAAAGGCCGGGCTTGGCGGTATGGATGGCGATTGAGATCTTGCTAGCGCTGCGTTCTATTTCAACTTTGTCGACACCTGCTTCATTATAATTGCGCAGCATGTAGCGGCGAACGGCTAAGTCCTGCTTCAGCTTATCTGCATAAGTCTTTTGGTCGGAAAACCACTTGGAGTGCCAAGTTCTGGTGATACCGAGTCTGATGACTTTTGGATTAACTTTTTTTGCCATATTAGTAAATAATTATTTCTTAGCCGCTTTTTCTTTGAAAAGATTTCTTGGTGAAACCCTTTCCTCCGCCTTCGATCCGTCGATGGCCGACGCGGCCTTCGTTGCGAGGATCATGCTCGATAACCGGGTTCTCGTTGTTAGCAGTGTTCTCGGCTTCTAACAACTCGTCTTTGCCGGCAACCTTGATGCCTTCGTTCTCGCCGGTAGCGGCAGACAGCTTGACTGGGCTTTCCAGCTTAGTCTTCTTGCCTTCACGCACGCCGGAGTCATTCACCTCACCTAAGATGATATTGACATGGCTGGTGCGCTTCATGATCGGAGTGGCGCGGCCGTGGGCGCGGGGCATCCAACGCTTGAGGGTCGGGCCTCCGTCCACCGAAATCTCTTTGACGAATAAATTGTTCATCTCGAGGCTGAAATTGTTCACAGCATTGGCGACAGCGGACTTTACCAGCTTGGACACCGGTTTAGCGGCGGCCTTGTTGGCGAACTGGAGCTGATCCAGCGCCGATTGTGCGCTCTTGCCGCGGACTAAATCAGCGACCAGCCGAACCTTTCTCGGAGACATTCTTAAATATCTCAATTTGGCTTTAACTTCCATAGGATTAACTTAAATTACTTCTTGGCAGCCGCCTGGGCCTTAGCTATCTTGCCTCCGTGACCCAAGAACTTGCGGGTAGGAGAAAACTCACCTAGTTTGTGGCCAACCATATTCTCATGAATAGTGACCGGTGTATGCACCTTGCCATTATGCACTCCAAAAGTGAAACCTACCATTTCCGGAGTTATAGTTATGGCGCGATCCCAGACCTTTAGCACGGTTTTATCTCCTTGCTTCAGATTTGCGACCTTCTTAAGCAGCCTATCGCTGACAAAAGGACCTTTTTTTAAACTTCTAGTCATAGGGGTTATTTAGTTTTCCGCTTGGAGATAATGAGTCTGGACGAAGCCTTCTTGGCGTGGCGAGTACGGACACCGTAAGCGTTCTTACCCCACTTAGTCTTCGGATGCTTCAAACCGATTGGCTGGTTGCCTTCACCGCCGCCGTGTGGATGGTCATTCGGATTCATGGCAGTACCGCGGACAGTCGGACGGATACCCATCTTGCGGGAACGGCCGGCCTTGCCCAAGGAGACATGGCGTAAATCAGCATTGGTCATCTGCCCGATAGTGCACATACATTCCTTTTTGATCAAACGGATCTCGCCGGAAGGCAGCTTGACTTGGGCATATTTCTTTTCGACGCTCATGACGGCGATGGAATTACCGGCACCGCGGCCCAATTTGCCTCCAGCGCCAGGGTTCAATTCGACATTATGGACAGGCACGCCGGCAGGGATAAACTCTAATGGCATGGCGTTGCCCGGTGCGATTTCGATCAATTCACGAGAACTCATAACGGTATCGCCGACATTCAAATTGACCGGAGCCAAGATGTAGCGCTTATCGCCGTTAGCAAAGAAAATCAAGGCTAGGCGAGGACCGCGGTTCGGATCATATTCAATAGTAGCAACTTTGCCCGGGATATTATAATTATCACGCTTGAAATCAACCAAGCGGATATAGCGCTTGACCCCGCCGCCCTGATGGCGAACAGTGATCTTGCCCTGGTTATTCCGGCCAGCATGCTTTTTCTTGATAACTACCAATCTCTTTTCCGGAGTTTTCTGGGTAACATCCGAGAAATCCTGGAAACTGGCGGCCCGGAGGCCATTGGTAGTCGGTTTAGCTTTTCTGATTGGCATACACTTAAATCGCTAATTAATTAAACACCTTCATAGACATCGATGGTCTTGCTTTTAGGCAAGGTGACGATGGCCTTCTTCCAGTCTTTGCGCTTGCCTGCACGGCGACCATAAGTCTTGGCCTTGCCTTCCAATTTAATCATATTGACCTTGGTCGGTTTGACGCCGTAGAGAGCTTCGATAGCCATGGCCACCTCGATCTTATTGGCTTCCATAGTTACCGCAAAAACATATTTGTTCAAGCCGTTCAAATCAGTCACCTTTTCAGTAACAAGAGGTTTCACCATGATGGCGTTAGCTCTAGCGATTCTAGCGGCCGAGACTTTGCGGGCGGTTTTGTCGCCCTTAGCTGCCTTGGCCTGGGTTGGGGTTGCAGCATAAAGATCTTTCATATTCTCTGTTTCGGCTACCGGGGCGGTCTTGGCGCTTTTGGCGCTTTTGACATCTGCGGCAGGCTCAACAGCATCCTGATCTTTTTCTTGGTTTTTTTTAAACAATGCCATATACCTTTGGGTTAGTTATATCTTGCTTCCAGCGTCTTGACAGCATCGAGAGTCAGAATCAGATTTTCATGCTTGATCAAATCAAGGATGTTGATGTTGTCGATATTCAGCAAAGTAACGTTCTGCAAATTGCGGGCGCTATACTTGGCTTTTTCGTCGTTGGCGGTATTAATGATCAAGAGAGAGCGTTTAGCTTGCTCGGCGCCGGACAAAGCGGCGGTAGCCAGATTCAAGACCAAGCTGATAAAAGTTTTGGTTTTGAATTCAGGCAGTTCCAACTTATCCAACAGGGCCAAGTGGCCGCTAACAGCTTTGTCGGTCAAGGCCATAAACATAGCCTTGCGGGACATTTTCTTGTTCAGATTCATCTTGAAGTTGCGGTCGTTGGTCGGGCCGAAGACGATACCGCCGCCGCGCCACAATGGGCTGCGGGACGAACCGACGCGGGCGCGTCCAGTACCTTTCTGGCGCCAAGGCTTTTTGCCGCCGCCGGAAACTTCACTTCTGTCCTTAGTATCGGCAATTACCGGTCTCATATTGGACATCTGGGTTACGACGGCCTGGTGCACGAGGGCGGCTTTCGCTTCTACTCCGAACAATTTCGGACTGAGCTCATACTCCCCGACCACCTTGCCTTCATGGTTGTAGACATTAAACTTGGTCATATCTATTATCTTAACTTCTAAAATTATTCAGCCTGAGTCTCGGTAGCCGGAACTTCCGCAACGACATTTTCCTCAACCTGTGCTACCTCTACCGGCTTCACTTCTTCTTCTGCAATCTCAGCCACGGCTGGCGCGGCAACAACTGCCTTTTTCAATTCACCATCGGCCCAAAGCTTGACCAGGCTGCCGCGGCTGCCAGGAATAGCACCGCCGATTAACAGCCAACCGTTCGCTTCGTCAACACCCAATACCGGGAAGCCCTTAAAGGTGACTTGATTGCCACCCATGCGGCCTGGCATTTTCTTGCCTTTAAAAACGTGTTGGACGCCGCCGGCGCCGATAGAACCAGGCATTCTTTCCTGATCCTTGGTACCGTGAGTAGCGTTATGGCCATGGAAGCCATGGCGTTTGACAACGCCGGCAAATCCGCGACCCTTAACAGTACCCATAACGCTCAATTTATCACCGATAGCGAAGGTGCTGACATCAATCTGATCTCCCACAGCCACTTCGGGCACATTCTTGATGCCTGGCTTGTCCAAGCGGAATTCGCGCAACCAACGGAAATTGCCATATTCTTTCATGTGGCCTTTCTGCGGCTGGTTGAGCCTCTTGGCGCTTTTCTTGCCATAGCCGATCTGTACCGCGGTGTAACCATCGCTGTCTTTGGTCTTGACTTGCAATACTGTGCAAGGGCCGACCTCGACCTTAGTTACGGCGCGGCAATCGTCGCCGACCCAGATTTGGGTCATTTCCAATTTTCTGCCTAATATAAACTTCATATATTTTTTATGGATTTACCTCCGTGAACACGGAGGTCTCTTAAACAACTCTGATTTTATATTTTGATAGTCTTCTGGGGTGCATATCAACCAGATATTATCGTCCCCGTTTTATATATATCTATTTCTAGAATAACCTATCAGATAAAATAAAAACCAGCGTGCGAGACGCTAGCTCAATAAATAAAATCAACCCTTGTAATGGCTTTGAATTTTAACTTATTTCGCTGTTAGTCTGAACCTCGCAATTTTTGGCTAGCACGCTCGCGAACCCTTTTCCGACGCAATTGGCCGGAAGTAGCTGGCGCTCGATACTCGCGCTTAATTTTTAATCACTATTACATCTTAATTTCCACGTCCACGCCGGAAGGCAAATTCAAATTGGACAAAGCTTCCACGGTAGCGGCAGTCGGTTCGATAATATCGACTAGGCGCTTGTGGGTGCGCATTTCAAATTGCTCGCGCGCATTCTTGTGAACAAAAGTAGAAGAGTTGACCGTATATTTCTTCTTCTCGGTCGGCAACGGAATCGGGCCATAAATTTTGGCGCCGGTGCGTTTGACGGTTTCTACAATCGTCCGGGTAGACTGATCAATAATCTTGTGATCGTATGATCTGATTTTGATTCTGATCCGGCTCTTAAAGGCACCGGCCGATTCACTGGTTTTGGGGTTTTTCGCAGTCATTGTTCCCGAAAATTAATTATTAAATTTTCGCCGATCCTTATTGCCGATTGGCAAGCGAAGCCTCTAGTCAAGCTTCTCGGATATATAGCGAGCGCCTACTTGAAGTCGACTACGGCAGCTATCCTTCGTAAAGGACCGCTACCGCAATCGACTTTTGCAAATAAGCATTACAACCCCTCCGACATAACGTCGGAGGGGCTAAATGGTTACTTGATTATTTTTGTGACGACGCCGGCACCAACAGTGCGGCCGCCTTCACGGATAGCAAATTTCATTTTATCTTCCATGGCGATAGGAGCGATCAATTTGATCTTGATCGAAACAGTGTCGCCAGGCATGACCATCTCGGTGCCCTCAGGCAACTCGACTTCACCAGTTACATCGGTAGTACGGACATAGAACTGGGGCTTATAACCTTTGAAAAAAGGCTTATGGCGGCCACCTTCAGCTTGGGTCAAAACATAGACCTCGGCTTCGAATTCGGTGTGTGGAGTGATAGAACCCGGCTTGGCCAAGCATTGACCGCGCTCGACTTCTTCTTTCTTGACACCTCTCAGCAACAAACCGGCATTATCGCCAGCCTGGCCTTGATCCAAAGACTTGTTAAACATTTCAACGCCGGTAACGACGGTTTTCTTGGTATCATGGATACCGACAATTTCGACTTCTTCGCCGACCTTGATAATACCGCGCTCGATTCTGCCGGTCACGACAGTGCCGCGTCCTTCGATCGAGAAGATATCTTCGATAGGCATCAAGAAAGCTTTGTCAGTCTGGCGGACAGGTTCTGGGATATATTCATCCAAGGCCTTAACCAATTCCATAACCTTGTCACCCCAAGGACCATTCGGATCTTCGAGAGCCTTCAAGGCGGAACCGCGGATAATAGGAGTAGTATCGCCAGGGAAATTGTACTTATTCAAAAGGTCGCGAACTTCCTCTTCGACCAAGTCGATCAATTCTTGGTCTTCCACCATATCGCATTTGTTCAAGAAAACAATGATATGAGGAACACCAACCTGGTTGGCCAACAAAATGTGCTCGCGAGTCTGGGGCATAGGGCCGTCAGTAGCGGAGACAACCAAAACAGCACCGTCCATCTGGGCAGCGCCAGTGATCATATTCTTGATATAATCGGCGTGTCCTGGACAATCAACGTGCGCGTAATGGCGCTTTTCAGATTCATACTCGACGTGAGCGGTAGCAATAGTGATACCTCTGGCTTTCTCCTCAGGAGCGCCATCGATTTCATCAACGCCTTTTTTGGAAGCCGCAAAACCCTTCGCGCCCAAGACGGTAAGGATAGCAGCGGTCAAGGTGGTCTTGCCGTGGTCAACGTGACCGATAGTGCCGACGTTCAAATGCGGCTTGTTTCGTACAAATGCGTCTGCCATAATATTTGTTTAACGGTCTTCAGCTCCCGCGGGCCAATCCCGCAGACCGAAGTTCTTCACCTCATTGGGTGGCCAACCGTCCTAATTAATTAATTTATTTATTGTTTTGCTGATTACGGCTCAACCTGAGCTGCAATTCAGCTAAACGTGATTCTAAAATAGAGCCTACAGGGCTGAAACCGGCATCAACGATACTGGTCTCATTAGCCTCGAACAATTCATCGTCCGTTGGTTCGCTCAGTTCTTGACTAGGCTCAGCTTCCGTCTCTTCGGCCCATGGTAGAACCGTTTCGGTGATAGGCTGCGCTTCTTCTGTTTCTTCTGCTTCCAGTTCGGTAGATATTTCTTCTACTATTGGCGAAACAGCTAATTCTGAAAAATTTGGCTTATTTTGAACAAAAGCACCTTGATTTTGCCAAAAATCAATATCGGGAGTAATTTTATCACTTAAACCCCCTTCTGTCAAGGGTAATTCGGCCTGATGGGACAACAGGTTCTCGTAGGCATCTATACCCAGAATGACATAAGGCGCCAGACGGCTGCTCGGGTCATAAACCACCAGTTTATCACCGGTCTTTTGGGCCAATTGGAGCAGACGAAGTAGCTGATCAGACATATACCGATATTTCTTCAGATATTAAAACATTTGCCTAAAAGACAAATTTTTTAACAAAATTCATATTAAGTTATTTACAGGCTAAAGTCAATAGATAGCTAGGCTCGTATTATTGGCTAACATTAGGTAATAAATAAAAAACAGCCATTAATCTCTGGCTGTTTTTTGCTAATATTAACAGTAATAAAGAATTAAAACTCATCAGTCTCTATTTCCAGCCTATTACTCCGGCAAATATTGCCATAATAACGGGCGGCTGGCCTGGCAGTACGCTCAAAGGTCTGGCGGTTAACCTCGAACAGGCCGAAACGCGGAGCAAAGCCCAGGGCCCATTCAAAGTTGTCCATCAGCGACCAGTGGGAATAGCCTCGGACCGGGATATTGTTCATAATGGCCCGATGGATATTGGCCAAAATCTGCTGGATATACCAGATGCGATGCTTGTCGTCCTTGTCAGCCAAGCCGTTTTCGGTAATATAAATGGGCTTGTCGTATTTCTTGAGGTCGTTAAGCACCCAATAGATGCCCTCCGGGACCAAGGCCCAGTCCAGATCGGAGTATTTGTCAGTCTGGCCGTTGCCGAACCACCATTTGACCTCGTAATGGAAGTAGAAATTAAGGCCGATGAAATCTTGGTAATCCTTGATACAATTCAGAAAATAATCATTCCACCACCAATCGGCGCCCTTTTTTAGCAGTTTGCTCCAAGGATTATTGCCCTTGGACTCAAAACAGATATTATGCTTGGCAATACCGATCTGGTTATTGCTATCAATCTTCTTGGCAAGCTGGTAGACCAGCTTGTGCCCGGCCACCAGATGCTTGATAACCTTCAACATAACCAGAGGATTCATCTTCTGTGGCGGCCATTCCCCAATCAAGAAACTTTTATGGTAATAATTCTCCGGTTCATTGAGCGTAATCCAGAAATTGACATCATGGTTTAGGTTCTTGATCACAAACTCGCTAAAGTCAGCGAAATAGTGCGGCATATCCGGCGACTCCCAGCCTCCCAGATCGCGCAGCCATAGCGGGATGGGCCAATGCCACAGCGTGACAAAAGGCTCGATGTGGTTGGCCCTCAACATTTTGACAAAGTTGACATAATAATCCATAGCCTGCTGGTCGAACTTGCCCGGCTCCGGCTCGATCCTGGACCATTCCAGGGAAAAACGGTAGGAATTGACGCCCAGCTCCTTGAGGCAGGCGATATCCGCGTTCTGCATTTCATAGGAATTGCTGCCCTGGCCCGAGATATAATCCTGATGCGCTAATCCCCGCTTGGTCAGGTCGGCCAAGCGTTTCGGCGATTTCTCCCACTCGCTCCAGTCGTTAGTGGTTCCGCCCTCGATCTGATGAGAACTGGTCGAACAGCCCCAGAAGAACTGGTCCGGGAAAGGTAGATTGTCTTTTTCCATATGATAATTGGCGCAGATGCCGGCGGGCTCATCTGCCGCTAAGGATTATGATTAATCATAACATCAACCGATTTGCGAAGCAACAAAAAAACCTGCCGCCGATTCGGCGCAGGCAATGTCGTTTTATTTCTTGTCCAGGTCAGATAGGTCCAATTTTGCTTGACGCAAGATAGACCTTAGAGTGCCGTGCGGAATCTCTTTACCATGTTCCGGTACCATGACTGTCAATTCCGGGTTGGCATTATTCTTGTATTTTGCGTGTGAGCCTTTAATATTTCCAATAATCGCTTCAGCGGGAAGGGCTTAGGCATACTGCAATTTGAGCGAAACGATATCAGGCCTTTCTATTTTTGTCAGCTTAAGATTGCTTGCGCCTTCCAAACGCAATTCCAAGGCTTCCAACAAATTGGCCAAGGCCTCTTTTTTTGTAGCGCCAAAGCTGGCCACATCGACATTAAGACACTGAGAGACGTAATAATCCCCTTCTTTCCACACTGTCGCTTTTATATTTACTTTAGGCATATATTTCTGGTTATTTGTATATTCTAGGACAAAACACTTTAAAAGTCAAAATAAAATCCCCGCCGATATTAAATCGATGGGGATTGATAAATGAAAAAAAATTAAAGCATCTGTACTCTGGCCATAGCCAATAATAACGGCATTTGGAAGGCTTGATGCTTAAAGTAAATCAAAGCATCAATATATTTATATAGCTTTAATTTGTTATTCTTAATCAAATTAAAGTAGATCGGCAGGCACTGCACTATTTTCTCGGCCGCCTCGTCGATAGCAGCGTCGCAATCGAATAGCATCGTCCAAACTGATTCCAGGCTGTACAAATAATCTTCGGACGACGGGCGCAATAATTGGCTCAATATCAGCTCAGTCAATCGCATTCTAACTTCACTGATAAAAGTTTCTGACATACCAGTATAGCTCATTTCATGAACATACTCATTAAACAAAACGGCTGTTCGCTGTGATAACGCCTTTTCATCTTCTGTTAGCGAGACAGCTGTCTCGCGCTTAGGCGGATCGATAATTCGTAATATTTCTTTCAATTCCGGTACTGTGGCGTCGTTCCGCAAGCCCTCTAGAAACTTCTTGTACAGCAGCTCCCTGGTCTTGCCTTGTCTCTTGCTCGAAAAATTATCGATGTCACGGATAATTGATTCTAATCTGTTCACTGTTTACTCCTTTATATGGTTGATTTTCAAATAGCTATAATAATGCTGACTTATTACCATAATGTACGCCTATAGTCAAGCCATCCAACGTTTGCGATACCAACGTTTTCTAGTGTCATTCCCGCGAAGGCGGGAATCTTGCCCGTAACCTACTGCCTATGATTAGATTCCCGCCGGAGTCTACCCGTCCTTTGGCGGGCGGGAATTGTAGATGTTAGCTAATTCGTTGACAAAAATGATATATTGAAATCATTTAATCAA
>JBAXSE010000001.1:0-118732 GCA_037130845.1 Candidatus Falkowiibacteriota bacterium | reverse complement strand
TGCCATCATTCAATACGCAGCAAGCTGCGGGGAATTTACCCCAAGGGATTAAAAAAAGTTTCCGCATCAGAATTACACTTACTACTTAAATCAAATTCAACTTTCTTATCAATATTTATGTTTTCATTTTTTTGATCTACCGTAGATTGATTTTGAGTTGAAGTCGCTATCTTAACTTGCACTTCTTGCGGCTTATTTTGAATTAATGTTTCTTTAGTTGTTGATACTTCTTTTGGTTTATTTTCTGTATTTGTGGATGTATAAATACTGCAACCAGTTAACAGTAGAGATGATACCACTAACAATAAAATTTTATTCATAAATATTTTTATATAACCATCTAACTTTAAAATTAGCACAAAAATCCCAATAATACAACCAGAGTAACGTTTCTTGTTGTTTTATCTTAACAAGAAATGTATCATAACGTTATATGTTGCCAGAATTAGACCTAAAAGAATTTCAAAAACTGAAAGACTTGACCGAAGCTAACTATAAAAAGATTGGCAGCATTTATTGCCCAGCTTTAAAATCCCCCATCGTCTTTAATTCAGATGGCTTCCATCATCTTAGTTATGACGGAAGCCGAAGCGAGCGAAGCAAACACGTCCAACAGACAAAATTCAGGCATCTTGATTATGCTGTTGAAATCATCAAGATTGCCACCACAGTCCAAGAATACAGACGATCAATATGCCCGATTGGCAAGAAAGACAAAAATGGCTACAGTAAAACTAAAACAATTGAATGGTTCGGCTTTTTTTCGATTGTAAGTTTTTCTAAAAAAATAAGAATTAATACCGTTGTTAGAAGGATTGGAGGAGATGCAGGCAACTATCATTTTTGGAGCGTAATGCCTTTCTGGACACTTACCAATAGCCACAGGATAATCGGTTCAAAAATAATAGAAGATGGATAATCAAAAACACCCTCGCGAGAGAGTGTTTTTGTTGTGCCTGCTTTTCGGCTTATGTTCCTTGCGGATTAGCCGAACGGGGCTTGCGCCCACAAGCACAAATGTACAATAGCCTATTTTACGTTTATTGTCAAATCGGCCACGTCTACTAGCCTCTGCCATAAATACTATTTGTTATCGATTTTATACAAATAGTATTTATGGCAAAATTTACCTTAATATTAAATATAATTTGTCATACCATAAATGAAAAACAACACCCTAGAGTGTTGTTTGTGCGTTATTGATAAAGGCGATCAGCTCGTCTGCCAGTTTTTGCGATTGGGCGGAGAGCTTTTGTTTTTTGGCTAAGCCGAAGCCGTGGGTCGCCTTTGCCAGGACTGTCAGCTGCAGATTTTCGAATCGTTGGAAAACTTGCTGATACAGCTGAGGAATCTTGGAGAACTTATGCTTCAAGACAAAGTCATGCTTGGCAAAGATAAAGGTGGTCGGCGTGGAGATTGCCGGCGGCAGCTCGGACAGGGTCGGAGCGGACATCACGTTGCGGACATGGTCGGCAAAACATTTGACATACAACTTGCCAATCTTCAGAGCCGATGACAGATTGCCGCGGTGATGCCTGATATAGCTATCGTGGCGGCAGAAGCGGCCGAAATACTTATCGAACTTATGCTTCATCTGCGCATGCGACAAGCCGGCAAACAGCCGGCACATCCTGGCATAGGCGATGCTGTCAGACAGGCTGACTGGACAACTGACCAGGCAGAGAGCGTCGACCGACGGATTATTAGCCGCGAAGGCCGAGACCAAGGCGCCATTGCTGAAGCCGATCACTTTGACCTGGTTCCCCTGCTTGAAATAGTCGACTACCAATGACAAGTCCGAGAGCATGCCGTCGAACGAATAAACGTTTTCCGGTTCGCCGGTCCTAGGGTCAAGATAATGTCCCCGAGGATCGTAGGCCACTATCTGGCAACCGCTGGCGGCTGCTAAAGTGCGGGCCAACAGGTCGTAATGCGCTGCGTCCCGGCCGAGGCCAGGGTGCAGGATGACCACATCCAGACTATGGCCATAGACTCTGGCCATGATACTTGTGCGGTCTTGGACATTAACCGGTATTTCTACCAGTCTAAAGTTGACTGACAGCTCTGCTTGATTGCTTATTTCCAATTTGAATTCCTCAAGTTAAAGAACATTATTTGTGCTCAATTATACCATATTTTGGTAATATTGTCAATCACTCAGGCTATACCCACAAATATTAGCTAAATATAGCCAAAAAATTGAGATATCTTGTTTTTCCTGTGGTTATCCTTTCTATTGACAATAGACAATATAACTGCTATAATATTAACACAAAAATATAAATAGCTCTGCAATAGGGCTAAATTTTTCACCGATATTGGAGTTTATCATGAGTAATAGCGAACTTAGTTCCTTGGACATTTCAGCCAGAATCAGCGAGTTAACCGGCCAGCTGGTTGCAGAATTCAATAACCTACGCACAGCCAAAGCCCGCATCCTGGAGCTTTGGGTCAAGGCCTTAACGGCTCTTGGCTTGGCCTGTAGTACCGGACGGGATGTTGAGAATCCCACCCATGCTATCGAGGCTTCTTTTGAAGGCTACGACCGGATGTTCAACTTTTCCCTGCTCGGCGACTCTGCCGATGTAAGCTTCGGCGAAGATGATAACGACGGTTTCGACCATCTGTCCGGCGCCCAAGAGACTTGGGGAGATCTGTTCGAACTGATAGCCGATAAATTGGCTAGCCCGCTGCCTGACCCATCGGATTATGTCCTGAACTACGAAAAGATTGCAGCCGATATCGCTCAAGCTAAGGCTGCCAATGTACAGAAACTGGATGCCTGGGTATCAGCCTTGACCGCTCTAGGCCTGACCTGCTGGACTGGCTCGGATGTCGAAAACTCAACCCATGCTATCGAGGCATTCTTCGACACCAAGGGCGAACCGCTCGGCCGACTGTTCTGCTTCTCCAAGATCGATGACTCCGCCTTTATCGGCGAAGGAGAAGAAGATGACGGTTTTGAAGAGCTGTACCACCAGACCTATGCGGAACAGAAGACTTGGAATGACATATTCCTGCTCATAGTCCAGGTTCTGAATAGGCCATTATCCGACCCGCCCATCACTCAAGCGCCCAGCAACTAAAATAATATACGCAGCAACCCACGAGGTTTGCTGCGTTTTAATTTATAATCATTAGGAGTATAATTAAGCAATTAATAATTTAGCCGGTCTCGGCCGGCCTTAATAAACTATATGAAAAAATATATCTATCTTTCGCTCTTGTTCGGGGTATCGCTATTACTGGCAGGCTGCGGACCGGTAGCCAATACTCCGGCTACTCAGGAATCCAATATTACGCCTATTACCAAACCAACAGCCAATACTAACGATAACACGGCTAACCCGACACCTACCCAGCAGCCAGCCGCCCAGACTAGCAGCGTCAACATACAGAACTTCGCCTTCAGCCCAGCCTCTTTGAATATCGCTAAGGGCACGACGGTCACCTGGACCAATAATGACTCTGCCCCGCACCAGATCGCTTCCGCCACCTTCAATTCCCAGACCCTGAGCCAAGGCCAGACTTATTCCTTCACCTTCACCCAGACCGGCACCTTCTCCTATTCTTGCTCTATCCACCCCTCGATGACCGGCACCATCAACGTCCAATAAGCGCAGTCCAAAAAACGCTCCGATTTAACATCGGAGCGTTTTGTTATTTCTTCTTGTTATTCTCTTGCCAATAGACGTAGTAGGAATAGAGGATGGTGCCGGCCAGGAGCAGGATCATAGTGGCGATGAAGGCCGGAACGCGCCAGACGACAGGCAGCCAGCCGGAAATAGCCATGATGACGCCGGCAATCATAAAGATGATGCCGCCCACCCGATGCGTCTCCTGCCAAACATAATCCGAACTCATGGTCCAAGGCGTGCGGATGCCCATGAACCAATTGGGCTTGATATCCTTGAGTTGGAAGCCGATGAAGAAGAACAGGATACCGACAAAAAATGAGATGAACTGGTCTATCGGCACCTGGTAGCCGATACCGGCCATACCGGTGCCGATGTAGACAGCCAGCATGAAGAGGAGCATCAAGGCCTTGAAACGATGATAGACGGCCTCGAATTCCTGATAGCGGTCTTTCTTGGGATCCAGATTGGGCAAGAATAGGAACAAGCCGTACATACCGATAATCAGGCACGGGACAAAAAATGCGCCGAAGGCCCGGCCGGACCAGCCATTGGCCACGCCATTGACGCCCCAATGCGTCGGCACCATTGCGGGCATACGGGCATAGAAGTAGAAGCTGAGCACGAAAGACACGGCGATCGCCAGCACCGGCAACAACTCGGTCTTCCAAGTGAGCTTGATGGGAGATTTCATAATTGTATTTTTATCCCCTGCCTACCGGCAGGCAGGCTGCGAAGGCAGGGATCTTGGACCCGTTGTATTGGATTTTATCCCGGAGCACCCGTCCAGGATCTCATATTTTATTAAAGCTTAACACAGCTGTGGATAAAATTCAAAAATTACAAAATGGAAAGATCCCGGACGATCCGCCAGCTGGCGGACGGGATAAATACAAGGCTTGACAAATTTTGCCATAACCTCTAACCTAGGTAGTAGGTTACTAATAACTATTTAAAGTGCAATCTATGACTACAGATAAAAGCAAAGCTCTCAAGTCGGCGCGCCAGGCCAAGGGCATCCTGGACAAAGTCATCTCCATGATCGAGACTGACACCTATTGCCCCGAAATCATCCAACAGGCTGACGCCGCCATCGGCCTGATCAAGACGGCCAAGAAGACTCTGCTTACCGGTCATCTGGACCATTGCCTGGCTGTCCGGCTCAAGGCGGCCCCGGAAAGTACCGTGGCCGAGCTCAAGAAAATTTATAATTTAAATAACTAAATCATATGAAGCAAATCTCTGTCGTCCTCGCCGGCTCCTTGCTGGCCGTCGCCTTCATCATCGGTACGGCCTTCGGCTATTATCTAACCCCCGAATACCGAGCCGTCGCCTCGGACAAAACCGTCATGGACCTGGGCGCGCCGGATAAGCTCTTGGACCTGCGCTATCTGCGCGCCATGACCATCCATCATCAAGGCGCCATCCTGCTAGCCGAACAGCTGCAGAAATACGCCGGCCATCAGGAACTCAAGACTCTAGCCCCGATTATCCTGGCTGACGAACCCAAGAATATCGCCGTCTTGCAAGGCTTGCGTCTCAACAAGTTCAACGACCGCCGTCCATTGGCCTCCCCCACCAGAGTCAATCTGGGCACAGCTGATGCTAATTTCGATCTGCGATTCTTGAATGCTCTCATCGCCCACCACGAAGCCGGCGTACTGATGGCCCGCGAGGCCCGCGCCAAATCCACCAGTCCCGAGATTATCAACGATGCCGAAGGTGTGGAGAAATTCCTGACCGGCTCGCTGATCGACCTGCGCAAGATGCGCCTCGACTGGTATAATATCAAATAATCCTATGGCCAAAGCAACTTATCCGGTGGTGGGCATGCACTGCGCCAGCTGCGCCCGCATCGTGGAAAAAGAAATCAAGGCCCTGCCGGGAGTCAAATCGGCCTCGGTCAACTATGCTACGGAAAAAGCGGTTATCGACTATGACGCCGGCCTGTCCAACCCCAAGACCTTCAACGAAACTATCGCCAAACTGGGCTATGCCCTGGATCTGGGCGAAAAAGAAACTTCCAAAAAGGAACTAGCGGAAATCGACGAAGAAAGGAAAGCCGCCGAACTGGCCGCTCCCCTGGCCCTTGTCATCTTCCTGATCATGCTCTGGGATTCGGCGGCCCAGCTCTGGCCCTCCTTCCCCAATTTCCCGCTGCCCATGTCCTACATGATCGCCCTGCAATTTATTATTGCCACGCTGGTCATCTTTACCGCCGGACGACGCTATCTGCTGGCTGTCGTGCGCTTTATCCAATACCACAAGGCCAATATGGATACCCTGGTCGGTATCGGCACGGCCACCGCCTATATCTATAGTTCGCTTATCTACTTATTCCCCGCTATCGCTGCCCTGCTCAGCGCACGTCACCTGTATTTCGATGCTACTATCGTCGTCATCGGCTTCATTACTCTGGGTAAATATCTGGAAAAGAATTCCAAAAAGAAAACTTCCCGCGCCATCGAGAAGCTGGCCGGACTAGCCGCCAAGACGGCGCTAGTGGAGCGTAACGGCACGACCGTAGAAATCCCGACCAACGAAGTGATGATCGGCGACATCGTAGTCATCAAGCCGGCCGGCAAGATCCCGGTAGACGGCATCATCATTGAAGGCAGTTCTTCCATCGACGAAGCTATGCTTTCGGGCGAACCCCTGCCGGCGGACAAAGTGGTCGGCGACAAAGTCTTCGGCGGCACCATCAACCGCCAGAGTCTGATCAAGGTCCGCGCCGAAGCCGTGGGTGAATCATCCTTGCTGGCGCAGATCGTCAAGCTGACCGAAGAAGCCGCCAATTCCAAGGCTCCCATCGAAGCCCTAGCCGACCAGATCTCCGCCGTCTTCGTGCCTATAGTCCTGATCATCGCCGTGCTGGCTATGGCCGTCTGGATGGTGATCGGCTATCAGACCATCGGCTGGAACCTGGCTATCAGCTACGGCCTTAATGCCTTGGTAGCGGTGCTGGTCATCGCCTGCCCTTGCGCCCTGGGACTGGCTACTCCCACAGCCATGATCGTCGGCGTGGGCCAAGGCGCCAAGAATGGCATCCTGATCAAGACCGCCGCCGCCCTGGAACGCCTAGCCAAAATCAATACCGTCGTCTTTGACAAAACCGGCACATTGACCGTCGGTCAACCCAAGGTGGTCGAAGTTATTACCCTTGATAACAGCTTATCCACTGCCGAGGCTATTGCTCTGGCCGCCGCGGTAGAAAGCGGCTCCGAGCATCCCTTGGCCAAAGCGATTATCGACTACGCTGAAGAAAAGAAAATCAAGATAGCCAAAGCCAGCGACTTTGTGGCCCAAGCCGGCTTCGGCATCAGCGCCAATATCAACGGCCAAAAGGCAACCGTCCGCAAAGCAGACGATAACGACGGTAACCAAGTAGACGCCTGGAGATTAAAGGGCCGCACTGTAGCTACCTTAGAAATCAACGGCCAAGCCGCGGCACTCATTGGCATCTCCGACACGATCAAGCCGGAAGCCAAAGCCGTCATCGCCGAACTGAAGAAAAAAGGTATCAAGACCATCATGCTCACCGGCGACCATCGCCATGCCGCCGATACCATCGCCCAGCTCTGCGGCATCGACCAAGTCATCGCCGAAGTCATGCCGGCCGACAAAGCGGCCAAAGTCCACGAACTGACAGCTAGCGGTAAAGTGGTTGCCATGGTCGGCGACGGCCTCAACGATGCTCCGGCCTTGGCCGCGGCTGATGTCAGCCTGGCTATGGCCACCGGCACCGACATCGCCATGGAAGCCGCCGACATTACCCTGCTCAAAGGCGACCTGACCAAAATTTTGTCTGCCGAGCGTCTGGCCGTCCTGACCATGCGCACAGTCAAGCAGAACTTATTCTGGGCTTTTGTTTACAACATCATCGGCATCCCGCTGGCTGCCGGCCTCTTCTACCCCTTCTTCGGCTGGCTCTTGAACCCGGTCTTCGCCGGCGCCGCCATGAGCCTTTCCAGCGTCTCGGTCGTCGCCAACTCACTAAGACTTTCGGCCAAAAAAATAAAATAAATATAAAACAGCCCCCGATTTTATCGAAGGGCTGTTTTATATTTCTAAAATCTAGTAATTTGCGTTCTGGTCATTAAAATTAGTCAGTCCGCTATTAACGCCGCTTAGCGTCACTGCTTGGATAACCGGCAAACTGTAGACTACCGCAAAGCTGAGGCTAACGGCATTAGAAGTATAGCCCTTTAGGCCGGCCGCCACTTCTATCGTCCAAATTCCCGCTTGATCAGGCGCCAAGACATAAGGCAAAGGAATAGGTTTTTCCAAGCCATTAGGATTAACTAAAGTGGCCGTATAATTCAAGGCCTCCCACCGGCCGCTATTTGAAGTAGGGTTGATTAAAATTTGGCTATCCTTTGTAAAAATATGTTTTTTGTCATTCACGCAGCTGGAATTAGCCAAAAAGGCAGCCGGCCGCGTAGCGCAAGTCTGATTGCCCGCTAGCTCCACGCCGATTTTTAGCTTGCTAAGTCCCACGATTTTTATGGTGCGGCTAGCTTCAGTAACATAAGGCTGCACCAGCCGCACAAAAGCCAAACAATTCTGGCTCGCTATCTCTGTCGATAAGGCAGCGCCTGTAAAAGTTTTAACAATTTTTTGTTGAGGGTCCAAGACTGCTTGCTCGAGAGGCAAGAAACTTTTCGGCATGCCCGGGCAACTGATGTCAGGCGACCATGCGATTGACTTGGCTGTCTTAGCTTTATTAGTCAAGGTATAAGAAAAGCTCATCGTATCGCCGCCGTGAGAATCGGCCGCCGAACTGATTATAATCTCAATATCTTTGGTCGGCGCTGCTACCGATGGCTTAGTCTCAAGGAAGTTTGTCATGTCAGTCGCTGTAACTGGCGGCACGCTAGGATAAGAAGCGGTCGGTCCGGTGACGGTATAAATCTTGGCTTGGGCCACAGCGGCGGCTAAAGCCAAAATACAGGCAAAAATAAATAGTCTTTTCATATCAGAATTTTATCCCCTGTACTCCAGGGGATCTCCTGGGTAAGGAGCAATATTTAATTTATAGTTAATTGACTGGGGCATTTCTGATTTTGTATCTACCTCCGGGAGTACCGGAGGTAAATGCGCGCTTATTTATACAAACTCTGATTAGCCCCTCGAGCGCCCGGCTGATCACCGACTATAGCGATTGTCGGATCGCCCAAATAAGTATCCGGCAGCCAACGGGTATAATTAACAAAGATTTTACCCGCCTGAAGCGTCTTGTTGCTATAATAAGCGGTCGAGATAAACTGCTTGTCGGTATCATGTTCATAAGTTTCATCCACCGAACCGATATAACCGATCGCTCCTTGGCGCAATGCCATCAAAGCAAAATTGCTGGCCTGGTTAACATTGATGCTGGCCTCAGCGGTAGAGCAGGCCATAGTGCCGACAAAGCTATTAGCCAAAGGCGGCAGATATTCCGACATAATGCCGGCAAAGTTTTCGTTGCCATGATCATGGAAATAATTAAGGTCGTTATTCTGCCACAGGTTCGCCTCGGCAATCATTTTTTGATCAAAATTTCCGCCGTTATATTTGTCGCCATACTGGTCAAGGCTCAAGGCAAAGCAGGCCTTAGCGCTGTAACCGGAACTCTTTAGCGCGGTGCAAGCTTTGTTTACGAAGTTATTGCCGACACTATCGCCATTCGCCCGCGAACTAAACAGAGCAAAGGTATTGCGCGCGGCAATCTTATTGTAAAACACCGCCAGATTGACATAGGCCGAAGCATCGGAGATTGTGAAACCGGCAATGCGTCCATAGGCCAATTCCGGCTGGTAATTGCCTTCGGTATTGGCAAAGATATATTTGTCAGCCGGATAAAAGAATAACGAGCTTGATTGATCGCGCGTACGCATAGGAATAGCCTGCGGATCAGCGACGATAGTCAGATAGCCGTCCAACAAACGCTGGCCCGCGATACTAGGGTGTGACGATGAAGCCAGATTCAGTTTTTTGGCCCAAGAAGTTACTACGCCGGACCACACAGAGCACTTGAAACGGTTGCCGCTATCGGCGCAATTGGAGCCGGCATTGCTGCGCTTGGCGCCGCTGGTATAATAGTTCGGATCAGAGCTGTCGTTGCCTGTCGAACCGATATCCGAAGCGGCCGTTATAATCAATTCCTGCTTAGCTGCGGCCAGGTAGGCCGAAGCCAAAGACTGCTTGCCGAAATAACTGTTTAAATAATCGCCCGTGCGGCTGGTCTTAAAGCCATAAACCGGATTTTCCGGACGGGTTGAGCGGATGGAATAATCCCAATCGCGCGGATTGGTTAAGATTAATTTATTGACGCTGCGCCCTGTCAGTTCCTTGGCCTTGAGCAGATACTGGTCGCGCAAACTGTCCAGCGTCGCATACTTAACCGAGCAAGCACGGCTGACCGTACCGACACAGATAATATTACGGCCGGTAAAATTCGCATCATTGTCCAGCGCGGTTGACTTGATAATCAAAGGCGCATTAATCAACGAGGCGTAAGTGCTGGCCACCAAGGCCTTCTCATAATCATTCTCGACATAAACCACATCGTTGAAGCTGATCCAATAAGACAGCAAATCGGTTGATTTCTGGCTATCAATAGCGGTACTGAGAACCCCGGCGCCGATTGGCGTAGGCGCCGCTAAGAATGACCCGACGCGTTGAGCATCATTAGTGGAATGATCGATGAGACTCACGTGGCCCGCCTGGTATTGCTGCAGAAAGTGGATAGGCGCATCCAAATCCATGCGATTGCTTTCGTTCTTATAAACAAGCAACGGATACTTGATCGTTTCTCCAGCCGAAGTGGTCCACACGGCTACCGGCAGATAACTCAGCGCTGTTTGCCAGCTGGAATCATTGAGCACAAAAGCTTGTTTGGTAAAATATTTACTTGGGTCTTTTTTATTAGTGCCGTCCGACTGCCATTTGAGAGCCATGCAGCTAACCGTTTGTCCGCCATTGCGTCCCGCGCATAGCCAATTCCAAGGACCGGAACCGGACACCGCGGGCAAGCTCCCATCGCCGCACAGATCTTTGACCGGTTGAGTGGAAAAAGATTGCCCGTGCGCCGCGCCGCAAACTCCGTCCTGCGGAGTGATGCCGCTAGTCGTACAAACCGCATTCAGTCCGTCTCCCAATCCATAACAAGTCCAGGTCCAGAGACCGTCATTATTCAAAGACAATGCCGAATGGGCCAGGCTGTCCGGCAAACAAAATCCGCTCAAAGGCGCTTCTCCAGCCTTGTAATTCTGCTTTACCGCCGGCCCGCATTGAGCATCAGCCTTAACCGCATACTCAGCGCGGCAGTCGATGCTATGACCGCCATTCTTACCGGCGCAAGTCCAAGTCCAAGGCCCGCTGCCATAGACCATCGGCATGCTTTCATCGGCGCAAAGGCCAGACGTTGGCTTTAGATTCATACTTTTGCCATGGCTGGCTCCGCAAATGCCATCAGACGCCGGTAATTGTTGCGTCGCAGAAGCGTTGCTCCAAACTTGTACATACAAGCCATTAATCAGCTGCAGAACATTTGTAAAAATTACGCCCAAAAAATTATTTTCTCCATCTTTTAGCGATGATTTTGCATAACCGGTTACCGTGTAATAACCGTTTCCGGCGCTTTTGAAAGCGGTTAGCTTGCGAGCTCCGCTATCCTTGATGCCGCGGCCGACAGGCACCGCCCATAACTCAACCCGCGAAATACGCGCGGCCGGCACATTGGCCTTAAGAGAAAAATCCAGCAAGCCGTTATTATTATCAACCGTTGTCAACTGGGCCTGAGGCGCCACCGAAGAGCAATTATCCGTAGTAACAGCGCCGCCGGAACACGGATTAAAGCAAGTCCACCCCCAGCTGTTGTCATTCGGCTGCCAAACATTCTTCTCAGGTTCTGGTCCGCTGACCAGTTTGCCGCTGCCGCCCAAACATAACTTATCCATCGTCGGTAAAAAATATAATATCTGGTTGTTAAAATCTTGATTGCAGCCGTTAGTCGTTGCCGCGTCCTTGGCTGCGAGGCTAAAGCTGACTCTCGGAGCATCGATCCGTATCGGATTCTTCGCTCCTTCCGGCTGATAATAGCCGGAGGCGCCTAACTGCACTCTGCTCTTGGCCGGCAAAAGGCTTAAGTCCCAATCAAGATAAGCATTGGCGCCATCCTGGACAATCATCGCGTTCGGCTTATTGGCCTTTATATCACCCGCGCCTACACTGGGCGTAAGGTCAAAGCGAGTGTATTTAACAGCCGGCATCGTACCGTATGTTTCGTCCTTGGCTACCTGCACGCGGATGCGGCAGGCAGGCAAGGTTGCATTGTTGACTGGCATCGTAAACTTTAGTTTGGCCACTTGCAAACTATAGCTGACACGCACCTTAGCCGAGGCCGCGCCATTGGTGTTTTTTGAACGGTCCGAGCCGCTAACATAACCAAAAGCCTGCAAATAATATGTACCTGCCGGCAACATAGCATTGCCGGTTTGCTGTCTCATATTCAAATCAAGAGTGCCCAGATATTTACCTTCTTTATTCTTGCTAAAATTAAAATTGTCTTTGCGATAAACTTTCCCCTGCTCATCAGTGAGCTGCATGATGCCGTAATAAGGCTGGCCGCTTTTATCTTCTACGACTATTTCTCTATAAATTTGCGGCTGGGTGGGCGTATAACTCTTGCCGTCAGTCGGGCTAACAATAACCGGCTGCGGCTTGAGTTGTACGCGGCGGATAGAGATATAATTACCGACTGTACGCTCGTTGTTAATATTACCGAAAACTTGATAATAATATACGTGCCCATCGATCAGTCGAGTCATGTCCACGGTTGCGGCGCACAACTGCTGCAATTTATTGCTCGGATCGGTCTTGCATCCCATCGAGATCGTTTGAGCTGTTTTGTCCGGCACTTTGCCGTCGGCATAAGACAAGCCGATGCTGCGATAGGCTCCTGTCACGGATGTGGCTTGGATCACCAGGCTGGCGGCAGTGTAATTATCATTAGAAGCCGGGTAATTAATTACCGGCGCCTGAGCAGCCAAAGCCGGACGCAACCCGATAAACCCGGCCGTCAAGGCCACAGCGGTAAAAAATAATGCGCGTTTTAACATAATATTAAAATATTTTATTATCAATTTATTTACCCAATATCGATCCGTTAATCAGCTTGGCGTGGCGGAAAAGCACATCAGTAAAAATAGTAAGCGCCGCCGGCATCAACACATAGCCGACCATGCCGACATAAGGTACCAGCGTTAACAACAAGAACACTAGGCTGACGCCAAAATATATACCGGCAATCTTCTGCCATTGGCCTTTGACATAAGCGGCGCTTCTTTTCAACGAAGCCCAACCGCTGACTCCTTCATTAACAAAGACCATAATAGCAAAGCTATAACTTATCGTCATAATAATCCCAGGAATAAGTATCAGGTAGCCCAGGCTGACCAAGACTCCAAAAAGCAAGCTGATCCAAAAGATCTTGATAATATTCTTAAAGGTCAATCTTAAGGCCTGCGCAATAGTCATCCGCTCAGGATCATTCGCCAAATATACAATTACGGCTTGGCACGGAACAAAGATTATCGCTACCGCCAAGCTAACCAGCAAGAACCCGCCCATGACCACGCTCAAGCTGGCGTAAATGGCGGCCAGATCATATTCTTCAGCCGCGGCCTGAATTTGAGGCAAAAAATCCGGCCCGATTAAAGCATTGTAGACGATATCACCGCCGGAATAGCCGAAACAACTGCAAAAGAAATATAATGTTTTCTAAAAATAGCCCAACTTTCCATGCAAAGCGTCCAAAACGACGGCCAAGATTTCTCGGAAGCCAAGGCTCCCCGTGGCGCCACAAAGGCGGCGGCCACTTGCTCAGCCGGCCACCCGGCTGACAATAATTCTGCCATGATCTTTTCTTTTGATTGGCCGGCAGCCCGCGCAGCAATAATATATTTTTCTAATTCTTGGTCTGGCATAAACTTATTTTATCATAAAAGCCTACAATAAAACAGCCTAGACCAAACAAAAAACAACCTCGCTGCTAGCGTGGTTGTTTTTTATCTTCGATCACCCTTCGTGAGTACGCTTAGTAACGATACGTCGATAATTAACTAAGTGCGTGCACCGCGAAGCCCTGTACCCATGATTGTAGCAGTGGTGCGTGCACCGCGAAGCCCTGTCTTCACAGGGCGAAGTGGTGGACCCGAGCGGACTCGAACCGCTTACCTCCTGCTTGCAAAGCAGGCATTCTACCAGATGAACTACGGGCCCATTTTGATATCACCTTCTTTTATTATCTTTTCAATTATATCCCTGCTTTTAAATTTTTTTAATTTGTATTCTATCTGCCTTGCTTCTCTTAAGATTTCATAGTGCTTTAAAAAAACTACAATCAATGGCCGTAGATTTTTGGTTGATGGATTCCTGCCTGTATTATGTTCAGATAACCGTCTTTGCACATCCGTAGTGCTGCCGATATAATATCTAAGATTTTTCCGACTTTGTAAAATATATAAATATCCTTCCATATAGATATATTTTCCTGCTCAACATATAACTATAGTTATATGAGCATGCGCACATTACAAATTATTCTACTTATTGTCAAGTTATTGAGGCAGAACCGCTGGCTGAGTCAGGGATGTCGGCTGCGCAAACCTAACCAAAGGAGAAAAAACCCAATTAACAAAGCCGCCGATTTGCCCGGTTGCCACTAGCAGCCCGATAAAAAGAATTATGATGCCGACTAATTTATAACCCAAACGAGAACCGCCAGCTGTACCAAACTTTGCTTCAAAAAATTCTATACGTCCAAAATTCTCCAAGAACCACTCAGTTTTTATTATCAAAGAACTGCCCATCAATAGGATAATGATGCCAAAGATCAGATTGGATATGATTTTCATAAGTTTAATATTGTTTTATCAATTCTAACTCAAAGCAAGCGGCTGCGCAACCTGCTCTAATATGCTACATAATTCAAAGGATTGTAGCGGCGTCCATTAATCATCACTTCGAAGTGGACATGCGGGCCGGTCGAGTGGCCGGTCGAACCCATCGCGCCGATATACTGGCCCTTGGTCACAGTATCGCCCACATGGACAGACAACGCCGACATGTGGCCATAACGGGTCTTCATGCCTCCGCCATGATTAATGACAATCTGATTGCCGTATCCGCCATTATTCCAGCCGGCTGTTTCCACCGTTCCGGCGGCAGCGGCATAGATAGGCGTACCGACTTTGTTGGCAATATCCAAACCATTATGCGCCCACGAATAATACTGAGTAATACGGAAACCCTCGGTCGGCCAATTGAGCTTTGTCCCAGCCATAGGATGGGCAGAGGCTTGTGCGGCCACTGTCCGCGCCGGCGCGTAATTACCGGAGGTGTTGCGCACAGGAGTTGTCGTACGAGGACGAGTTGCCACGGCCGTGCCATTGTCCAAAGGCTCGCCGCCAGGAATCATTAACCTCTGGCCAATCTTGACCTTGGCGTCAGAAGCCAAGCGATTAACGCTAAGCAACTCATCCAATGAAATATCATATTTGGCGACAATCGACTTGATGCTTTCGCCGCGCTTAACGCTATGCATCACGCCTGTAGCCGGCAAAATTGTCAGCTTATCGCCCGGACGGATATAGCTGTTAGCGGCCAGCTTATTCTCCCACAAAACCGTACCGACGCTAATGGCAAATTTACGGGCAATAGTGCTCAAAGTATCTCCAGCCTGCACTACATAATCAATGGGTTCAGAGCGCGTCGGAATAGAGCGTTCGGTTGTAATACCCGTCGGAGCGCCTCCGGCCAATTCGGAATCAAAGTCAGCCGGAAACTCTTCCAGTGTATAAGGAGCGGATTTAAGTTTAGCTACCATGCGCTCATCGGCAAAGCCGTAATTTGGCTTGACCGGCGCCTGCCTCGTCTGCTCGACCAATGTGTCAGAAGACACGAATTCGTCGGTAACCAACTTTGCCAACATAGTCCTGCCTACCACCTCTTCCGCGGATGAGTCATTTTTGGATGCCGTCAGATTCCGATAAACCAAAAGCGTCGTCATAATCATGATTATGACATGCACTAACCGTTTGTTGGCCAGCAACACAGAGTAGAAATGCTGGCGTCGAGCCTTGCTTAATCCCGCCCGCTTGGACAAAATCAAATAAAAACGATAAACAGGCAAGATAAATAAATAATAGAAGAATTTCAAAAACGGCCTAACTATCCGGCCGAGAAACCGAAAAAAAGCGGCTAGACCTAACCCCGCCATTCGAAATGCCTGAAAAACAAACAAGGCAATATTGATTAAAATTTTGGCCAATCTTTTCATTTTGAAAAATAATAAGCGCTTTAAATTTTATCATCTAAAGCGCCCATAGTCAACGGCCCAAAAACAAAATTGTCCTAATATTAAAGAAATTCTATAATTCTTCCTGCATAAAATCATCAGCCGGATCGCGCCTGGAGCGCTTTTTACCGCCTTTAGACGCTTTTTTTTCTCCGCCAAAATGAAAACCATCGGCCTTTAGGAAATCTGCCATTTTCTTGGCCATATGGGCGGCCACTGCCGCATAGGAGACATAAGACATAATCTTACTGCGGAAACCATCAACCATTTCTTCCAAAGACTCGACTTGGCGCTTGACTACGCTGGCAGCCTGGTCTACTTTTTTGGCCGCCCGCACCAGGTAATACAAAAAGATGACGGCAAAACAAGAAAAGGTAATGGCGCAGAGCGATATCACCAGATACCAAATATCTTTGGCGTGGTCAAAAATGAACATATTATTATAAATTACTATTATTTTTTCAAATATTGATCGATGTCGGCACCGACTTTGGCCGATGGGTCCAATACTATAATGCCGGCGTGATCATCGCCGACGCCCAATTCATCAGCCGCACACAGCATGCCGAAGGACTCTTTGCCGCGGATTTTCGCTTCTTTGATTTCCATGCCGTTGGGCAGCTTAGCTCCCACCAAGGCAGTCGGCACTTTCTGCCCGGCCGCCAGATTAGGCGCGCCGCAAACGATATCCAGCACCTTGTCGCCGATATTAACCTTGGCCAAACGCAGGCGATCAGCATCAGGATGCGGCAATACCTCCAACACCTCCCCCACCACCACGCCGGCGAACTTGCTGACGACATGAGGATTCAAGGCTTCTTCTACTTCCGCCTTATCATTTCGGTTGAACCACGCTTTTATTTTATCAAACATATTATTCTTCTTTATTCGTAAGGCTTAACAGGAAAAACTCCAGTCCGGTAAAACCGATAACCAAGGCAATTAAATTAAGCCACGAGAATAGATTGTTAGCAAACAGATAGAAAACGGCAATCACCAACAATGCCAACAAAAAGGCTTGGCGAAAGCTGACTACCACAGCTTGGATGGCCAGCTGATGCCGCAGCATGCCGAAACGGACGGCAAAACCGACTATCGAAGCCAACCCTGCCACCACGGCAAATAAAGAGCAATAGACCAAGGCGAATCCCAGCCAATTTGTTTTCTCGGGATCCACTACGCCGGCAGCCACAAATAATGAAGCGCCCGCCACTAAAGTGGCTATCACCATCAGGCTTATATAATTTGCTAATTTCATAAATCAAGTATAACAAATTTTTGGAAAAAACTACAGCCGTCGGAATTCGCAAATGCCGCGGAAGTCGCAATATTTGCACAGCTCCGTCGGAGTAGCGGTAAAGTCCAGGCTGACAATCGACTTGATCGTTTCGGCGATTTCATTCTGCACCTTGGCTAAGTCGCTTTCCTTGGCCGTAAACTCCAATAGCTCCCCGCTTTCCATATAGTAGAAAGCCAAAGAAGATACTTTCAGCCCGGTCAATTCCTCTAAGGCTAATTGATAAATCAATAATTGCCGCTTCTGCCTGTATTCCAATTTGTTCTTCGGCTGTCCGGTTTTATAGTCGATAATCATCAGGCTGCCATCCGGCTTACGATCGATGCGATCAATCGAACCCTTGAGCCAATAATCCCCCACCTTGAAAGAAAAAGGACGTTCCAAAGCATAGATTTGCAACTGTTTGTTTTCTAAAGTGAGATTAAATATTTTTAGTAACATTACTCGCGCCGAGGCCTTGAATTCCGCTGCTTGCTCCTGGCTCTGGTAGCCGATATCCGTCCAATGGCGATCAAAGAGCTCCCACAGCCTTTCTTCGGTTAAGGCCGAGGCTGCCTGGGGCGCAATGTCGAACAAATCTGTCGGCGCAACAACCGACGGGATTAGCGGCGCCAATAAATCATGCAACACGGCATGGATAACCCGCCCAAAAACCAGATTTGGCTTGTCTTCGGCCGGTATCTTGAGTATATGCGCAAATTTATATTGCAACGGACAATTATCATAAGCCTCCAATTGTGAGAAAGAAAATTTCTCGGGCAACAGATAGAAAGTTTTGGCCGGTTCCGGCTCGTCCAAACGCTTGACCGCCTTGCCCAATTCACCGTCCGAAACAGCAATGTCATCCGCCAAAGTCGACACGCCGATTTCGGCGATAAACCGCGACGGCTTTTTTTTGCGCACTCCACCCGAATCGCGGAAGCCGGTCAAATACAAACCAAGCTTGGCGCGAGTCATAGCCACATAACACAGACGGCGTTCTTCTTCCAGATGGCTGCCGCCTTCAGCATTCTTGTCCTTGACCATGCCATCAGGGATCGGCAGGCCGCCCCCTTGGTTGCGCGAAGGGAAACGCTCCTCCACCATTGACACAACAAAGACATATTTGAATTCCAGTCCTTTGGCCGAATGGATAGTCGCCACTTTGACCGTGTCCGAATCCTCATTAAAGCTAGGCAGAGATCCCGTTTCGCCCGCATCCATTTCCATTTCCAGATATTCCACAAAATCCTTGAGCTTAGCCTCGGGCATCACGGTTTCCAAGGACAAAGCCTTGCGGTAGAGCTGTTCCAAAAAGCGGTATTCCTCCACTTGGCGATCGCGGTCCAGATAGCTTGCTAGAATGTCGCGCACGATGGTCGCAATCACTTTGGTGGCCGATGCGGTCTTGGCCAGCCCTGAAAGACGGACAATCATCGCTACCAGTTTGCCGGCTGCCGCCTGACCGATACCCGAAACTTCCGGCATAGTATCAGCCAGACGCAAAGAATCATACAGCGAACGGTTGTTATGCCGCGCCTGGCGCGACAGTTCCATCAAATCGTCATGAGGCATACGGAAAGCCGGCGTTGATAATACGCGAAAAAGCGCCGAAGACTCATGGTAGTTATCCAATAGTTTACAAAAGGCCAAAGTATCCACAATCACCGGCTTGAGATATAGCCCTTTGCGCGACATAAAATGAGCCGGAATGCCGCGCGACTCTAATTCTTTGACAAAACGATCGGCGTCACGATTAGAGCGAGTCAGGATAGCGATATCAGCCCAGTCGGCCAAGGCGGCCTCGTGCAATTCGCCAATACGGCCGACCACTGCCTGCGTTTCCGCCGGTTCATCCACCAGGCTCCAGTGCTCCACTCCCGCCTTAAGATCTTTGCCGGCGCGCAGCTTTTTATCCAGACCCAAACGCACCTCCAAACGATTGGGATTATTATTGATTATCAGATTATACGACTTATCCAGGACCGCCTGACCCGAACGATAGTTATCCGTGAGCACTAAATCGACTGCCTGCGGAAAGTCGTCTTTGAATTGCAGAATATTTGACAATGATGCTCCCCTAAATTTATAAATAGCTTGGTCGTCGTCTCCGACTGCCACTAGATTGTTGTCCGGCTGGGCCAAAAGCTTGATTAATTCATATTGAGCCAGATTGGTATCCTGGAATTCGTCCACCATAATATAGCGGAATTGGCGCTGCAGGATCCGAGCGACATTCGGCCGTTCTTTGAGCAATTTGACGCAATAATTTATCTGGTCGCCGAAATCCAACAGCTTGCGTTCCAGCAACAGTTGATTATAAACATGATAAGCCTCGGCTAATTCGGATAAGCGGGCCACATCCAAAGCCTCGGCCTCATCGCCCGTTGATTGAGCGCTGTTTGCTTTTTTCAAGCCTGCCACATAATCGAGATATTCCTCCGGCCAGATATTCTGGTCTTTAAGCTTGCTGAAGTGAGCTACCAGATCGCTGATGTATTTATCCGGCGCGCCCAAAGGACGGAAATATTTCAAGTTAAACCTAGCGATATTGCGCTTAATCAGCATCCAAGCCTCGACCGTGGTAATAGTCTTGAAATCCGTCGGCACGCCTATCTCTAAACCATAAATCTTGAGCAATCGCGAGGACAAACTATGAAAAGTCTCAATCCAGTGATCAAAGTAGCCGTAGGGCAGCAACTCGTCGGCGCGCTCGGTTAGCTCGCCCGCCGCCTTATCGGTAAAAGTGACCAGCAAAATCTGTTCGGCCGGCACGCCCTGTTCAATCAGGTAAGCCAAGCGATTAATCAACACGGTGGTCTTGCCCGTACCGGCGCCGGCCACGATTAACATCGGCCCGTCCCCATGCTGGACCGCCCGCTGCTGCGCCTGATTTAACCCTTCCAAATATTTACTCATAATTAATATTAATCTCCGGTACTCCCGGAGATCTCCTAGATACGCACCACCTTATTAACACAGCTTTGGCGTATAACTAACTGATTTGCCATTCATCTAGTCATTCACAATATTCTAAATAACCGACATTCCGGTTCTCTTGTGTCATTCCCGCGAAGGCGGGAATCTACGTCGTTACATATCACCAATGATTAGATTCCCGCCGAAGTCTGCCCGTCCTTTAGCGGGCGGGAATAACACAAGAAATAGAAACAATATCAATTTTTGCTGAAAGCATGAATAACAAACTACTTACCGTACATACTAAGCCAAATATAACCATAAGTCAAAAAATGCTGTGTATAAATATTCCCTAGTATTAATATAATAATCAACTCAAATTTAAATGTTTCAAGAACTATTGAATTCCCCAAAAATTAAAAATTATTTATCCCCGCAAATTAAGATATGAAAAGGACGGGATAACTGTCTGTAAGCTGGAATACCAGCAACAGACAGTAAAAAATTAAAAATTAAAAATTAAAAATTTATCACTTGGTACTCCAGTCGATATATGTTATAATACCCCTACTATGGAGGAACAAAAAATGGCACAACTGGTCGCGGTCGACATGGGCTACGGCCACCAACGGGCGGCGCACGCTCTTAAATTCCTAAGCGGCGGCGAAGTCATCAATGCCAACAATTATCCGGGCATCAGCAAGGCCGAAAAGGCCAGCTGGAAGACGCAGACCGGCGTTTACGAAAAGATTTCCGCTCTAAAAAAGGTGCCCATCTTAGGCATGGCGATTTTTAGCGTCATGGACCTCTTCCAAGATATCCCCAATTTTTATCCACGCCGTGATCTTAGCGCGCGCACTGCCCAGCTTTCTTTCTTTTTTGACAAAGTCAAAAAGGGCATGGGCCGCAATCTGATTAACCGACTCAAAAAAAGCAATCTGCCTCTTGTCAGCACTTTCCCTGTGCCGGTCTACTTTGCCGAATATTACAAGTTCAATCAGCCTCTTTATTGCGTTGTTTGCGATGCCGATATCAGCCGCTTCTGGGCGCCTATCCACCCCAAGAAATCCAAAGCCATTTATCTGGCTACTACCGCCCGCGCCGCCAAACGTCTCACTATGTATGGCGTCAAGGAAGACCGTATCAAGATTACCGGCTTCCCTTTGCCGACCGAGAACATCGGCGGCCCCGACAAAACAATTCTTAAAAAAGATTTAGCCGTCCGCCTCCGCAAATTGGATGTCAGCGGCGCCTTTAAGGACAAGTGGCGCCCCGATATCAGCTATGAATTGCCGGAAGCCGATGCCAAGCGCAGCAAAGGTCCGATTACATTGATATTTGCCGTCGGCGGCGCTGGCGCTCAAGCCGAATTGGCAGTCAAGATGCTGATCAGCCTCAAGAACGACCTGCGTAAAAATCGCTACAAAATAATTCTATCAGCTGGCGTCCGCGCCGAAGTGGCCAAGATCTTCCGCAGCAGCATCAATAACTTGCGCGTTCCGAATGTCGAAGTCCTTTATGCCCCCACCAAAGACGAATACTTCACCCTTTTTAACAAGACATTACGCAACGTCGATATTCTAATCACCAAGCCATCAGAATTGTCTTTCTTTGCCGGGTTGGGCTTGCCGATATTAATGACCGAACCGGTCGGCGCCCAAGAAATCGCCAACCGCGATTGGCTGCTCTCTATCGGCGCCGGCATCGATGCCCTTAACTTCAAATACACCCATGAATGGCTGCGGGACATGCTGCACGATGGCCGTTTCGCGCGAGCCGCTTTCTTGGGCTATCGAGAAGCCGAAACCATGGGCGCCTATAATATCGAAAACATCATCAAAGAAGCCCGTTAATTGTAATTATGAATTGGATACTACTCGCAGTCTTTGCCTACGCTCTGTTGGCAGCTGTTAGCCTAGCTGACAAATTTTTGTTAGAAAAAGCCCTGCCTTCCAGCAAGGCTTATACCTTTTTGGTCAGCATCGCCGGCGGCATCGTCATTTTTATCGCGCCCTTCTATGCTCTCTGGCCCGGTTGGCAATTATTACTGGTCAACTTTCTGGTCGGCGCTATCTTTCCCCTGGCCTTGCTATTGATGTACGAAGCGCTCAAAAACGGCGAACCATCACGCGTGGCCGTACTGGTCGGCGGTTCGGTGCCGCTCTTTACCTTGCTATTTTCCATTTCTTTTTTGGGCGAAAAATTTACTTATTTCCAATGGCTGGCTTTAGCCGGCTTAATCATCGCCATCTGCCTGATTATCTGGCTGCCGGCCAAAGAAAACTGGCTCAAACGGGCCTTTAGCTGGATTGGCCACAAAAGCGACGCGGCTATCGGCATCTTCGAGGCTGTTGCAGCCGGCATGCTCTTTGCTATTTTCTTTATCGGCAGCAAAATGGTTTATCAAACCGAGAATTTTATATCGGGATTTATCTGGCTGCGCCTCGGCTCAGCCTTGGCCGCCTTGGTCATGCTATTGATTCCATCGGTCCGCCGCGAAATATTCAAAAATATAGCCAAGCTCCGCGGCCGCAAAGCCGGCATCTTTTTCGGCAATCAGCTCGCCTCATCTATAGGTTTTTCTATGCAAAACTATGCATTATCTCTTGGATCAGTCGCTATCGTTACCGCTCTGCAAGGCGTACAATATTCCTTATTGATCGTCTTTGGCGCTATCCTGTCCGTCTTCTATCCTAGAGTGATTAAAGAAAAAATTTCCCGCGGCATCATAGTCCAGAAAATACTGGCAGTCTTATTCGTCGGCTTAAGCTTGTATTTGTTAACCCTCTAATATGCGCAAGCATCGGCAAAGAATCATCTTAATAATTTTTGCCGTGGTCGCCTTGGCGATCCTTTTTGTTTTCAAATTCAATCTTGGTTACTTTAGCTTTAACCCTCTGCCACGCGAATCCGGCTACTGGGGCATCACCTATTCCAAAAAATTTGCCTCGGCCCTGGGGCTCAACTGGCAGGATACCTATACCGCCATCTTGGACGACTTGCAAGTCAAACAAGTGCGCATACCAGTCTATTGGGATAATATCGAAGATATAGAAGGCAATTTCAATTTTTATGATTATGATTGGATCCTGGATGAAGGCGCCAAGCGCGGCGTCCAATATGTCTTAGTAATCGGCCGCCGCCTGCCGCGCTGGCCCGAGTGCCATACTCCCATGTGGACCAAAGATTTGCCGGAACATGAAGTGCAGATACGGATACTGCGCGAGATCCGCATGATTGTGGAACGTTACCGCAATCGACCGGAAGTCGCCATCTGGCAAGTTGAGAACGAACCGCTGCTGGATTCATTCGGCCAATGTCCCAAGAGCGACCCCGAATTCCTGGCCGAAGAAGTCCGCCTGGTCCGCAGTCTAGATACCAAGCCGATTATGATTACCGGTTCAGGCGAACTATCTGATTGGAAGCGCGAGGCGGCGCTGGGTGACTACTTCGGCTCCACCCTCTATCGTACCGTCTGGAACCCATTCTTCGGTTATCTGCATTATCCTTGGCCGCCTTCACTCTACTTTGCCAAAGCGCAAAACGCCGGACTCAATCCATCGCAGATGATCGTAGCCGAGCTGCAAGCTGAACCCTGGGCGCCCAATTCCACACTGGACAAGCTGCCTATCGGCGAATCAAACAAATCTTTTACCCCCGACGACTTTAAATCCAATCTCAGCTACGCCCACGATACCAATTTTAGCCGCGTCTACCTCTGGGGAGTAGAATGGTGGTATCTCCAAAAACGCCGAGGCATCACCGCCTATTGGGATATCGCGAAGAGTCTCAAATGGTAATCATAACTTCAGTAATGCAAAAACGCGGATAGGTCATATCCGCGTTTTATAATATAGCTAAAAATTAAAAACGAAAATGTAAAAGGAGTTGGTATCCGCCCGAGGCGGATTTTTTTAATTGTCCTCCCTGGGCGGACTCTAAAATTATTAATTCTTAATTATTAATTCTTAATTTCCCCCTACGTGTTCTCCTCCAGCCCCTTCGTCCCTTCTTTCTTCTTAATCCCTGCTAGAGGCAACAATATATGGAAAGTGGTGCCCTTGTCCTCGGCTGAATCAAACCAGATCTTGCCGCCAAAGGCATCGATAACCGCCTTGGCCACATACAAGCCGAGGCCGGTGCCTTCTACCTTGCGTGATTTGATATTATTGGCGCGGAATAATTTCTTAAAGATTTCCGGTTGTTGCTGCTTGGGGATGCCGTAGCCATTATCGCTTACTCTGATATAAGCATTCTTGTCGTCTTTCTTTTTGAGCTCGACTTCGATATGGCCTTCTTCGCGCGTATACTTAATGGCATTGGACACCAAATTCTGCATTACGATACGCATCAGGTTCACGTCCAGATTAATTTTGGGCAAGCTAGGATCAAACACCCTCTCCAAGGTCTGCTTCTTGGCATCCAAGGCGAATTGTTGCTCGGTAATCACCGAGCTGGTCAGCTCAGCCAGATCAACCGGCTCCGGCATAACCGACAAAGTACCCATATCGATACGCGATACATTCAAGAGTGAATTAACCAGCTTGACCATGCGTTGATTGCCATTGGCAATCTCATGCAAAAAGTCGGTCTGCCGCGCGTTCAGCGGCCCGGCATCGCCATCCAACATCATCTCAGCATACCAATTGATAGCCGACAACGGCGTCTTGAGCTGGTGGCTGGCCAACGATACGAACTCCGTCTTGGCCTTGTCCACCTCACGCTCGCGCGTCATATCGCGGAAGACCACGATACAGCCGGTCACCTCGCCCTTTTGGCTGCTCAGCGGAGCGGCGCTAATCAGCACCGGCAGCCGTTCGCCGTTTTTTTGCAACAGATAGACATCTGTAGAATTTACAACCGTCGTATTTTTTTTAAAAACATCTTCAATAAACTGGCCATTGGCTTTATTGCCCGTTTCATAAACAAACTTCAGCCCGCTGCCCAAAGCATGGCCGATCGCCTCCTCCGCCTTGAACCCGCTCATCTCCTCAGCCGCAGAATTATAAAAGATGATTTCACGCTTGTTATTGATAACCATCAATCCTTCGTTCATGGCTGCCGTGATATTCTTCAGCCGCTCACCCGCGCCCAGTAATTTCTGCTGGCCTTCATAGATGTAATACGTCAAGAACAGCAATATAATCAGCAAAGAAATAGTAAAGACTGCCCGCAGATAAAAATCGTTGCGCAACAGATAGATAGAATCAAGCGGATGATAAGCCACCAGATATGCCACCTGCTGTCCGGCGATATTATTGATCGGCAAGAACAGAACGACAAAATTGGAATTAGCAACGCTGACATCTTCGGCAAACTCCTTGCCCTGTTCCATTTGGAGCCTGGCTGTATTTTTTAGTTGCTGGTTTATCTGCTTAACTTGCTCCGGCAAAACGCTAGTCACTTGCTTGGCCGCATCCGGCTCGCTTTCCAAAAAGTAGTCTTGACTCAAATCACTAATTTGGAAAGTGCGAGCATCACCGCTAAAAACCTGATCGGAGATGATATCCTTTTTCAGAATGAACTGGAAAGTCGATGGGAAGATACCGCCCATTTCGTGTTGAAAAGTAGAAAAAGAAACACTGGTTTCCAGACAGCCCAAACCGACAGTCTGATCGCTTAGGGGAAAAATATAACGGAACCCATTAAAGGTCTTGCCCTCTTCAAACCCCTCGACATATTTGCCCTGCTTGCAAGCTATCTGTATCGATAACCGCTTGGCCGCGCTTTGGTCTCCCACATCCTCCGGCTTGTACATGTTCAGAAAGCCGATGCCTTCCGGATCATACACGCTCAATTGTTTGAAGTTTTTTAAACGCAATCTTTCGTATACCGGCAAAAAACGTTGATACAACTCCGTTCTGATGAGGCTTTGCGTCGAAGTCGAAGCATTCCGGCTGGACTTAAGCAACCCAAGCACCTCGGAAGTATTGACTACCTCGTCATAAATAGTGCGGCTGACCAAACGGTAAGAATTGATGGTCGAGGCATACTGATTGGCAGTTTGATTGAGCTCGGTGGCGATAATCTCGCTGCGCCTGGTCTGATAATTCTGCCACAACCAAAAAACCACCAGGCCGCCGGCCAAGCCAATAATCAAAAAAACCCAGATGATGCTTTTACCCAGTTTCATGAAAAATTTATTTATTTCATTATAACATTTTTCGGTGCTTATAAAAAGTGTTCCCCGGGGCAGCAGGTAATTCAAATATTCAAATACATTACACCCGGTCTAACCTTTATGCCTGGCTAATTTGTAAATTAAACTCCAATCATTCAAATACTATAGACGCTAAACTCTGTCTTTTCCGGCAATGTTCATATTCTAGCATATATAAAAGCATATTGGCTAATATTAGCCAATATATCTAAAATAATACCCTTTACATATACTATTGACATTAAGTTAAAAATATGTTATTATTCCATCAGTTTAGTATATTAAAAATTTATTTTTCCATTATTTAGAAGGATTTCCTAATGAGCTCGAACAACACTACCGACACTTTTGCAACCGAAACTTCGATTAATTTCGCACCGGTCATCTATCCGAGCAAAGACACTGTTTATTGGAATACCAAAATCGACCCCAAAGACAAGCTAAAGATTGTCAATCCGGCCGACTTTCCCAAATACGAAATCTTGCGCAGCCTCGGCTTGCAAGGCCACGAATTGTCAGAAAGCTTCGGCATCACCGACAAGCAGGAAATCATCAACCGCTCCAAACTATTGAAGCTGTTGTATGACAACAAAAAACTCTCGGATTGGCTCTACCAATATAGCAACGTTGAACTGGAAAATGGACGCTTGCCCGAATATGAAGGCCAGAAGTTCCTCAACTACTACTCAGCGCCCGGAGGCAACGCCTACTGGAACACTATCCAAAAGATCCTGGACCTGGTCGGCTCTCCGGCCGACATGCCCGAGACGCTGTCAACCTTTGTCCAATTCCTCAAGGACAGCCAAGCTTTGGCTGCAACTGAGAATGAAATGGCCAAAGTAATCGGCGACCTGATCCAGGTTTCTGCCGCCATCGAAGGTTCCGCGACTACTACCGTGAATACGGGAACTCTCGGCCACCGGACCGCCGACTTTATCATCTACGGCCACCAGCGCTACAGCTACCAGGTGTCGCAGGCTAACAATTACTACCTGCCCGATTGGCTGGATAGCAATCTCAACCCCTTAAAATGGTGCGGCGTCTCCCAATGGATCGAACGATCGACTAAAAAGCGGATCAGAAAAAATGCTTACAAAAGCATGGTCATCACCGAAGCGGATGATAACATTGTCCAAGACCTGAATAGTGCTGCCGTCAAAATCGCCAAAAAGTTGATCAAGCTGACGGCCAAGCATAGTTTTCCTAAAAAAGATCTGCCCACGGACCGCAAGTTGATGTTCGACACACTCAAAGAATTATCTGATGAATTCAAATGTTCCGACTACAACAGCGATATTGATAGCGATTTTGTTTATTGGCCAGACTGGGACATATTGCCGGAAGAAATCCATTTGGAAATCGGCTTCGGCTATGACCAGGATGGACTCAAGATTAAGGTTGCCAGAATCAAAGGCACTTTCCCCGACGGCAAGACCGTCCGCAATAGCGACATCGAAGCAGTCAACTTGATGTTCAATGGCTTCAGCGTAGAGGCCGCAGAAGTGATACAAAAGAACCGTTATCGTCTGGACAAAAAGGTCCTGGAACAGCGCAATGACATCATCTCCGTCAAATTCGCCGAAACCATCGCCGACTTGGACCCGAAATTCTTCGACCTGCAGCATTACAGTTCTTACAATATGGACATGGTTTACAAATGGGCCAACCTGAACAATCTGTTCAATGAAGCCCGCTTCAACCCAATCTATAATGAACTGATCAAGCATCGCAAATTTGTCAGGCGGAATCTGGAGGACATAAAAGTGGTCAATGAGATCGCCCGTATCTACCGCGAAAAAGCGGCTACCCAGAACCTGCCCTTGTGCTTGCCGCAATTCAGCGACAAGAACGAGATTTCTTTCAAGGGCTTAGTGCCCATGCATCTGGTCATCAACGATTTTGATGACAAAGAAAAGAAACAGGTACTGGTGCCGATCAACAACTTCCCCTCCATCAACGGCCAGATCGTTTGTCTGACCGGTGCTAATGGCGGCGGCAAAACAGTTGCCGGCAATAGCGCTATGGAAAGCGTATACATAGCTCAGAGCGGACTGCTCTTGTATGCCGACCAATACACCGCCAATGTCAAAACAGTTATCGGCTCGGTCACCAACGAGAAGAATGAAAAAGGCTCCCTAGCCACCGTCGTGCTCAAAAAGTACACCAACATCTTTGAGGAATTGGAAAACACAGCCAAGGACAAAGTCCTGGTCTTTATCGACGAAATCGGCAAAGGCACCCAGGAATTGGAAGGCATCCAAGTCGGCAAAGACGTGCTCAAAGAGCTCAGCCGCCGCGGCTATTCCGTGGTCTTTAGCACCCAGATGACCGAACTGGCCGAATATGTGAAAAGCAATCTCGGCGCTCTCTGCATCAAAGTAGATCGCAACCACAAATTCTCCGAAGGCATCGGCACCGGCCAGCTGATCGAACTCAGCAAGACCGTCGGCCTCGACAAATACATCAAACACTAACCGATTAAAACAATTTTAATCAGCCCAACAACCGCTATCATGGCGGTTGTTTTTTAATATTAAACACTTTCCTACAAATACAAGCTGTCGCCTCCTACAAATACAAATTATTACAAATCTACAAATAAGAACTTGACGTTTAGATACGGATTTGTACATTTGTAATAATTTGTATTTGTAGGAGCACATAGAAGTAACTATTTACATATTCCCAATATAGTATGTTATAATTACTATCTAAACTAATTCACTAACAATACTATGACTATCAAAAAGAAAAAGTCGGCCATCGGCAAGGTGGCTGCTATCGGCGCCGGCGTTTCGGCCGCCTATTATCTGATGGGCCCTAATGCCAAAAAGAACCAAAAAAAGGCCGCCGCTTGGATGACCAAGATGGAAATGGAAGTCGGAAAGCAATTGGCTAACGCCAAGATTATTACCGACAATCTCCATCACGAGACCGTCGACACGATTTCCGCCGCTTATGCCAAGCAATACAAGGCGCAAGCCCCAGAGATCAAGAAGTTTGCCAAGAAGCTAAAAAATGACTGGCAAGAAGCCGGCAAGCTAGCTGAACCGACTATCAAGCAAGCTAAGAAAACGGTCAAAGAAGCAGTTAAGGCAGTCAAAAAAGCGGCCGCCTCGCCCCAAGCCAAGCAAGTCGTCAAGGCAGTCAAGAAAGCCGCCAACTCCCCGCAAGCTAAGCAAGCGATCAAGGCCGTCAAGCGGGTTGCCAATTCCAAAGAAATAAAACCAATCATCAAGCAGGTCAAAAAAGCGGTCAAAGAAGTCCAAAAGATGGCCCCCAAGCAACCTGTAAAAAAAGCTCCCGCCAAGAAAGCTCCAGCCAAAAAAATTGCCAAAAAATAAGCCTATCTCTCAATACCTCTTTGCAAAAAGAGGTATTGTTATATCTACAAAAGTTATCCAAGTAACCATCAACCGAAAAACCGACAAAGGCAAATATATAATAAAAAATACTCCGTAAATCAGAGTATTAAAAAAGCCGCATTACATAATGCGGCTTAAAATTTATTAGGGTCAAGGCTCAACCTTCGCCAAAATCTTCATCCAGTTCTACTTTATAAATTACATCATCCAAAAGGAACTCACCGACTTTTCCTTTGTCTGCATCATTATAATCTATAATGTAATAACAGTGTCGGTATACGCTGCCGTCAATCTTTTTAACAACAGGCTTTGTTGAGAACTTTAGGATAATACAATCCTTAGGTGCGTCTTTCTTGCCGGTGCATATTTTCTCGGCCTCTGATGTACTCAACTTAACTTTTGAGAATATCACCTTTCCCGAGATAAAGCTGCCAAGAGTCGCATCGTGGGAATAAGAAATTCCGTCTTCGTCTTCGGTATCTATCTTAGGATACAAAGACAAATCTATGGACACTGCCTGCTTGGGCGCTGAATACGCAAACGAGAACAAACAGAGTATGAAAGCGAGCAAAAGAACAAACGATCTTTTCATGGAAAATCTCCAAAAATATGAAACAAAAAGTGTTATACATTACCTATTAATAGCTAATTACTTAGCCATAATATTTATAACATACAATAAGACATATGTCAATAGCTAAAGGAATATGCACACATATTTGGCGGCTTTTAAACAATAGAGAAAATCAGCAAATTTATGCAAATTACCAATAATGCTTGACAAATTAGCAACAAAATGCTATTGTAGGGCCAGTTTTTTGAAATCACAATATTCACAATTTTGGAGAGATTTAATGACAGAAAAAGCGCTCAAACGCATCGAAGTTTATTACGATGTACTACTCAAGAAGATAGCCAAACAGGCCATCAACGAACACACGGTCGCCACCAGCTTGATCCAGGAATTACGCCGTTGCGGCGCCCTGGAAATGTCCGGTCCGGAATGCCAGGCCGCCAATCCCAAAGAGACCTTCTATACCCAATTCTATCTAGCCGAAGGCGACGAGATCTGGAAAGGCTGGCTGGGCTTCGACAATGACTTGTGGCTGACTACTATCGAGATACCGCCCTACACGCCGGGATTAGATCTGGACGATCCGGCCTATCCCAAAGTGGCACCGCTTATCATCAATCTTGATGATATCCGCGCCCGCTATGCCAGTTTGATCCAGGAAATAGTTTTCCTGGCTCTAGAAACCGGCCATATTCGCAGGGACTTGATGGTCATATTGGATGGCAGCGGATTGCTATTACCATATCACAGCCGGACTAAACAATTCCGCCATACCGCTTATGTTCTGAATTACAACTTCGAACACGGAAACAAATATTACCGGGGAGAACTCTCCTTCAACAAAGCGCTGGAACTGATTATGATCGACGAGCTGAATCCGAAAAAGAAGCAGAGCTCGGCCGTGGTTAAGTGGGAAAAATGGAAACCTTAATAAACTGAATTCACTCATCACTATTTTTGGAGTATCTTAATGGACGCCAACCAAGCCAAACGCATTACCGCTTATTTCGACCTGGTCCTGAGCAAGCTGGGGCTTATCGCCATCAATACCAAGAGCGTGCCGACCAGGCTGATCAATGAATTATCCAAAATCGGCGGGATTGAGCTTACCACACCGGAGCGCCGAGCAATCAACAACCTGGAACATTACTTCGCTCCTTTCAGCTGCCAAGATGGCGAGCATTTCTGGCTAGGCTATCTGGGATTGGATTTCCAGTTACACCTGACCACTCTCGAATACTGGGACAGCAATGACCCGGCCACCTACTTGCCGAAAGTGGAACGGATCAACACTGACGAGGTCTACAGGAGCCACCTGGACACGGTTAAATCGGTAGTCAGCCAAGCGCTGGACACCGGCCGAGTGACCCCGAATACTATGCAGCGATTAGATGAAAGCGGTCTGATGTTCATCCTCGACATCTATACTGACTATCACCAACGCGAAGGCCATTATGTCTTAGCTTACAACTTTTCCTGTGGCAAGAAATACTTCAACGGCTATCTCCATTTCGACCACAACCTCGAACTGGTACGCATCATCCAAGAGTGTCCCAAGAACAAGAAGACACAAGCAACTGTCAAATGGGAAACCTACAAAGGTTTTTAACAACAACAAAAAGGCTACCGCAAGTAGCCTTTTTTTCATACCCAAAAATATAATTCACATAAGACGCAGATCAGTCCAAGCAAGTCGGCAAATATCTGCTGCCGAAGCAGAAATAAAAATAACGCCTCAAGAAAATCTTGAGGCATTTTAATTCACTCACGCTGTTTGCGCAAAGGCCAATTGCGCACAATACAGCCGCCGCCGGGTAGCCTGGAAAAGCTCAGCCAAACCCGGGCTTAAGCTTTTTTCACCATCGACGATTGCCGTATACTCTTCGGAAGTATTATCGGCCTCGATCCGCTTCAACAAACATTCGAAACGCTCATAAACGGTCTGTTCCAGCGGCGATAAACAATCGGATAATTGCCTAGGCTGAGATCGATAATATATATCATCAAACAGATCGGCAAGCTCGAACAAGCGGTCTTCCTTCTGTACAGCCAGAGAAAAATACGACAAGACCATACGATACAACTCTTGGCCCTCAGCCGCTTTCAAATCAAGCTCCTGCGCCATATCGACCAGAGCACCATAGTCTCTAGTATGATAACAACCGATGCAATATTGCCGCCAGACGTCGTCCGGTATTATTTGAACACTCACGATAAACTCCAAAATATTGAATAATGAACTGGTTAGACTCTAGGGTATCGGTAAATATTTGTCAAAAGTTCGGGCAATTAATTACTCCTAGTCAGGCAGGCTCGCTTGAAAAGTGCTTGCCCGCCCGTAGTTTTATCGAAGGAGAGTCCGATTCCCGTTGAAACGAACCCAAATAAAAAACAGAACCGGGAATACGGTTCTGTTTTTTATTTGGAGCGGGTAACGGGAATCGGAGATGTATGTCCCGCTTAGCAAAAGACCTAGTTTATCAAGTATTTCGCTAACTATAGGACAATTTCATTTCTTCAACCCTGATCAATTGTTATCAATTTTATCTATTTATAGCACCTCGTGGGCACTATTTGGGCATTGACTGCCCAAGGCAATATTGAGGAGGTGTTATGAATAGTCGTGTCAGACTTGAATAATTAAGAGCTGATTTTTTTGTTATAAAGATTAACAGCGACCTCTTCAATGTGTTCTTTGTTTAATAAGGTTGCACGCCAGTTACTTGGAATGCTCTCAAAGCCATAATAAGCGCCTGCCAGGGCTCCAACTATCGCTCCTTGAGTGTCTGCATCTCCACCCATGAATACGGCCTCAGTGACAGCTTCTCTGAAGTCTTGGGCTTTAAAAAACGAATACAGCACTACATTAAGTGTATGGATAGTATAACCACTAGTATTCATCTTATGCTTAGCAGGCAACGACTGGAAGTCAGTGAGTAGTAGTTTTTTGATATGCTCAGGGCAGTCTGGATGGTCATTAATAAACCTATCGACAAAATCAGCTTTATCTATACCTAAAAGAGAATAGGCAATAAAAGTGTTCAAAACGACACAGGACCAGGCCGCTTCGGTATTATTATGAGTAATGATAGCTGATTTGATGCTATAATCTTTCAACATAGCAATATCATCATGATATAACAGACCAACCGGTGCACATCTCATTAAGGCACCATTACCACCGTGTGATTCTACGTGATTAAGCACGTCTGGTAGATTGTCTTCCCTTAGTACAGTTAGTATTTTGTAAGTATGATCACCAACACCAAATTGTCTATCTCCGAATGGAGTATTATAACCTTCAAATAACCATTTCTTGTATTTTAAGAACTGATCTCTAGTATCAAAATCGCATTCTAGCAAGCTGTCAGCCAAACACAAGGCCATGCAGGTGTCATCGGTATAATAACCAGCTGTTCGTCTAGCACAATTTGGTTCTATAAAGTCGACTGGATTTAAAATTTCACTACCAAAGAAATCAATGACATCCTTCCTACCAAAAGTAAATTCAACAGGCATGCCTAAATAATCGCCACAGGCAAGTCCGACCAAACAACCTTTAAATTTATCTAACATATCCAGTACTTAATATTTTTTTGGCGATATCACGGTGTTTTTTATTAGATTGGTGAAAATGAATTTCTGTCTGCTGACTTGGCCATTGCTCGAACTGATTTCTAATTTCATAAACTACCTCTGCTTCAATAATTTCGACATCTTCTTTGTTGTCACCATCTTGATGAATCCAGATATTTAAATCTACCTCCTTATAGTTATTACGCCATTTATAACCATGGTAACCGCCACGACCAACGGCACTAAAGCCATAATTAATCCTGGACCTTATTGGTTGAGTTGTTATGCCTACGTAAATAGGTTTTTTATTATGACTCACAATATACAACTTCGGAACACCCTTTTTGGTAGAATAAACTATATCCATCTGCGGCAACAAATCAAAACTCTTACTATTGTTTATTTTTAGTTTAAAATATTCTGGTCCTATGATTTTCATATTAATTTTAATATCTATAAATTATTTAAATTCTCCAAGATTTTAACCATAGCCAAAGTATCAAGCTCACAGTATTCTAGTAAGTCATTATAGGTTTTGTCTTTGTCAGCTTCAGGGAAGCCTGGGCTGACCATGTCGCCCCATTTGTTTGAGGCGGCCATGCCTTCTTGGATGCCAAGGCCCTTATAGGATAATTCTGGCACCACGACCGGTAAAACCTTCTTGAGCGAAGCACTGCCGTGAAAATCTTTGTGGACATAATAGCCTTTCTTAAAGATTAGCATTAGGTCGTACATCCTATTATTTATGTCTTCAAAGAATAGTTTATAATCTTTGTCGCGACCTCCCATCTCTGAATTACAGCCTTTTTCAAAACCCATGTTCCAAGCGATAATAGTTCCGTCTTCGCTGATTAGACTTTTTAAAGATTCGGCCATAGCTTTAGTCGGATCACTAGCGTCCTTAGCTAGAAAATAATAATGCTTTAGTTCTGCACCAGGATAGTCAAGAATATGAAGCGAGTACTGAAAGACGATTCTTTGATAAGGTCGGTAGCCATCAATAATAGGAATAGCAGGACCATTGGTCTCATAGTCTAAGAAATAAATTGGATAATCAATCTGTGCCAAATCATCTTTAATATTATCTTTCTCAATGTGCACCAAATTATGCGTTACTGCGTGATGATGCCGAATTAGTTTGTCGCTAGTTAATAATTCTGGTGGAATGTCTTTAATCTCTAATATGCCCTCGTCCAGCAAGGCTTCTAGCCTTTTCTTGCCCAAGGCACCAGCTATCGAATAGATGGAATGTTCTGGGAAATCTTTCCAACAATGCGGAATGAATAGGCAAGTAAACGGATTATCACATTGCTTAAGTATCCTGACAGTCGGCTCTTCTTTAACTTTCAAAACCCTGAGAGCATCAGCAATATTATCCTTGGTCTCCACTTCTTTAGCCTTAATTTCTTCCCTCAGACTAACAATAGTTAAAAGCTCATGGGGATTAATATCACCATCTTTAATATACTGATTGTTAATATGAATCATGTTAACATTGCCAACCTTGAGCCCAGCCTCTTCAAAACAAGCTTTTTGAAATGACAAATCATGAACATTCAAATCTTTGACCATCGTCGAGCTTTTAACCTCATAAATATCCCAGCTCTGCCCATCGTCATTCAAAACAACTATGTCGCTACGACAAAATAAGTTCTTGCCCCGTATTGTCGGCTGAAAGATTATCGGCATTTTCTTGGCCATTAGCTCTTTAGTCAATTCAATTGACTCAGCAAAACCTTCTACCTGAGCATCGACACCGCCAGGAAATAATTTATAGGCATAAGTCTCGACACGAAAGCCTTCATCAAAGACCTTCTGCAGATTAACATCCACATCTTCCGGCAACAAATCCTTCCTAAACTTAGCCAGCCAGAGATACTTAGAGCATTGGATGAATTTTAAATAGTCAGACTTGGTTAGCATATTATTTTTCCAAATTAAACCCCGCTATTAGTTCTTTGAGCTTGGCCTCGGCCTGTTTATATAGCTCTGGCTTATCACTGTAAAGATCGAAGCCAATACTAACATATTTATCACCAATCTTCTTAGTGTAAGTTTGCTCTTTGCAAGCCAGTTTATTAGTAGAATCTGTTGTTAAGGTTATCTTTTCCAGCATCCAATCGGTCAGCTTGTCATTCAATTTGACGCTGGGCTTCAGCTCGTCAAAGGCAAATTTTAAATCCATCTTTTCCTTATTAAGATTTAGGTCCTCAACTCGCTTCTTGAGGTCATCTTGATATTCGGTATTGCTGAAATTCTTATTGGTCTCATCGGCAGTCTCAACTTTGACAAAGAAAAATGCTTCCTTAATTGTCTTGTTGACAATTGAGGCGGAGAACGCCTTCTCGTTCCTAGGTAAAATTGACCAGTCAGCACCTAATTGCAACTTGAATTTAGGCTGGACATTCGTAGCCACTCGCATCTCTACTGATTGAGTTTTAGATTTCTCAAGTTTTATAGATTCAATAATTTTATTAATCTTATCTTTGTCCTTATCATCCTTGCCATACTTATACCTGATGGCGACTAAATAATTTTCAAAAGGCAAGAAATAGCCCTCAACTTTATCGCCCTTGTTATAATAAATTATTTTCTTAGCGGCCAGTCCTGAGACCTTAGCGTCCTTCTCCTCTACAACATTAGGATAATATGTATCATCACCGCTGACGAAGGAATTTTTCAAGATCGGTACCACTTCAGTAAGACTTATCGCTCTGGGTTGATTATAGACACGGATACTGACATAACCGCCATCTTGATCGCTAGACTTGTCCATGTACAGCAGGTCTTCGCTATTATGCTGGGTCGACCATTCATCAGGCATGGCCACGGTATATTTAGGACTGTCATTAGCATATACTCGAGTATCAAGCATAGAATGCAGTTTCTTGGCAAAAGCGACGACCTGTTCTTGGAAGGTAATGTCTTGAGCATTCTTATTTATATTATCTTGAAGCCACTGATTAATGGATGTGACATTAATGACGTAACCCAGACTACCTAAAGTGTCCGCATAAGCTTCGCTAGGAATACCGATAATCTTACCAGCAGAATCAATGGCTGAACCCCCAGAATTACCATAAGAAGTCATGGCATCAGTCTTAATCCAGTCCTGGTCATACTTATTATTCTTGCCACTGACAATACCTTGAGTAATAGTAATGGTCTCTTGACCGATGCCAGGGTAGCCAAGGGCGGTAATCTGATCACCAATCTTGGTATTATCAGAAGTATTCAATTCTAAATAATCAAAGCTTCTTTTTTTACTCAAACCAGAAATCGGCTCAATCTGTAGAATTGCCAAATCCAGATCCTTATTCCTCTCCACCAGCTTGGCCGTATAATTACAATCAGGAGCCTTACTAGTGTCGCTAGTTAGACAGATGATAAAGCCAGCCGGCTTTGGCTTCTTCGTATCACTGTCTTCCTCGCTGACCACGTGATAGTTGGTCAAAATCTTGCCATCAGGACTAATGATAGTGCCTGATCCCTCACTAACATTCTGCATACCGTACTGCGAATCTTGGATAATGGTCTTGATTTTAACTACTGCCTTATAGGCCTGCTTGGTGGCGCGGTGTGCAAAAAAATTGAAATCCAGCTTAAACCTACTGACCAAGAATCCGCCGCCGAACAATATTAAGACGCAAATCAATGTGGCACTAAATTTAAAAATCCGATAGTGGTAGTATTTCTTTATCAATCCAACAGCATCTCTAATCAGGAACTTAATAATAAAGTAGGCACCGAGACCGAGATCAATCACGATTATCAAAAGGCAAGCCATGGCAAGCCAATCATAGTCATAGCCTTCACTCCAAAGATGACCGGAGCCAAAAAGCCAACCTAGCAAAGCAATGCTAACAGCATTAAGCACGCCAAATATTATTTTAAACCATTTCGTCTTGTTCATAAAATTATTGACCAGCCAAGCTTAGACCAGTTATTAGACAATGGGCTAGCTCGGAGTAGAGCCCAGAGTAATTCCTTAGATTAAACTGTTTATTTAAGATTCAATATCTACCGACAAAATAGTTGATAACCTTGCTTTATAAATCTCCCACGCATAATCAAAAGGGAGAAGGTCGACTATATATTTGCCGTCTGCTCTCTTTGGAGTTAATTCATCGACAATATCAAGAATAGCACTTTCTTCAAATTCTTTAAGATCCCTGCCAATCAATTCCTCCAATTCTTCCAATTTTTTGTCAATATATTCAACACCATTTGCAATAAACTCCTTGTCTGGGAGCTCAAGCCTTTCTTTGAAAAATTTGTTTACAATTTCTTTTGGCAAGATCTCAAAAACATCTTTCTTGCTTTTGTTTTTTTTCATATATTTTTACAACTTTAATGTCCACTTTAAGCATACGAGTTACAACCCTTAAAAGCAAACCAGAAAACACCATCAAAACCACAACATTTTGTCCCTATATAATAGCCTGGACAGAAACACACCTTGACGAGCTATCAATATAACCAAAAACCTACGCTTTTTAATAATACCTTGGTAAATCTATAACCAATGGCCCAGAATAAAATTAGCCAGATTTCGTCGATGATTTGAGTGCCGAATATCCAATAGCATAGTGCGACCAACGACCAGAATAATACATGGTAAACAATGCTCCCAATGACACTATTAACGCCTGAAGAAAATCTATACCAACCAATGCTTTGTATGACTATGATTGCCAAGATTATACCAAGGCTGATAGCAAATGATAACCAATGAGCAGAAACTTGTGTAACTACAAAATTTTGGATGCTGTCGAAGATTGACCTGGTGATGCTTTCGATAAATATTGCATTCTCCATAGGACTAGGTAAACCTTAATTCTAATTTCTCCTTAATCAGCTCCCAGCGCGGAGACTTCTTATTCAATAAAGCAAAGAAGGCCTTGCTGTGATTTCTGTACTTTACATGACAGAGTTCATGAGTAATAACATAATCAATGCAGTCCTTTGACGCCCTGATTAATAATGGGTTCAGGATAATACTCTTACCCCTGACGAAGCTCCCCCAGCGCTTATCCATCTTCTTGATGACCAACTTAGGCTTGTCGTTATAATCAAACTTCTTAAAGACTTCGTCATAGCGTTCAGCCAAAATAACCTTAGCTCTATCTGCAAACCATTTGTCCAGCTTCTTCTTAGTGCTAATAGTATTCTTGACCGAATCCACTGTCTCACAAACCAACACGCCTTTAGTCAAAGACACGTTGTCATACTTTGCTGGCTTTACAATAAGCTTATATTGTCGCCCCAAATACAAGAAGCTCTCGCCAGACACATAGTCTTTCTTGGTCTGCTTAGTCTGGTACTTTTTAAAATATTTCAATTGCTCTTCAATCCACATCCACTTCTTCTGCAGAAATTGCTCAATACGTTCTTGCTGGACTTGTAATGGTCCACGGACAATGATTGATAGGTCTGGTAAAATGGTCAAGCTCAAAGACTTACGATCAAGGCGTAGTAATTTGTAATTATAATGATATTTGCCGTAGTTAAATGTTTGCATACTCCTCTATTCAAAGACATCGTAGTTATACTGAGCCAATTGCATCGCTTCACTGACAATCTTTTGTAATTGGTCATTAGTTAATTTGATACCTTGTTGCTTAATCACATTATCATAGAGATAATCATCAATCTTGTTGGCCATAATGCGCTTAACCTCTGGATTCTTATACCAGTCCACAATAGCCTCAGTCTTAATGATATCAAAGATGCCTAAGACGATCTTGATATAAGTGGCCTCTGAGACATTGTCACCAATGGCAGTGTTATGTAGATTGCGATAGAAGACATCAGATCCGACTATAGTCGCAATTGCTGACGGCACCTCGCTGTCTTTTTTATTTATTACTTGATCACTAACCAACTTCATTTGTTGTAACGCCTCTAAGTCAGCTAGCTTGCCTTCTCTCAACTTCTTGAGTATTGCATCAACCTTATCAGAGAAGCGATGATAGAATTCAGGATCTGTGTCTAGCTTTTCGTGAATAGTCTTCTGAGTCTGGGCGGCAATGGCTTCAGCCTTGGATTTATCTGAACCCAACTCTTCAATCGCTTCGGCAAAACTAGCACTATCATGGATATTGATTTGTTTAGTCAGTAGCTCCACCTTCTCAGCGTCAATGTATTTGTCCAAGATCTTAACTAAAGCTAGTTTATATTCTGACAGGTCTTCACGATCAGCATACTTGAGACTGGCCGCGCTACGAAGCTCGAGAAGCTTCTTAAGCTGACCTTTATAGACATCAATATGGTCGAAGTCGTGGACAAAGTCTTGCAAAGCTAGACACTCATTAAAATTCTTAATGAAGTCGTGCAGTGCCTTATAAAAGACATCACGGTCAGGCTTGTCTGCTAGTCGCCTTAAATACTCCTCATCATCACCATGATCTTTGACGTCCTTGAATAGGTCATGTACGATAGAGAAGCTTTTTTCTAGCTCATCGATCTTTTCTTTAACATCAATCAAAGTACTCTTCACGTCATCAATATCATAATTACCAAAGAGCTTCATGGCGGTGTCTAGGTTCTTGGCATTCTCTGAGTAATCAATAATATAGCCAGCAGTCTTGGGCAATTTCTTGTTTTCAAATAAGCGGTTAACACGAGCGATGGCCTGGAGCAGATTATGGTCGCGTAGGTCCTTGGCCAGATACAGCACTGTATCGCAAGGCGCGTCAAAACCAGTTAAAAGTTTATCAACGACTATCAAGATCTCAATACCATCTTCATTATATTTAAAACTATCAATCACTGAATTTTCGTAGGACTTCAAACTATGATATTTCTCTTTGACCTTCTGCAAATAGGCTTCAACTTCTTTCTTATGCTCGTCTTCCTCTTCACTGTTACCAGATTCATCAGAGATGACGATGGCTGTTCTGATTTTACCAGTGCCTTCGAAGTAATGCTGGAATAAAGTGGCCGCAAATTTTGACGGCGCCACCACCTGAGCCTTCAGACCAGTGCCCTGAAATTGTTCAATGAAGTGCTTCTCAATATCAACAGCAATCTCTTCAATCCTCTGGGGATTATCCTTGATAATCTTGGTCTGGATATGTTTTTGTAATTGCTTCTTACCGTAATCGCTCAGACCTTCAGAGACGCGGTCAACATGTAGATCAATCTTGTCACTATTTTGAGTTAGCTCTGTATAACGCCCTTCATAGATCAAAGGCAAAATAATCTTATCCGCCAAAGCATCATCAATCGTATACTTATCGATATAGCCACCGAACTTCATCCAGCTAGCCTTTTCTTTCTTCATTAGTGGCGTACCAGTAAAACCAATATAACAGGCATTAGGAATAATCCTATTCATCTCCAGATTAGCCATGCCGTTTTGTGAGCGATGAGCTTCGTCAATTAGGACAAAGATATTCTCTGAGTCATCAACAAAGCCAGCCTTCTTCTTACTGACTGATTCAAACTTATGGACCAAGGTGGTCACAACGTCTAGATTCTTGTCTTTGATCAACTTCAAGAGATGTGAGCCACTGGTCGCCCTGGTAACTTTCTTCTTCAGTCCACAATTATTAAAGGTCTCAGAGATCTGCTTATCGAGATCTACGCGGTCAGTCACTATTAGCACTCTAGGATTAACAATCTGCGGACTTTCAATCAAGGCTTTGACAAACATGACCATAGTCAAGCTCTTGCCACTACCTTGAGTTGCCCAAAGTAGTCCACCCTTTCTCTTCTGGCGACCAATACCATCTTCTCTTTCTTCAACACGTTTCAAAATCTTATGAACTGCATAATACTGCTGATACCGCATTATCTTCTTAATACCAGCATCGTAGATAATATGATTCTTGGTTAAGTCTAAGAGTCTTGCTGGCTCCATCAATGACATAACCCCCAAATCTTGGTCAGTTACCAAGCGATCAGTCTTTTGCTCATGATTAAAAGTCGCTCCGTTTAAATCAGAGAGTAGCAGGCTATAAATATCCTTGGCGATTGGTTTAGCGATCAAGTCTTTAATCCTCTGCTTGAATTCTGATTCGTCAGCATCTTTCTCTTTCCAAGTAGCGTAGAACTTATTAGGCGTTCCAGTCACACCATAGCGGATATCTTTGCCATTGGTGCCAATCAGTAATTGTGGATAGACAAAGAGTTTAGGGCAATACTCCGCGCCTTGATTACGATTGAGCTGAGACAAGGCCTCTTTGATATCCACGCCAGACTTTTTATTCTCAATGACGACAAATGGTATGCCGTTGATAAAGCAGACAATGTCAGGGCGAATATTGCCCTTGCCACTAGCTTCAAACTCTACGGCCACATGAAAGGCATTATTCTCTGGCTTCTCAAAATCAATAAAGCGAAAGTTATGAGATACCGCCTTACCACCACGCATGACCTTAATAGTCTTGCCACCAGAAGTTGGCATGATAGTGTTATAGATTTGCTTAGATGTGTCGATTAATCCCTCAAGCTGGATATTCTCCAGTTCATCAATAGCGTCCCAAATGTCCTTATCACCAAAGATGTCGCTATTAATCCTTTGTAGATTAGCAAAAGCAATGTCACGCAAGATAAACTTGGACAGCTCTCCACGACGCTCTTGGTAAACCTGCGCGGTTGGTAGATATTGATAACCCATAGCCAAAAGCAATTCCACAAAAGGCAGTTGCGATTGCTTGGCTTCGTCAAAGTGAGCTTGAATCAAAGCGTCAGTCATACGTTTATAGTCAAAGTCTCCGGCGTTCGAATAGTGCCGGTGATAAGATTGTTTAATAAATATTTTTTCTGGTCTTTAATAATTCTCAATTGTGATTCAAGTGCCTCAACTTCATAGTCAGCAACAACCAAAATATTCGCAATTGCATTTTGTTCCTTAATAGATTCTGGCATTTTAATTTTTAGGTCATCTAGACTCTTTTTTTGTATATTTGGTAACCCTGATCCAACTCTTAGTGCCATAATTACATCTTGCTTTGATTTTAAGATTTGGTACAAAAATAAATTATCAATACCATTTCTTGGCTTAACCGCATAGCAATGACCGCCACACCAAAATTTATTTTTACTGAAGTTCACAAACCCACAAGAATTTCCTCCTTCACTGATAGTTATAGTACTAGCTTCTGTATTATATTTATTTGTATAACCAGACGCTAAAACTCCACCATTTAAAGCAGGGTAACTACCGTCAGCGACCATGTTATTTTTATTTAACTGCACACCCTTTTGAATAGTACAAACATTTTTCAATTTAACCACTTGCCAAGCCTCACTAAACCCAGACAAACGAAGCTTGCCGGTCAGCAATCTCTGCATCAACCCCTTTTTAATATTCTTCTTAATCTCAATCTTCTTAGCCAACCTCTCAATCGCCCCATCCCAAGCCTCCAACACCGCCACGATTCTATTTTGTTCTTGAATTGGTGGGATTGGTAAAACTATTTTTGAAACCGCCGTCTTTGAAATTCCATACACCGAGACACCATTGGCTATTTTTTGTAACTTATTCCTAACCAATGGATTGCGAAATATATACTGCCTATAGTATTTATTAGTTAGCCCTTCTTTATCTCTTAGCACGAAGGTATGCAGACCACCAACAACTTTATTATTACCTATGCCGTCTACTAGCACTGTGACACCAACTCCCTCATAGTCTTCAGATGCATCAGCCATTGCCAAGTCACCGTCAATCAACAAATCATCCTTGGCTGGATCAAAGTCAAGATCTTTAATCAGCGGAATTGATATTTTTTCTAGATTAATACTAGGTGAGTTATAGGTTGAATGTATGTCACCATAGTGAATATTACCGACATGACCACTGTCTATTAAACCATTAACTAAGTTGTCACGAGAAAAGGCGTGAGATCTAACAAAGCCAAATATATCACCAGCTTTAACTTCTCGCCATTTTTCTCCCGTACTCATTGTATTAATCATTGTCATAATTTCTCATTAAAGTTATTGACTCTTTAAGTTTAGTTAGGAATTCTTTATTTTTATTACTAGGGTAATGAATACAATTCCTTACATAAGTTGGCAACGTAACCTGCTTATCCTTTCCTTTTTCTGGAAATGTCTTCTTAAGCTTTAATTTATCGACAAAAAACTGTTGATCAAAGGGTCTAATCCCAATAGTTTCAACCTGTTGATCGTCAGCAAATTTTTGGCGTAACGAATCATAAAGTTCATTGTGATAGCTATCATCAAGTATTCCAAAAACTTCAAAATTAACACTAGCGTATGATGATGACCTATCATCAAATGGAACTATCTCAGATTTCTCATCTGACGCTCTCTTTGTGACTTTATAATTTCTAGATAAGCATTTTTTATCTACCATGTAGTTTGAGTGGGTAGCAAAAAAACAAATGTTATTGTCAGACGAAGTGAGCTTGATCAATTCATTTAAGAAGTACTCTTGTGCCTGTGGGTGTAAGTGAGTCTCTGGTTCGTCCAGAAGAATAAGAGAGTCAGCAAGAGAGTCTACTTCTTTCTGAGACGAAATGTTCAATAGAAATGATACGAACTGCTTGAACCCGTCACTTCTTTGGCCTGCCGTCTTTGCTTTCCTTTCCGAATCTTTGACATGAAAGTTAATACCGTCTCCAGAAATATCAAAAGTAATGGTTATCATATGATTTGACCATACTTTTCTTAGCAATTCAGTTACCTTTTTTCCAAGATTGTCCTTTAAATATTCCCTTTCGGTAGAGTCAGTGGTTATAGTTTGTATTATTCTTTGTATTTTTTCGTTGGTATCATAGCCACACAATTCAAAACATCTTTTTAATGGTATTGATATGTTGTCTGGGTCAGTTGCAAATTGCGACAAAGATATTTGATTAGTGATTAGATACTTCTCGGCATACTCCCAATAAATTGTAAAATGTGACGACTGATAGACAGTATCAAGAAGAAGGCTTTCTGTTTGAACCTTAATGCTTTCATCAACCAAATCAATAAATTTAATAGTCTTTATAGATTGTAGGTCAGGTAAACTATAGCTAACTTTTATATTTACATTTTTTATGTCCTTGTCGTGAATCTTAATTTCTGGATGGTTATTTGTTAAAATCTCTTTGCACTTTTTAATGTCATCTTTGTCTTGTTCATAATCATATTCCACCTCTATTGGCATTTCCTTGTCTTGAAAATCAAGCGCAGTTGGAATTATGTGTTCATCAAGAATTGCTAGTGCTTGTAAAATGCTACTTTTTCCAGCTTCATTAATACCAATGAGTCCGTAGGTGTATGTGTTGTCGCTAACTGGATTAATATCAAATTTAATTTCCTCAATACTCCTATAATTCTTAATTTTAACAGATTTTAATTTCATATTATTTGATGCCCAACAGGTTTAAATATTTAGCCATCTCTCCTTCTAACTTCTTTATCTCTGGCTCTAACTCAGCAAGCTCCTTAAGGTTGGCGCTGATGTCAATCTCTTCTTCTTCAACGAAGGTGTCGACGTAGCGAGTGATGTTTAGGTTAAAGTCGTTTTCTTCGATCTCTTTGAAGTCGACCTTGCGAGAGAATTTATCTAACTCTTGGCGCTTGGTATAGGTATTATAAATCTTGTCGATGTTTTCTTCAGTCAAAGTATTCTGGGCCTTGCCTGGTTTAAATTCCTTGGAAGCTTCGATGAAGAGGACGTCTTTTTTATTTTCGTTAGCTCCGCCTTGTTCACGTGAGCGATCAATGATCAAGATAGCAACAGGGATGCCGGTGGTTTGAAATAAGCCAGCTGGTAGACCGATGACAGCGTCGATGATATTTTCTCTGAGCATCGCCTCGCGGATCTTGCCCTCTGCCCCAGAGCGAAAGAGCACGCCGTGAGGGACGATGACTGCCACGCGACCAGTCTTTGGTTTAGCTGTCTCGACCATGTGCGTAATGAAAGCAAAGTCGCCCTTGTCCTTTGGTGGGACGCCACGCCAGAATCGTTTATGCTTGTCAGCTTCAGCGTTCTCAGCTCCCCACTTCTTCAAAGAAAACGGAGGATTGGCTATTACTATATCGAACTTCATTAATTGATCATTCTCGACCAGCATGGGATTATTTAAAGTATCGCCCCATTCCAGTCTGGCTGAGTCTTTGCCATGGAGGAACATGTTCATTCTGGCGAGCTGATAGGTGGAACCAGTACTTTCTTGCCCATACAGGGCGTAATTCTTTGAGCCCTGCTTCTCGACTTCTTTACCAGCGAGCAAAAGCAAGCCACCGCTACCGCAGGCAGGATCTGCGATGCGATTACCGTCCTTTGGTTGCGATAGCATAGCCAAGAGCTGAGCCACTGTTTTGGTCGTGAAGAACTCGCCAGCTTTTTTACCAGCATCAGCTCCAAAGCGCTCAATCATATACATGTAAGAATTGCCGATGATGTCGTCGTCAATTTCGCTCAAGTCAATCTTGGCGAAGTCATCGATTAGATGTCTTAACATGCGGTTGCGTGATTCGAGTTTACCGAGGATAGATTCAGAATTAAAATCAACACTAAAGACGCCTTCTAATTTAGCGCGGTTAGTTTCTTCGATAGTGTGCAGGGCTTTGTTCAGCTCTTCACCGATATTGTCCTTTTCTCTGAGAGCGAAGATGTGGTCAAAGGATGTCTGGGGTGGTAGATAAAAACGATCAGCCTTCATCTTCTCAGCGATTCTAGCTTCATCATCACCAAAGCGTTCGCGATAGACATTGTGCTGTTTCTTGGACAAGTCGCTGAGGTATTTATAAAAAAGCATGACCAAGACATAATCCTTGTAGACACCGCCATCGACAGAGGTGCGAGAAGAATCAGCAGCCGACCAGAGTATTTTGTTTAAGTCTTCTTGAGTAATTTTGGTTGATGACATATGGTTAGGATTTTATTAATTTATCAATTAGTCCCTCATTTATTTTTTTAGTTAGTAATTGTTTTCGTTGTAACAGAGTTTGGTGTCTAAGATTGTTATTGTAGACCTCTATTACCTTCTGCTGGTTTTCTAGGCTTGGAATCCAGACGCCTATTCCTTCAACTGACCTTCTTAATAACGAATTAATGACTACACCTGTAGATAAATCCTTGATTTGCTTTTGAGCTAGACTAGAGTTAAGATATATAGCCAGATATTCAGGCAACAGTTCATTGCCCTTTAATCTTATCAGATAAACTGATGACGAGGCTACCACCCTCTGAGATGATACTTGAGCAACTGCTGACTTGAAGCTACCACGTGAAGACAAAACCACGTCATTGTTATTTACTAGGGCATTAGTTCTATTATTACCAAGATAAGCTCTTAACAGATCACTTTCTTTGATAATGAGGCTTTCAGTTATATTCCTGGCCTGAAGCACTAGAATATCGCCGTTTTTCTCCTTTTCCAGTGTTGACCTGAAAGTGTAACCTAGAATAACATTGGCAATGTCCTTAATACATTTGATATTATATTTCTGCATACCATTTGAATATTGTTATAATTCCACTATACACGTGTATTACAAACTTGTCAAGCACACCTAATCAATACTGTAATTATATTACTATCGCAACTAACATTAGCCAAAAAATAACAGGTGGATTTGACTCCACCTGTTATTTAATTTAATGCCTTTTTCTAAGATTTCTATTCACGCTATCAATAAGCCTCTTTAGCCTGTCAGCCTCAGCCTGCCTGAATTCAGCCTCTTTCTTATCACGCCTTTTAATATACTCAATATCAATCAACGCAATTACCACGCCAAAGACCACTACATAAATGACGGCACTTAGCGATGTCAGTATTTCTATCATACTGAGACACCCAATAATCGCTTGATAAGGCCAGATGCCTCAAACTTAGACTTATTCTCTAGGCCATTCAAATAGAACTCCTGCTCTGATTCGTCACTGATTTTCTGGTCTACAAGCTTCCTGATTAGAAATACTTGCTTCTCGCTGGCCAAATCCTCTGGCTCAGACTCTGGGCCATGAGCTTTGAATAAGTTAGCAAACACTTCTTTGGAATTGTTAGGCTTAGTTACTTCTGGCTTGAATGGTTCATATTGCGGTTCGTTGGTATCGCCAATCATTTCTTCTGCAGATATACCAATTACTCCGCCAAGGAGATCCGAAACACTTCGATTTATCGATCTGGTTGAAGCGATGCTTCGTATATCGCTAGCTTTACCACCTCGCTTTTCATCAGAGTGACAACTACCAAAGGCAGTTACATATCTGCCGTTTGGACTCGTGGCCTTGGCAGTCACTTCATAGGCGAAGTTTTGCCCCAGCTCAATTCGTCTCTCGTTGATAATCTCAATCGAGATTCCAAAGGCTAGTGCCAACTTCCTAAAAGCACTTTTCTTAGGGTAAGTTTTGCCAGACACATTACAAAAGTCATCTTGGTCTAGCAATCTGGTCTTTAGATCTTGGTAGTTGTGCCAAGCATCAAGTATCTGGTCATTCGTCGCCACAGGTTTCAGCAAGACTGAAAACGTGGGCTTGTCCACGACCATCGTGGTCGTGGTTAGTTTGTTATCGTCCATAAATTTGATTAGAGCTGTGATAGCATTGCCACCACAGCTCTTGTTAGTTATTTATTAGCCTTGTCTTGGCACTTGTAACACTTGAACTTAACTGAATCCCAGTTGAAGTACTTCATGACGAATGTCGTTAGCTTCCCTCCGCAGACTACACACTGCATGAGCGGTGCTGGAGTCCTAGACCAATCACCAGATTTTAATTTGGTAAGAGTTCCAGCACTCATTAAGGCGATATTGTTTTGCTGAAATTCGTTGTAATCTAACTCAGCTGTTTTGCTTGTCATATAGTTTACTTTATGATCCTTTCTAGGTCTGGGTAAAAGAATAGATTAACGTTCTTGCGATATACCGTGGTTTGACCGTTGGCATCTGTCTTAGGGATGAATGTGATTGAGCGAATGGCTCGGCTCCCTTTCTTTACGAAAAATCCATTCTCCCGCCAAGAATTTAGCGTCCGACAGTTGGACGGTCTGTACCTTTTGCCCATTTTTTCACCATATTTTTTGACTATCTCCGCATGCACCATGCGATACGTCAGCATAGATCCCTTCCACGCGGATGGTTCTAATTTACTCATAAATTTGTTGGCTAATCACTAAACCACTTAAGAAGCTTCGTGGATTAATTTTGCCAAAATTAAAGCTGTCTCTAAGGACAACTTGGTTAGTTAGCGGTAGTCGAAGGTTGCTAAGACAGCTAAGTGTATATTAGCAACCCCAACCACCACAGAAATAGTCGCGAGCGCGAGCGAGTTGTGAAACAATCTACAGCTAAAGAGAAATAGTAGCTTTGTTGGAGGGCAGTGTGCTTTGTTTACCAGACTGCCAATAAGAAAGTAGTGTACAAGAGGCCCCTGGCTGGAGCCGGGACGGTGGGAGTGTTTCCAAAATGATTAGTAAATTCAAAACGTGCCTGGCCAAAAATTTTTTACTAAATTTTTACTTGTGGCCTGTGGCTGAATAATTGATATGACAAAATATTAATAATTTGATACTATACCAAATATGGATAAACCAAGATTAAGAAAAGTATTCGCTCAATTTCTTATTAACAAGAGATTGACTCTTAACAATCATGTTGGCAGTTTTCAGTTTGCCATCGGTGAAGTTGATGGTGAATTAAGAAACAAAGAAGTGTTAAAAGAGTTTCTCGATAAACTTAAGGAACGTGTAATTTATTTTGACGAAAAAGAAAGACCAGTAATCAAAAGGTACACCGTCAAAGACGACGTCTACACAATACATGGATGTTATACTCCCCAACTAAAAGTTCATTTAAAGAATCTTGAGAACCAGGATGGCACTGACACCGGCAAATCAAACCTTTATATATCTATCTCTGAAAAGCTTGTCTACATGGGCAAGAGGGCAAACAATCAGACTCTTTCGATAACACCAAAGGAAACAGACCTGCTTTTAAAATTAAATGGTGATCAACCAGTGAAGGCAGAAAATATCTACGGTAATAATTCAAACCCTGTTATGTCAGGACTAAGTAGGCTAAAAAAAGACTTAAACCATAAATTTAGCGCCTACTTCGGAATAACCGACGAACTAATAATCAGAACATCAGGATATATGCTGAATCGAGATAAATTTAATATAAAATTCCTGAAGCAGTAATAATTTACTTAACAATTTACTTAACACTTAATAAACAGCTATCTCTAGCTGTTTTTTTATTGTCTTTGTTAAGCGAAAACCAATTATTTTTTTGCTGTTTTTTGTGTACCTTTTAATCATGGCGGAATTAAAAAAACTTCAAACCAAAAGAGACGACAAGATAGTAAAAGTCTGTCTGCGACTTCTATATCACATAGTGAAGAAGCACAAAGAGATGATGCCAGGGTTCTGGCTGTGGTTTATCAGTAGACATCTAATAGACCAAGAAGGTCGAGGGTGGGTGGATATCGGAAGATTATGTAAGCGTACCAAGAGAAGCCTTGCCTACACCAAAAGAGTTATCAATCATTCAAGTTTGTTTCGTGGACTCGCAGGCAATAAAGCATTTTATTCATCTCTATCCAAGCAGTTATTCAAGCACAAGCTACGATATGAATTAATCAGAAGCGAGCGAAGAAATTCTAAATTTGCCAATCTATTCACCAGTCTAAGATTGTTTAAGGCTTATATCATCAAGTGCTACCTAGAGCAGGACTTTAGAAAAGGTAAATCAAGAATATACACTAAAGGCAGAATTAGTTATGGCAGTGTTGCTGACTATTTCTTAATGACGAGACGATCAGTCATAAACCTAATTGACCTCTCTGATGCCATAGGATATCGCAACGAAGCTACACTAGTTCCAAGAATAAGAGTCCATATCAGCCATCCTGATCAATTTGGCAATTGGCTTTTAAATCACATGGACTTAGTAATCGATGGCTTCAAGATAGCAGACAATCTTAGAAGTTATTTTATAAGAGCTGATAAGAGAGGATACTACTTGTGCCAACTCAGACCGAACATTTATAAATTTACTGGCGTGTCATTGGCGAGAAAGACTAGAGGGCAACGTCCATGACGACCTTCATAATAATTGCCTTTTCTCGCTAGTGATATTTTTATAAATTTGTAAAAAATTTCACTGATAAGTATTGCCTTTTTATAGGCACGGTAATGTTTCACTCTAGCACAGCTACCAGTTGCTTATTAATACCATTAACCAGCATAGGAATAACTATATTAGGACCAGACCAATAGTTATCACCGCTGTAAAATTATGACCAAAGAAGAAGTTGTAGTCCTCGCATATATCGATAGCGACGGCAAGAGCCTGTTATGCCCTGAGTGCTTTGACTACTTGAGTAAAGGCCTTTGTCAATCGTCGCCATACAAACTCATTATCGACAAACCTCACAAATGCATAGCCTGCAAACGTGCCCTACCAAAGCATGTTCCACGATCTAAAAAATTAAAACTAAAACCATGAAGTCAATTGAACGAAGATTTAACAAGATAGCCCAACAACACCCTGAGTGGAGCACCCACGGTATTTTTATTATGGCTATTGAAGGCCAAGGCTTTAGTCAGCAACATATCCACCGCTGGTTTAATAAGCTAGTGGATAAGGACGATTATGGCAAAGACAAAAAATCTACACTTAAGTACATAGACAGCTTGTCAGAAAAGAAGCTGACGGCGACAAAAAATGAGGGCAATTCGCCCGTCTGACGAATAAAAAACATAAAAATGATGCCAGTTATCTTATTTGTTGCCTAATCTAAAAAAGGGTACAATAATGAGGCCCATATAGCTATATAAATAGCTATCTCAATATTGCCCTTTAACAATTAAATGAATGTCGAGCCCAATACAATTCCTCAGCTTTATACTGCCAATCAGATAGCAAAGTTGTTTAGTATATCACTGGTAACGCTTTATCGACTGGTAGAGTCCAGAAAAATACCTTTTTTTAGAATTGGTAGTAGTATCCGCTTTACCGAAGAAGATGTTTTGAGCTACCTAAAGGACAATCGTATTGGTTCGACAGGGTAATAATATGGCTACAAGAAAAATAAACGGCACTTGGTATGCTGACTTCCGCTATAAGCACAAGAGGTACCGCATCAAAAGCCCTTCCAACACCAGAGAGAACGCCAAAAAGTTTGAGGCCAGTCTGATTTCAGACCTAATGGCTAATCGACCCATAGTAACAAAAGAGGCAAAATTTAAATACTTTGCTGACTTTGCTTGGCATTGGCATAAAACACATGTTCATAATAACAATAAGCCATCGGAAATTAGTTCGAAAGAGTCTATTCTTAGAACGGATCTTGTCCCCTACTTTGGGAAATTTGAATTCTCACAGATAAGCAACCTAAGCATTGAAGAGTACAAACAATCTAAAGTGAAACAAAAAATGAGTAACAAAACCATTAATAATCATTTGTCTGTGCTACGCAAGTGCCTTAGTATTGCACAAGAAGATAACTTATTAGAGAAAATGCCCATAATTAGAATGATATCAGTTACCGAGAAAGAGATGACTTGTCTGACTGACTCGGAATGCACTGCTCTACTGGCCAATACCACAGGGGTACTGCATGACATGATATTCTTTGCCCTAAGGACTGGATTAAGGTTTGGCGAACTCATTGCGCTAGATTGGCAGAATGTCGACCTAACAAATAGGCGGTTAACGATAAGTAGAGCGGTCTCGAGAAAAATTGAAGGCAGCACTAAGAGCAATAAGCCTAGATATATACCAATGTCCCATGATCTCTACAATATGCTGTTGCATATGGACAATAAAATTGGTTATGTTTTCAAGAATGGCTGGGGCAATAGAGTCGCACAGTTCAATAGTCTCAGAGCTCTCAAGCGCGCCTGTAAGCGAGCTGGTATTAGACGAGTAGGCTGGCATATCTTTAGGCATACCTTTGCCTCTAGAATGGTTCAGAAAAATGTGTCACTAAGAACTGTTCAGATATTACTTGGCCACAGCGACATCAAGACTACTATACGCTACGCACACATTAATACTGAAAACTTAGAGTATGCTGTCAATGTGCTAGATGATCCAAAAATATTTGGGCATCCGGCGGGCAAGGGCTTTAATATGCCACTCGAGGAGCTAGCCTTTAGTAACCAGTCACTGGACAAATACACCGCTAATATAAAACAAAAAGACGATGCCTAAGCATCATCTTTTCGTTTGTTTCTTCTGAGCGGGTAACGGGAATCGGACCCGTATCTCTGCCTTGGCAAGGCAATGTAATAGCCACTATACGATACCCGCGAGTCAATTAACAACCTAACTAATATAAACACTTATTTGCTTTCTGTCAACAGTGCTGATACGGCATTAGTTAAACCAAAATCAGCACAAAATGTCAATTTTTACAGTAGCCCGAGTGGGACTCGAACCCACACGCCCATAAGGCACAACATTTTAAGTGTTGCGTGTATACCATTTCACCATCGGGCCAAAATCTTTCAATTGTTAACTAAGTGTTTGCTAATAAATGCTCGGCCAGAACCTGATTTTAAATACTTTTCAAAATTGAATGCTGTATATTTATTATTAAAGCATGAATAAAAAATCAAGACAACCGGCAAATGTCCGCTTGTGTATTTATTATATCCATTTTTATGCCTTTCAACTCTCTCTTTTAGATCATTTGTACAGCCGACATACAAGCCTCCATTATTACATCTTAGTATATAAACATAAAAATTCATATAATAAAATTATTTTGCGTACACTAAAAATACTACTCTCTTACTCGCAATAATAGCGAGGTACAACCCGCCTACGCATAAAGCTTCGGCGAGGTACAACCCGCCTACGCTCTGCCAGGTGGACTGCGTCCACCGTAGCCGAGCTACTGCGAGGCGAAGGTGGAGATGAGGGGAATCGAACCCCTGTCCAACAAGCAAGCAGCTCACCGTCTACCAAACATAGTTCCGTTTTTTAGTCTTGCCAGGGCTCTATAAACTGGACCAAAATAAGTCCCGGCCAGCCCCAATCGATCTTTAACCCGCGCACTGAGGCGCGACGCGGATTGCAGCTCCTATATGACACCGTTGGTCCTGGGGCGGAGCTCCCTAGGGACGATGGTCACGGCTGTTTAAGCGGTGACAAAAGCCGGGACGTTCCAAGCGAACGCCGGCTTGCCGTTTGTGGCAATTATAGTTTGCGTTTCTTTATGGCAGGCACGCTCTGCCGTTTGGCAAGTAAACCGCCTGATATCTTGCTGTCAAAACCAGGCATCCCCTTATTCAATTTTCAATGGACAATTATCAATTATCAATGATAATCCCCCATTGATCTAACTTGGTTGTTAAAGTGCTTTTTGACTGCCTTTAGCCTTTCATCCGCCTTCTCAGCTCCCTCTCTACATCCTTCTTCTTGGTGTCCGCGCGCTTGTCGTATTTCTTTTTGCCGCGGCCGATACTGAAGTCCAGCTTGACCTTACCCTTGACAGTATAGAGTTTGGTCGGGACCAAAGTCAAGCCTTTTTCTTCGGTCTTGTTCACAATGCGCAGCAATTCTCGGCGGTTGAGCAGCAATTTACGGCTCCTGGTCGGGTCCTGATCCTCGCGGCGAGCGAACTTGTAGGGCGTCACCAGGCAATTCAGCAGCCAGGCCTCGGGCAGGCCCTTGGTAGTCTGTTTAAGCACCACAAAGGCGCCCTTGAGGCTGGCTTGGCCCATTTTGATACTCTTAACCTCGCTGCCGGTCAATACCAAGCCAGCGCTGAAGGCTTCCAGCAGCTCAAAGTCGAAACCGGCTTTTTTGTTGACGGCAAGGTCTTTCATAGTGGCTTAACTAATACTTGTTCCTACAAATACAAATTATTACAAATATACAAATATGGACTTGGCGTTTAAATACAGATTTGTAGATTTGTAATAATTTGTATTTGTAGGAGTTTTGTATTTGTAGGAGCATGTATACGCATAAAGAAACTTCATATTAACATAAATTTTACTTTTGTCAAACTTGTACCAAAATAAATGGCTAATTTTAAATAAAAATTATAATATACACCCCTATTTGCCCCCTTCTTACCCGATATTGACATTTTACTCAATATCTGATACAATACAGGCCTTTGTAAATTAACAATCAATCAATTTAGGAGTTATCGTGAGTACCATACTAATCATCATTGAGCTTATCTGCCTCGCGGGAGCCGGCATTGCGCTATTAATATTCCATACCATTTACCATTCCAGCAGAAGCGGCAGCGTGCCTATGCCGCCGCGAATATCAATCAAATGTCACGGGTTCAAAGGAACTGCCCTGCCATCGGAAAGCAATAGAATTCTGCCCAATCGTGTTCTCAGTCGCAAAGAAGGCAACCTAGAACAGCTTGTCAAAACGTCAGAGAGAGAAGACTTTCTATTCTACAATCTAGACACCGTAGAAATCTGGCAACGCGTCAAAGTGCTACCAGAGAACTTTGAAGTCACTTACCAACTACTCCCACATCTAAAAGATAACGGCTATTATAAATATGGCCGCGATGATGTCCAGGTCTATTGGTCAGCCAATGAAACAGTAGAAAAGTGCTATTTACAGCAGACTTTCGACTTCTCCAAAACGTTCTATCACAACAAGCGTTGGTCCGTACCGATTTTGTCCGCCACCAGCCTGGCTTTTGCACTAATGATTATCAGTATTTTAATAAAATAAATTTTTTCACTATTCGGAGTTACTTAATGAAACAGCTTATCGTCCTTATCGCCATCATCACCACATTCACTCTCACCGGCTGCACCGAAAACCAACGCGTCAAGCATTGGGGCGCCACCGGCAAAATCTCTCTGCCTGCGGGCAAAAAACTGGTCAATATCACCTGGAAAGAAGATGAAGTCTGGTATCTGACCAGAGACCGCAAAGCCCAGGAAGATATCGAGACTTATGAGTTCTCGCAGAAGAGCTCCTGGGGCATTATCCAGGGCAGTTATATCATCAAAGAAACCAAATAACCGAGCACAAGCTCAAAACAAATACACGCTTTATCCCTGCGAAGGCAGGGATCTTGCTTTCAGATTTCACACTGCACTTCATTTTTAGTAATAATACGAGTCTTGTTCAATAAATGAATGGAAAGATCCCGGAAGAGTACTCCGGGATAAATTCTATGAAAGCTACATTATCAAAGAGACCAAATAACCGAGCATAAGCTCAAAGCAAAACGGTTGCCGCCATAGCAACCGTTTATTTTTTTATGAGATTTATCCCTGCGGAGGCAGGGATCCTGGATCCTGTTTATTTACTACACGGCCTGTATCATATTAAAGGTAAAAATATAAATTTTGGTAAAATAATTGAATGGAAAGATCCCTGCCTTCGCAGGGATAAATTATTAATGATGATTGTGCGGAATATAATCAACAAAGTTCCATTCCTTCAGCATATCCACCGCTTTGCGCAGGGCTAGCTGTCCGGCTACATCCTGGGCATAATCGGCGCTCTTGATGCGTTCGGCTGCCTTGGGATCGGTGCCGTAGTGAGCCAATAGATGAGCTACTTCGTCGTGCACTTCCTCGTCGGTCGCTTCGATCTTTTCCAATTCGATAATGCGGCGGATGATGATAGCGCTTTTGACGCGCTTGATCGCCTCAGGCTCAAACTCGTTGCGCAATTCATCAACTTTCTTTTTGATATTCAACAGATAGTCCTCAAACTTGCTGCCGTATTGCTCCACATTGCGCTTCATTTCCTTAAGCATCAAATCCTTTTCGTTCTCCACCAGAGCCTGAGGGATAGGGCCGAAGGTTGATTCGGCTACCAGCTTTTCAATCAGGCCGATTTCCGCTTTTTCTTCGGCGCGGTGGAACTTCTCGTGCTCCATATTTTCGCGGATATTCTTGTTCAATTCTTCGATGCTGGACATGCCGAAGCTGGCAGCCAATTCTTCGTTCAACTCTGGCAATTTACGCTCAAAGACATCTTTGGCGGTCACGGCAAACTCCACTTTGCGGCCGGCCAGGTTCTTCTGATGGAAGTCAGCCGGGAAGATCAAGTCAAACTCTTTGGTCTCGTCCTTGGCAATGCCCTCAACTTTCTGATCGAAACCGGGCACAAAATAATCTTTGCCCAACATCAAGGCGACGCCGTTGGACTGCCCGCCGTCTACCGGCACATTATCCAAGAACATCTTGATATCGGCCACAACCTTATCACCGATCTTCGATGGACGGTCGGCCAATGCCTCGCTGGCGCGCGACTCGATTAATTCTTGCAAGACCTTGGCTACTTCTTCTTCGGCAATAGCCGTATTTTCCAAGCTGATATTATGTCCTTTATATTCGGCTAATTTCACTTCTGGCAACAAATCAGCGATAATCGCAAACTCCAATTCACCGTCTACGGACAGTTTAGTGATATTGATCTGAGGCTGGCCGACCACCACAGCACCGGCATGAGTGCCGATAATCTTGTCGCCTTCTTTGTAGATATAAAGGCGGGCAGCTTCTTCCATAATAACCATGACATCGACATGCTTCTTCATCACTTCAAAAGAAACTTTGCCAGGACGGAAACCCTGCACTTTGACTTCCTCGGAAATCTTGGCCGCGGCCCGCTCCCAATATTTAGCGAACTCTTCACGGTCGACCGTGACAGTCATGACTGCTTGGCCTTGATCGTTATTTGTTTTGGAAATATTCATATTTTGGTGTTTACTCCTGCAAATGTATGCTCCTACAAATACAAATTGTTACAAATGTACAAATCCGTACCTAATAACTCTTGGCTATTTATAAAAGGTTTTGAAGGAATTTAATTATTTTGCAGGTGCAATTATATTAATTATTCTTAAAAATTTTACTCCTTTTGATGTGAAATTTATTAGGATTGCCAATTTTAACCCCGTTGCCGATAAATAACTTTTTACTTGGTCTATATTGCCTCTCACGTAATAGTCTCCTTTCTTCAACTCTACTACGATAGAGTTTTCAATCAATAAATCAAAAAAATATCTGCCTATAATCTTATCATTTATTTTAATTTCCCAAGGAACTTGCTCGCGGAAATTAATATTTCTCGTCTTTAGTAACTCCGCCATTGCTTTTTGATAGTGCTTTTCCTTAAAACCGACGCCTAGCTGATTATAGGCGTCATAAGCAGCTCCAACAATGCTAAAACTTAATTCCTTATAAAGATATTTTTCCTCCTTCATAAGATATACGTTTCTACCAAGGCAAATTCTTACAAATCTACAAAACCTAAAAATAGGAATTTGTAGATTTGTAATGATTTGTATTTGTAGGAGCTTTTGCAATTACATGGATTACACCAGCAGAAGCCCAACAATCAGCAGCGCTATGATATTAATGATCTTGATCATCGGGTTGATGGCCGGGCCGGCGGTATCCTTATAAGGATCGCCGACGGTGTCGCCGGTGACCGCTGCCTTATGGGCATCGGAACCTTTGCCGCCGTAATTGCCCAATTCGATATACTTCTTGGCATTGTCCCAAGCGCCTCCGCCGGAAGTCATCGAGATAGCCACAAAGATACCGGTGACAATCGAACCGATTAGCATGCCGCCCAAAACCAACACGGCGTTAGCCTTGATAGTAGCCAGGCCGATAATCACAATAATAATAGGAGCAAGCACCGGAATCAAGGCCGGGGCGACCATTTCTTTGATGGCAGCTGCGGTCACAATCGAGACGGTCTGGCCGTAGTCCGGCTTTTCGCTGCCGTCCATGATGCCAGGCTTAGCCTTGAATTGAGCGCGCACGCTCTCCACCACCGCGCCGGCAGTGCGGGACACCGCTTCCATCGACATCGCGCCAAAGTAATATGGCAACATGCCGCCGATAAACAAGCCCATCAAGACATAAGGACTGGACAAGCTAAAGTCATAACCAATACCAACCTTGTGGGTAAAATCGCCGAACAAAACCAAAGTAGCCAAGGCAGCCGAAGCGATAGCATAGCCCTTAGTGACGGCTTTGGTAGTATTGCCAACGGCATCCAACGGATCGGTAATATCACGGACCGAAGCGTCCATTTCCGCCATCTCGGCAATGCCGCCGGCGTTATCAGTAATCGGACCGTAAGCGTCAATCGTAACAATAATGCCGGCCATGCTCAACATGGCGACAGCCGCAATAGCAATGCCATATAATCCGGCAAAGCTATAAGCCGCGCCGATAGCCGCCACAATCACCAAGACAGGCAAAGCAGTCGACTTCATCGAAACAGCCAAACCGGTAATGACATTAGTACCATGGCCGGTAGTAGAGGCTTTGGCAATATCCTTGACCGGGGCAAACTTGGTGCTGGTGTAATATTCGGTAATAACCACGATCAAGCCGGTCACAATCAAACCGACCAAAGCGGCATAAAAATATTTGATATAATCATCGCCCATCATCATCTTGGTGATCGGATAGAAGGCGGCAGCCGACAAGATAGCGGCCATAGCCAAGCCCTTATACAAAGCGGCCATGATATTCTGCTTCTTGCCCAAACGGATAAAGAAGATGCCGATGATCGAGGCAATGATCGAAGCAGCGCCCAGAGCCAAAGGATAAATCATAGCGCTGGTTGGCAAAGAATCAGACAAGAGGCTGGCCAAAATCATGGCAGCCACCGTTGTCACTACATAAGTCTCAAAGAGGTCAGCGGCCATACCGGCGCAATCGCCGACGTTATCACCGACATTATCAGCGATGACAGCCGGGTTGCGTGGATCATCTTCCGGAATACCGGCTTCCACCTTACCCACCAAATCAGCGCCCACATCGGCCGCCTTGGTAAAGATGCCGCCGCCCAAACGGGCAAAGACAGAGATCAAAGAAGCGCCAAAGGCCAGGCCGATCATGGCATTGATATCGCCCATCCAGAAATAAAAACCGGCAGTGCCCAACAGAGCCAAGCCGACTACCAGCATGCCGGTAACCGAACCGCCCTTAACAGCAACATCCAAAGCCTTGGCCATGCCGCCCTTGGCGGCTTCGGCTGTACGCACATTGGCGCGCACCGAGATATTCATACCGATATAACCAGCCACAGCCGACAAGACAGCGCCCAGCAAAAAGCCGGTGGCAATCTTCCAGCCCAACATCGGAGTAAAGCCGATTAAAGCATACAATACAATAGCTACCCAAAAAATTGTCTGATACTGCTTGTTCAAGAAAGCGCTGGCGCCTTCTTGGATTGCCTTGGCAATGTTCTGCATTTTTTCATTACCGGCAGGCAAACTCAAAATGTGCTTGATGTAATAAGCCCCATAGAGGAGCGCTACCACCGAGCTGCCCAGAATCAATAGATTCATATTGTCCATACTTTTTTAAGCCGCCTCCCTCTTAAGGCGACAATACTTAAATAATTACTTATTCACTTTTCTTGGATTTTCTTTTGGCTTTCGGCTTCTTTTCTGCCGCGGCCTCAACTTCGCCCTCGATTTCCGGCATGATTTCAGCTTCAGCTTCGGCAACAACAGGCTCATCAGTTTCACTATTGGCTTCCATAACTGCCTTTTCTTCCAGCTCTGTTTCCGCCACCGCTGCCTCGTCTTGGGCTGCAGCCGCAATGGCCGCTTCGCTAGACTCCTTAACCTGGCCGGTAGCAGCCTCGACGATATCAATCTTCCAACCGGTCAGATAGGCCGCTAGACGAACATTCTGCCCGCTCTTGCCGATAGCTAGACTTAATTGATCTTCAGCCACTTTAACCAAGGCGCGCTTCTGTTCTTCGTTAAGCACAACGCTGGAAATCTTAGCCGGAGACAAAGCAAAAGCGATAAATTCGGAGGCATTTTCGCTATATTCAATAATATCAATCTTTTCCCCACCCAGTTCACGGATTATAGTCTGAATGCGGCTGCCGCGCTGGCCGACGCACGATCCGATTGGATCGATATTCTCCGAATAGGCCTCTACCGCCACCTTGGAACGACTGCCAGCCTCACGAGCTACCGCCTTGATTTCAATCAAACCATTAGCCACTTCAGGAATCTCTAAATAAAACACCTTTTTCAAAATTTCATCAGAGGTGCGAGACAATAGTATTTCCGGACCCTTGGGTGTCGAACGTACTTCACGCACATAGACCTTGATGCGGTCATTGTGATTATAGCGCTCACCGCGAATCTGATCCTCAGGCAAAATAACACCAGTGGCTTTGCCCAAATCAACCAAGACAATGCGTCCTTCACGTCGCTGGATTATACCGCTTACCACTTCACCTTCTTTGTCCTTGAATTCACCAAAGACCATATCACGTTCAGCCTCGCGCAAACGCTGGATAATCACCTGCTTAGCGGTCTGCGCAGCCATACGGCCATACTCATCCTTGGTTGGCAATTCCTGCTTCAGTTCGTCGCCGATCTGCAGCTTAGGATCAATCAATAGGGCATCTTTAATCTCAATGTCATTCTTAGGATTAAAACGATGGCCTTCTTCTTCACCTTCGGCCAACGGGACCTCTTCGGCAACAACTTCATCGCCTTCTTCACCCTCGGGCCTTTCTTCTTCAGGCGGCAGATCTTCCACCACAGTCTTGATGTCATAGACACGGCTCTGATTAGTGGCCGGGTCATATTCCACCCTGATGTTTTGGTTCTTTTCGCCATAATCCTTGCGATAGGCCGCGGCCAAAGCCGACTCGATGGTCGCAATCACCGATTCGTAGCTGAGGCCCTTTTCCTCGCAGATTTGCTTGATAGCGCTAATAATATCGCTCATAGTTGTATAATCCCCCTAAGGAGATAAATTAATAATTTTTGAAAAAAAGAGCTAGTATCTTTATAATACTAGCTTATCCACATAATACAGCTTCGCAGGGGAAAAGTCAATATATTTGGCCTGCGTCGAAAAATTCGAGTCTAGCAAATATGCTCCTACAAATACAAATTATTACAAATATACAAATATTAACTTTACGTTTTGGTACGGATTTGTACATTTGTAATAATTTGTATTTGTAGGCCCTTGTATTTTGTAGGAGCATTTTTATACCATATTTTTGGCTAATTATAAGCTATTTTAGCTAATATTATTGACAAATCTATAATAACATGCTACAATAGCCTCAAAATGTTCATTAATTTAACAATATACAGGAGTTTTACATGAAGAGGCTTTATCTCATTTTGGCGCTTGCCTTGCTGCTATGCCTAGTTTCTTGTCGCGAAGCCAAGGTCTCGATAACCAGCAACGGCCAAAAAATAGAAATGGACGAGGCGAGCGGAAACACTAGCCCCGAACGATTCTTAGGAATCAACCGCATGCAAGAAGAAACCATGACTCTGGCAGAAATGGAAAAGCAGCAACGCCTGGCAGTCAAGAGTGGCAAGCTAAGTCTTGCCGACAGTCTGCAGGATTTGATTGACCGCAAAAAATATCGCGGCGGCGGCTTTAGCGCTATTCCGGCAGCAGGCATCATCCATACGGTTAATGCTGTTCCTCCCGCTCGCACCACTCCGGTCACCGGCAAAGTAGTCAAGCTGGAGATGGTTAACACTTCCAAAGACGATGTCTTAGTTCTTAACGGCCCCTTTGCCGGCACGACACTGATGTCCGGAAAAAAAACAGCCAAAGCCATGCCTTGGCCCGAAGGGATCTTCTTGCTGGAATACGAGATTTTCCCCATCGGCCAATCTTACAGCTTCAAGCGCCGGATAAATGTCAGAATCCCGGCCGAACGTACCGAACCAATCGGTTTTTATTAAAAACATCCCCTCCAACTATTTGGAGGGGATTTTATTTTATAGCTTACGGTGCAGGCGGCCCGACAAAGTCGGCCGACGTTGGCGAAGCGCTCTGCGTATTCGAATCAGGCATACGGGCAAAAACCCAATACGTAATCGCATAGGCGGCGGCAATAATCACTAAGCCGATGATGGCCGTGCGGATAGTCGACTGCGCCTTTTCGACTTTTTCTTTCTTGCCCGCGGCCGTCAGCCAATTATAGCCGGCCAAAATCAATAATATTACAAAGATCGTCCCCAACAAACCGAGAAATACGCGGATGATGCCGCCGACGATTTCAAAAATAGATGTTTCGTTGGTAGCCGGACTGTAGGCTTGGTTTGTGACATCATTCGTCAGTCTCTGCATACCGGTAGTAAGATCGGTGCTGAATGGATTAAACCAAGCGGCCGAAGCAGCTCTAGCGTTCAAAGACAATATCGAGAAAAACAACAAGCTTAATAATATTTTTTTGCCTTTCATAAATATTTTATATTAACCTAACGCGGAACGACGATACGGAAAAAGACGAATTGCCAGATGGCATAAACAGCAATCGTTATAATCAAGCCTATGATAGCCGCCAACATGGTCGAGGTGGCTCTTTCGGTTTTTTCTTTCTTGCCATAAGCGGTCATGTAATTATAACCGGCTAAGATGAATAAAAAGATAAATATAACACCGAACAAGCTCAAGATAACATTAATAACCAAACCCAAGAATTCGGTCATGGAAGTCTCACTCGTTCCTGGATTATATGTATTAGTACCGATGACATTAAGCAGGCGCTGGCCAATGCTGCCGCCTGCCCCCTTTACGGCAGTCGGGGCATCCTGCTGAGCCAGGGCCGCCGATGACAGCAGCAACAAGCCAAGCGCAAAACTGATAATTTGTTTTTTGTTAATCATACTATTGGGTCAATAGCGTCGGCGTCACGCGCGCGATTACAAAGAAGGTTATGGCATAGGCCGCTACGACGATAATCAAGCCGATAACAGCGGCGGTAAGCAGTTCGCGAGCGGTAGTCAGCTTGGTGGTATTGCCCTGCGAAGTCATCCACATATACCCGCCATATATCGCCAATACTACAAAAATGACGCCCAAAAATGACAAGGCGATAGAAATAATATTATTGACAATCGGTTCAACGTTGCGCTGGCTGGTATTATAGCCGGTTGGCGCGGCAAAACGGTTCATCATGTTCGAAAAAGCATCTCCCAGATTTGCCGCCTGCGCTCGGCCTCCCGCCAACAGGGCGGCTGATATTATCATTATGCTTAATAATTTTTTCATAAATACAAAATATTATCCAACTCCTGAACTTAGTTAATTAACGGTTTGGCAAAAGTGTCAGCCAGCCAACCGGAAATAGCATAGGCGGAAGCTACAATAATCAGTCCGAGCAACGCGGCTACAATCAGTTTCCTAGCGCCCGAAGCCCTGGTCTTATTGCCGGCAGCGGTCATCCACATATAGCCGCCGATAAATATCAGAATCAAGAATACTATTCCCAAAAAAGATAAGGCAACGGCGCCTACCGATCCTCCTATGACAAAGATATCGCCTTGATTATAGCCTATGCGACTGCGTGTTGTCTGCAGTCCTCCTAAGACCGCATAAACAGGCATTAATAAAAAATTAAACATGTTATTTGGGCAAATTGTCTGCAATGAAAGTAGTGATGGCGTAAGCGGAAACGATAATGATAAGGCCGATAATAGCCGTGGTGATTAATTTCTGGGCAGACTTAACCTTGGCATCATTGCCTTGTGAAGTCATCCACATAAAGCCGCCGACTATCACTAATATCAAGAAAATGATACCCAAAAAGGAAAGCAAAGTACCGATCAGTTGGCCGGCCACGCTGGCGATAGTCTCGGAAGCGGTACCGGTGAGATTGATCATATCACTGCCCTTGGCCGTATCGGCGCCAAAATTCTGGGCCAAAACAGCCGGGGCAGCCAGACTGGCAGCCAGCATCAAGCTGATGAGATAAGGATAGAGTTTCTTCATAAGCACTTCTCCGGCCCGCTATTATCAAGCAGAGGGCCGAGGAAGTGCTTTCCGCCGAAGCGAAAAGCACTGATAAAAATATTTCTGGATCCCAAAATACTTTTATTGATTCTCGTATGATTGTTGCGGTTGACCGCCTGTAACTCCCAACAGAGAACGAATAACAAAGATAGAAACAGCGAAAGCGGCTAATACGATCAATAGACCGACCACACCGGCAATCATTAATTTCTTGGCTTCGCCAACTTTAGTATCATTGCCTGCGGCAGTCATCCATTTGAAACCGCCGATCAAGATTAAAATAATCGCGATTACGCCCAGAAAACCCATCATAACCTGGATAATACCAGCAGCGATAACACGAGGGTCTTTTTTGCCGAAACCGACAAGGTTAAAAGCATCAAAGCCGATCTGATTCGCCGAATATGGATCACCCCAAACGTCGATTAACTGTGCATGCGCTACTGGCGCCACAATAAAAGCCGGTGCCAACATGATTAGCAAAGCTAAAGTACATAGAAGCTTTTTTTTCATAATTCACCTCCTTTCAACGCCGGCGGAAGGCCGCCTTTGGCAATTTTTGCGATTGATGTTTTTCTTTGCTACTATTAAAAGCGGCATAGAAATTGGCGCAACGCTTGAATGATAAAATTGGCAGATGGCCAAACAAGACGCCGGCACCTGAGATCATTTTATCACACGCTTTTCTTTTGAACAAATCAATGCAATTAAATAATAGCACAATACTTAAATAGCCTCAACTATGGGATCCAAACTAATACGTTTTATTTTCTGGTTTAGCGCGCTGCTTTTTTTTGCGTCTATTGTTGCCAACAACTCGCTGGCGCTGCTTGACCCTGACCTAGGCTGGCATCTCAAGGTGGGCCAAGATATCTTGGCCACCGGCCGCATGCCAAGCGATCAGATATATATGCACACTCTGCCCGGTACTACCTGGGTAGACCACGAATGGCTGACCAACCTTTCGATGTATTTGCTATTTAAGCAATTCAATTACCTCGGCCTGATTTTGGCTTATCTAATAATCATAATCGCCGCTCTTTGGCTATCAATAGCGGACGGAATCAAGCTACACCAAGGCCGAGCTGATGCCATGCTGTTTTTGTGGGCGTTCTTGGGCCTATTGGGCATCCTGGGACACGTTGGTCCGCGCCCTCAAATGATTAGTTTCTTTTTGTTTGCCTTCCTGATGCTCTGGTTAAAAAAATGGCAAAAAACAAGACAAGCATCGCTCTTATATATCCTGCCGCCTTTCTTTTGGCTTTGGGCCTGCCTGCATGCCGGCTTTCTGATCGGACTGGCCGTTTTAGCGATCTATCTATTTTTTGACGCGCTTTGGCCCTTTGCTGGCAAGCAATCATGGCAGTCGATACGAATGCCGATAATTATCGGGTTCGCCTCTTTCTTTGCGACCTGGCTAACCCCAAACGGTTATAAATTATATAGCTTCTTAACCACCTACTCAAACTCGGCGTATTTGAACATTATTTCCGAATGGCGCTCTTTATTTATTCCGCCTATCCAATATTGGCAGGTACTATTCTTGGGCCTTGTCTGCGGCTTACTGATCGCCTCGTTTCTAATACCGGAAGAACGCCACAAATTAAAAAAGAGCGACGCGGCCATATTGCTTCTGTTTCTCTTTATGACTATACGTTCCGTACGGCATTTTCCGCTTTTTTACATTGCGGCTTCCTTTATCGTACTGCCTTTATTCTTGAAAACTCAAATAGTTGCCGGGCGCCGGGTGATTTTTTACTGGTTTACCTTGTTGCCTGTAAGCTTCTTTTTAATGATTACCATAATTATATGTACTCGCATAGAATTGATTCGAGATCCTTTTTCTTATTTTTGCCAGAACTACCCTTGCACAGCCGTCAGCTACATCCACGAACATCCCAGATTATTAGGACTAAAATGGCTTAACAACTATAATATCGGCGGATACCTGATCTGGACCCTGCCGGAGGCAAAACTATATATAGACGGCCGGATGCCCCAAACGCCCTATCAAGGCAGCACCCTACTCGAACACTATATGGCGCTATATAATAGCCCGGAAATCCTTGCCAAGCTTGATGCCGAAAAAATTGATTTGATCTTCTGGCAGAAGCCAAAAAACAAAAAATCAAACATGTTTTTAGACAAACTAATCGTCTACGCCTCTCTGGAAGCGCCCGAACAAAAAAGTTTTACCAAGCTCATAAGCAACAGCCCGAAATGGCAGCTAATCTTCGAAGATGACACCAGCCTAATCTGGCAACGGCGCTAATTTGCAATTATTCCCTAAAATTGCTAAAATAAGCGAATAAATATATCTTTTTTACAAAAATTAAATGTTGGCAATAGCTAACTCAATATTTTTAACTCTCAATCATTACGTAGGCAGTAGTTGGAAAAATATTATTCTTAAACTCTACTAACTTTAAAAACTTTACAAACTTTATAAACTTTACGAACTCAATAGTATGCCCATCCCACAACTAAGGTCCCAAAAATCCTGGCAACAGGATCATCGCCCATCCAGACCAGCCCGCCACAACTGGCGGGACGAAGTCAAGAACAAAAAACAAGCCTTGGTCCACCGCTTTGGCTGGAAAAAACTGATTATTTTTGGCTTGCTGGGGTTAATTGCGCTAATCGTTGTCTTTGTCGCGATTGTCTCTTGGAATCTGCCTAATCCGGACAAACTGCTGGAACGGCAAGTTGCCCAATCCACCAAGATATACGATCGCACCTGCGAAACATTGCTCTATGAAGTTTCCGGCGACCAAAAAAGAACCATGGTAACTCTTGATCAGATTCCGGACAACGTCAAACATGCCACTATCGCCATCGAGGACAAAAATTTCTACAAACATGCCGGCTTTTCTTTCTGGGCTATTTTTCGCACCGCCGTCACCAACATCCTCTTTAACCGCAAGGCAGGCGGCTCTACTCTAACTCAACAGTTTGTCAAAAACGCCGTCTTAACCAACGAAAAAAGCTACATCCGCAAATTAAAGGAAATTATCTTAGCGTATCGGCTGGAAAAGAAATTTACCAAAGACCAGGTGCTGCAGATGTATCTGAACGAAATACCTTACGGCTCCAATGCTTACGGCGTTGAATCGGCCAGCCAATTCTATTTCGGCAAGAAGATCAAGGACACCGATCTGGCCGAAGCCGCCGTCTTGGCCGCCCTAGTCCAACAGCCAAGCCGCTATTCGCCTTATGGCCCGAACAAAGACTTATTAATCACCCGCCAGCACACTGTCTTGGATCTAATGGTCGAGCAAGGCTATATTAATAAGGATCAAGCGCAACAAGCCAAAAACGAACAGATCAAGTTCCAACAGCGCATCGAGAATATCCAAGCGCCGCACTTTGTCATGTATATTAAAGAACTGATTGCCGACAAATTCGGCGAAAAGGAAGCGGAACAAGGAGGCTATACCATCTGCACCACCCTGGATATCGACAAACAACGCATAGCCGAACGGGTGCTCAAAGAACAAGCGCTCAAGAATCAAGCTTCTAACAACGCATCTAACGCCGCCCTGGTGGCCATGGATCCAAAAACGGGCGAAGTGTTGGCCATGGTCGGCTCACGCGACTACTTTGACGATTCTATCGATGGCCAAGTAAACGTCGCCCTCAAGCCGCGTCAGCCCGGATCATCCTTTAAGCCGATAGCCTACACCGAGGCCTTTATCAAAGGCTTCTTCCCGGAAACCATGGTCTATGACGCGCCTACCAATTTCTCCACCGATCCCAGCAAATCATACGAACCGCAGAATTATAATGGCCAGAACTACGGCCCAGTCTCTTTGCGCCAAGCCTTAGCCGGCTCGCTAAATATCCCGGCAGTCAAGACGATGTATCTGGCCGGCATTGATAATGTACTAGGGCTGGCTAACAACCTAGGCTACACCACCCTGGGCAACAAAGACCAATATGGCCTAACCCTGGTCTTAGGCGGCGGCGAAGTCAAACTAATCGAACATGTCCGCGCCTATGCCGCCTTGGCCCGCGAAGGCCAACTGCCAGAAACTGTCTTTATCCGCAAGATCACCGACGCCAAAGGCAACACCATCGAAGAATTCAAAGACCCGGTTATCAAAGAAGTGATTGACCCGAACATCGCTCGAATGACCGTCAGCATCATGAGCGACAACAATGCCCGAGCTTATGTCTTTGGCGCTCAAAACTATCTTAATCTTGGAGCGCGTCCGGTTGCCGCCAAAACAGGTACGACTAATGACTACCGCGATGCCTGGACCATGGGCTTTACACCTAGCCTGGTAGCCGGTGTCTGGGTCGGCAACAATGACAACAGCAAAATGAAAGCGGGATCTGACGGTTCGGTCGTTGCCGCTCCCATCTGGAACCGCTTTATGAAAGAAGCGTTAGGCAACGGCCCGATTGAACAATTTAAGACCTACGCTATTCCACCCAACACCCGTCCGATATTACTAGGCATCGGTTTTGCCAATACCAAGATTAAAGTAGACAAAACCAGCGGACTTCTGGCAACCGACTTAACGCCACCCGAAATGACCGAAGAACGCACCTACGCCCAAACCCACGATTTGCTCTATTTTGTGGACAAGAACAATCCCAATGGCCCGCAACCCACCAACCCGGCGCAAGACCCGCAATATGTCGGCTGGGAAAAGGGCGTTGCGACTTGGATAGAGGCCAAGAAGAAAAAGGACCCGACCTTCTTGATACAAGAACCGCCCAAAGAGAGCGACAATATCCACGTTGCGGCTAATAAGCCTACTTTCTCGATTTCCGGCTTGACTGACGGCCAAACAATCACCACGCCCAACCCGGAGATTCGCATCAATGCTTCGGCGCCCCGAGGCGTTAAGCTGGTAGAATACTATTTTAACGACAATCTCTTTACCGCCAATGCCAATGAACCGTTCAACCTAAACCGCCAACTGGATGTCTTGCCTAACGGCGACTACAAGCTGACGATCAAAGTCTGCGACGATATTTACAACTGTTCAAGCGCGGATTACAAGATAACGCTAAATATCTTTTCCAGCCAAGCCAAAGAGACAAAATTCAATATTTCGTGGTCTGCTCCGGCTAACGGCAGCACTTTTAGCGAAAAGAATTTACCGTTGGAACTAAAGGTCAGCCTTTTATCGCCGGAGAACATCGCCACTATCCGTTTCTATCAATTGATAGACGGCAAGCCCTTGCTGATTGCGGCCAAAAAGATTGTGCGCAGCGACATCGAATCGACTTTCTGGGGCTTTGATAGCCAAAACCAAGCAGGCCCGATTACCATCTACGCCGAAGCCGAAGGTTGGACCGGCACCAAGCTCCAGACCAGCCAGCTTACCCTCACCTATCAACCGGAAAAGAAATAAAGAACCTGAATACAAAATAAAGACTCTCCGCCTAATAGCGGAGAGTCTTTATTTTGACTATAATACTTTAGCTTGTTTCGTACTCTTTCATGATTGCCTCAAACTCATCCTTCTCGATCGTTTCTTTCTCCAATAACAGTTTAACAATCTTTTCCAAGGCAGGACGCCTCTCCTTAATGATCTTTTCGGAGATTTGGGATGCTTTCTTTAGGATGGCGCTGATTTCCGTATCAATCCTTTCGGCTGTCTTGTCGGAATAGTCGCGCTCTTCATGGATTTCACGGCCTAAGAAAATCATCTCATCATGGGCGCCAAAGGTGCGTTGTCCCAGCTCATCGCTCATGCCATAATCGGTAATCATCCGACGGGCCAGGTTGGTAGCGCGGCGCAAATCACTGGAAGCTCCCGTCGTCACATCATGGAAAATTTCTTGTTCCACCAGATGTCCGCCTAATAGCACAGCGATTTCTTCCATAAACTGAGTCCTGGAATGCAAATGGCGGTCTTCGCTCGGCAGCTTCAAAGTATAGCCTCCCGCCTGTCCGCGGGCGATAATGCTGACTTTGTGCACTTTGTCGGTGTTAGGCAGAAAGTATGCGATCAAAGCATGTCCGCCCTCATGATAGGCTGTAATTTTCTTTTCGTTATCGGTAATAATTCTGGACTTGCGTTCCGGACCCATCATTACTTTTTCGATGGCGTCATACAAGTCTTTCATTTCAATTTTTTTCTTGTTCTCGCGGGCAGCCAGTATAGCGCCTTCATTTAAGACATTGGCCAGATCGGCCCCGGAAAAGCCGGGAGTCCGCTCGGCGATCAAACGCAAGTTCACTTCTGCTTCCAAAGGCTTATCCTTAGCATGTATCGCCAAAATAGCCTCGCGATCGGCGATATCGGGAGCATCCAAAACCACTTGGCGGTCAAAGCGTCCCGGACGCAACAGGGCTGGGTCCAACACATCGGGGCGATTTGTGGCGGCAATCACGATAATGCCGGCGTTCGGTTCGAAGCCGTCCATCTCAACCAGAATCTGGTTCAAGGTCTGCTCGCGTTCATCATGTGAACCGCCCAGTCCGGCGCCGCGGCGTCGTCCTACCGCATCAATCTCGTCGATAAAGACTATGCAAGGCGCTCGCTTCTTGGCGCGGGCAAACAAATCACGCACGCGGCTAGCGCCGACGCCGACGAACATCTCCACGAATTCCGAACCGGAAATAGAGAAAAACGGGACGCCTGCCTCGCCTGCCACCGCGCGCGCCAGCAAGGTCTTGCCCAAACCCGGTCCGCCCAATAGCAGAACGCCGCGCGGAATGCGCGCGCCCAGCTCGGTAAATTTCTTGGGGCTTTTTAGGAACTCTACTACTTCGGACAACTCTTCTTTGGCTTCCTTCGCTCCGGCTACATCGGCAAAAGCTGTCTTGACCTTGTCTTCGGTATTCACTTCCTTGGCGGTAGACTGTCCGAACATCATTGCCTTATTATTGGCGCCTTGCACTCCGCGCAACATAAACCAAAGCAGCAAACCGACTAATAATAACGGCAGCACAAACGGCACGATCATGGTCAGCCACCACTCTGACTGCGATTCACCCTTGACCTCCACCTTAACTGCCGATAATTTATTCTTATCAACGCCGAAATCGCTCAAAGAACCGGTCAAAGACTGCTCGGCTTGCTTGACCGCTTTCAACATCTTGCCGTCCTTATACTTAACTTCCAGATTATTTTTATTGATGGTAATAGACTCGACTTTATCAACATTGATATCAGCGGCAATTTGATTCAAACTCGTCTTATCGTTGGCAGCTCCCGGCTTCTCGGCCAGGCTGAACAAAGCCGCCACCAACAAAAAAACCGCCGCGAAAATCAATACATTCTTTAGGATTATCTTCATATAGTCTTTAATTACTTATTAACCCAACAACTATAATACAAAATAGCATATTTTTCAATAGCAAAAACGGCTCATGATGAGCCGTTTTTCTTTAGAGTTTAAAGATTTTCCTAATGCTATACACCTTATATGCTCCGTAAATAAAGCTATAGGCGATTACCAGCACTCCCAGCGCTATCAGCAGCCTGGTCATAAAGTCGCTAACAAAGACCAGCACCGCCAAAAATAACAGCACTAAGCCATTGATAGCCAAGGCCCACATCAAGTGGGACAATTTTTCGTCCACCTTTGCAATGATTTCATTCATATTCGCTTATTTATTATATATTATCTATTTAATGCTCCTACAAATACAAATTATTACAAATCTACAAATCCGTATCTAAACATTAAGCTCATATTTGTACATTTGTAATAATTTGTATTTGTAGGATTATTAGCTAGTATTAATAAAAGCAAAAAGGTTCAACGAGAAAAATATCGATCAAAATCTCGGCTCGTTTTTTTCTTCGGAGGATTTTCTTCTTCCTTAATCTCTTCATCCTCTTCCTCGTCCTCCATAGCTTCAGCGACGGAGGATTCATCTGATTCGTCTTCGATAATTTCTTCTTCGTCCGTGTCCTCGCTTTCGCCTTCTTCATCTTCCGCCGATTCTTCGTCTTCGGTGCTATCTTCATTATCAATTTCTTCTTCTGGTTCTTCAGCCAGAGCTTCGTCTTCGGCCTCAGCTTCTTCGCCGATAAACTCCTCTTCATCAGCCAATTCTTCACGATTAAAGAAGTTTTCTCCATCCTCTTCTTCCGCTTCGGCTTCCGGTGCTTCTTCGCTTTCTAGGTATTGCGCCGGAGCCTTAGCCGTTTCGCGATTGTGCAAAGGGGCGGAGGCCGGCCCTTGATTTCGTTGCGATTGCCATTCGTCCAAAGTCATTAATAATTCTCGAGGTTTGGCTCCGTTGCCGGGGCCGACTATGCCCATTTCTTCCAACTGATCAACCAGCTTGGCAGCGCGCGGGTAACCGATAGACAGCTTGCGCTGCAAGAATGTAACAGAGCATTTGCCGGTAGTTAAGATTATTTCGGCCGCTTGATTAATCACTTCATCATCATCGTCCGATCCGCCATCCATGCCAACGCCCGCAGCTCCCTGGACGCGTTGGCGCTCGATTACGCCGTCTAAATATTCCACGCCATCCGACTGCGCTTTGATCTGGTTAACAATCCGTTTGATTTCCTGGTCGCTGATATAGGCGCCTTGGATGCGTTTTGGCTTGGAGGTATTTTGATCGCTGAATAACATATCACCCTTGCCCAGCAGCTTCTCGGCTCCCGGGCAGTCTAGGATAGTGCGTGAATCAATGCTCGAAGCGACCGCAAAGGCGATACGCGCCGGCATGTTCGCTTTGATCGTGCCGGTAATAATATTAACGCTCGGACGCTGAGTGGCCAAGATTAAGTGGATACCAACGGCGCGCGATAATTGGGCTAAACGCACAATCGCCGTTTCAACATCCTTGCCGGCTACCAACATCAAATCAGCTAATTCATCGATAATAAAAACAATATATGGCATTTTTTGCTTGCTGACCTGGTTAAAGCTGGCGATATCACGCTTTTTGGCCTGTTCCAGGATGCGCAAACGGCGATCTAGTTCGTTCAAGCACCACTTAAGCGCGTTAACCGTCTTTGACACCTCGGTAATAACCGGGGTCAACAAATGCGGTATGCCGTTATACATGGTCAGTTCCACACGCTTCGGGTCAACCATGATAAAGCGCAGATTATCCGGATTATTCTGATACAACAAGCTGACAATAATGGTATTTAACATGACGGACTTACCGGAACCGGTGGTACCGGCCACCAATAAATGCGGCATCTTGGTCAGATTGGCCAGCCACACCTTGCCGGTCACATCCTTGCCCAAAGAAATCATCGTATCGGCATTACGGCCGGCAAAATCCGGCGAGCCCAAGATTTCACGCAGGCCGACAGTAGCAATCGTCCGATTTGGAACTTCGATGCCGACCAAAGCTTTGCCTGGTATAGGCGCCTCGATACGGATTGGGTGCGCGGCCAAGGCCATGGCCAGATTATTGCTCAGATCGGTAATGCGAGACAGCTTGATGCCCTCGGCCGGACGCAAAGTATATTGAGCCACTGTCGGACCGACGCAAATATCGCCCATCTCAGCCTCGATGCCGAACTTACTAAGCGTCATGCGGATTATTTCACGGTTATTTTTGACATCTCCGGCTAGCGGCTTACCGATTTTCTTGGATAATAATTCTAACGGCAAATCAATTTGGACATTAGTCGGCTGCCAAATATTCAAGACTTCGGCCTTTGCCGGTTTAGCCGCCATAGCCACAGGAGCATGTCTTTCTTCATGTTCCGGTTCATCTTGATGCTCTTCATCCTCTTCCTCTTCCGCCTCTTCGGCCTCTTCTTCTATCTCTTCTTCCTCGGCTTCTTCCGGCTCTTCTTCTTCCTCGTCCGCCGTGACTTCATCGGCAGAGGCTTCTTCGCCAGCTTTCTTGGGCCAAATTTTAGCTAAGAGGAATTTAAAAGGATGCAAAAAGAATTTAGCCGGCGCCGATCCTTTAGCCATAATATGGGCCAAAGTGGTGTTAAAAGTGAACATCAAGCCAATTAAGAAAAAGAATAAGGTAGCCAAAAAGGCGGCGATCGTGCCGATAGCCTTAACTAGCCCTAGTCCTGCCAACCAGCCGATGTGGCCGCCGCCAGCCCCGCTGAGCAAGGCGCTGCTCCACTGGTCTTGGCTGATTATTAACTGCAAAAAGGATTGCAAAGATAAAGATAATAAAAACAAACCGACATAATTCATCAGGCTAATCGCCAGTTTTTCTTTAAAAAAGATAAACATTGACCAAGCTAACAACACTAAGGGGGCCAACCAGCGGCCCCAGCCCAGCAGCCAAGTCAAGCCTTCGCGCAAATATACACCGGCTGCGCCGGCAGAATCAAACAAGCCCAAGGCGCAAACCAGAGCCGTTAACAATAAAAACAAAGCAAAAATATTTTTTTTGATTTCCGGGTCAATATTCAGCGCCGGCAGCGTTAAATAATCCAAAGGATCTTCCTTCTTTTTTCTAGACATATACGAAATTACTAAATAATATTCATACGATAACCGGTTCGCCTTAAATCAGGCGCGCCAGCGCGTAAACTGTTTTCATTGTAGCACGTTCAAGCGCTTGATAACAAGGCTAATTGTACAAAAAAAAGACCCAATAATGGGCCCTTAATAATTACCTAGAGGTTTCATTTTGAACGCATTCGACAATTTGGCCGACCGTCACAGCAAACTGTTTTTCGCCCAATTCGCTCATATCTTCAATATTTACCCCTAAACGATGTTCAATGTCCATGCTTAAGTCAATCACATCCAGGCTATCAAAACCCCAATCTTTCATTAGATTTGACTCAAAGCCAACATTGTCTGGCGTAATAACATAATCCGGCTTAATCATCTGCAACTTGGCAATAATTAACTTACTGATAGTCCGCAGCGTCGCTTCTTCACTATTAATAATATTTGCTAATGTCATTTAACCTCCATATATTTAATGAACAAATTTGCTATTAATAAAGCATTATTTTCTAAATAAGTCAATATTTAATAAAACTAATGATCTGTGCTAGAATTACTATACAAAAAAATACTATGGCATCAGATTTATCATCAATCGAAGATTTATACGGAGAGGAGGCAGCAGCCAAAGAAGATACTTCTCAAGGCAAGCTGACAAAAGGAATCCAGGATATCCAACTCAAAGAATTGGAAGACACTACCAGCGCCCATGCGGCTGCTAACGGTTTTTCCTATATCAATCTAGTGGGCTATCCTATTATGGCCGAAGCCTTGTCCATGCTATCTGAAGAAGAAGCTCGAACACTCAAGGCAGTGGTCTTTTTTGCCGACTCCGAGCATCTGCGCATAGCCGCCCTAGATCCGTCTAATCCCGAAGTCCAAGCCAAAGCCAAGGACCTATTGGAGCGCTATTTCTTTAAATCGGGACAAGTCTACCAGATATCCACCAATAGCCTGAATTACGGCTTTAAGATGTATGCCACTTTGCCAAAACTTCGTGTTATAAAATGGGGCGTAGATATTACCGAAAAGGATTTATTACGCTTCCAAGCAGAAATTAATAATATCGTTGAACTGCGGGAAAAAATCAACAAAGTCAATATTTCCGATGTCATCACTTTGGTCATTGCCGGTGCCCTGCGCATGGAGTCTTCGGACATCCACATCGAAGCCGGTGAGGCCAGCATCGAGGTGCGCTATCGCGTAGACGGAGTCTTGCAATCAGCTGCCAATATCGAAATCAAGCGCTGGCGCGAAGTCATCTCCCGCCTTAAAGTGCTGGCCAAAGTCAAAATTAATATTTCAGACAAACCGCAAGACGGCCGCTTTACCATCTTTCTAACCGAAAATAAAATTGACGTCCGCGTCTCCTTCTTGCCTACTGCCTATGGCGAAAGCGTCGTCATTAGAATCCTCGAAGCAAATGTCGAGGGGCTGGTGGTCGAAGCGCTGGGCATGCAGTCGCAAGCCAAAGAGCGTCTCATGACCGAAATCAGCAAGCCCAACGGCATGATTCTCACAACCGGCCCGACTGGCTCAGGCAAAACCACCACCCTCTATGCCGTTTTAAACCGCCTTAACAAGCCGGGTATCAAAATAATTACACTCGAAGACCCGATTGAATACCACCTCAAAGGCATTAACCAGAGCCAAGTCGATGAATCAAAGGGCTACACTTTTGCCAAAGGCCTGCGTTCCATATTACGCCAAGACCCCGACATTCTGATGGTCGGCGAAATCCGTGATATCGAAACCGCTGAGATTGCCATCCAAGCCTCTTTGACCGGCCACTTGGTTCTATCAACATTACATACCAACGATGCTTCCGGCGTTATCCCCCGCTTGTTAGACCTTGGAGTCAAGCCATTCCTGCTGACGCCTTCATTAAACGCGGTCATGGCGCAACGCCTGGTCCGCAAGCTTTGCCCAGCCTGCAAAGTCGTCCACCAATTAGAAGAACCGGAAGTAGAGCAACTGCGCAAAATCTTAGCCGTTATTTCGCCTAAGACCAATATTAACATTCCTTCCGTTCTGCCTACAATCTACAAAGAAGGCGACAACAAAAAATGCACTTTCTGCCACGGCATCGGCTACAAAGGACGCCTCGGCATCTACGAAATCTTCAGCATGACTGACGAAATCAAAGAATTGACAGCCGCCAGCGCTCCGGCCTTCAAAATTTTGGAAAAAGCAATCGAAGCAGGCATGCTGACCATGCTGCAAGACGGCGTACTCAAAGCTTTGGACGGCATTACCAGCCTGGAAGAAGTCTATGACGTAATCGGCAAAATGGATTATGTCGATGCTCTTTATGATATTGTCATGTCCAAGACCATCGGCCGCGGCATCAAGATAAAAGCCGAGCACTTAACTACAGCCGAAAAAATTGCCGCCAAAATTACCGGCGCCGAGGACCTGATCGTCAACACGCCTACCTCCGAACTGATCAATGTCATCGTCGCGGCCGCCATCAAGGCTGAGGCCGGCGATATCCACGTCGACCCGCAAGACAAAGGAGTCCGCATCCGTTTCCGCGTTGACGGCATTCTGCATGATGTAGCAACTCTGCCCTCGTCTTATTACATTCCATTAATCGGCGAAATCAAAAACCTGATCGGCTTTGAATTAAACGAAAAATTATCCACCTACGAAGGACGCTTTTCCATCTACTTGCCCGATGAATCCCGCATGGACTGCCGCGTTTCTATCATCACCGGCGGTTACGGCGAAACTGCCGTTATGCGTATCCTCTCCAAGCAAGCCTCAGCTCTAGCCGTTGAAGATCTTGGCATCCGCAACCGCACTCTAGACCAGATTCTAGAGGCTACAACCAAGACAAAAGGTATTATTATTAATACCGGCCCCACCGGATCGGGCAAAACCACTACCCTCTACTCTTTGCTTAACCGCTTGAACCGTCCCGACCTCAAAATCATCACTATCGAAGATCCGATCGAATACAATTTATCCGGTATCATGCAGACTCAGATTGACGAAAAAGGCGGCTATACTTTTGCCAACGCCTTGCGCTCATTGATGCGCCAGAATCCGAATATCCTGATGATCGGCGAAGTACGCGACGAAGAAACCGCCAAAGCAGCCATCGAAGCTTCTTTGTCCGGCCACTTAGTCCTGTCGACCGTGCACGCCAATTCGGCCGCTTCCGCTATCGGCCGCTTCCGTGAGTTGGGCGTCGAGCGATCATTCTTGGCCAGCTCAGTCGAGATCTCTATCGGCCAACGTTTGGTCCGCCGCATCTGCACGCACTGCAAAGCCGAATACACGCCGACCGCCGAAGAACTGACCGAAGTGACCAAGACCCTTGCACTCATCAAACCAGTCTCCGGCCTAACCGCACCGGCTAAACTGGAATTCTATCACGGCCTAGGCTGTGAATTCTGCGGCGGCCTGGGTTACAAAGGACGCATCGGCCTCTACGAAGCTATTACCATGAGCCCGGAACTCAAAAAGCTGGTCTTAGACATCAATACCACCGACGACGAAATGGAAGCATTGGCGCTCGACCAAGGCTTTATCCCGATGGCCCTAGACGGCGTGCTCAAAGCCTTGAGCGGCGAAACCACGTTGGAAGAAGTCTTTCGTGTGGCTAAGTAACTGCTACAAAAAAATTACTTCTACGAAAACTTGCTCCTACAAATACAAATTATTACAAATCTACAAATAAGAATTTCACGTCTAGGCCCGGATTTGTAGATTTGTAATTATTTGTATTTGTAGGCCCTTGTATTTTGTAGGAGCATATAATTTAAATTTATAACACTCTCCAAACCATTATATGCTAAATAAACCCTTCATCAACTCGCTCAAGAAAGCCTACGCCAGCTCAACCGTCGAACGCCGTCGTATTATTTCGGCTTCCAATGACCTGCTCCACGATGCCAAGCGCGCTATTTTTGCCACGCATCGCACCGACCTCAAAACAGCCGCCGCCAGCCTCAAGGAATTGGACGATCGACTAATCAAAATGCAAGCCAACTACGGCTATGCCCGCCTTATCGAAGAAGGCGCTTACATCGCCGCAGTCGAAGAATATGTCGAGGCTAAATTATTTTTCCTGGCTGCTACCGGCAAACCTATAACCAAGATTGCCAAGATCAAGATTTCGGCCGAGAGCTACCTGGGCGGACTATCCGATGTCACGGGCGAGCTAGCCCGGCTGGCTACCAATTCGGCGGCCGATGGCAAGTGGGATAAGGTCAAAGAGTGCCACCAGATGATTAATCAAATTATGGCCGAAATGGTCGATATGGACCTGACCGGCTACCTGCGCACCAAATACGACCAGGCCAGATCAAACCTGCGCAAAATAGAACAGATGGCCTATGAGATAAAATTGGCCCTAGGAATTTATCCCCGTGAACACGGGGATCTCCCCAAGAAGAACAAGGATTAATTGTTCTTGCATCAGAAAATCAAAACTGACGCTGCGTAAAATTCGTCTTCGTCTTTAAAAATACAAATTCAATTCCGCAATTTCCTTGCCCGCGACTCTAATTAACCTTTTGAATAATTACCTGCCTTGACCCTTGTGGGGAGACCCCCTGGAGTACAGGGGGTAAAATCTGCATGAAAATAGCCATCATCTCTGATATCCACGACAATCTGCCAAATCTCGACAAGGCTTTATGCGAAATAAATAAAGAACAAATCGAAACCATCCTCTGTCCCGGCGATCTTGCCAACAGCGAAGCTCTAGAACATCTGGCCGCTGGCTTTACCGGCGATATTTACCTGGTACAGGGCAATGCCTGCTCCTACACCGCGGCCGATTGCGCGCTATACAAAAACATCCACAATCTAGGCCGCCGTGGAGGCGTTATCAATCTAGCCGGCCAAAAAATCGGCCTTTGCCACGAACCAAAACTAGCCACCACACTATTGGAACAAAACCCCGATATTATCTTCTACGGCCATACTCACAAACCCTACGAAGACAAAGCGCCCAATGGCACGCGTCTAGTCAATCCGGGTAATGTATCAAATTTTGACTTTCCGCCTACGTTCGCTATTTACGATACTGCCACCGAAGATATACGGCTTATTTTGATAGACGAACTGCCATAGACCAACATAAACTTCGGCGAGACGCAGCCCGCCTACGTTCGCTATTTACGACACTACAACAGAAAACTTACGTCTCGTTTTAATTGATGAGCTGCCTTGAAGCTTACTTATACTTCGGCGAGACGCGGCCCGCCTACGTTCGCTATTTACGACACCGCAACAGAAGACTTACGTCTCGTTTTAATTGATGAGCTATCTTGAAGCTTACTTATACTTCGGCGAGACACTGCCCGACTACGTTCACTGTTTACGACACTACTACCGAAGGCATGCAGCTTATCTTACTAGACGAGCTGCTATAAAACCGCAAAATACATCATGCAAAACAAAGAGTCTTACCGGCTCTTTTCTTGCTTATAAACCCTTGGCTTGCTATACTTCAGCGCAGTAAAATAATTAACTTTCCAACATGCCTCTTACACTAAAAAAAATCGACAAAAGGATCGGCTTAGCCTACAATTGGCTGGAAGCGCAAACCAACAAAACTAACAACTTTACCGAATATCTTTATTATCCCGACACCAACAGATTCTCTGCCGAAATCAATTATGTCAGAATTATCGCCACAACTTGGAAGCAAGCCGAGATAGCCGCGTATTTGGACAAGAAAAATTTCAAGCAAGGGCCATCTTTACTCTCTTATTTAAATCAGTTCCTGGTTGCCGAAAATGATTCAGCTTATTACCGCATAGATGACCGGGCAAAAGCTGCCTACAACGCTTTTGCCATCTTATTACTGTTGGAACTTGATAGAGACAAAGAGCAAGAAGACTTGCTAAACAATCTGGCCAATGGCCTACTCTCATTAGTAAAGCCGGATGGCAGTATTTCTGGCGATTTCCTAAAGCCTGCTCTGGGCGGCAAAAATTTCTTTCCTTTCGAAGCCGCTCTAGCGATGTTAAAATATTTTTCACAATCCAATAATCCGTTGTTTTGGCAAGCTGCGCTTAATATTTTCCGTTACTATCGCCTGACCTGGCCGGAAAACCAGAATACGCCCATGATCCCCTGGCTAACCCATAGTTTTTGCGAATATACCAAAACAAAGCACGATCCCGAGCTATCCGAATTCATCTTTACCCTAAATGATTGGTATATTAAACAGAAAAAATATACACTCAAGAAAATCCCCCGCAGTTCACTGGCTTCTTTTGCAGAGAGCATGCTGGCAGCCGCGCAATTAGCCGAACTGTATAATCAAACCGAGCGCAGGGAACGATACCTGCACTATGGCAACAAAGCCCTGCGCAAGATACTCAAACTGCAATGCCTGCGCGACAAATCCGAGCTATTTTCTAGCCCAGGATTAGCTCTGGGTGGTTTCTGCCACCTGCCAAATGACAACCAACAGCGTTGCGACTATACGCAACACGCGCTTGGCGCCCTACACCTCGCTGCGCAAATAGCAAAAGAAAATAATAAATAAAAAATAGCCTCGAATTTCGAGGCTATTTTTTATTTAAAGATTTGCACTGTTCCATACTGTCCATCATAACCAGGCACAGTCATCACTTCCCCTGCCCGCACTCGCCCTATACCCTCGATGATCTTAGGATTTACGCCATTTAATTTATCCAAAGGTAAATCCATCAAAATATATAATTCAGGCCCGAACACACTAATTATTTTATGGTATTCGGCCATTACCGCCTTTGACGACCGCGACTTGATGCCCAAGCTCTGGGCGATAATCTTATCCAATTCTACCAGTTTTGCAAAATCGCTCATACCTTCCGGCCTGGCGCCCGCAGTCCTGTCCGCCAATTCTTCTACTCGATACTCCACGCCAATTACCAAAGGCCGGCCGCATTTCGGACAAAGCCCATTCAATCTTTTCGATTCGGCCGGCGGACAAGAAAAGGCGCAGGCGCTATGCCCATCCCAATGATACATCCCCTCCTCAGGATAAAATTCGATAGTTTTTATCAAATGCTTTTCCTTGTTTTTTAATAAATTATAAAATCGATTATAGCTCAACTCATCCAATTCCAAGATATTAGCTTCACGGGCAATATTATGAGGCGAATGGGCATCGGAATTGGACAACATTACCAGGCTATCCAACTGCGACACGCGCCAATTCATTTCCGGGTCGCTCGACAATCCTGTCTCATAAGCAAAAATATTTTCGGTCTGGTCTTCAAAACAATCTTCCAGCCTATCAAAGCCGGACTTAGAACCAAAGACCGAGAACCACGGCGTCCAGATATGCGCCGGATAGACCAAGAATTGCGGATGCACTTCCAGACACAACCTTACAAATTCCGGCGCCCGGATACCCAAGATGGGCCGACCGTCGGATTTGAGATTAAACTTATCGCCCAAGCGGCTATTAAGCTCTGCCGCCGCCTCCAGACTGGGCGCGTGCAATACCAAATGGATGCGCCGAGTCTTGCCCTTGTCTTTGTAGATTAACGCGACTTCGGCAGAAAAAATCCAATGCACTCTGCTCGGATTATCTTTCATAATATACAAGCCGGAATTATCATCTTCGATCAAATTGTCTTTCAGATGCTTAAACCAGCCGGGATGGGTAAAATCCCCGGTCCCGATAATATCCACCCCTTTTTCCAAGCAAACGGTCTGAATCTGCGGCAGTTCCAATTCCTTGGAACAAGCCCGAGCAAACTTTGAATGCAAATGTAAGTCAGCGATGTATTTCATAATGTGATTTTTGATCTTTGATATTTTATTTTCTTATATCTTATCAAATAAACAATCTTTGTCCAACAAAAATAGCTCCCTAACATAACGTTAGAGAGCTATAACTTATTTTCGAGCGCAGTGCTGGCAACAATTGCTTTCCGGCACAATATAGAGCCTGGCCAAAGCGATGGTTTCGCCACATTTACGACAAATGCCTGTATATTGGCCATCTTGAATGGCTTCTATTACTCTTCTTAAAGCTGCGATACGCTGGGTGCTGCGTATATACACGGCCGTGTTGGCTCTCTCGGTTCCGCTGCCTCCCCGCGAAATACCCGAGTCTTCCAAGCCGTTAGAGCCGTCTTCTTTGTCTATCAAGCTATCAAGACTGAGATTGACTACTGCCAAAAGCTCTGCCGATTCTGCCTTTACCTTGCGGTAAATATTATGCAAATCGTCTTTCTGATATACCCATTGATTGGAAACAACTATACCATTAGTGGTTTTGCCGTTTGTGTGTCCATTAGTGTTCAAAGTATGCTGCATTTTACTCCTAAAATAAAAGAACTGTATCAGCTTATATTATAACGCTTTTTGAGAATTTGTCAATAGACACAAAAGTCCGTTTTTGCTACTATAAATCAATATGATAGTAAAAATTGAAACCAGCGCTCGCCACATACACCTAAAAGAAGCCGATTTTAAGGCCTGTTTTGGCGCAGAGGCCCAACTGGCCAAGGAATTTGACCTAGGCCAATCCGGTGAATTCGCCTCAAATCAAAGGCTCAAAATTCTGGGTGCCAATGGCCGTTTTCTGGAAGCTCGCATCATCGGCCCTTATCGGCCTCAAACGCAAGTAGAAATCAGCATTTCGGACGCAAAAATTCTAGGCTTAGCCCCTCATTTATGCTTGTCTGGGCAGTTAGCTGGATCCGGCTCCGTTACACTAGAAGGGCCTCTTGGCAAAATCAAGCTTAAAGAAGGTTTAATCATAGCCAAGCGCCACCTACACCTCGACCCTGCCACCGCCGCCGCCTGGGGGCTTAGCGAAGGCCAATCGGTCTCAGCCCGCCTAGAAGGTGAACGAGGCTTAACTTTTGACAATATCATTGTGCGCCTTAAAGAAAACCATCATCCGGCCATACACATAGACACCGACGAAGCCAATGCCGCGGGTCTCACTAAATCGACAGACGCAGAACTCGTTATATAAATAAAATCCCTTAGCGCACAGCTAAGGGATTATTTTTTCGATTATATTTCAGTTATCAGTTTGTTATTCTCATTGATAATAACAGTCAGTTGCCGCATTTGTTGAGCCAAATCGGGATAGTGCTTAATAGCGATTCCGACGGCGAACTTGTTTAGCGACCTGGCTTTTTCAATCGCCTTAAAGCGATCAAAGCCCGTAGTATGCCTAAAAGGCGCCGAAGTCATTAAGACAAACCCGTCCGAACCAATTCTGCCACGCTTCATGTTATCTTCGATAAGACCCAAAGCCTTAATAATCGGCTCGGCTAGATTTGGGCTATAAGGGCCGACGATCAAAGCCAAGTTAGGCTCGTGCAACCAATCAAAGCCTCTACCCAAGCCCAACATCCATTCACCGTGTTCGATTTCGACAACCGGCCTGTCGCTGTCTCTGATTTCTTTGACATGCTTAGCGTTGCCTAACACCAAGGGCATTAAGTCGCGCAGCACATCCCGATGCATATCAGGATAGTGTTCCTCCATTAAGCACTTCAACTCATCTTCGGTCTTGTCCAAGTGATCCACAATCTTTATCTCTCCCTTATCACCCAAGAAAGTAAAGGCGTCCTCGTCAGTTTCTATGCCGATAATCAGCGGATAAACCACCGAATGTTCTTTGCCATACACACGCTCGACCTGAGCTCGAAACTTCCAGGTATAATCATGCGCATCCTGAGTCTTATATTCAAAACCGGCGCAGCCGCGATGCTCGTTGCTTTTTGAATAATGATAAGTAATCAGCATCAAGCAACGCGCCGCATTATGATCGATGTTATAATCAACCCATTCATGCACCACTTCACTCAAAAAAGGCCAGCCAAGATCAAAAATCCCGCCCAGTTGACGTTGCGGCTGGATAATGCCCGAAGGCATGCCAGTCATAACCGGAATATGTATACGACCGTCCATGCATTTAAAGGCCATAATGGCCGTTGGGTGCTGGGCACGATACAATCTTCTTCTGCCTGATTCATCGGCGGAGCTGTAAAACTTGGAAAAGGCTTCATTTTTTTCCTTGAGCCAAGCAATGCGTTCGTCGATATTCGAAAGAGCAAATCCACTCATTTTTCCCCCATGTATATTAAAAGGTACCATAAATATATTATTATTTTCTATAAAATGGTTATGATTTTAGTTTACGCCAATGTTTGACCGCCTTGTAGCGCGCCAATTCTTTTTCCAACATGGCGGACGCCTCGGTAAACGAGACATCATCAGTATTGCTGGCCTGCTGTTTGAGAGCCTCAGCCTTAGCTCGAGCCTCTTTGATACGTTCTTCATCAAGTTGGCTGGCCATTTCGGCTGTATCAGCCAAGATGACTACCTTGCCCTCCAGTACTTCCAAAAATCCGCCGCTTGTCGCCAAGACTCCCTGGTCGCCAGCCTCGCGATGGACAATAATAACACCGGGCTTCACGATGGAAACCAGCGGAATATGCCCCGGCAAAACGGTAATTTCTCCCATTTCGGTCGGCACAGTCAAACCATTGATTTCCTCGCGCAAAACAATCCTTTCGGGAGTAATAATTTCGAATTGCATCAAAGGAGCGCTCATATTATTTTACTTCATCAATAGAGCCAACCATAAAGAAGGCATCTTCACTCAAGTGATCGTGCTTACCATCCAAGATTTCGGCAAAGCTTCTGATAGTATCAGCCACTTTGACATACTTGCCGGTGCGTCCGGTAAAAGCTTCGGCAACCGTAAAAGGCTGAGACAAAAACTTTTGCACCTTGCGGGCGCGAGAGACGATCAAGCGATCCTCGGCTGATAATTCTTCCATACCCAAGATAGCGATGGTGTCCTGCAATTCCTTATAGCGTTGCAAAATTTTCTGCACGCCGCGAGCAACGCGATAGTGCTCTTCGCCGACGATATTGGGATCAAGAATGATAGAAGAAGAGTCCAAAGGATCAACCGCCGGATAGATGCCCAGTTCGGACAAACCGCGGGACAAAACGACTGTCGAATCCAAATGGCCGAAAGTGGTGGCCGGAGCCGGATCGGTCAAATCGTCAGCCGGCACATAAACAGCTTGGATGGAAGTGATGGAACCTTTGTTAGTCGAAGTGATGCGTTCTTGCAATTGTCCCATTTCGCTAGCCAAAGTCGGCTGATAGCCGACCGCGCTAGGCATACGGCCCAACAAGGCGGATACTTCGCTGCCGGCTTGGGTGAAACGGAAAATATTATCGACGAAAAACAGAACATCCTGATTCTGCTCATCGCGGAAATATTCGGCGATGGACAAACCGGTCAAGGCGACGCGCAAACGGGCCCCAGGCGGTTCATTCATCTGGCCGAAGACCATTGCCACCTTGTCGATAACGCCGGCGCCCTTCATTTCATGATACAAATCATTGCCTTCGCGAGTGCGTTCACCGACGCCGGCAAAGACAGAAAAGCCGCCATGCTGGCTGGCGATATTATTGATAAACTCCTGGATAACGACAGTCTTACCGACGCCGGCGCCTCCGAACAGACCGACCTTGCCGCCTTTTACAATCGGACAGATCAAATCGATAACCTTGATGCCGGTTTCCAAGATTTCCACCTTGTTAGACTGCTCTGTAAATAACGGGGCTTTGCGATGAATAGGATATACCTTATCAAACTTAGGCGCCTCAACGCCATCGACCGCGTTACCCAGACAATCAAAAATACGTCCCAAGGTTTGAGACCCAACGCCGACCGAAATCGGCGCGCCGCTATCGGACACCAAGTCACCGCGCTTCAAGCCATCGGTAGAACCCATAGCCACAGTGCGCGCAATATTGGAACCGATATGCTGTTCGATTTCCAAGACCAGCTTACGGCCGTTAATGCTCGTTTCCAAAGCATTATAGATAGCCGGCAGATTATTTTCGAAATAAACATCGACGACTACGCCGATAATAGTTTTAACAACACCCTTTTTTTCATTTTCCATATTCTTATAATCCTACAAATACAAATTATTACAAATCTACAAATCCTGGATTCATCTTTTGAACTGCTGACTTGCTTACTTATAACAATTTACATTTGTTGTTTTGTAAATTAAAAAGATTGCACACTCCTACAAATACAAATTATTACAAATCTACAAATCCTGGCTTCATCTTTTGAACTGCTGACTTGCTTACTTATAACAATTTACATTTGTTGTGTTGTAAATTAATAAAATTACAGGTTCCTACAAATACAAATTTTTACAAATATACAAATTAGAATTAAACGTCTCGGTATGGATTTGTAGATTTGTAATAATTTGTATTTGTAGGAGCAGTTTTTATTGCAAAGCATTAGCACCCGCAGATATTTCTGCGATCTCCGCCGTAATGCCTGCTTGGCGCGCTTTGTTATAAAACAAAACCAAATCATCTACCATGCCGCCGGCCGCGTCGTTGGCTTGATGCATAGCCGCCATGCGGGCGCTGTGTTCACTGGCGTTGGTTTCCAATAATGCCTGGTAGAGTTGGACCTCGATTAATTTCGGCAACATCTTGTCCAATACTTCAGCTCGATTCGGTTCAAAGGTATAGTCATGCGTAAAGCCATGATCGGTTAGGTGCTTCTTACTCTTATCGGCAATATATTCCAAGCTGGTATCCAGTTTAGCCGACTTGCCCATGACGCCCAAATGATGGTCATGCCCGTCAACTTCCACCGGCAACAATTGCTTGACTCGAGGCACTTGCTTGGACGCCGAAACATAATCAGTATAGGCCACCAATACCTTGTCATAATAACCGTTCAAAAACTCCTGGCGCGCCAGGCTGGCAATCGGCTTAATCTCATCAAAAGACAAGGCCACCTCCATTTTTGGAAAAACAGCAGCCACTTGATAGCCTAAGCGCTCCAGCACTTCGCCCTTCTTGCCCAACAGGATAAACTCGGTATCAATCGCCATATCGGTGCCTACCTGCTGATGCTTGCGGATAGATTCCCGCACCTTAGCCACCAACGATGAATTAAAACCGCCGCACAAACCGCGGTTGGAAGTCATTATGATTATAGCCACTTTCTTTATTTCTTTTCGGTCGGCTAACAAAGGATGCAATGGCTCGTGTTTTTCTGCGGACATGCGCGCAATATTAATAACCGTCTCCCAGCTAAGATTAGCATAGGTACGGGTCTTAAGTACCGCTTCTACCGTTTTTCTCATCTTGGCTGCCGCCACCATTTCCATGGCGCGGGTTATCTTTTTGATATTGCCAATCGATTTGATGCGGCGTTGAATGTCCCTGGTCTTAGCCATATAATATATTTGGGATAACAATTACTTAAATATTTTTCAGACTACTTATTGCAGATATTGCAAAGTTTTCTTGTAATCAGAAACTAAAGCCCTCAGTTCTTTCTCGATCTCTTCGTTCCATTCTCCGCTGGTAGCAACTTTGTCCAACAATTTGGCGCCGCTGATGTCAGCATATTCATACAAGCCGGCTTCAAATTCTTTCACTTTGTCCAAAGGCAGATTATCGATCAGGCCATTGGTCAAGGCAAAGAAAATCAAAACCTGCTTAGCCACCGAAATAGGATTATATTGATCTTGCTTAAAGATTTCGGTCAGCAATCGTCCCCGTTCCAGCTTCTTTTTGGTTTCGTCATCCAAATCCGAACCAAATTGGGCAAAGGCGGCCAGTTCGCGGAATTGAGCCGCATCGATGCGCAATTTGCCGGCTACCTTTTTCATCGCCTTGATCTGAGCGGCGCTTCCGACGCGTGAAACAGACAAGCCAGCGTTCACGGCTGGACGATTACCCTGGTAGAAAGCATCTGGTTCCAGATAAATCTGGCCGTCAGTAATAGAAATAACATTAGTCGGGATATAGGCGGATACGTCGCCGGACTGAGTTTCAATGATAGGCAAAGCGGTAATCGAGCCGCCGCCGTGTTCGGCGTTTAGCTTGCAAGCTCTTTCCAGCAGGCGGGAATGCAGATAAAAGACATCGCCGGGATAGGCTTCACGCCCTGGCGGACGGCGCAAGAGCAAAGAAATTTCACGATAGCTGTTGGCGTGTTTTGATAAGTCATCATAGACCACCAACACATCCTCACCCTTATCCAAGAAATATTCGGCCATAGCGCAACCGGCATAAGGCGCGATATACAACAAGGCGGCCGGGTGGCTGGCGCCGGCCAAGACGATAGTGGTATATTCCATTGCGCCGGCTTCTTCCAGCCTGGCGACAATATTAGCAACTTTGGATTCTTTCTGGCCGATAGCAACATAAATACATTTCATGTTCTGGCCTTTCTGATTAATAATAGCATCGATGGCGATAGCGGTTTTGCCGATCTGGCGATCGCCGATAATCAACTCGCGCTGGCCGCGGCCGATCGGAATCATAGCATCAATAGCCTTGATGCCGGTCTGCACCGGCTGCGTAACAGATTGGCGGGTAATAACGCCGGGAGCGATTTTTTCTACCGGATAAAAAGCGGCGGCCTTGATCTGCCCTTTGCCGTCTACCGGTTCGCCCAAGGCATTAACCACGCGCCCAACCATCGCTTCGCCGACCGGCACTTCCAGAATGCGCTGGGTTGCCACAACTTCGTCGCCTTCTTTGACGGCCGTATAGTCGCCCAAAATGATGGCGCCGATCTGATTTTCTTCCAGATTCAAAGCCACACCCATGACCGATCCGCTGGCAGCTTTGAACTCCAAAATTTCGGACATCATGGCCTGTGACAAACCGGAGACTAAGGCAATGCCGTCAGACACCTTTAAAACGCGGCCGACCGATTTAGTCTCAGCCAAGTTCTGAAAGCGGCTGATGCGCTCTCGGATTTGCTCTACGATATAATCTTTAGTTTCAGACATATAATATGTATTAATTACTCAAGAATGTTTTGAGGCGTCGCAAGTTGCCATCATAACTCATATCCAACACTCGGTCGCCGTATTTAACAATAACCCCGCCTAACAGCTTCTTGTCTATCCGCTGCTTCCAAACTACCTGCTGGCGGCCGCTATCAGCCATGACTTGCGCTGTTAATCCTTCCAATTCATTGTCGCTTAGAGGCCGACTAGACCAAAGCTCGGCCCTGGAAACACTGTTGCGCTCATCATCCAACACTAACAAAGCTTTTTCTATCTCGTGCCACTTGCTCAAATCGCCATTTTTTTCCAGTACGGCGCAAAAAGAATCCAAAATCTTAGGATAGTCTTTAGGCAGGCTGTCTAGGCATTCATCGAGCACGGCCTGGGCGTATTGTTGAGCGCTGGTTTTTGTCATAAATCGTGTAGAGCTATTTCTTTTCAGCTTTCTCTTTTAAGGCCTTGGTTGCGGCTGCTTTGTCTATCTCCGAAGAACCGGCCAATAATTTGCGAGCCGCCTCTACCACCAAATCTGCTGCTTCCGCCCTGATTTCCGCCAGAACCGCCGCCTTTTCTTGCTGTAAATTTTGTTTTTCTTGGTTAATCACTTTGCCGATTTCCTGTTTTGCTTCCATAATCAGAGTATCTTTGCGTTCATCGGCTTGTTTTTTCGCTTCTTTCATAATCGCCGCAGCCTCAACCTTGGCGGCATCCAAAATCTTGCCTTGTTCGGCAACGGCTGCTTCCAGTTTCTTAGCGGACTCTTCTGAATCAGCCAAGCCTTTTTCGATTACCTTGGTGCGGTCATCCCCAGCCTTAAATAATGGCTTGAAAACAAAAAAATAAAGCACGCAAAAAATAATGCCAAAATTGACCACTTGGCCGAGAAAAAGGCCGACATTCAAATGAAATAATTCTACGATTGGTCCCATATGTGTAATTGATTAAAACTTGCTGCCGTTCCCGAAGTTTCAGGAACGGAATGCAAATAATCAATTTATTTGGTGATGGTCAAGGCGATGATCAAGGCATAGATAGCGACAGCTTCAGCGAAGGCGCAAGCAATGATCATAGGGACGAACAATTTGTTGGCTGCTTCCGGATTGCGACCAATAGCTTCCATCGCCTTAGCGCCGATAAAACTAATACCCAATGCAGGACCGATAGAGCCGATGCCAATAGCAAGAGCTTTGGCTAACATGACATTTTCCATAATGTTGTTTATTAATTATTATATTAATGTTCTTCGTGACTGGTATGCAAAGTTATATATACCAACACAAGGATTGAAAAAATAAAAGCCTGGACCAAGCCGACAAAGATTTCCAGCGCCATAAACGGCAGCGGCAAACCAAAGGCCAGCATGCCGGAAATAGAGGCTAGCAACACTTCGCCGGCAAAGATATTGCCATACAAACGCAGGGATAGCGAAGCTCCTTTAGCGACCTCGCTGATAGTTTCAACCAGGCCGATAAAGACATTAATCGGGTTAACCAGAATGACGGTCCAATCGTTCTTGATTTTCTTCGGTATTTCCAAAAGCGTCTTGATATTAATAAATTTATTGAAGTGTTTGCTGGCGCCTACGGCCATTATGCCGAAAATATTGCTAACCACCAGGCCGATAGCCGCTAATGCCAAAGTGGTGTTCAAATCAGCCGTAGCGCCTCTCAAATATGGCACAAACTCCAATTCATTATGCACTTTGATCACCTGGCCGAAGGAACCGACGCCCGGCAGCAAGCCAAACCAATTGTTTATCAGGATAAAAAAGAAAAAAGTAAAAATTAATGGGGCGATTTGCTTGGTTTTTTCGCGGCTGCCGGTCACAGTATCAAACATCTGCATCACCTGGTCAATCAACATCTCAAAGATCGACTGGGCGCGGCCCGGAATCATCTTGATGCGCTTACGTAGCGCTAGCGAGGCGCATAAAATAATAATCAGGACAATCCAAGAGCTTAGCAAAGAATTCGTGACAGTAAAACCGCCGATATTAGCTATCGGTTCGGCATACAACGTATGCTGAGTCTTGATTTCGGCTTTTGGCTCAACCGCACCCTCATGCGCTGTTGGTTGCTCAGCACTGCCTGTCTCGGCCGAAGTCTTTGGATTATTATTTATCTGATTCTCGCTCATATTTTTTATCAGGTGCAAATTTACCGATTACGGCTACCGTTTCTTTTACTAGCATCAACATAGAGCCGATAAAAGTAAGCAGCATAGTGGCCAAAAAGAGCCACGGAGCGGTATGAAAATGTCCGTCCAGCCACTTGCCTAAGAAGATTGCCGGAATAATTGGCGCGCCTATCCAGGCACTCAACTTGGCAAACAAGACTAGCTCTTCACGATAAGTGCTGATTAATTCCTTCATAAAAGCATTTATCCGCGTCCGCCAGCTGGCGGACGTGGATCTCTCCACAAAGAATAAGGCTAATTAATTAGATTTCAGAAAATCAAAACTGCCTCAGTATTTATCCACGGTACTCCCGTGGATCTCCTAGGTACGTAACACCAAGGAATATAAACTATCTATCTAATAACTTTCCAGTAACTAAAAATTCGTCCTCGAATTCATTAAATCCCTTTTAAATTCCGACATTTCCATTCCCGCGACTCTGGCTATGCTTTGTGTTAATATGCGTTTTGGTCTTTGTCGGGAGACCTCCGGGAGTACCGGAGATAAACTCATACGACATTTCATTTCTCGCGACTCTGTTTTTGATTTGTTTAATTACACACCAAGGTCTTCGTGGGGAGACCTCCGAGAGAACCGGAGGTGAATTCATGGCACAAAAGAAAACTGGGGAATAAATCCCTAGCTCCAATTAGTTTATAATCCTTTTTCGCAATCTCGTCAATTCACACTAACAGCCAAAATATGTTGTAATATAATAAAAAATATTTATAAATATTTTTTTGTTGATTTGCCGAAAGCTGCCAAAAATGATAATATATCACCATGCCAAAGAAAAAGAATAACGCGGATAAACAATTCGTATTCGCAACCAGCCACGAAAAAGCCCAATCCAGAATTGCCATTAATTCGACCATGATCGGCTTAGTTTTCTTTATTATCACCATTATCTTCACCTTGGGGCCAGACAAAGTATCGCCAGTCATTTTGGCCGAACTAATCCTATCGATTCCCCTATTATTCGTAGCCACCTTGGCATACAGCAAAATCTCATACTGGCACGACTCCAAGGCCTGGGACACCTTTGGCTGGCTAATCAGTTCGATAGGGAATTGCTTGTTGCTTAATTCCGTCGGACTAATGGCCGGGTTGTTAAACCGACCCCTCGCCTTTGTCTATTTTTATCTGCTATTAGGATTAATGGCCGTTTATACCTTTATAAACATCTATTTTTCCCATGACAAAAAAGGCGCTGGCAAGATCTTTAAGCTTATCTTCTTCTTATCTGCCACCATCTTTGGCGGCTTAATCTTTTTGTTATAACTTGCATTTGCGTTAAAGACCTTTCGTTGAAAGGTTTTTATTTTTTACGGTTAATCTTTTTTAACCGCCAAAAATCGAATATTTCATCAAGCACTTGCAATTATGGCGATTTGATTGTATAATGCATTGAATTTCGAAAATTTAGCACTACAAATATATGCCAAAAGAAAACAAAACCGCCTCGCCAAAACCAAGTCAGAGCCACTCATTCATCAAGGTGCGCGGCGCGCGCGTGCATAACTTAAAAAATGTCGACATTGATATTCCTCGCGACCAACTGGTAGTTATTACCGGTCTGTCCGGCTCAGGCAAATCGAGCCTGGCTTTTGATACTATTTATGCCGAAGGCCAACGCCGTTATGTCGAATCACTATCCGCCTATGCCAGACAGTTTATCGGGCTGATTGATAAGCCGGATGTCGATTCAATCGAAGGCCTATCTCCCGCTATTTCTATCGACCAAAAATCCACTTCCCATAACCCCCGCTCCACCGTCGGCACTGTCACTGAAATATATGACTATCTGCGCCTATTGTTTGCGCGCGTCGGCACGCCTCATTGTCCTAACTGCGGCGATGCCATCAGGCCATACTCTTTGGACGAAATCATCACCCAGGCCAAAAAAGACTACGATGGCCAAGAAATTACCATTCTTGCCCCTGTTATCCAAGACAAAAAAGGCGAACACAAAAGCGTCATTGCCGGAGTTATCCGCGCCGGATTCTCCCGCATACGTTTTGACGGGCAAATTATGCCCTTGGAAGAATTCGAAGATTTGGCTGTCGACAAGCAAAAGAAGCATTCTTTGGAAATCGTCGTCGACCGCATTCCCGTCAGCAAAAACAAAGATGACGTCTCCCGCCTAACCGAAAGCACCGACAAAGCGCTGGATCTAGCCAACGGCCTTGTCACTTTCCTGGACGCTAAAGGCAAAAGCAAAATGTTTTCCAAGCTACTCTCCTGCCCCAAATGCGGTCTCAGCCTCCCTGACCTAGAACCGCGTAATTTTTCCTTCAATAGCCCGCACGGTGCTTGTCCAGAGTGCTCCGGCCTGGGCACCAAGCTGATAGTCGACCCCGACCTGATCCTTAACCGCAAACTGACTATCGCTCAAGGCGCCATCAAGCCCTGGGTGCACAATAATATGAACAGCCAGCTTTGGCGGCTCAAATCATTGGGCGCTATAGCCGAGAAATCCGGTTTTGACCTCAATACCCCGCTCAAAGACCTAACCCCCAAACAACTTGATATCGTCCTTTACGGCAGCGGCGACAAAGAAGTGACTGTCGACTGGGAATCAGCCAGCTTTAGCGGCGAACGCACCATGGTATACGAAGGCGTCATTGCCAATCTGGAACGCCGTTATCGCGAAACCGATTCCGATTACGCCCGCCGCGAAATCGAAGGTTATATGCGGCCGCTGCTTTGCACCGTCTGCCAAGGCAAGCGCCTTAAGCCGGAAATGCTGTCGGTCAAGATCGCCGACCAGTCTATTGCCGATGTCACAGCGCAACCGATTGTTGATCTCAAAGAATTTTTTATCGCCTTAGACAAAAGCAAGGCTTTTAATACCAAGCAAACAAAAATCGCCAGTTCTATCCTCAAAGAAATCAAAGCCCGTCTCAATTTCCTGTCCGACGTCGGCCTGGATTACCTCACATTAGACCGCCAATCCAATTCGCTGTCCGGCGGCGAGGCCCAGCGCATCCGCCTGGCCACTCAGATCGGCTCCAGCCTAATGGGTGTTGTCTATATTTTAGACGAACCATCTATCGGCTTACACCAACGCGACAACAACAAGCTGATCGCCTCGCTCAAGAACCTGCGCGATATCGGCAATACCGTCATCGTCGTCGAACACGACGAGATCACTATGCAGGAGTCCGACTATATCATCGATGTCGGCCCGGGCGCCGGCGAACATGGCGGCCACATCGTGGCTGTCGGCACTCCGACAGAAATAAAAGCCAATCCGGCCTCCCTGACCGGACTATATTTATCCGGCAAAAAGAAAATCGACGCGCCCAAAAAATATCGTGAAGGCAACGACAAATCAATCAAGATCTTCGGCGCCACCGAACACAATTTGCGCAACGTCGATGTGGAGATTCCCCTAGGCAAGTTCGTCGCCATCACCGGCGTCTCCGGCTCAGGCAAATCTACCCTCATGACCGACATCCTAGCCAAAGCCTTATCTCAGTTCTTCTATCGATCCAAAGACGCTCCCGGCAAACATGACCGCATCGAAGGCCTCAAAAACCTGGACAAGGTTATCGAAATCGACCAATCCCCCATCGGCCGCACTCCACGCTCAAACCCGGCAACTTACACTGGTGCCTTTACTCCTATCCGCGAATTATTTACCAGCCTACCCGAAGCCAAAATGCGCGGCTTCTCCGCCGGCCGTTTTTCCTTTAATGTCCAAGGCGGACGCTGCGAGGCTTGCTCCGGCGACGGCATCAATACTATCGAGATGCAATTTTTGCCCAATGTCTATGTCGAGTGCGATGTCTGCCATGGCCGCCGTTACAACAAGGAAACACTGGAAATCCACTACAAAGGAAAGAATATTGCAGACGTCTTGGATATGACCGTCGAAGAAGCCCGCGAGTTTTTCCGCAATATACCGGCTATCAGCAACAAGCTAACCACTCTCACCGAAGTCGGCCTCAACTACATCAAACTGGGCCAGAGCGCCACCACCCTCTCGGGCGGCGAAGCCCAACGCATCAAACTAGCTACCGAACTCTCGCGCCGCGCCACCGGCAAGACCCTCTATATTCTGGATGAACCGACCACCGGCCTGCATTTCGACGATATCAAGCGCCTTTTATCCGTCCTCAACAAGCTGGTCGACAAGGGAAACTCCATCCTGATCATCGAGCACAACCTGGATGTCATCAAGTCAGTCGACTGGATTATCGACCTCGGCCCGGAAGGCGGTTCCGGCGGCGGCCAAATCATCGCCCAAGGTACGCCCAAGGATGTGGCCAAACACAAGACCAGTTACACCGCTCAATACTTAAGAGAAATCATTTAACCAAAAACAATCCCGAGCTGTCTCGGGATTGTTTTTGGTTATTTTTTATCAGGCCTTGCCTTGCTTTTCAAATCCATCAATGGCTTATATTTTTCCATTAATTGCGGCTGGATTTCCTTATGGGCCTCGTATTCAATTGTACCGGGAATATTGTACTCCTCCTCATAGGCATCATCCATACTTTTGCCCGTCAGCATCTTGCCGCCCACACGTCCGATTATTGCGGCATTGCCAGCCAGGTTTTTCAGGCTGATATCCTTAAATTGTTTGCCATGTGACAACTCGGCCATTACCGGCTGAAAATTTCTACCATTCAAGCCAAAGCTGGACAAGGGAATATACATGGTATTACTCAACTCATCATAGTGCGCCCTAATCCTATTGTTAGCTGGAGCCGAAACGCCCATCAAGCTCGGAATTTCCGTCTTCCAGCGGATATTCGGATTGCCGCATTCTTCTTCGATCTGCCAGACCAGCTTATAGACCTGTTCCTTTTTATCTTCCGGCACATCCATCGTTTCCATGCTATAAAATTCATTAAATGTATCCTCGGTCATTCCGATCGGCACTCCTTTCTTGGCATTATTCAGGCTATCAAGCTGCTTAAGGCTCAACCCCTCAAAATCAGGAAGGTCGGTAATGCCTACTTTTTTATAAACATCTTTTTCAAACTCTTTGTAATTACTAAAAGCTTCCTCATAGCTAATCTTTTCCTGTCCGGCCAATACGTTCAAAATATGATTGGTTTCTTGATCTGGGTGCTGGAAATGCTCTTTGCCTTGGCTATCTTTTGTCTTGATTAGGTCCTTGTGATGTTCGTCAGAATTAATCTTAAGCGCGCTTACGCCCAAGATTAAAGCAGCCGAAATACAACCGCTAACCTTAAGAAACCTCTTAGTCAGCTTGTTGATTTTGGTCCGGGCCTTTTCCACTTTATACAACTGCTCTTTGGCTCTAGTCCGACTGGCGATAAACTCCAATTCCCGGTCCAGCGCTTCTATCATTTCGGCATTTTTTAGTATAGACGCCTCGATATTTCCCTGGCCGTAATCCTGTGTTCTTGGCCGTTCAAACTCTTGAGTATGTCCCTTGTTGGCTCCAAATCTTTCGTTCATATAGTTATTCAGTTGTTTGATTGTCCTTGAGCGAAAGCTTGAGTTCGTCCAAAATCGCCGCTGTCTCGCGCTGGAAATCCAAACGTTGAGATTCTTGCAGACGGTTTAATTCATCTATATGCCCGGCTAACTGTTTTTGTTTATCTTTGTCCATATATTTTAATCTATATTCAAGTATAATCTTTTTACATTCGGCCGTAAAGTTAACTCTCAAAGCGCATACCTCTGGATAACCTCTTTGCATAAGCGCACAAGAGAAAATTTAGCAGTTTTTAACAGCTCATATTTACCTAACTTTAGGCATTTTAGAGGCATCCTTTATTATAGCCAAAATCCTTGACAAGACTCTCTTTCTATGCTATATTGACGACTCGTTACGAAAACAGGTTGTTTGTAGCGGGCTAGGCACGACAAGCATGGGGAGTTTATTGCTAGATATTGTCCGGTTACGACTAGACGGTTTCTAGCGAGAATTTTCTTGCCTACCCGCTAGAACCAATCTGTAAAAGATTTCAAAAAGAACCCTCAAATTGAGGGTTCTTTTGTATTAATAATGCTATTGGCTTGGCGTTGAAGTGGCCGTATCTCCGCCTAACAGCGGATCTCCCGGCGGTACCAGACAAACCGCCCGCCATGGGACATAATGAGAACTGAAACGCTTTTCTTTTATCTCGCCATTTGGATAAGTCACCTTATAATCAAAATAGGCATCAGCGCCATTGTGCGCCTTCTCGATACATTTTTTGGTACCGGCTGCCATACCTTCTTTGGCCATATATTTGGTCGGTCCAGGCTTCACAATATTAAAGATGGTTGGGTAAGTATACTCGACTTTGCGGCCGTCTTTGGTGCCCCAGATTTCAAAACGGGCATTGACGCCATCGACAGCGGTCAAAATCAAAATGTCATTGCCGGTATCATTTAAGAATTTAAAATCCGGTTGCGGGTCATAAATAGTGGCATCCGTGCCGGCTGGCTCGTAATAAGCCACGCGGTATGAATGATTGCGGCGTTCGGTAATCGGCAAACCGGAATTAAAGGCAGCGCGAAAAATGGTTGTGCCCACTTGGCACAGTCCGCCGCCATATTCAGGGATAGTTTTGTTTTCTTTGATAACCAATTCTTGCAGATAACCGGTCTTGGCTCCAATCTCGCCCAACGCCTTGATGGTCGAAAATTCTTCACCGGCCTTAACGATAATACCGCCCAAAGAAGCCGCACCTACTTGGATATTATGGCGGCGATTGACAGGTGAACCGGTATAATTTGAAGTGCCGACACCCAGCAAATCCTTGATGCCGGATAGAGTGGTAGAGCTATTGCTAAACTCCACACCCACAGAGTCGATTACCAAAGGAATGGTGGAACTGCCGGTTTTAAGACCATTGATAATATTGCTAGCGCTTTCGCCAATATTTAAAGCTTGGCCTTGTTGAGCGGCTTCTTCGATAATCACCTTTCCATTGGTTACATTAAACCTCGGACGTCGTGCAGCCTTATCTATCGTCAAGGCCAATCCATTCAAGTAGCTAGAAATCTTGGCGCTGCTATAATCAACCTTAATTACTCCGCTTTCTTTCATTAATCCCAGCCAACTCTTAAGCTGGTCCGGGCTGACTTGTTGCTTGTCGTGATTGACAGCCAGCCAAACAGTAGAAGTAGGCAAAGCAAAGGCGCCCGCCTGCGTCAATAAGCCGTTATTTAATTCTTGCAAATTTATTTGCGGCAAATCCGTATCCAAGGCTAATGTTATATTTTCTGCGCTGCCATTTTTTAATTGCTGCTCGAGACGATTGCCGACCAGATCATAATCAAAACGCACGCCTTGGACTTCCGGCGTCAGTTGCCAAACATCATTAACCAGCTCTAATTCAGCATTTTTTGCCGGTTTTTCCAGGTCGGCGCATTCACGCTTAATAATCGCCAATAAATTATCGCGATCAACGGAAACATCCCAATCAATCCTAGCTAGGCCGATAGAAGAAGGGCTAAGCCAAGGGGCTAATTGCTCCTCAAGCCGCTGGCCGATCGGACCATTGTGGCCATAAGCCATAACCTTTTTCCAAGTGCTTTGGCTATTAACGCTATAAACAGTTATCAATGAATCATTAAGCGACATCTCCGGCTCTAGCTTGAATTGGTATGCTCCGCAGCTTACCTGCAATCCGGCCGCTAAACTGGCGCTTCTCTCCTTAAACAAAAATTCGCCCTCGCTAAACTTCTTCCCTCCTATCATTAGATTGCCAACGCGCAAACCAGGGAAAAAATAATTGCCATAATGGTAATTATAGGCCGCTACAGGCACGGCGCAAATTACCAAAAAAGAAGCGGCTATTATAGACCACTTGATTAATAACTTTGATTTCACAAAATCATGCTCCAATATCGGCTCCTTTATTTCCTCTTTCTTCATACCGGTCTTTCATCAGTCTTTTTAAAAATTGTTCGGCTAACTCTTGCGGACCGCCCTCGGCTTCTTTGTTTTGTTCTAATTCCGCCAATAACTTTTGAAAGTTATGGCTGCTGCCCGGGTTAATAATCTCAGTCATTGCCGGTTACCACTATCTTATGTCCCAGCTTCTTTTGCAGCTTGGGTAGGACAATAGTCAAAACGCCTTTGTCCAGATTTACGTCCACTTTACTCTCATCAATCTCAAAAGGCAAGATGATGGTGCGAGAGAACTTGCCCCAATAACACTCTCGATAAAGGTAGTCGTTATAGTCGATGTATTCGTCCATTTCACGCTTGCCTTTGATCGTTAATATATCGCCGGCCAGAGTAATATCAATATCCTCCGGCTTAGCGCCGGCGATTGTCGATTTGATGATTAAATCGTTATCCTGCTGATAAACGTCTATGGATAATTGACCTTCATCAGACTCGAAATTAGCCAAGTGCTCTTCCAGCTGGCTGGTTTCTTCTGGTTCTTTTTTAAAAATTGACATATTTATAATAAGCTTCCGGGCCCCACCCCTCGCCTTAGGCCAAGAGCTCAAGCACCTCCTGTTTATTTATTTGCGATTGGAAACTGCAATATCACCTCGGTACCGACTCCGGACATTGATTCCAGTTCAATTTGACCCTGCATCATCTCTACGATCTGCTTCGTAATCCAAAGCCCCAGGCCTGTACCGGATATCTTGGCGGTTTGGCTGCTTTGAACGCGGTAAAACTTTTGGAAAAGCTTCTCTCGGTCTTTGGTCGAAATTCCGATGCCCGTATCCTTAACTCTCATTATAGCATTTTTTCCGTCAAGCTCCAGCCCCACCTCAACTGAGCCTTTTTCGGTGTATTTTATGGCGTTGCCGATGATGTTTATAATGACCTGCTTAAAACGATCCTTATCAACCAATACCAACATCCCAGGCTCAGCCTTGTCTGTATAAGTTAAGGCTAAGTTTTTCTGCTGAGCAGACAAGGTCAACTCCTTAACAGTCTGGGCTATCACCTCACCCAGTTTGACTGGCGTCAATTTGACCTCTAAGCGTCCCTGCTGGATACGGCTAACGTTTAACAAATCCTCTACCAACAGCCGCAATCTCTCCGCTGAAGCACTCATCATAGTTAAAAATTCCTTAACCTTGTCATTTACCACCAATTGCCCGGTTTTGTCCTTCATAATAATATCGGCATAACCCTGAATAACCGTGATGGGCGTGCGCAATTCATGGCTAGCCATCGAGACAAACTCGTCTTTCATGTCGTCCACTTCCTTCAGCTTCTTATATAAGCCGGCGTATTCAAATAAGCGGGAATTTGCAAACAATAATAAGATAATTACCAATAGCGTAGCCAACAATATCCAATACGAACGCACTAGGGTATCATTAGAAAATTTATCAACTGCTTCGGTAGTTATCTTTAGGGCCAGTAAGGCCTTTTTCTGGCCCATTACATCCTTAAGAGGCATCGTTACCAACCACGCCCGTTGCCGGCCTACGCCGCCATCCTCGCTGACTTGCTGAGCTGTCGGATAATCGCGGCTCCAAGCGATTAAATAAGCTCCCGAGACAGTTGTTTTGTTTATCAAGCTCTTGGTTAGGCTGGCTTTGACTACAAACTTTTCTTGGTCAAACACCAAAACATCCAGGCTTTTTATATTCGGCTCATAACTGGCAATTGTTTCGATCTTTTGCTGCACCGCCGTCCAATCAGAAAACTCGTTTAACAAAGCGACATTAACCAGCTTGCCGGCCGTTACTGCCGTCGTATACAGGGTCTGATCAATGGTTTTTTTATAGGACATGCTAAAAAGAGCCGAATTAAAGACAATGGCGGAAGGAATAACAAACAACAGAATTATCGAATAGATAATCTGCTTGTTATCTCGCAAAAAATGTCCGCCTTTATTCTCCATAACTTCCTGCTATGCGTCGGCGCAGTATAATGAAGCTGATTAACGCAATCACAATCAGCAATATTCCGCCTGCTATGAAATAATATACATTTAAATTAGAAGAATCGGCAATCGGCGCAAATTCTTGAGCCTGCACATAATCATCGACGCTTACAGCCTTCGCTTCTTTGATAAAAAATGATTTAGGAACTGACTGTTCGGCAATACTGCCCGCTTTATCATTGATAGCGACATAAACCTCGTGCTTGCCGTCAATCAATGTCTTGTCCAACTGATAAGTCCAATTGCCATCGGTATCAGCAAGCGCGGTTACAACCAGTGGGATATCGCTATAAATAAAGATTGTTACAACTGTACCGGCAACAGCCTTGCCAGTTAATAACAATTGGCTTTTTTTGTTTGCCGTATCAAGGCCGACTGTTTCTATCTTATCAATGGAAATCTGCAGCGAAGTAGAAGCGGCGCTGCCTTTTGGTTGTTCTAATTTTATTTGATGGGCAATGGCCAAATCCAAACCGCTAATCTTCCCCAGGCGGCCGGGGCCCAAAGGATTAAAACCGGTAGCCACTTCCACGCTATCCGGATAGCCATCGCCATCGGTATCAGCCTTAAAGGGGTCGGTGCCGATGCGCTTCTCCACATCATCCGGCAAGCCATCGTAATCAGAATCAAGCACAAAAGCCGCGGCGATTGTTCCGGCCGCTTCGCGCGTTGGCACTAGAGTGGCAGTCACCTGCTGTTCGCTGGGCGCAAACGGAATCAAAGTTTTATCTAATAACAGCACCGGCGTACTGCTAGCCGCTTCTTTATTGTTATTCACCAGAGTCACCGTACCCTTGGATGCGTCCAACACAACCTCTTGATTCATCAAGGGCTTCAATTGATCTTGAGCCTGGGTCTTTTGCGCTGTTTCGATAAAATTAGCCAAGATAACATTAGTCAACAGACGATCGCATTCCACCTGATTCAAGGCGCTGCATTTTATAGGCAAACCATATTTATCAATCAAGAACTTTTTGCAATCATTTTTGGTTTGGATATTGTTGGCATAGCACTGCTCGGCGCCCAAACGGCTCTTGAGATACCAATCGCAATCCGCCGGCACTGTAAAACCAGCCTCGATACAAATAGGCGCGTCAGCTTGATTTAAATTAGCGGTAGCGGCCGGGGCCTGGATGTTTACGGGTGCCGCTTCCGGCGCTGCTACTGGCTGAGAAACAACTGGCGCCGCTACAGCCGGAGCTTGCACCACAAGTTCGGGCGCCGCTTCCGGCTGAACATAATCGCATTTTTGGAATATTTGCGGTACTCCGCTAACAGGCCGATCGCATGGTTTGGATTTTTCACAGGTCCTGCTCTGCCTTCCATCCGGATGGCACAAATCCCAGTCGGAACAAGTATAATATTCCTTACTGCATTCTATAGGCATTTGGCACTCGCGCTTCTCGGGGACAAGGTTAAGAGGAATACAATCGGTATTTTTTAAAACGCAGCGTGTAAATTGAGTACTGTCTTTGCACTCACTCCAACCGCACTCATAATCGGCGGTAGTGCAAGACAACTTGCAATCCTGGCTAACAGCCGGCGGCCCGGCTGTCACCTCATGGCAACTGGCGCTTGTCAGAACGCACTCATATTTCTTCTTTCCATCAATACAATCGCTCCACTTGCATTGGTAGTCGGCGCTTGTGCAATTCGGTTGGCAAGTCCTTGTTTCCGGCCCGAAAGCTCCGGTAAAATTTGGAGTGCAGCTGCTAGGCGCTGTGCATCTTTTTGTTTGTTGGCCATTATAGCATTGGCTCCAAGTACACGCATAATCAGCTTCTTGGCAGGACATCCGACAAGCTTGCGTTTTGCCGCCCGGTGTTCGCGTCGGGTCTTCTTGGCAATAGGTGCTGATTAATTTACAAGCCTGCGTCTGTATCCCGCTAACACATTCACCCCAATCACAACTATAATCTGCGGCGCCGCAATAACGCTTAGCGGCTTGCGTTTTAACAAGCTCAAATGAGGCAGACAATGAGTCGGCAATAGTCGCGCCATTAAGGTCTGTTGCCACCTTCAATTGATATGTACCATTAGCAATCTGGCCGGGGAAACTTAAGATAAAATTCCTCAGAGAACCGCTTGGATAAGAAGCAACCGCCACAACGCCGTCTGCCGATACCTTGGTGCCGGCCTGGTATAATTCGGTATGGATATCCGCAGCAGAAGCTACGTCAAAATTAGTATAAATACGCAAAACCGTACTTGATACGATATTGGTTGCCTTGGGGTAGATATACAAAGTTGGTGTTGTTGCTGCTGTGGTGCCGCTAGTGCCCGCAGCCGATGTATTGGTGGCGGTGGTTGATCCGATGTGCGTTGAGAATGAATCGTAGATTTGAGTGCCGCCAGCATAAGCCGTTACCTTAATCTGATAGTTACCTGCGGCGAAGCTTGCGGGGTTTACCGAAAAATAAAAAACCCGGCTGTTGGCAGTGTTATAAGATACTGACAGCGAAGTCGGATAATTATTCTGATTGATTGCCAATGCCCTAATAGTGCTCGAAGAAGTGATTTCAAAATTAGTGCCGGCTTCAAAGGTTTGGGCGCTGGCAATAGAAGATGGTTTATTGTTGATTGTAATTGTAGCAGCAGACTGCGCCTTGATCCAAAAAACAGCCGTCGGAGCCAATATAGCTACCAGGATAATTAAAACATAGAAAAAAATCTTTTTTTTCATATCAAAGGCTATTTAATTGTTGTAATTATAACATATCAACCAAACAAAAAATAGGCCAGCGAGGCCTATTTTTGATAGTGGCATTATTTGGAAATAATCTTGTCGATCAGGCCGAATTTCTTAGCCTCTTCGGCTGTCAGGAAGTAATCACGGTCGGTATATTTTTCTATATCCTTGATGGTCTGGCCGGTATGCTTGGCTAATATCTTATTCATGCTATCGCGCATCTTGAGAATGCGTTCGGCGCGAATCTTGATATCCGAAGCCTGCCCCTCGGCGCCGCCCATCACTTGATGGATCATAATCTCGCTGTTCGGCAAGGTAAAGCGCTTACCGGGAGCGCCGGCCGCCAACAAAAAGGCGCCCATCGAAGCAGCCATACCGACGCAAATCGTACTGACATCCGATTTGACATATTGCATGGTGTCATAGATAGCCATGCCGGCCGTCACAGACCCCCCGGGGGTATTGATATAAAATTTAATATCCTTATTAGGCGCCTCCGCGTCCAAAAACAAAAGTTGCGCGATAATCAAATTAGCCACGCGATCATCGATCGGATCGCCCAAGAAGATGATGCGATCTTTGAGCAAGCGTGAATAAATATCATAAGCGCGCTCCCCGCCTGAAGTTTTTTCTATGACTGTTGGTATTAATGGCATTTTTTTGTATTTGCCTTGATGAGTTTATCCGCGCGAACGCGTGGATCTCCCCACAAAGGACGATGATTAATTACTAAACTTTAGAAAATCAAAACTGCCGGTGCGTAACATTCGTCCCCTCCGAGTTTATCCGCGCAAACGCGTGGATCTCTCAGGTCCGTAATAAGATTTAATCTTTAGAAGAGTTTTGTAAGGAATTTTCGAACCAAAAATATCGACATTTCTTCTATCGCGACTCTATTTCCAAATTATTAGATTACTCTCATCGGCCCTCGTGGGGAGATCCCAGGGAGTACCTGGGATAAATTCATACGATATTTCCTTTCCCGCGACTCTAGTCAAGCTTTATTGAATTAGGCGCAATAGCCCTTGTGGGGAGATCCACGCATTCGCGCGGATAAATGCAGGATTAAAAATCCCGCTCCTTCCCTACAATCACATCCAGCGCTTTCTCCAGAATTCTAACCTCGCGCGGACTCTTAACCTCGACATAATCATCCAAAATCGCGCGCACATCCTCCCCTGTTATCGCCAGATGTTTAAAATTTATCGAACTAACCTCGCGGCTAATCTCTTTCTTAAAAAACCCTTGCGGCATTTCCTTGAACATCGCCAAGGTCAGGTCGCCGCTGGTCGGCACCGGCCGCTTCGGCAGATAGTTCGCCTCGTCTTCGGCCAGATAATTGTAAATGTTAATGCTTAAATCAGATAAAGCGTGCAAAACAAAAAGTTCGTCTACTTCCAACGCCAGTTGGCTGCCAAAAAGCTCAGCCTTTTTTAGAAAAGTCCGGTCGTCAACTATGCCCAGATCCATTTGGACTAGGCGCCTGGCAGATAGAACGTTTACCGCGTTTTCTTCATTGATACCCAAAGAGGCAGCCAGCTTATTGCCGGTGCCCAAAGGAATCAAACCAAGAGGTATGCCGGAGCCGCCGATGAGGCTGATCGTCTGGCTCATCAGTTGATCTCCACCGATCACCACTAGTGTTTCCGGTACGCGGCGGATCTCTTCCAGCAGCGCATCGCGCGAGTTGCGCAAATTATTCATGCGCACCACCCTGCCGCCTAACCCCAGCTCGGTAATCCTGCTTTCTATTTTGGTTAAGGGCGCGAAATACTTCTTGTCTGCCAACTCATTGTCGTAGATATATGTGTACATGCTTACTGGGCGCCTGGGCCTTCTTCTTCGATTACCTCGGCGTGAGCCTTACTTATTGCACAATGTCCGTTTAATACCGCTCCAGAAGCAATCTCCAACGAACCAACTTTGATATCGCCTGTTATCTGCGCTGTCTCAGTCAATTCAAGATGCCCCTTCACAATCAATTTGCCTTGCACTTTGCCCGAAATCTTGGCATTGCCGGCTTGGACGTCCGCCACAATCACTGCGTTGGTTCCAATCTGCAAGTATCCGCCTGTTTCGATAATCCCCCTGACCTCCCCTTCAATCACGATGTTGCCATCGCAAACAAAATTGCCTTCCACTTTGACCGAAGCCCCGATGACAGTGTCAATGTCCTTGTCCACCGCTTCAAGACTGGAATTTTTGGTAAACATAGCTTATACTTAATTATAAATTTACTAATATTATAGCAAATATTGACGATTTGTCAAAGCCGGCAACATAGTATATATTAGTCAAATCAAACTGCCCCCGTAGTTTAATGGATAAAACAAGGGACTCCTAAGCCCTAGATCGTGGTTCGATTCCACGCGGGAGCACAAGAACTGAGTACAGAATTAGGAATTAATAATTAAAAATTAGAGGAAGGCGCTTTTTTATCAATAAAGCCAATCTATTGACTTTATCTCCATCAAAAGTTATAATTTTTTCTGCCTTCATTAATTGATAATTGAAAATTGATAATTGTTAATTTACTAAGGGCCGTTAGCTCAGCCTGGTTAGAGCGTTTGCATGGCATGCAAAAGGCCAAGGGTTCGAATCCCTTACGGTCCACCCCGAATTTATCCCTGCGAAGGCAGGGATCTTTTCATTTAGAGGGTGTAATAGAACCTCCATAACGTCTATTATATTCAAACATCATAATCAAACTACTTTCAAATATGTAAGAGGGGATTAACAAAAAAAGATCTATAAAACACCAAGATAAAAGAAAAAAGACAGATTATTCTGTCTTTTTATGTTACTTTTAGCCACCCAAATCCAGGTGATGATAAAGGCGGGGAATAGCCTCAATGCCCAGCTCCTTGAACTTAGCTTTGACGATTCTTAGTATAACCGACGTTACTTTTACTTGCGCCGGATCATAGTCATTCTCTTCTGTCAATTCACTATCCCAACTCAATTCTTTAATAGTTACACCAAAACCAATCTTTTCGCCGTGCATATATTGCTCACCGTACTCATAAGTGTTTTTACCATATGAAAACACGCTATGACTACCCAAGCGCAACTCTTCCAGCAGCTCATCGTCTTCAACACTTAATAGATCGTCCGGTACTCCGGCCCAAATCCTGTATTCAGCAAAAGTGCTCATTATTACTCCTTATAATAGAACAAAAAATATTATCTCTTTTATAACACATTATTATCTATAAGTCAATGCTATAAAGCTTAAGTAAAAATTGAAATTAATTCATTGTCAAAATAATTATTTAATATTAGCTAAATATTTTACCTAATCATTACAAACGTTCCACAGCCTGTCCGCCACTATTAATGAATAATGCACCAGATATAATAAAACGTTCCATCCGCCAACAATTTTTATGTTTACTATAATTGTTCCACGTGGAACAATCTACAGATTTTGCCTATTATTTACTGTGAAGGCTGACAGGCAGTGGAACATTTGTAGTATGTGTCAATAATACTTGGCGGATGGAATAATTAAAAAAGAAGGGGAGTACCCTTCTTATATTATTCAACAAAACTATAACTCATGCCTATTTTTTCTGCGACTTGTTTGGCAGATTTAAAGCTAGTGTCCATTGTTTTCAACAATTCGGCGTCCTCTGGACTAATATCAAGTAATTTAAGAAAACTTTTGATATCACCTAACAAATATTCTCTAATCAACTCAAGTCCAATATTTCTTTTGTGCCGTTTATTAGCTTTCTCAACAAAAGACATTAGTATCGCGAAGTGCAAGGGATATGAAACTGTATCCATCTTCTGGTGCAAACCGAACAAAAAGGGGAATAACCTACCATTACGCAGCGGCTTCATTGCCGTTTGAGCCACAAACTCAGTCATCGCCTCATTAAGGCCATCATAGCACCAGTCATCATTTGCACAATACGTTAATCCGGATTGGACCGTTGATATATGATCCCGATAATCTTGATCGGCTTCATTCCAAATAGCTTGATGAAGATATGTTTTACGCCCATAAATATGGCTTAATTCATGAGCTACAACCTTTATCAGGCTATCAAAGTCCTTTACTCGTGCAATATAAACAGTTTCACCATGATGAAATCCAATCGTGGTCCCATTTTTACTCAATTTATGAATAATCACCGCAGTGCTTAGCTTGATATAGCTTCTGCCTACATACAGCTTTTTGCCTATAGCCCGATAAAACACTTTGGCTACCGCTCGAGAAGTCAGCCAAAAGGCTAATTTTTCGCGCATATTAGGCATTAAGTATTCTAAAGCCGTCAATTCATCAAAATGGTTTTTGCTCCAAGCCATCTCCGCCATCACCTTTTCATCAGGCGCTCTATATATAGCAACACTATTGGGTCCGATTCTTAAAGTACAATCAACCAAGATAACTCCAATTTAATTAACAATTTTCCTTTATAATAGCACTAATTAATGAAAAAGTCAATGCATCTCTCTCTTGTTAGGTATATTTGTCTATATATTCCACTGCCTGTCCACTAATAGCGTTTCATGTTCTCTGTACATGACAAATGTTCCACAGCCTGTCCACCCATAAGCGTTAATAATCTCAGCACACGACAAATGTTCCACGTGGAACATTTTGCTGTGTATAGAGAAAATTTTAGGTTTGTTGCCGGCCATGCTGTAGAAAAATTACACTAATTTTGTTGCAAATTTGGCTAATATTAAATATTATTAATAAATATATTTATAATATGTCAATTGTTCCACGTGGAACAATTATAGTGTTTGACCTGCTATTTAATATGGCGGCAGACAGACTGTGGAATAATTGCTGCAATAAAGTAAATTGTTGGTGGATAAAACAATCCGCAAATACTAATTCATAAATCTAAAACTATTAAAACTTATAATTAGTTCGCCTAATCATCATACAATTAAATATTTTTAGATATTTACTCGCTTTCCAAAAAGTGCTAAAATAGATAAATGTATATCCCAAATTTCAACACCAAACTGCTTAACCTCGAATTGATCCTGGAAAAATTGGACGTTGCCAGCGGCATGACTATTGCTGATTTCGGCTGCGGCCGCTCCGGCGTCTTTAGCTTCCTGATGGCAGAAAAGGTAGGAAAAAAGGGGTTAATATACGCATTAGACATCATTAAGGCACACCTGCAATCCATCGAACATGAGGCCGCGTTACACAATTTTAGCAACATACGCACCATCTGGACCGATCTGGAAGGACCCAATAATATTCCTAATGAATCTGTTGATATCGTGTTGATAATCAACACCTTGCATCAAAGTCAAAAATACGATAATATCCTTAAGCAAGCTTACCGCATAGCCAAAAAAGGCGGAAAGATTGCCGTTATCGATTGGCTAAAAATATCTAGTCCTTTGGCTCCTGAGCACCGCTTAAATAAAATAGAGGTAATTCAGGCAGCAAAACTATTAGGAATCGCCAAACATGATGAATTTATGGCCGGAAAGTACCATTTCGGTCTGGTGTTTTATAAATGATCTGTGGGACAAGTATTATGCTCTACAATCCATGGAAACTAAACTACTGGCTTAATCCACGGCCAGCTAGTCTGCCTGCTTATGGGCTAATTGGCCTGTTTGGACTTGGCATTGCCTTATTAGCCGCTAGCTATTTCGGCGTCAAAAAACTAAAAAACAAACCGGGAGAAGGCGGTTACGGTCGTTGGTGGAAAAAATTAGAATACTTTTTAGCGGTCAATGGCATTATCGCGTTGATCCTATCTTTTGTTAGCTACCAATTAATTCCTTATTTGGCAGCCCGTTTTTGGTTATTAATGTGGTTATTAGAAATAATTATTTGGATTATTTTATTGCTCAAAAACCGCCTAAAAATCAAGAAAAGAATCGCCGGTATTGATCCTAATCTTCAGATAAAAGACAAATACCTTCCGTAATATGCTAAGAAAAGACGCACTTGGACAAAGAGGTGAAGATGCCGCTTGTCTTTTTTTGTCTAAACAAGGACACGAGATTATTGCTAGAAATATTCGCTTTAGCAGCCTTGAGATTGATATAATCAGCCGATTTAACAAGCAAATACATATCATAGAAGTCAAAACTCGCGCCTCAAGCCTCTATGGCACAGCTAGCGATGCTCTCAACCAACAGAAAATCAAGAATATGAAAAAGGCTGCAGTCTTATACTCAAGCCAAGAAAAAGTCAGCTTAGAACGGATTACCCTCGGTTTTATCGCTATTGACTACATCGATAATTTGGCTAATATTAAGTATTATAGAGACATTTTAGGTTAGAAAAGCTTGACAGATATTTTGATCCATGCTATACTGGCGTCAACTTTAAATCTCCCTAAACAGGGGGGTTTTTATTTACCCAAAACTATATGGACTCAAGTAGCAGTAAACACATGCTCACGAATCTAAAGAAGAAACGCTTGGTGGCTATTCTCTTGGCCACTACCATTTATAATTTTTCTGTAGCTCCGGCTCTACACCAGGCGCAAGCCGCCGAGGAGTCAGATGCTACATCAACCCTGATATCAAGCTCTACTATGAACATTGCTACCATGGTTGCCCATGCTAAAGAATTACAAATTGCATTAGAATCCAATACCGAACCAGTCGCTACAGAACAACAGCCTGAAATCAAAAGAATTAAGGTGTCCAGCGCAAAAAGATCGGTTTCCGCTTATAATGTAGGCGACCCTTACCAGACTGACGCAGATGCTTGTACGACCGCCAATGGCGAAAATGCTTGTCTAGCCCTTGAATTGGGCTACAGCCGTTGTGCAGCCAACTTTGTGCCCTTTGGTACCATCTTGAATATAGAAGGCTATGGTGAATGTATGGTCACTGACCGTATGAACACCCGCTATCCTACTAGCGTTGATATCGCTATGAAAAAGGAAGATAAAGCCAAGGCAATGCAGTGGGGTAGACGCACCGTTACCGTAGAAATCATTAAATACCAAGAAACAGTTGCCAATTCTACTATACCCACTCAATAAGCCTATTCAAAAGCCGTCCCGATGTATAATCGGGGCGGCTTTTGTTTTGTGCATAAACATTGACTACTTCCATGATTTTAATAATTAAAAAAACAGACATGTTCCTACAAATACAAATTATTACAAATCTACAAATCCGCATCTAAACATTACGTTTTATTTGTAGATTTGTAATAATTTGTATTTGTAGGAGCATATTTATTGAAACCTAAATCATTTAACAGAATATTTTGTATTCCGCCAAACCTTGCCAATTAATAGACGATTTGATATAGTTCAGACAGATTTTTCTCGCGGTCACGTCGCCAAGTGGTCTAAGGCCTCAGTTTGCAAAACTGATATTCGTGGGTTCGACTCCCACCGTGACCTCTGTTAAAATAAAAATACACCCTTTTGGGGGTGTGTTTTTATATTAATATTTGGCAAAGGGGAGTCGAACTGGTCAGGAGTGAGCTAAAGTCATTTGCGTCTGAGCAAATGCCTTGCAGCGAACGTCCGAGGAGGTGCCGGTGGCACGTCCCCGCTGACCCTGGACAAGTGAGGCGTCAGGCCGCAGGCCTAGCCGAGCGCGCCTGCCACCCGCTAGGGTGGAAACTCCCACCGTGACCTCCATTTCATTTATCCCTGCCCGCCTAGACGAGCTGGCGAGGCTGGCGAAGGCAGGGATCTTTCCATTCAAAACGCCTGCAATAAAAAATAGCTAAATCAATGTATTTTAGCTATTTTTTTTATTTATGAATGCAAAAATAAAACGGGTTCAAGATCCCTGCCTTCGCAGGGATAAAATGCATTCTGTGGATAACTTGTGAACAACTCAGGATATTTTATTCACAGCCCTGTGCACAATCAAGGTATAAGTTGGTGGTAAATACTTTTGACAAAAATATTTACCAAAATATTTATTTAATATTAGCACAATAGCTGTACACAATAGTTATACACATCCACACCCTTGACCGCTTCTCTAAAATTTGCTATAATGAATTCATAAAGTTCTTTCTACAATATTAATTGGGCTACTGACTCAAACAACAAAACAAAAATAAAAAAACTACTGGTAATTTTACTAAACTAAATATTACCGTGAATCGGTAGCACACAATTACAATTTCCTTAGGAAAAAATAAAAAATTCTCTTCTAAGGAAGGGGCTCAACTTGATACTCATAAAACAACAAATATTAGGGGTACTCAGTGAGCCCTCTTTTTATTTTCCTACAATTTATCCCTGCGAAGGCAAGGATCTGTAAAATGCACCAATTGTGAAAACGTAGCCATTGATTAGATAACAAAAAAGTTACACCTTAGCGGTCTAACTTTTTCTTATTATACTTGTAGTTGTAAGTATTTCAGATCCCGGACGATCCGCCAGCTGGCGGACGGGATAAATTGTTGTTACTTATTTATGCTATGAAAGATCATCTTCTGCTGGACTATCGACAGCACGGTAATCAACAGCCAATAGAAAGCGAGGCCGCTCGGTACGGTGGCGCAGAACATAAAGGTCAGGATAGGGCTGATAAACAACATTTGCTTATTCATCATTACAGCCATCGATTCGTCCTTGCTGCCTTCGCCCTGCGTAGCCGGTGGCTTCATCGGCATTAGTTTGGCCTGGAAGAACTGGGCGACGGCGGTAATAACAGCCAAATAAAGATTAGGTTTATCAAAAGACAAGAAGCCAAAGGCGGTAGCATTAATGACGCCAGGATGGCTCACAAAAGGGTATAACATGGTAATCGCCTTACCGCTCAACTCATCGCGGAAAACGCGGTAGACAGCCATAAAGATCGGTAATTGGATTAACATCGGCAGACAGCTGGCAAAAGGATTTACTTTTTCTGCCTTGTACAATTCCATCATTGCCTTGGACAGTCCTTCTTTGTCATCGACATACTTTTTCTTCAATTCCTCCAATTTCGGCTGCAGATCATTCATCATCTTCTGCGATTTGAGGATTTTAGCATTCAGTGGCCAGGTTGCCAGTTTTACCAGCACCGCCAAGACAATAATAACCAGGCCGATTTCATGGCCAGGGATGATATTATAGATATAAATAACTATATTCAGAATCGGCTGATAGAAAATGATATTGAAAAAATTTGTCATATTTATTAATTAAGCGGGGTCGTAACCGCCTTTATTAAAAGGATTGCAGCGCAACAGCCGCCACATTGTCTTAAATGATCCCTTAAAAAAGCCGTATTTATTAAAAGAGGCAATAGCATAGTCGGAACAGGTGGGACGAAAGCGGCATTGGCCATAGGGCTTCAGAAAACGTAGAGGCCCATGATCAAGCGATAATGTCTTCTGGTAAACCTTAATCACGCCGACACAAAACATTACCAAATAACAATCTATCTGATACCACATATTAGCTTATTTTGGCTTTTTTTAAAAGCAGGTCCAAATCCCCTTTAAAATCGACAAAAGTTGCTTTGGTTGCCGCTGGCAAAACAATAATAGCGGCATTTAAACCATTAAAAGAGGTTAACCGCAAACGGATTACCTCTCTTATTTGTCTTTTGAGCCTATTTCTGGTAACCGCTTTTTTACTAACCTTTTTACCGGCTATCACTACCACTTTTGGCAGGCCGCTATCATTAGCAGTAAAACGCAGACCCAAAAAACGGCCATAAATAGCCCTACCGGAAGCGAAAAGCTGTTCAAACTCTTTCCTTTTTGCCAGACGATTAATACGTTTGAGCATAAAAATAAAGGGACTAACGAAAGTCCCTATAAGAGTGCTTTATTTTGATAATACTTTTCTTCCCTTGGCTCGTCTGGCTTTAAGTACGTTGCGGCCGGCTTTGGTCAGCATTCTCTTGAGGAATCCGTGCTTTCTTTTGGCGCGTCTGCCGCTCGGTTGATAAGTTCTTTTTGGCATAAATTTAAATTAATACCAAATGAATATAACAAAATAGCTAATAATTGTCAACAGTTAGCGGTTACGGAATTTATTGACTATTTGAGCGATTTTACCATCTTTTGGCTTATTCTCTATTTCACTGAATAAATTGGTCCAAACTGCGATATTAAAGGTCGAAATCATGGATGCGCCAATCATAAATACTACAAAAGCAATGACTATAAACAAGCCTACCAAAAGGAGGGCAAATTGCTGAGGTAAGATTAAACCGATAACTAAAGAGAGGAAATAATAAGGGATCGAGAGGGCCAGAATCAACATAACCACCGCCAAGCTAGCTAATATAGTCAAAAAGAAGAGTAATAAGGACATTTCGATAGTCAAAAGCCAATTCTTCTTGAATAAATCCCAAGCGGCAACAATTGCCGTTTTAATCGTCATGCTTTTAACCTTGATATACACAGTGGCATAGCGCAGGATCATCGCTCCTACAATAGCCACCGGCAAGATTAAGACAAATAGCAGTATATAGATTACATCAGACCAAAAGACAGGGTTATTGGCAGTCAAGATAACAGGCAGCCCGACTACAATAAACAACAAGAAAACAAAAGCTTTGTAAACGATATTAATAGAGATAACCGGCCACAACTTATCAACATTAGCCTTGATTAATTGTGTATAAGTCTCTGATAAACCATCCACCAGCTGTTTGTTTTTTCTGGATTGATAAACTTTGTTAATAATCACTAATTGCGCCAGAATCGCCAGCACGACAATAATCGCCAAGAAGATGCAAAAAGCGATAAACAAGAAACTCATCTTAGCAAACATACCAAAGTCATTCATGGCGGCTGCCGGTATCTTGCTTAATACAGCAGGATTAAAAAATCCGCCAAAAGATGAGCTTGTCAAATCAACATAAACATTTTTTGATTGATTAAAAAAATTATCAAACAATTCCAGCTCAATGCTGCCGCCGAAGAAAATGGCAAATAAGCCGAATAACCAATATTTAGGATTATACCAAACATTTTTCAAGGAATCTGTAAAGACTTTTTTGTAGATTGACATATATTATTTTTAAGTATTCATATTATAGCATAATTTAATTTAAGATAAAAGAAGTTTGGCTATGTTTACATTTTAGCTGTTAGGTATTAAGATTGCCACAATTCAATAAATAGACTTATCAACAGTTTATCTACTGCTAAGCGTATTTATTTATTTTACAAAGCCTGGTATAATCTTTTATTGCGATAACCATCAAAATTATGAATAACGATCAACTCTGGCAAGCCGTCCTTGGCGAGATAGAAGTTAGCGTTTCCAAGGCTAGTTTTACCACTTGGTTTAAAAAAACTTTCATTAGTGCTTTTGACAACGGCACGGTGGTTATTTCTGTTCCAAACGTTTTTACCAAGGCTTGGTTAGAGAAAAAATATTACAAGGAGATTGTTACCGCATTCCAAAATGTCACCAAGGAAAAGAATATTAAGATAATCTACAAGATTGAAACCAAAAAGGAACCGGCTCAAGCAACTACGCCGATCAAAGAAAAAGAAGCCAAAGAAGACGGCTTGCCGATCAACAGCCTAAACAATCTGACCTTTAAAACCAGCTCATTGAATAAATTCGGACTTAATACCAAATATCGCTTTGACAATTTTATCGTCGGCAAAAACAACGAACTGGCGCACGCCGCCGCTCTCGCCGTTTCCTCTAACCCGGGCGTTGCCTATAACCCATTGGTTATTTACGGCGGATCAGGTCTTGGCAAAACCCATTTACTGCAAGCTATCGGCAATGAACTGGCTAAAAAAACCGAAAAAATCCTCTATGTTACCTCAGAAAAATTTTCCAATGATTACATTAACGAGGTATTAAGCGGCCGCGCCAAATTTCTTAAGGAAAAATATCGCAATGTCGACCTGTTATTAATAGATGATATCCAATTCTTAGGCGGTAAAGATGGCACTCAAGAAGAGTTTTTCCACACCTTCAACGAATTGCACCAATCCAACAAGCAGATTGTCGTAACTTGCGATCGGCCGCTCAAGACCATTAAAGACATGGAAACCAGGCTTCTAACCCGCTTAGAATGGGGTATGGTGGCTGACATCACTATGCCTGACTACGAAACTCGCATCGCAATCCTGCAAAACAAATGCGCCGAAAAAAACTACCTAATCCCCGACCGTATCGTTCATTTTATGGCCGAAAAGATTGAGTCTAATGTACGGGAACTAGAAGGCGCACTAACTAAATTAATCACTTATTTCGAATTCAATAATCTAAGCCCCGATTTGGAAACCACCAAATCAATCCTTTTTGATACCCTAGCCAGCATCAAACAAAATAGCCTTGGCCCCCAGCACATCATCGATACCGCCAGCAAATATTACAATATCAGCTCCAAAGATCTGTTAGGTAAGTCACGCAAAAAAGAATTGGTTAAGCCGCGCCAGGTGGTTATGTATTTATTGCGTGAAGAAATAGCCTTGTCTTTCCCTGCCATCGGCTCCGAGTTAGGCGGCCGTGATCATACCACCGCTATTCATGCCTGTAATAAGATTAAACGAGAAATAGCAGCCAACGAAAGGATTGCCCAAGAAATAAATTCCATTAAACAACTTATCAAGAGTATCTGTTAATAAGTTGTGTATTAGCCTGTGCGTTGACTGTCAGTAGCTTGTGCGTCGTTGGTTTATAACTTGATAGCCTTTTTTCATCCACAGTTGCGTCTACCTTTGAGACACAGGTTAATGCACAGAAAATTTTCCAAAAAACAGCTAACGCAAATACAAAAAAAGGCTTATCCAGTTCCCCCACAGCCCTTATTATTACTATTATTAAATATTATATATTTATTAGATAAAGCAGAGCTAAGCAACAGAGAACAAAGAATAAGAAAAATAAAAACTACCAAAGCAAAAAACAATTAGATAGATTTAAAGAAAAATTAACTAGTGAAACAAAGATCCCTCCCTGGCGGGAGGCAGACCCGTTAAAGTCTATACAAGGTATTACGATTACGGGTATAAATTATAAAATTATGAAAGTTATCTTATTGCAAAAAAATTTCAAACAGGGGGTTTTTGCCACTAGCTATATTACCGGTAAGAATAATAACCTACCGATTTTAAATAATTTATTAATTCAAGCCAAGGCTGGAGTAATCAAGCTTATTTCTACTGACCTGGAAATGGGTATCACTTCGACAGTACGCGGTAAAATAGAAGAAGACGGCTCTCTGACAGTCAATGCCAAGGTTTTGGCAAATTATATTAATCTATTGCCTAATAAAAAAATCGACATCGCCCAAGACGGCCAAAATTTATCGTTGGAATGCGATAATTATAAAACCAAAATTAATGGCGATCTAGCTGATGATTATCCGCTTATCCCAGAGGTTAGTTGTGATCAGGTTTATAAGGTGAATATTAATGATTTTAAAGAAGCGGTGGCTAGCGTCTTGTTCGCGGTCTCGGCTGATGATAGTCGACCGGCTTTCACGGGTGTTCTACTGACCATAGAAGGCCGTGTAGTAACGATGGTTGGCACTGACAGCTATCGCCTAGCCGAACGTAAATTGGAACTGGCAGAAGGCGCTAGTGACGAATTGAAGCGCGTAATTTTACCGCTCAAGACTTTACAAGAGTTAAATAGGATTATTTCCGGCGATTATTCCGACGAACATGAAAATAATTTATTAAAGATAGTCTTGAACGAAAACCAAGTCTTATTCACTTTTGATAATATTGAAATTGTCTCGCGTTTGATTGATGAAAAATATCCAGACTATAAACAGATTATCCCCACCGGGTGCAAAACTGAGATGATTTTGGATCGCGAAGAGTTCGCTCGAGCGGTCAAGACATCAGCTATCTTTTCTAAGAGTGGCGTGAATGACGTCATATTGGATTTTAAGGCCGATGCCGGTCAAATGGTCATAAGTTCAGCTTCGGGCCAGACAGGACAGAATGAGGCGGGTTTAAATGGCAAATTAGAGGGGTCTGATAATAGTGTGACTATCAACTATCGCTATTTACTGGATGGCTTGTCTAATATCAAATCATCTTCTGTTAAATGGCAGATGATCGACTGTAATACTCCTTGTCTTTTGAAGCCGGCCGATAATGATAATTATGTGTATATTATTATGCCGATTAAGAGATGAGGATGGGGTATGAATTTTTAATTTTTAATTTTTAATTTTATAAATAATTTTTAATTTTTAATACACTACAACTAAGATGTGTATAGATTAAAAATTGTTATTAAAAATATCCAAATGTTAATTTGGGTATTTTTTTTACCATTATTGACTTAGTTGTTTTATTTTTATCTGTTTTATAAGAAAGATCTTAATTTTACTGTAATAAAAGTGTAATGGTAAAAATATTATTGATTTCAAAAATTAAAAATTAGTTAGCGACTAGAATCTAACGCAACACTTTTGCCATTTTGGCTAAAGATGCTA